>CAZUUJ010000016.1:0-63802 GCA_964623625.1 uncultured Desulfocapsaceae bacterium
TACTTCTGCTTGATCGGCCAAAGCAGCCGGCGTGCTTTATCGAGATTGGCATTGTCAGGCCAGCTATTCAGCGGTGCAAAACGTTGATTGCCGGAGCCCGCTCCGCCACGTCCATCAGACATACGGTACGTGCCTGCGCTGTGCCATGCCATTCGGATGAAGAGGCCGCCATAATGACCCCAATCGGCCGGCCACCAGTCCTGTGAGTCGGTCATCAATTCATAGACGTCTTTTTTAACCGCACCCAGGTCGAGCTTCTTGAACTCCTCGTCGTAATTGAACTCCTCTCCCATGGGATCGGACTTGCTGGAATGCTGGTGGAGAATGCTGAGATTCAACTGATTCGGCCACCAGTCCTTGTTTGAGGTGCCGCTGCCTGTATCTGGCTTGGCAGAGTTACCTGTAACCGGACATTTTTTTTCTTCACTCATATCGCTACCTCCTTCAGTTATTGGTTACTATTTGTTGTCTATTCTTATTTTTTATATACATCTGCAACATAAAGCACATTTTTCTTGATAATTTGTCTTCTTACATAAGATTTATTCTTATATGGCGTCCCAAAAAAAAAGTTCCTCTCATCCTTTCTCCATACACTCACTACAAACACCATGCAACTCTAGGTGGCGGGACTGAATGGTGCCAACCTTGTCAATATTATCCGGTAATGATGTTTGGTCAAAATCGGGCCAATAAATATCCTCCACCTTCTTGCAGCGACTGCAGACAAAATGATGATGCTGGTCGGTATTGAAATCAAACAGGGTTCGATCGTTTGAAATATGAAGTTTTTTAATCAGGCCGAGCTCATCAAAAGTCGACAGAGTTCGGTACACCGTATCAATGGCAATGGTCGGCATTCTATCCTGCAGCCGTTCATGGACCCGTTCTGCCGAAGGGTGATCTTTAGCCTCCAGCAGTTCTTTGAATATCTCAAGCCGCTGATGGGTCAACTTCATACCCGCATCATTGCATAGCTCTCTGAAATGTTCGACCTGCTGCTCTATCAGTTGATTTTCTTGTTCCATAGTACCAGTTAAGAATAGTTCTTATTTAAGAATAAAATACCTGCCAGGTTTTGTCAAGCCGATAAATATCTTCTCAGCCAACTTCTCACATGCTCGACTCAACAGCCATGTTTTTTTAGAAAATCAGTGACCATTTTCCGGGCCAATTCATCTCTGGAATGGCCGGTCTCCTGGCTCACAATCCAGCAACCTCTCTGGTAGGCACGATACAGATCATCCGGGACCCGGATTGTCAGCTGAACCAGCTTCTTCTCTGCTGTTGGGCTCTTCTTACTGTCCCACTGTTTCTGATCAGTCACCCTAACCGTTCCTGTTTTTTTTGTGAAAGGAGACCGCCTCATCATAAGTCATTGATGTTCCGCCGAAGATATCCAGGGCTGAACCGACAGTGGCATCAAGGTGCCCCTGTCCCACATCCCGGACAAGCTCAAGATCAGCCAAATCCCTGACTCCCCCGGCATAGGTTGTGGGAATGGGCGACCAGCGGCCGAGTTTCTCCACCAGGTCAAGCTCGATTCCCGCACATTTACCCTCGACATCGGCGGCATGGATCAGAAACTCATCACAGCTTCTGGAGAACTCATCAAGTACCCGTTCATTGATAACTACTTCGGTAAAGTTCTGCCAACGATCGGTGACGATAGAATACTGATCACCCCTCTTCCGACAACTGAGATCAAGAACCAGACGTTTCCTGCCGACCTTGTTCACCAGTGTGGAAAGACGGTCATAATCCACTTTACCATCCTTGAAGACCCAGGAGGTCACTATAATATGGGAAGCACCCTGCTCCAGCCAGGTTGTACAATTTTTTTCATTGATACCGCCGCCGATCTGCATGCCGCCGGGCCAGGCGGTCAATGCTTCAGCGGCCGCTTCCTCATTGCCGGGACCCAGCATGATGATATGACCGCCGGTCAAACCATCCTTTTTATAAAGTTCGGCGAACCAGGAGGAAGGCTTCTCGGATATGAAATTGGTTTTTATTGTATCCGGTTGCTTGTCGCTCAAGGTGGAGCCGACGATCTGTTTCACCTTGCCGTTATGGAGATCGATACACGGTCTGATTTTCATTGTTATAATCTCTGTAGATCAACGCGTCTTTGTTGTTTGCATTAAACAGGTTGGTGTACTCTAAAACAAAAAGGCGAATCACTCAATAACGAGTGATTCGCCTTTTTGTTGACTACTTACCTTTATGGTTGTTCAGGCGGGGAAACTCACCTTGATTCTTCCCGGATATCTTCTTACCCCCTTCTGACCAGCATGGTCGACGGATCAAGCATCAGAGTGGTTCCCTCATCAACGGAACATGCCTCACATTTAATAATTTTCAGTTTAATGCCATCATCTTCCGGGTTAATCAACAGAACCGTCTCAAACAGGTCATCTACTTCGTGACAGGGAGCAGGGACACCTGCTTCACTTGTCCGTTGATCACCACGATGACTGACGGCTGAAAACCAGAGCATTCTCAGACCATGCTTCATCATAAAATCCTTCAGTTCAGCTAAGGCATCATATTTATTTACCTCAAAATCATATCCGTCAATAATTAGACATTCTGGTCTGTAAATATTCTGTTGGATCAGGTCGTCAAGTCGCTCTTCAAGGATTGCCTGGGTGAAGGTAGACTCTTTAAAAGTCATGATCATCCGATTCTGAAGCAGCTCATAATCGATTTTTGTTCCTTCATCTCTCAAAAGAGAAATGATATCATCATACCAGGCTCTGGTTTTATCTACTGTTTCACCAATGGAAACATGCAGAACTTTGTTTCCTCTGACGATGGAATCAAGAGCGAGCTGCACCAGAATTGCAGTTTTTCCGAGACCGGCCCTGGCCATAACCAGCCCCATTCTGTTGCTCTCACCATCTCCGTTATTATCCAAACCAAGAGCACCTAGCGGATTGTTGGATGTAAACACTTCGTTTCCCATGTGACTACCTCTTTCTCTTTCTCTATTCAAACCGTTCACTACAACCGTAAGCGGCTGCCGATTGAACTGTATGTCTTTTCTTTTCTGCTCCAGGCAATACGTTTATTTCTTCTCTTCCAGATACTTCTTGATCAGTTCTTCACTGACGCCTTTAGGAACCTGTTTGAAGGTGGCAAACTCCATAGTAAATTCAGCCTTGCCCTGGGTCAGTGAACGCAATGTTGTCGAGTAGCCAAACATTTCGGAAAGCGGTACTTCGGCTTCAACTACGGAGTAATTGCTCTCTTCCGTACTACCGATAATCATACCACGCCGCTGATTGATCGAGCCCATGATAGCTCCCTGGAACTCGGTCGGTC
The DNA here is from genome assembly GCA_964623625.1 of uncultured Desulfocapsaceae bacterium. Lineage (GTDB taxonomy): Bacteria > Desulfobacterota > Desulfobulbia > Desulfobulbales > Desulfocapsaceae > CAZLGM01. Next base: position 3,328 of record CAZUUJ010000016.1, read on the forward strand.
CTTCGACAGCCACTTTCATAATCGGCTCCATGATAACCGGACCGGCTTTACTGTATCCTTCTTTAAAGGCGCCAACTGCAGCCAACTGAAAGGCCACATCGGAAGAGTCTACCGAATGGGCGGCGCCGTCATTGATTACGCAACGAACACCTGTGATCGCGGAACCGCAAAGCGTTCCCTTTGCCAGGCTCTTTTGAAAACCTTTATCGCAGGAACTGATAAATTCTCTTGGGATCACACCGCCGACAATCTTATCGACGAATTCATACTCGCCCTCTTCAAGCGGTTCCAGATAACCGGCCACCCGACCGAATTGACCGGAACCACCGGTCTGCTTCTTATGGGTATAGTTGAACTCGGCCCGTGAAGTAATGGTCTCCCGATACGATACCTGGGGCGCACCAACCTCGACTTCGGCATCATATTCCCGCTTCATTCTCTCGATATACACTTCAAGATGCAGCTCACCCATACCGGAAATAATTGTTTCACCGGTTTCATGATCGACAAATGTCTTGAATGTGGGATCTTCCTTGGTGAATCGATTCAACGCTTTGGACATGTTCACCTGAGCCTTGTTGTCGGACGGTACAACAGCCAGTGAGATCACCGGTTCCGGAATATGCATGGAGCTCATGGAGCAGGCAAGTTTCCCATCGGTGAAGGTATCGCCTGACGCGCAATCGATACCGAAAAGCGCCACAATATCTCCAGCACCGCATGATACGATTTCCTCCATCTCATCCGAGTGCATGCGCACCAGCCGACCAACCTTGACTTTCTTACCGGTCCGGCTGTTGATGATGGTATCACCCTTATTCAGACTTCCCTGATATGTCCTAACATAGGTCAACTGACCGTAGCGGCCATCTTCAAGTTTAAAGGCCAACATGATGAGCGGATCGTCGGAATCATTGCTGACAGGGAATTCTTTCTCGTCATCTTTGAGATCAAGACCGAAATTCTCAACATCGGTCGGACAGGGCAGATAGTAGGTCACAGCATCCAGCAATGGCTGAACACATTTATTTTTGTAGGCCGAACCGATAAATACAGGGGAGAATTCCAGATCTAACGTTCCCTTTCGCACAGCGTCATGAATGAGTTGCGGATCGATCTTCTCTTCCTCAAGCATGGCTTCCATCAGCTCTTCGGAAAACATGGAAACGGCATCAAGCAATTCTTCACGTTTTTCATCCGCTTCATCCCGCAGATTCTCGGGGATTTCCTCTTCCCTGACAATTTCACCTTTGTCACCATCGAAATACAGAGCTTTCATGGTAACCAGATCAACAATGCCTTCAAGCTCGCTCTCCAGGCCGATTGGAATCTGCATCATGTGGGCGTTGAGGTTGAGCTTCTCCCTCAGCTGATCGGTGACCTTTGCCGGATTGGCGCCGGTCCGGTCACATTTATTGATAAAGGAAATACGAGGAACGTTATATCTGTCCATCTGCCGATTTACGGTAATCGACTGAGACTGAACACCACCGACCGAACAGAGAATCAGAACAGCACCATCCAGGACCCTGAGTGCGCGCTCAACCTCTACGGTAAAATCAACGTGACCGGGTGTGTCGATAATATTGATGTTATTTCCCTTCCAGTTGCAATAGGTCGCCGCAGACTGGATGGTGATGCCGCGCTCTTTTTCCAATTCCATGGAATCCATTTTGGCACCGACTCCGTCTTTGCCGCGTACATCATGGATGGCATGAATTCTCTGGGTGTAAAACAGCACCCGCTCCGTCAAGGTGGTTTTTCCAGAATCGATATGGGCGCTGATCCCTATATTGCGTACATTACTTAAATCACTCATGGCTTCTTTCCTCTACCATTATCACCACCGGCCTTGACCCGGTCCGCTATGTTTAACGGGGTAAAATAAAAAGTACTTAATCATCAGGATCAATAAACAGTTCGCATTGATCACCTGTGAAAGGATTCAACCACTCCATATTTGGATAAGCGGTAAGGTGCAGTGTAGCAGAGCTACATAGGCCTTGCCGATCGTTCAAAGATGGGGTGCTTGAACCCTTTAACAATAAAAAAATGAGGAGTTACAGTTTAGCTGCAACTCCTCATACAACTAGTCAAAGATTGGTGCCGAGACCAGGAATCGAACCAGGGACACACGGATTTTCAGTCCGTTGCTCTACCGACTGAGCTATCTCGGCACCACAATTGAACCAAGCTTATTACACAACTTTGACATCCATGTCAATATTTTTTCATCTTCTTTCCGGCACCAAGCAGTCCATTGATCACACCCGGTATTGGGGCCAAATGATCGAAACCAACATGGATAATCAACTATTGATCTGATGAAACCGGTTGCTATGGAACAGTTACCTCTATTGCCAATTACGGAGCATGTAACCGGTTAGTTTTATTTACCCTGTAGCCACTTGGGTTATTCTTTTTCTTTGGGAAGGGTCAAGCCGTGCAGATCAAGTTCAAAATCAAGGTCGGGGTCAACATTCAATGAATCTTGCTTTTTTTCCTCTTCCTTACTTTCCGGTCCGACCGAGCCAACGGCAGCCGACAGGTCAATCTCAGAGAGTGATACATCGCTCAATTTATCTTCTGAGATATCTTCATTTGGATACATCGGTTCAGAAACAACATCGCTCAGATCCAGGTCGAAATCCAGATCGTCCTGCTTGTTTTTTTCAACGGTAAACTCAATCGCCGTTTCTTCTTCAGGACGTTCTTCTTTTGGTATTTCATCTTCTTGAAATTCAACCGGTTCCTCGTCTTCCTGGAATTGACCCGATTGTTCCTGTTCTTCGTCCAAGACCATAAAACCGGTGTCCTCGTCGCCCAATGACGCTATATCCGTATCCCCGGCCGATGATTCGGAGGACTCTTCCATTGAGTCGAAATCGACTATATCTTCTATGGATGATTCATCTTGGCTCTCGAAATCCACCACATCGACAAGATCACTTTCATCGTCCAGCGATTCGAAATCTCTGGCCATATTTTCCAGCTCTTCGCCAAAATCATCATCGAATCCAGTGAGATCTTCGGTTACATCAGCTACAAATTCAGTATCCGGCTGTTCATCAAGCTCGGCTACCGGCTCTTCCATGCTGTCCAAGTCAAAATCAGCTTCGATATCGTTGGTATCATCGACCCCATCTTCAAACTGACCCAGATCCATTGTCAGGGTGTCATCCAAACTACCAAGACCGAAGTCTTCCTCACCTCCGTCCGCTTCAACCGGTTCCGACAACCCATCTTCCATACCCAGATCTTCAAAAGAGAAATCATCTCCAAGATCCTCACTGATCAGTTCTTCATTGTAGTCTTCGGAAGCGGTATCCATCTCCGGATAATCCATTTCGCCATTGATATCAATATCGGCATCGTCACCTGCAAAGGCTGCCAGAAAAGCAGGTGATGCAACGTTGAAGGTCGTTCCCTGCAGATCGGTGGAAGTTTCCTTGATATCTTTTGTGCACTTGAGACAGCTGTCAATATGATCGAATGAAATAAAACCGCATTTAGGACACCGCATGATTTCTTCCTGCTACCAGTATTTAACCCTGTTAGTTAACAGAGACGATCATCATAGATCGCTGTCAACAGCCCGGAGGCACAATATCAAGACCAACATCAGCGCCTATCTCGTCGACTTCACCAATCCAACCTAAACGATCCATGGTTTTCCTCTCCACCGGAAAACACCACTATGCTTGACTGAACTTAGAGTACGTCAACCTAGCCGTACACAGTGTGACACACTTCCTTATCAGAAATCAAGTAAATTTTCCCTGCTATCCAAGGCACTTAAAAGATTATTTCTAAGCAAGTGCAACTCTTTACTGCTTTGCCGGATCAAATTATACCTGATTCCCTGACCAGAAATACGATTATTACATATAACGATACGATATTAAATAAAAATAAAATGGATACCAAATAACACCACGCCATCCGGAGCATTCGATAGTACTGTAGCTTAGCTTAACTTCATTGGCCAATACTAGTAAAAGCTATATCGGACAGTGAAGTTAAGCTAAGATGTAGTGCTAGCAGATGCACTCCAAGAGCACTTCCTACGGGGCGCTCACGGATTCAGATTACTGCCAATCCATCCCTATATCGCATGATGGCGCCGAATGGGTCAAAGCACCGATGGAGACGATATCAACCCCTGTTTTTGCAACCGTCTCTATGGTATCAAGATTGATACCGCCGGAGGCCTCTACAAGGGCTTTGCCGTTTACCAGTTCAACGGCTTTTACCATCATCTCCGGTGACATATTATCCAACATAATGATCTCCACCCCGCATTCGAGACACTCTTTCACCTGCTCAAGGGTCTCTACCTCGACCTCGATACGGATTGTGTGAGGAATTGTGGTCCGTACTCTGGCAACCGCCCTGGTAATTGAACTGCAGGCGGCGATGTGATTGTCCTTAATCAGTACACCGTCCGCAAGATTGTAACGATGATTATAACCGCCGCCGGCTCGAACTGCGTACTTTTCAAGCATCCTGAGCCCTGGGGTCGTCTTGCGGGTATCGGTGATCCTGACAGGGCAGCCCTCAATTTTCTTTACATACAGGGCAGTCAGTGTGGCTATGCCGCACATTCTCTGCAACAGATTGAGTGAAACCCGTTCCGCTTTAAGCAGATCGACGACAGGGCCTGTGACCTTAAACAGGATATCTCCCGGCTCGGCGACCTCCCCGTCTTCCATCTTCAAATCACAGTCACTGGATGAATTCTGCACCAGGAAGACCTCGCAGGCCACGTTTATTCCGGCGATCACCATTTTCTCCCTGGCAACCAGATTGGCACTGCCGATCTGATCCGGTGAGAAAATCGAATCTGCGGTAATATCACCAACTCCGATATCTTCTTCCAGAAAGGAAGAGATTAAACTGTGCAGCCTGTTTTTATCCAATCTCCTCATACCTCTGTCTGGCCTCCAGAATCTTGGCCATTGTGTTATCAAGCTCTTGTTTTTTGGATATTTCCTTTTCGATGACGGCAGCCGGCGCATTGGCAAGGAATTTCTCATTGGCCAGTTTGGAGTTGATCCTGGTCAGCTTATCCTCTACTTTTTTCTGCTCCCTGGCAAGCTTGTCAAGCTCTTTATCAACATCGATCAACCCTTTGAGCGGAACATAGATCTCAATATCACCGAAAATATAGGTTGCCGCGTCTTCAGGCTTTTCATCATTGCAGTTTACATCCAAACCGGATAACCGGGTCATGTCGCTGATAGCGGGCTCAAATGTCCCGATCAGATCCGCCTGGACCGAATCCTGGCAGATGACGCATGCTTCCACCTTTTTTGATGGATGAACATCGGCTTCGGACCTGATATTCCTGACCCCAGTGATCACTCCCATCAGCAGAGACATATCCGATTCCGCCTGTTCGTCCAACCACGATTGCTTCTCTTCAGGAAACGATTGCTTCATAAGAAGTTCCCGGTCACCGGGCAGCGCTGACCAAATCTCTTCGGTTACAAATGGAGTAATAGGATGAATCAACTTGAGAATCGTTTCCAGTACCGCCAGCAGAGTACCCCTGGCCTGATTTTTTTTCCGTTCATCATCCCCAAACAGATCGGCCTTAATCCATTCCAGGTACCAGTCACAGAACTCATGCCAGATAAACTGGTAGTTGGCAGAGGCGGCATCGTTAAAGTGATACTCATCAAGCCCCCTGCGGACATCACTTGCGGTCCTTTCACAGCGGCTTAGAATCCAACGATGGATAAGGGGCAGTTCACCTCGTTTTTCAACCACCCGGGTAATTGACGGATCACTGTTACCTACATGCATCAGAGAAAAACGGGCAGCATTCCACAATTTGTTGATAAAGAACCGATATCCTTCAATGCGGTCCTCATCGAGCTTGATCTCTCTGCCCTGAGCCGCAAAGGCAACCAAGGTAAAACGGGTGGCATCGGTGCCGTACGTGGCCATTACCTCCAGCGGATCGATCACATTACCGGTGGACTTCGACATTTTTTTACCGTGCTTATCACGGACAAGCGCGTGCAGGTACACATCTTTAAAGGGTATGTCGTCCATGAAATGGATACCCATCATCATCATACGGGCCACCCAAAAGAACAGGATGTCGAAACTGGTCACCAGAATGGAAGTGGGATAAAAGGTAGTGAGCAGTTTATTGTTCTCGGGCCAGCCCATAGTGGAGAAGGGCCAAAGGGCTGAGGAGAACCAGGTGTCGAGCACATCGCTCTCCTGCTCGATATTGGTGGAATCGCATTTTGTACAGCGATCCGGGTCAACTGAGGCAACGATCATCTCACCGCAATCCAGGCAATTCCATGCCGGGATGCGGTGCCCCCACCAGATCTGCCTGGAAATACACCAGTCCCGGATATTATCCATCCAAGAATAAAAAGTATTATACCAGTTTTTGGGATAGATATTGATCCTGCCTGCTTTTACCGCGTCTACTGCTTTATCGGCCAGGGGCCGCACCGACACAAACCATTGAAGCGATGTGGTCGGCTCGACAACCGTGCTGCATCGGTAGCACTGGCCTACAGCATGGTCATAGTCCTCGATCTTTTCGAGATAGCCCTGCGCTTCAAGGTCTTCAACTATCTTTTTCCTACAGGCGAAGCGGTCAAGACCTGCATAGATTCCAGCTTCATCGTTCATAATGCCGTGATCATCCATTACCTTTAAAAGCTGTAATGAATGCCGCAGACCGATCTCGTAGTCGTCCCGGTCGTGGGATGGAGTCACCTTGAGCGCGCCGGTGCCGAATTCCTTTTTTACATGATGGTCAAAGACCACCGGAATTGTGCGACCCGTCAACGGTAATTCGATGCCGATATCTTTCAGATGACTGTACCGCTCATCATCGGGATGGACGGCAACTCCGGTGTCGCCCAGCATGGTTTCCGGTCGTGTAGTGGCCACCACCACATGCCCCGAACCGTCGGCGTATGGATAGCGGATATGATACAGTTTTCCCCTGGTATCCTCATGTTCGACCTCATCGTCGGCCAGAGCCGTATGACAACGGGGACACCAGTTGACAATATAATCGTCCTTATAGATCAACCCCTCATCATAGAGTCTGACGAACACCTCACGAACGGCTTTCGACAGTCCCTCATCCATGGTGAACCGCTCTCGTTCCCAGTCACAGGAGCAGCCAAGTTTCTTCAACTGATGGATAATGGTGCCGCCCTTCTCTTCCTTCCACTCCCATACTTTTTCGATGAACTTCTCGCGACCAAGATCATGCCGTCCCTTCCCCTCAGCGACAAGCTGCCGCTCGACCACATTCTGAGTGGCGATCCCGGCATGATCGGTTCCCGGCACCCACAACGTGTTTTCACCACGCATCCGGTGATAACGGGTCAGTACATCCTGTAAGGAGTTGTTGAGCGCGTGCCCCACATGAAGAACCCCGGTGACATTGGGCGGCGGAATGACGATTGAATACGACCCTTTCCCCTCATCCATGGTTGCGGAGAACGCTCCCTCTTCCTGCCAGCATTCAAGCCATTTCTCTTCGACTTCCTTAAATTGATATCCTTTGCTGAGCTGATTGTCGTTTTCTATCGTCATATTCTCGGTGTAGTTCTTTCTCTCTCTTTTAGTATAAGCATCAGATTGAGCCTTCCAGGCTTAAAGTAACCGAACATATTACCACAAAAACAAAAGGGCACCTCGAAAAATTGGCTTTAGACTATACTTCTTTACTGCAGAAACAAATTAACCATGGAATATCGTCCAGATAGCAAGAAATAATTTCTTCAGTGCACAATAAAATAAAATTTGCTCAGCACATTACAAATTCCCAATACGTCATTCCAGGCTTGAGCTGGAATCCAGAGTTGGTTGGTATCACTGGATTCCGGCTTTCGCCGGAATGACAACAAGGAGAGAAGTCGGGTTTTTCAGGGCCACCAGGCAATAACAAACCAACTGAAGAACATTCGATAGTGCTGTAGTTTTACTCGATTGGCCTGTCAGATTATAGTCAGCTCCTATATCTGGCAGACCAATCGAGTAAAAATGCAGTGCTAGCGGATGTTCACACCGTTAAGAGGAGATGGAGCGCCATGGCTTTGGCAGGAATACATGCTCATATATATCAAGGGCATAACGGTCGGTCATGCCAGCGATATAATCACACACCTTCCTGTGAGCGTTTTTCTCGCTCGACCACAGTTTATGATCGCCGGAATGCTCCCAGCTTGTTCCGACTCTTCTCACCAGGCCGTTTTCCAAAAAGTAGTGATAGAGCTCCCTGATGATTTTCTGAGCTTTCTCAAATTCGTTGTGCACCATATGAAAACGATACACATTCTCGTAGAGAAAGGCTCGCAAGCCATTAATCGTCTGCAGCATCTTGGGACTCATATGAAGCTTTCCATCATCGGCGCCTAAGGTTTCAATGATAATATCCCTGACCATGGTGCCGATCCGCTTGGAATGCCGATCACCGACAATCTCGGTTATCTTTGCGGGCAGATCATCCGGTCTGATGATCCCTGCCCGAAAAGCATCATCCATATCATGATTGAGATAGGCAATGATATCGGCGATACGGACAACCTGGCCTTCAAGGGTTGTGGATAGTTCGGAGGTTTCCTGGGGCAGGATGGAGTTGTACTGTCCCTTGGAATGCTTGACAATGCCGTTTCTCACTTCAAAAGTGAGATTAAGCCCCCTGCCCTGATTCTCAAGGAAATCAACGACCCGAAGGCTGTGAATATAGTGTTTGAAACCGGATGGGTGCAACTCGTTAAGCGTGACCTCCCCGGCATGACCGAATGGTGTGTGGCCAAGGTCATGACCCAGAGCGATTGCCTCAATGAGCGGGACATTGAGACAGAGGGCGGAGCCGATAGAACGGCCAATCTGGGAAACCTCCAGCACATGGGTCAGACGGGTGCGATAATGGTCGCCCATGGGTGCCAGAAAAACCTGGGTTTTATGCTTGAGCCGTCTGAAGGTTTTCGAATGAGTAATCCTGTCACGATCCTGTTGAAAGGGCATCCGAATATCGCGATCGTCGTCCTTCTCTTTGCGCCTTCGGCCTTTACTGTTCATGTTCAGTGCGGCATATGGAGAGAGCATCTCCGGCTCTCTTCTTTCCAGCTGCCGCCTGATCGATGTGCCTAACTTTGGTACGTACGACATAACAAGTCCGTAATCCCATCTATAGCGACGTTAAATCTCATTATCCTCTTTACACCTCCGACTCGGTAAGTGCAAGGAAGAATCCAATAAATAAGACCAATAAGGTTATCTATAAAACAACCATATCAAATAGACATATTCCCCAAAAAACACTATATTTTGCCGGGTAGCTAAAAAATAAATCCAAACATTCCCATTCTTCAGCAGGAGGTTTTATGAAACGGGTTATCCAGACAACTGTTATTCTTTTTGCTTCATTCCTGTTAGGCAGTTGTGGCTATAACACCTTACAGGTCAAGGAAGAGGCCGTTTTCCAGGCATGGGCGGATATCGAGTCAACCATGCAAAGACGGGCTGACCTGATCCCGAATCTGGTCGAAACGGTCAAGGGGTATGCCAAGCATGAACGGGAAACATTGGAAGCCGTGGTCAATGCCCGGGCAAAAGCAACTTCAGTCAAACTATCCAAAGAGGATCTTTCAAATCCCGAGGCCATGCAGCAACTACAGGCCGCCCAGACGGGTCTGACCTCAGCGCTATCCAAACTCCTGCTTGTTGTTGAACGATACCCGGATCTGAAAGCCAATCAGAATTTTCTCAATCTGCAGAACCAGCTCGAAGGGACGGAAAACCGAATCAATGTGGCCCGGCAGCGCTACAACAGAGCGGTCTCCGACTTTAACGGTTCCATCCGCAAATTCCCTGCCAATCTAACCAACAAGTACCTGCTCAACCTGGAAAAAAAGGAGTATTTCAAGGCTGAAGAACGGTCCAAAGAGGTTCCGAAAGTTAATTTTTAACGATTTAAGGCAAACAACATTTTCCGTCACGGATTCAGGTAATTGGCCATGATCCCCAGACCATCCAAACGGCTGCTGACACTAATGTTTCTGCTGACCGGGTTGTTCAGTCTTTTGCTGCCGGCTGTTTCAAGTGGTCTGGAAGTCCCTCAACTTCAGGGCAGGGTAAATGATTATGGCTCTATGCTGTCAAGCGGTACAAAACAACAGCTTGAACAACTGTTGCAGGTTCTGGAACAGCAGGAATCGACCCAGATCGTTGTATTGACCATTAACTCTCTTGAAGGTGACAACCTGGAGAATTTTTCCATACGCGTCGTGGAGAAATGGAAAATAGGTCAAAAAGGGCTGGACAACGGTGTTCTTCTGCTGATCGCCAAAGAGGACCGAAAACTCCGAATTGAGGTGGGATACGGGTTGGAGGGAAAACTGACCGATCTGGTTGCCGGTCGGATCATCAGAGACGTGATTACCCCAAAGTTTAAGATGGGAAATTTCGACCAGGGTGTCATTGATGGCATTAACTCCTTAGTAAGCGTTGTCAGGGGCGAATTTGACGACCAGATGAGAAATATTGATACTCGCGAAAAAGAGAGAAATCACCGGGACGGACTGATCGGCTTTACTGTCTTTATTTTTTTCTTTATCAGTAAAATTTTCAGGGAAAAGCCGCTCATTGCTGCAGCCATTGGTGCTGTCGCCGCACCGCTGATCGGCCATTTCGTTTTTAACACCAGCCTCCCTGTCACCCTCTTTCTTATCTTTTTAGGTGGCAATGCCGGCTTTATTTTCAGCTCAATCGGAACCGGCGGCTCGGGGCGGAGTTCTTCCGGGTGGTCTACCGGCTCAACTGGAAGCTATGGCGGCGGCTTCAGCAGTGGAGGTGGCTTTAGCGGTGGCGGAGGTGGTTTCGGCGGGGGCGGCGCATCCGGCAGCTGGTAATTGATATGAATACGCTTGCACAACAATTTTTAACAGAGAATGAACGGCATAAAATTACCCAGGCCGTCCATCAGGCGGAGCAGATCACTTCCGGTGAAATTGTCCCCATGGTGGTCTCCCACAGCTCAGAATATCGAGCTGCGGCCATTATCGGCGGCTTCCTGCTCAGTTTTCTTTTCTCACTGCTGGGCACTCCCTATATCGGCAAAGCCCTCTGGCTAGGCTCCAACAATATGTTGCTCTTTGTCGGCTGTTTTTTGGTGTTGTTTTATCCTTTTTACGTCCTCGTCGGTCGGCTACCAAGTCTTAAACGACTCTTTCTCATTAAAAAAGAAATCAGGCAGGAAGTGGAAGAGCATGCCGTAACCAGCTTCTTTCAGGAACAACTTTATGAGACCAGAGAGAAAAACGGCATCCTCATTTTTATTTCTGTTTTTGAGCACCATGCCGTCATTCTGGGCGATAGCGGCATCAATGAGAGAATCGACCCTGGTAGCTGGCAAGAAATGATAAACCATATTATTACCGGCATTAAAAACAACCGTCAGTGCGATGCCATCTGTGAAGTCATTGAAGAGATCGGTCGAACCCTGCAATCCCACTTCCCCATTCAGGCTGACGACGAAAATGAGCTGCATGACCTGATTATCAGATAAGCTGCGACACTCCTGATTCCTAACGGATTCAGGCCTCGTATTACCAGTTATCTGGCACCAGCAATCTGCCCGGTATTAGAGTACAGCTGTCCAACTGGCTATGGACAATTAATTCGGGAAAAGACGATGGAATAAAAGGGATTGAACAAGGCAGAACTTTACCTCACCCTTTATCGATTTCAGATGAGTCATTGAGGTTACGCTGGCAGTCTTCTTCCGTGCAGCCGTGTTTGCAATAGTAGCCAAATCCGGAATTCCAGGTGATTCCCCCTTTCGGACACTTTTCAACATACTCGGAATATTTCACCAGCCTCTCAACAATGGCTTTAGGAACAGAGTGCTCCATTTTGCAGGCAGCCTTGTCAGCCTCTTTTTCATCAACACCCAGGACGTTTACCAGAAACTTTTGAAGGGCTGTGTGACGATGGACAACCTCTTCGGCCGCTGCATGCCCTTCTGGGGTCAGAGTAATTAAATCATAGGGAGCGTAATTAATCAGTCCAAGTTTTCCAAGAGTCCGTAACGCACCAGTAACGGAAGAAGCCCGTACTTGTAGATACTCAGATATGTCTTTTGCCCGAGCAACCATCTTTTCAGCAGATATATGATATATCGCTTCAAGATAGTCTTCCTGGCTTGCGGTAAGTTTAGCACTTGATGCCATAGCTTCATTACTCTCAGAAATAGTGAATTAAATTAGCTGAAAATTATGCCAATCCAAAGAAAATGTCAACTATCACCAAAGGATTGGCTTTGAAGATTCAGCTCAGCACATGTTAATTTCAGTCCGGATCATTACTTGAAACAGAAAAAAAGAGACCGGGTTGACAAATCGAGAGGAAATCTATCAAATAGCAGGTATGGATTGTTACGGGTGGATACTGGAAGATATTGTACTAAACACTAATTGAAAGAAGCGGTCATGAGCTATTCAACAACAAAAAAAGAACACAACCTCGTTTTTCTCCTCACTGCTCTGTTGCTCATAGCCTTGGTCGTTTTCTATTTCTCCGCCCCCTTACAGCAGGACCTTGCCTATCATAATTTTGCCGATCAACGAACCCTTTTCTTTGTGCCGAACTTTTTCAACGTCATCTCCAACTTACCATTTGTCCTGATCGGCATTATCGGTCTTTTATTCTGCCAAAAGACCAAATCCCATCTGGTCCATTTGGGAAACAGGCCCGGATTTATTGTCCTTTTTCTTGGGGTATTACTGACAGGGATAGGATCGGCCTATTACCATATCAACCCGGATAACTGGAGGCTCTTCTGGGACCGATTGGCAATGGCTGTCTGCTTCATGGGCTTTTTCTCCATTCTGCTAGGTGAATTCGTTGGCAACAAGCTGAGTCAAAAGCTGCTCCTGCCACTGCTTCTTTACGGGGTCGGCAGCGTTATTTATTGGATAGTCACCGAACAGTCCGGCAACGGTGACTTACGACCGTATATTCTCACCCAATTTATGCCACTTGTCTGCATACCGATTTCCCTGTTTATCCGCCGGAAAGCAGGCACCTTCTCAACCTTTGATCTTTCTCTGATCGGAACGGGATATGTCCTGGCCAAATGTTTCGAGATTGGAGATTATCCGCTTTATACCTCACTGGCAATCAGCGGGCACACTCTCAAACATCTGGCAGCCGCCTTCAGCGCCGGCTGGATGGTTGTGATTGTTGCCAGAAAACCACCTACCACTGGATAGATAACAAGTGATATGTAGCAATGCAAATCCGGATTATTTATGCGTTGATCCGGCCAGAATCAGGCGAACATCCAGAACATTGGTGCCTGTGGGTCCGGTTATAACCAGATCATCCAACTGACTGAAGAATGTGTGGGAATCGTGGGTGGCAAGGAATTGTTGAGCGTCAAGACCAATTTTCTTTGCCCGCTCAACGGTTGAGCCATCGGCAACTGCCCCTGCAGCATCACTCATGCCGTCTGTCCCGTCTGTTCCACCGGACAGGACTACCAGGTTGTCAAGTCCCTGGATTTTCAGGGCGGCAGCAAGGACAAACTCAAGATTGCGACCGCCAACCCCGTGGGGCTGCGTGAGCGTCACCGTTGTTTCACCACCGCTTATTATACAACATGGCGGAGGAACAGGTTGTGAATTGCCGATAATCTCCTGGCCGATGGCAGCGTGCAGAAAACCGGCATCTTTGGTCTCGCCTTCGATAGATGCGCTGAGAATCAGTGGTGTATAGCCCAGGTCCCTGGCTTTATCTGCTGCCGCCTTAAGAGCCAAATTGTTGGAACCAATAATAAAATTGGTAACCCCCTGAAACATCGGATCGTCTGGTTTCGGTGTGTCCGGCAAATCACCTGCCGCTCCCAGCTTGAAACGTTTAAGCACACATCTGGGAACCTGCTCAGTAAGCCGATATTTTTCCAGGATGGTAAGGCAATCCTGCCAGGTTGTCTGATCCCCGCTGGTGGGGCCGGAGCCGATACTGTCTAAACGGTCGCCGATCACATCGCTGACAATCAGGGTGATCAGACGGGCTGGACCGACAAGTCTTGCAAGTTGGCCGCCTTTGAGTCGGCTGAGATGTTTGCGGATAGTATTGATCTCAACGATATCAGCTCCACTTGCCAATAGTAGATTGGTTACCCGCTGTTTATCTTCCAGGCTGATACCTTCAGCCGGGGCCACCAGCAAAGCGCTGGCTCCACCGGAAATCAGACAAAGAAATAGAGTATCTTCAGCCGCATTGTCAACAAGCAGTCCGGCTATTTCATGTCCGGCAGCCTCCCCCGGTTCATCGGGAACCGGATGGGCCGCTTCGCGCAGCGTTATATATCGTAACGGTTCGACATGTGCATATTTCACTACAAGACAGCCGTCTGTAATCCGTTCACCAAGAACTTCTTCAACGGCTGCTCCCATTGGTGCTCCTGCTTTGCCGCCGCCGATCACAATGATCCTTTTATAGTTTTCAAGATCAATAGTTGTCCCGGCTATTGAAAGAGTATTGCCAATAAGTGAAAGATTTTTTAACACCACATCTCGCGCGGAGGCTGCTAGAAGAGCGCCATTAAAAATCAATCTGGCATGTTTGCGGAGTGTTGTATTCATATGACTGTCAACTATTCTATTTTTTGGTCGTCTGAAGAATATAGCATATTTTTGTTTAATTACCTATATAGCTCCACCTAACACGAAGTGTTGTCGATTTGTCAGTCTAGCCTCCGGTCAAAGATCATTCTTAATTGGGTAATACCCCTTAGTACTCTATTGGTATTTCAAGGTTTATAGTAAAAAATTGGTTGAGGAAAAAGATTTTGTATGAGTAACATAGGCGATTATCAAACAGGACGACAATCAACCCGGTTTACCATGGAGACTTAAACGATGAGCGAATAGCGGATTCAGCAAAAGGATATCGACCTGCTTCGTACTCAGGGAATGGCCGAAGAGGACATTACCCACTCTATCCAGGTTGCAGAAAAAGCCCTGGAAATTGGTGGACGACTCAAAGCAGCCCTTGACATGAAGATGATCGGTCGTGGAGCCCTGTTCCACAATCCAGGAAAAACAGTGACACATGACATAGATCATGGTCATCTAGGTGCAAAAAAAGGGGCCGAGCTTGGTCTGCCACCCGAAATCAATCTGATTATGGAAAAACACATCCGGGGTGGACTTACTGACGAAGAAGCCGTTGAATTGGGACTACCTGTCAAGGATTACACCTTATATCGACTTGAAGAACGAATCATTATCTGCGCTGACCGGCATGGAATCATTCATTAAGACATTGTTGAAATTTAAAAAAAAAAGAGAAGCAGAGGATCGCTTCAAAGAGATTCTCTGCACCATTCCCAAGTACGGTAAAAACGAGATTACCACAGAACGGTATTGTGGTTATCTCGATGAGATTCAAAGTCTGACGAGGTGAATTGTATTTTGAACAGGCCGTTGTCCAAAGCCTGAATCCGTGACGAAGGTTGCCATTCAAGTTGATAATAACATGATATCATAAGACATTATTGCATCATGTCATTTTATTCTAAAAAAAGAAATACACGCTCACTCAGTAATGGAAACAACAGGCGAACTCTATAAAAGCAGGATGTTTCGCTACCTGCTGGTACTGACCATCGGCTCCACTGTGGGACTGCATGTGTGGCGGACCCTGCTGGATAACTTTGCCGTCAATGTTGTTGATCTTGGCGGCAACCATATCGGTTATCTCCAATCGATCAGAGAACTTCCTGGTTTCCTTGCCTTGTTGGTGGTTTATGTTCTTCTATTTGTGCGAGAACACAGGATCTCAGCCTTCTCAGTTCTCATTCTCGGAATAGGGGTTGCCGTTACCGGGTTCCTGCCCTCCTTTTACGGGCTGGTTTTTGCGACCTTGCTCATGAGTTTTGGTTTTCACTACTTTGAGACCACCAACCAGTCGCTCACTCTGCAATATTTCGATACCCTCACAGCCCCCATCGTTTTCGGTAAACTGCGAAGCTTGGCCGCTGCCGGCAATATCGGCGCCGGTATCGCTATCTTTCTACTTGCTCCATTACTCAGCTACACCCAACTCTATCTGTTCTTTGGCGGGCTGGTCATACTCTCAGCAATCTGGGCGCTTACCCGGGACCCGAGCCGAAGCGACCTTGTCCCCCAGCGAAAATCGATGATCCTAAAGAAAAAATACTGGCTCTACTATGTGCTCACTTTTGTAGCCGGTGCCCGCCGACAGATATTCATCGCCTTTGCCGTTTTTCTGCTGGTGAAGAAATTCGGTTTCTCCGTCCAGGGAATTGCCGCCCTCTTTCTGCTGAACAACCTGGTGAACTACTTCATCAACCCGCTGATCGGTAAAGCCATTGTCAGATACGGAGAACGAAAGGTGCTCACCATTGAATACATGGGATTAATCGTGGTCTTTGCGGCCTATGCTCTGGTTGAGTCAAAACTCCTCATCGCCCTGCTCTACATCATCGATCATGTACTGTTTAATTTTGCCATCGCCATCCGCACCTTCTTTCAAAAGATCGCCGAACCGGAAGATATTGCTCCCTCAATGGCCGTCGGTTTCACCATCAACCACATTTCCGCAGTCATCTTACCAGCAGTCGGTGGACTGCTGTGGCTGGTCGACTATCGGATCGTTTTTTTCGGTGGTGCCTTTTTTGCCTTTATCTCTCTTCTCTTTGTCCAATGCATAACTCACCAGCTGTTATCTTCCAAGTCTACAGATTAGAGCACTATCTCAAGCCAGGTTTCGTTAACCAAATTAATTTAACTTTATTTCCCCGTAACAGTATAATGAAGATAAAGAAGTCTACTCACACACAAAGAGGACTATCATGCTTGTTGGTATACTCAAAGAGATCAAAACAGCGGAAAACAGGGTCTGCATGACACCGAGCGGTGTTGAAACCGTGGTTGGCAATGGCCATATCTGTCTTGTAGAGACTGAAGCGGGTAATGGCGCCGGTTTTTCAAATGACGAATATAAGAAGGCTGGTGCTGAACTTATTACAACCCCGGAAGAAATCTATAAGCGGGCCGATATGGTCATGCATGTGAAAGAACCGCAGCCAAGCGAATTACCGCTGGTCAGAGAAGGGCAAATTATCTTCACCTATCTGCATCTTGCTGCCAATGAAGAGCTGACCCGTAACCTGCTGCAAACCGGCGCGATCTGTATTGCTTATGAAACCGTTGAAAAAGATGATGGATCTTTACCGCTGCTGGCGCCCATGAGTGAGGTCGCTGGTCGACTGGCTGTTCTTGAAGGCACCAAATATTTGCAGAAACACTATGGCGGTTCAGGAGTACTGCTCAGTGGTGTGACCGGTGTTTCTCCTGGAACCATCCTAATTATCGGCGGCGGCACGGTGGGGATCAATGCGGCCAGAATCGGCTGCGGCCTAGGTGCGAAAGTCTATCTACTTACCAGGAGCTATGAAAGGCTCCGCTATCTCTCCGAAATCATGCCACCAAACTGCTACTGCATCAAATCAACCTCTGCTGTCATTGCCGAGTTATTGCAAGAGGCCGATTTAGTCGTTGGAGCAGTTTTGATCCCCGGAGCGAAAGCTCCCAAACTGATCACCAGAGAAATGCTTCAAACAATGAAATCCGGCTCGGTCCTGGTTGACGTTTCCATTGATCAGGGTGGCAGCTTTGAAACTTCAAAACCGACAACCCATAAGGAACCGATTTATGTTGTTGATGGCATTGTCCACTACTGTGTCGCCAATATGCCGGGTGCGGTAGCCAGAACCTCAACCATGGCACTGACCAATGCCACACTGCCTTATGCTGTTGAAATTGCAAATAAAGGGTGGAAGAAAGCGTGCAATCAAAACCCAGCAATCCGTCAGGGACTTAATATCGCCAATGGCAAGCTTACCTGCCTTGGTGTCGGAGAAGCATTCGGTTTGGATGTAGTTGATTATGAATCAATGTAGAATGGAGTTTTTTTACGTCAAACTCAATTGAAAAGAGAAGCTAACACCAGTCCCTCTAATCAATAATCTCTCTTAAATTTCGACTTACATCTTTGTATCCAGATAATCTGCCAGTTTTTTGCCCCAATCAAACGATGAATTTTTCTTTACCGCTGTCTTGAAATCGTCAAGCGCCTCGTCTTTTTTTCCTGCGAGATATCGATTGATCCCGCGGAATAAAAACGGTGTAAAACTATTTCCATCAAGTTCGACAGCGGTGTTGAAATGTAGTTTTGCCGATTCGATCTTGCCAATGGTCATCAGACCAACACCAACATGGCTATGAAGTTTGGACCAGAACTGATCGGAGTCGGGCTGTGCATGAAGCTCACCAACCCAAATCTGGCTTTTGGTCTCATTGATAACAGACTTTTTGACAGTTGAGAGTGTGCTAAAATAGCTGCTATCAATCGAGTCAATCTGTTTGACCAGGTCGATCCCTTCCATGGACAATGGCCCGTTATGAGTGGCTACGCTGAAGACCAGCAGCATCAAAAGGCGGTAGGCAGATCCTTCTTTATCCTTACGGATTTTCTGCATGATCCGGTCATATCCGGTTGGTGTTAGTTCCTCGTACCTCCAAAAATCTGCCGAGGCAAGTATATCTGTGCCCATAGAGCGATTTGAGCCTATTATGGCGTCAATGATCTCCTCGGTATAAATCTGATACCCACTCGGCCAGACATGGTTGTTGTCTTGAAACAGATCAAAGCTCGGCAAGCCGTCGGGAACCAGTTCACTAAACCTTTTCTGAACATCTGCAAGCAGAATATTGTGCTCTCTGGCTAACTGGCGGATCAGATCATTTCTAAGCGGTGGACAGGTTATCGGAAACTCAAAAGCATTCAATTGCCGGCTGTAGTATTCAAATGCTTTCTTATGCTGTTTCCGCTCATCGGACAGCCTGCCCACCTGATAATAGACATACGATTCCAAGCCCTTTTGTTCTTTCAACAGGCTGGTCATCTGCTCTGATAGAGCGTAGTCCTTAAAATAGAGGTACATCATATTGAATACCAGATATTTCAACGGCACAGCCTTTGTACAATTATAATATCTGTAATTCACCGGTAATGTACAGAGAACAGCAGGAATATCCTGTTTCTTAATGGTATCAAAGAGCTTGAGAATATTTGCCCGATAATAGTTGTTAGCCTCCTGCAGATTATCTATTTTCAGGGGTGGGTTAATCTGGTCGGTAAGCAACTTGAACAGATGAAACCTGGAAAGAAATCCCTGGTAGCGAAACCGGTTCACCCGTCTGGTTGAATGGAATTCACTGTTACCGACAATGACGATAATCAGATCGGGATCATAATGAACGATCTCTTCACCAATCAGCCGGGTTCTGTAGGCATCATAGGCACCCATCCCGCAGTTGATGATTTCAAAATCAAACTGCGGCAAAGTCTTTTTTAACCCTTCATGCAAGAGACCGACCGGGTATTGCTGGGCGGTTGACTCACCGATGATAAAGATTCGTTTTGTCTTATTCCCCTTGAGAACTGGAAAAAACTGCTCTTCCATCAGCGGCCTGACCGCCCGGTACCTGGTCCGGCTTCCCTTTCCCCGTTTTTGGAAGGCTTCGGTATAGATATCGAGATAGTTGTATTTAAACTGCGGCGTTATTTCTTCTACCGGCTCCTTCCAGAAGAGAAACAGAGCAAGCTCACCGACAACCAGACTGACAAGTAATCCCAGTGATAATACGATGAGCTTTTGTGAGATAGGTTTCATCAACGAAAGATGGTATCGTTTGTCAGGGAAAGAGACTAACGAAGGAATTGAAAAACAAGATACACCGTTAACCTGAATCTATTTGGACCATAATAGGAACGCCTTAATAAACGGATCCAGATCACCATCCAGAACACGCTCCACGTTGCCCGTCTCCTGGTCGGTCCGATGGTCCTTAATCAACCGGTAGGGCTGGAGCACATACGAACGGATCTGGGAACCCCAGGCAATATCCTTCTTGTCTCCGTGTAGTCCTTCCTGCTGCTCCTGCTGTTTTTGTTTTTCCTGCTCATAAAGTTTGGCCATCAACATCTTCATGGCCATATCCTTATTCCGATGCTGGGAGCGCTCATTTTGACACTGGACGACGATCCCTGTGGGCAGATGGGTGATCCTGATGGCTGAGTCGGTTTTATTAACATGTTGGCCGCCTGCACCGCTTGCCCGGTAGGTGTCGATGCGGATATCTTTCTCATTGATATCCACCTTCACATCATCATCCAGTTCGGGCATCACCATCGCCGAAGCAAAGGAAGTGTGGCGGCGGCCAGAAGTGTCGAAAGGAGAAATTCGAATGAGCCGGTGAATTCCTACTTCCGAACGCAGGTGTCCATAGGCGAAACGGCCCTTGACCAGGATGGTCACCGATTTGGTTCCCGCCTCATCTCCTGGGAGAATATCGAGAATATCGGTTTTAAAACCCTTTTCCTCAGACCAGCGCAGATACATTCTGAGCAGAATATCCACCCAGTCCTGGGCCTCTGTTCCACCGGCCCCGGCGTTTACGGAAAGAATGGCATTGGCTGTGTCATGTTCTCCGGAGAACATGCATTCCAATTCAGCCACGCCGACATGGTCCTCCAGTTCCTGCAGACTGGTCGATACTTCCCTTTCCGCTTCTTTGTCTTTTTCCTCAATGGCCATTTCGAGAAGCAGGTCTGTCTCTTCGAGTTCCGACCACTTTTTCTCCCATGACCGAATAGACTCCTGAAGACGACCCAGCTTCTTTTGAACAACCTGAGCGGACCCGCTGTCGTTCCAAAAATCAGGCGCCAGCGTCTGTTTCTCCAACTGAGCAAGTTCCTCTTTCTTGCCATCTAAGTCAAAGATGCTCCTTCAAGGCCAGCATCCGACCTTTGAGATCGCTGAGCTTCTGCTTTGACAGAGCTGATCCCGCTTCAACTACCATATTGTTCCAACTCCTAATAAGAACAGATAACCTTTCGAGTAAATCTGTAGATTGTTTCAACTCATACTGTTTGTAAATGCGGTCGATACTATAATTCTTCTTGCTTCCCTTTGCAAACCGGGATCGTCATGGAAAGATTTTCTGATCCTTCTGAATCTGTGAGCGCCCCGCAGGAAGTGCTCTGTCACGGATTCAGTATCCTCTACTGCCGCCCTTCCTGCGGACAACCGCCATCATCCAACCGAATAGACCGAGGGCGAAGCACAGAGGTGCAAAAAGAAAGCCAAACCGGACATACACTGTTTTTCCATCCATTAGAACAACCTCTTCGCTTTTCTGCCAGTTTTGAAACAGAGGTGATGTATGGCTCAGACGGCCTGCAGGATCTATAAAACTGGAAAAACCCGTATTGGCAACCCGCACGATGCTCCTCCTGGTCTCAACACCACGCAACACCGTCATGGCCAGGCTATGATGAGGGGCACTGGAAAAACCGTACCAGGCGTCATTGGTCAGGTTGGCAAGGACATTCGCTCCGGCCCCCACCCATTTCCTTGAGATATTGGGGAAAATCGACTCAAAACAGATCAGGGAACCCACCTTCACCGGGCCGCTGATAATCGGCTGCTCTATGTTTCCGCTTGAAAAGCGGCCAACCGCCTCAACCAGTGGTTTGACAAAGAACAGTATCTTGACAAAGGGGACATATTCACCAAAGGGAACCAGGTGCGATTTAAAGTAGTGGCCGCTGATGTTACCCTTTTCGTCAAAAAGAATAGCACCATTATAATACTTGCCTTTTTTTGCACTGTCTTTGACAAGCGGAGCGAACCAGGGTGAACCGGTAATAATGTGCTGCTTGTTTTCCCGGACAAATTTTTTCAGTTTTAATGTACCTTCATGATATTTCGGATAAAACGGCAGCGCCGTCTCAGGCCAGGCGATAAACTGTATTTTTTTGTTTGAATCAAGCAGTGACAGGCTCTGATTCAGGTAGCCATCTAAGGTTGCATGAGCCCGCTCCCTGGACCATTTGCTCTCCTGGCTGATGTTTCCCTGCACAAGGCCAATCCTTACCGTTGTCCTTTCCTGTATCTGTTGTGTTACCTGTTGCCAGCGGATCGTCGAATAGACAGTAACCGCGCCAATCAGCAGGGCCGGAACAATCAGTAGCTTCAATGTTCTGCCCCACAACCGACCTGTTATCAGCAGACTGAACAAGACGTTAATCAGAACAAGCAGAAAGGTGATCCCATGATGACCCGTAAGATCCGCCACCTGAATAAGCCCGACCTGGTTCCAGAGCCCATAACCCGGATCCATCCAGGGGAAACCGGTAAACAGAAAGGACCTGAGCCAGTCGAGACCGACCCAGAGCGCCGGGATCAGCCAGATGCTCAGAAATATAGAGATATGGCGAGTGATCTGATAGGAAAAAACACAGAAAAGAATCAGTATTCCGCTCATGGCCAGGACAAGCAGCAGAAAGGCCGGAATGGCGGCCACCAAGGGTAAACCGCCATAGTGGCTGATCACATTGACAATCCAATAGAGGAGCAGACAGTAATGGACCACACCCGCACAAAGACCGCAAAGAGCTGCCTGCCAACTGTTCTTTGCGTAATTCAGCCCTATCAGCAACGGGGTCAGCATAACAAAACACAGCGGCCACAGCCCGCCGCTTCCCGGATAAGCCAACCACCAGAGGAACGGAGTAAGCAGTGATAGAAGAACGGGATAACGCTCCAGCCGTACACCTAAATCCGTGACAGAAATCGTGGATACCATATATAATATCTTGATATTGTACAGAAATACTCAATTTATATGTTGCTTATCCTTATCTAACAACATTCCCTCCGGGGTATCCATAAGCACCGCTTCTGAACTCAATTTAACCGCCTGATATAACTTACTATTATCAGACAGTTAAATTGAGCCGAGATGCAGCACTATCGAATACTCGCGGATTCAGGATACTATTTATCCTCATCTCCATGGTTCAGCCTGGTGATCACCACCCACTTTATCTGCCTCTGCGTTGCCGTTTCAACAGTAAAACGAAGTGAGCCGATATCAACCTGATCTCCTGCAGCTCCAAGACGGCCTAAACGGTGAATGAGCATTCCAGCAACCGATTCATAAGGCCCATCGGGGAGATCGACACCGAACCGTTCTTCCACCCCTTCGACATCGACAATCCCTTTTATCCTGACAGATGTGTCATCAAGCTCTTCGATGGAGCGTTCTTCCACATCGTATTCGTCATCGATCTCACCGACAATCTCTTCTAAAATATCCTCAAGGGTGATTAATCCACGAATGGTACCAAATTCATCGGTAACCATGGCCATATGAATTTTTCTCTGTTGAAACTCTCTTAACAGATCAACAATGGGTTTTGATTCCGAAATCAGATAGGCGGGAATCAGAAAGGAATGCAGGTCGACTTCCTCATCTTTGTGGAGGTGACAGATTCTCAACAGGTCCTTGGCATGAAGAATACCAATTATGGTATCCGGGTTTCCATGATATATCGGGATACGGGTAAAACCCTGATCAATGACTACTTCAATCAACTCTTTAATCGGTCGATCCAGATCATGACTGATGATATTGGCGGCAGGAGTCATGATCTCGACAACTGCTGTGTCCCGAAAATCGAAGATCGATTTGATCATCTGCTCTTCCAGTTCGGAAATAAGCCCCTGTTCCTCACCATCTTCAAGCAGTTCCTGGATTTCACTTTCCAGCTCTTCAGTCGTGTCGGGCGGCCTCCAGGGAGCGATGACAGACAACAACCGTTTTAAAAAACCCTTCTCAATATGTTTTTCTTCCGAACTCATTACCTATGACAAACGTTGATTGAATCCTAAACCCGTGACAGAAACCATGGTTACTTCGAACCGTCCTCCCGGGGGAAATTTTCATGAATCAATTGATGAAGATAGTCGCTTGTTGCCTGTATGACCTTCACACAATTCTTTCTGTTGGAGTCCGGGTCCTTATAGAAACTCTTTACCGCCTCCATGTCCTTCCAGTTGAGTTGAATAATATCGGCGCAATTGTTGCCGCCATACTCCTTGGTGATCTCGTCAAACTGACGGACCATTTTATAGCTGATCTTCCACAACAGCTTATGATCTTTATCTTCGGGTGAAGTCTTTCCCAAAGTGTAGCCGATAACCGCCAGAGCACCGGACAACGTACCGCATACCTGACCGGAGCTGCCCATTCCACCACCGAATGGAGCCATGGCGGCGATCAATTCATCCGGTACATCTCCATCTTCGAACAGTTTGGCGCACGCGCCAACAATTGCCTGGCTTCAATGAAAACGTTTAAGAAACAACTCCTTAGCCTGCTCAGACATTTCCTGTCTGCTCGTATCATTTGACATTTCTTCTCCTATTTATACTCTTTTTTATAGGACTGCTCATCAATATATTGTCACCGTCAAGTGTAACTGATCATATTAGTGAGTAGTCGATTTCAAAGTCAAGATGGAAATAACCGCGAGAAGCAAGAGCTGCTCATTACCCTGTATGTGGTTGCTAGACAACGCCGTTTTTAATTTTTCTTTTATATTAATTTTTTGACGATTATAGTATGCTACTCTGTTGCTTTTGCAGGGGGAAATGCGGGTTAGACATTCAGCGTTGAATCCTCACAGACTAAACAATACTAGATAGTAGTTTTTCTTTTGATACTGACCATACCACCTGTCTTTGACCAGGTGTATCGGTGAAGGTATCGAAACAGATCAGACAAAGAGGCGAATTTTGCAAGGAAAGGTTCTCATAGCTAACCGCGGTGAAATTGCGATCAGGATTATGAACAGTTGTCGTGATCTTGGTTTGGATTATGTCGTGGTATATACCGAAGCTGATAAAGACTCAGAACATGTCCAACAGAACAGGATGGACGGCCCTGAGCAGAATGCCTGGAGAATCACCAGCTACACTGACCCAAACGATGTTTTCGCGGTGGCCGATCATACGAACTGTACTGCTGTTCATCCGGGATACGGCTTTTTTTCGGAAGACTTTCGCTTTGCCAGGCGGGCAGCACAAAGAAGCCGGCCGCTCACCTTCATCGGTCCGAACTGGGAGGTGATCAAACATCTCGGTGACAAGATCAACACCAAACGGGTTGCCAATGAACTGGGCATTCCCACCATTCCGGGAACCGACAGCCCCATCTACAATGAGATGGATGCTGAAGAGATTGCCAAGGACCTGATGGATGAACAGCTCGCCCAGGGGATTGATGACCCTTCTATTTTGGTAAAAGCAGCTGCCGGCGGTGGTGGGATGGGTATTGAGGAAGTAAATGAAATTGAACCGTTCAGACGCATCTACAGGCAAGTGCAAAGCTATGCCAAACGCCAGTTCGGCGATGGCGGCGTCCTGATCGAGCAGTGTTTGCGAGACTACAACCACCTGGAAGTGCAGCTTGTCTGTTCCAGGCATGGAGAGCATGTTCATTTCAGCTCCAGGAATTGCACCATTCAGTCGACCGGTCGTCAGAAACGGGTGGAAGCGGCACCCGGGTTTGATAAATCGTGCTTTGATTACGATTTTGATGAGCAGCATGTTTTACAGCAGATTGTCGATTATTCTCTGAAGCTGGCCAAGCATGTCAAATATGATAACGTCGGCACATGGGAATGGATTGTTTCCCGGTCGGGCCAACCTTATCTGCTGGAAGTGAACACCCGTATCCAGGTTGAAAACGACGTATCCGCGCGGATCAGTTACATCAATGATAAACACCCGAATCTGATCAAGGAACAGATCAGGCTGGCACTGGGTGAAAAAATGGGATACAGCCAGGATGACATTGAATTTAAAGGAGCATCCATAGAACTACGTATCGTGGCAGAAGATACCACAAGAGGTTTTGCACCCTGGATCGGAAAAATTACCAAATTCTCTTTTCCCAACCATGACTGGTCTGTTGTTTATTCCCATGTCCCCTATGACAGAGAATATTCAATCCCAAGTGATTTTGACCCCAACCTTGCTTTGGCTCTGGTTTGGGGAAAAGATATGAGCGAGGCTAAGAAACGGGCAGTAAAATTTATCAGGCAGACAAAAATACAAGGTAAAAACTCGGCCGGAGAACCGATTATCACCAACCTGGACTATCTCAAGGAAAACCTGGATCGTTTACTCGTATTTTGAGCTTTATATCCTCCATCACAAAGTCAATAGACCAGAACGTGTTAATGATGACACGTTAAGGGCTTGAAATTATACAAATTATCGAATGACTGATTTACAAAAAAAATTACTGAAGATAGAAGAGAGGATTGACTATCTGATCCACATCAAGGACTCCGCCGAATGGGGTAATCTTGAGGGTTTTAAACGCAATTGCGAGGATCTGAAGCAATCCATTTACGATTACTCTGAAAAAGAACTGGCTGGAGCCATCAGAAAACTCGATGATTCCATCACCTTTTTAGAGGACCGTGCCGAAGAACAGCTCACCCCCATGGAGCGAGTCAGAATTGTCCGCTCGAACCAGCGATTCACCCTTACCGATATTCTAGAAAACGTCTATGAGGATTATACTGAGCTCGGCGGTCATGAAGATGCCAATATCGATCCGGCAATGATCTGCGCTAAAGCAACTATTGTCAGACGAATTAAAAACAAGCCATATACGGCATCGGTTATGGTCATAGGACAGGAGTGCGGCCATGGTGAAGAATACCGTAACGGCGGTTCGTGTAAACCGTGGGGCAATGAAAAAGCCATGCGGTATATGAAGGTGGCTGAAACCGAAGGGATTCCCATCCATTTTTACATCTTTACTCCCGGTTCTTTCCCGGTGGAGGAGTATCCGGGTGCGGCCCAGCAGATCGCGCGAAACATCTATACCATGACCAAGCTGCGAGTCCCCATGATTTCCGTTATTTCAGAAGGCGGCTCCGGTGGCGCTGAGGCTGTTGGTCTCTCCGATTTCAGGTTGATGCTGACCCATGGGTATTATTCGGTCATCTCCCCCGAAGGAGCGGCCGCTATCGAAGGCAAAGTCAGAGAAGGAGGAAAGGTTCCTAAAGAGCTTATCGAGGTGTGTGCCGAGCGCCTTAAATTGACTGCCCAGGACAACCTTGAATTGGGCACCATCAACCGGACTATCCAGGAACCGTCGCTGGGCGCCAAACATGACGATTTTTCCTTCTTTTCCAAGCTCAGGGCCGAAGTGGTGCGGGCAACTGACAAGGTTGTGCTGTCGTCGAAAAGCTTTCAAACAATCAGGGCCAAAGAAATCAGGCGGCGTAAACATAAACCGGATACCCAGGAACTCAAAGTCGATATTCCCTGGGATCTGAACAGATCGGAAATTAAACGGCTATTGAAACTTCGTTCAAGAAAATACCGCTACATGGCTATCCGCGGGTTTTCAGGGCAGCCTACGGCCTTTGCCAGCGCTTACAATATTACCAAAGAGAGGCTGGAAAAAGGATATTATACCTTCCGTTACGATGTCCTTAAAAAACAACAGAAACAGCTGCAGAAAGCACTTAAGGATATGTCGGGAGAAGGTTCGGTCTTGCTGCAGAGGGTGACCAGCCAACTGAGCAAAGCCTTGGATTTCCTTGCCAAGCAGCGGGAGAAGAAGCCCAGGCCTCAGATCACCTATGCGGGTAGAAAGATACCGGCCCCGGTTGCCGGATCGGCTGAAACAAGAGATCCCCTTGAACTGACCGACACCTACACCAGCCCTCTGGCCAACGAAGACCGGACCGTTAGCTGTCCGAATTCGAACAAGTACGGCTGTAAAGATCTCTGGCTGCCCGATCTGTACGGTGAGTTCTGTGGTGTCTGTGAAAACTGCGGTCACCATTTCCCGCTGGAGCACATGTGGTATCTGGAAAACATTTTTAATCCCGGATCGATAGTGGAATTCAATTCAAGTTTCACATCTGAAAATCCGCTCAAGTATGCAGGTTTTACAAAACGACTGCAACTGGCCGAAGATAAGACCGGAAAACATTCCGGGAATTTAACCTTTCACGCCAGAATCAACGATACTCGGATCGTTGTCTCTATGCTCTACTCGGATTTCAGAAACGGTACGGTGGGTTCTGCTGAGGGAGAGAAATTTGTGCAGGCCTGCGATATGGCCAGGCGCAAAAAGCGACCGCTGCTTTCCTATGTTCATACAACAGGAGGGATCAGGATCCAGGAGGGAACCCTGGGAGTCATCCAGATGCCCAAATGTACCATGGCCGTGCGTGAATATATCGATGCCGGTGGACTTTACATTGTTGTGTATGACAACAACTCCTATGCCGGGCCGGTGGCCTCCTTTCTCGGCTGTTCTCCCTACCAGTTTGCCATTCAGTCCTCACGGGTCGGTTTTGCCGGACCAAGGGTCATCAGAGAAACAACAGGAATTGATATTCCACCGGATTATCATATGGCTGTCAATGCACTCAAAAGAGGGCAAATTCAGGGTATATGGGACAGAAGAGATTTCAGGCGGAATCTGTATCACGCCTTACGTACCATGGGCAGCCCGGGTCTGTATCACCGATAGGAAAGCGTTATCAACGCTATAATCACTGACAGCAATTTGAACCGGGAAAAATAAGTTATGTTTTTTTTATAGTTTTGAACAGGCAAATATAGAAAAACAAAACAGTCGTTTTTTTTTGTTACATATTGTAGGTATAGGCAACTCAACCGCTTGGTTGAAAAATCTTAGGCTATTTGATCAAGACAGAGTATAAAAAGCAGTAGTTACCCTGAGATATGCTGAGTACCTTTTCTTAACGGTGACACAGAAATTTTGCCAGCCTATATAATCAAAAACGACTGCTTGTTAGTTTGGCAAGAGAACCTATAGTTTTAACAATATGATACTGTTGAATACAACCTGGCAATATAATCCCCACCTTTGCGATTAAATTCTCATATTGAATTATCTAAAAACAATTAAGTGAACTGATGACATTGTCAGGCAATAACATAAAAACAACAATGAATAAAGCTTGGACGGGAATAGACCGTACTGACCTCATAAGCAGCATGGATAGAATTAGAAATGAAATCCATGCGAGGATGACCGATTATACAAAAGCCAGCAATGAGCATCCCATGCTGGCTGAATTTATAGATACGGCCAACGAAATTCTGCTCAGTAACGACGCCAAACGCCTCAGATGTATTTTACCTGTCCTGATAGCTGACCAATGCGATTTTTCCCAGGATGAATGCCTTAACTATGGTATTGTCATCGAGTTGTTACACTACACCTCACTGATCCATGATGATGTGATCGATGAAGATCAATATCGGCGCGGAGTGAAAACACTGAACAATCTATTTCCCAATTCCCAGGCTGTTCTGATCGGTGATTTCATTGTCTGTAAAGCCATCGATTATTGTCTGACTTTCACACATAGCGACAAGATAATTGCCCAGATTGTGGAAGCGATGAAAAAACTTGTCACCGGCATCATCATGGAACAACGGTACCTCCCGAAAGAACGAGCAATTGAACGCTATAAAGAGATGGCTATTCTAAAGACCGGATCACTTTTTGCCCTTTCTTTTGGACTGCCGTTTATCGACGACAATAATTTGCATGAAGCAAAAAAATGCGGCGAGATATTCGGCACCTTATTCCAGGTTTATGACGACTACCTGGACCGTGACGATGATGATCCCGGCATGAATATATTTGGACTTTGTACCAATAAAGAAATTATTGAGTTTTGGGATGAGCAAATGAACGGTTTCATGAAATATTGCAGGATCCTGAACCTGGAGCCGGCCGTTAAGACCTTATTCCAGCATCTTCACGATCAGAATTATTTCATTGAGAAAGACACTTCCGACGGGCTTCTCTTCCGTTGCCCTCAATTCTGATTCCGCTCTGCGACTCACGTAATAATGTTGAGAGACTTCATCGCATTCTGCAACAATAACAAGGATCTCATCGGCATCATTGATGGCAGGAGGGCCTTCCAGGGCCCGGAACTGCTGCAGATCGACCCAACCAACTTATGCAACAATAATTGCATCGCCTGCTGGTGCCGCTCTCCACTTCTGGGAGACAAAAAAATCTCCAAGGATGAGCGGGATCTGTCGCTTCCCCTCGAGATCATTCAACAGCTCCTTGACGACAGTGCATCCATGGGGACCACCAACGTGTACCTTGCCGGTGGTGGTGAACCGTTCATGCATCCCGAAATCATCGAAATCATTGCCCACATTAAAAAACTGGGAATGTGCTGCCATGTGAACACCAACTTCACCCTGGTTGATAAAGAGCGGGCCGAACAGCTCGTCGACATGGGGGTTGATCACATCATTGCCAGTCTCTGGGCGGCAACGCCCGAAACATATGTCGCCTGCCACCCTAACAAAACAGAAGCTGATTTTGAACGAATTATCGATGTTCTGAACCATCTTGTTGCCATAAAAAAAGACGGCCCGCCCCATATCAAGCTCTACAATGTGATCATGAATCTCAATTATCATGAAATTGAGAAGATGGTTGAACTGGCTTATGAATTGGGAGTTAACGCCGCTGAATTCACCGTGGCCGATGTAATTCCCGGGTGTACTGACAAGCTTCTACTCAGCGATGAACAGCGACAGAAAATACTGGAGTTATGTGAGTCTTCTGAGCGGAAACAACGATCGGAAGGAGCCGACACCGAAATCTACATGAAGGAATTTAAACGGCGGTTGACGGAAGCCGGAGCTGCTGAAGGTGAATACGACAAGTTGATGCTTGTCGATATCCCCTGCGTTATCGGCTGGAATTTTGCCCGAGTTCTGCCAAACGGCAATGTCAACGCCTGTCTGAAAGCACACCGTATTCCTGTGGGCAACCTGCATGAATCCTCCTTTAAGGAAGTATGGAACGGTGAAAAACAGTTCGAATTCCGGCAGAAAACAGCCGTCGGCGACCCCACTGATCCCTATTTCACCCTTATCGGCAACGATATTAACTCCACAAAAATCGGCTGTCACCGAGGATGCGACGATATTGAACGCAACAGACGACTCTCCGGCAGATTCGGGCTGTTGACTCCTTTTCAGCGTTTGGCGTTCAAGTACGCAAGTTATGTATATCGGCTTAAAGGTATGTAAGTTTTTAATAAGACAATAACTATTGGCCTGTTCAGAATGAGACGTCCGCCAGAAAAACATTGTGCTGCACAGCACTTGGTCCTCTTGAAAGCCCAACCGAGATGAACAGCATGCCAACCACACAGGAACAACTCATCATCGACGGCATCGCCCACGGCTCCCGTTCATTTACCGGTCCGGAACATGTTGTTATTGACCTGACAAATCGCTGCAACAACGATTGTATTGCCTGCTGGACGCGCTCTCCCCTGCTTGGAAACAACCGGCCGGAACCGGAATGGCACAAACAGCAGCTTAAGACCGATGTTGTTCTCTCCCTCATAGATGAACTGGCGGCCCTTGGTACCTCTATCATCCGTTTTACCGGCGGCGGCGAACCTTTCCTTCACAAAGATATTCTCAAACTGATTCGAGCGGTGAAGCAGCATAATATCTTTTGCGCCGTCACCACCAGTTTGAACATGGTCAGTGCCGACCAGGCCGATGATATCGTCGACTCGGGTGTGGATGAACTCTCCGTCAGTCTGTGGGCATCCAATGGTGCCGAATATGTGGCAACCCATCCCAACAAATCGGGAAAAACCTTTGAACGAATTACTCAGGCCCTCTATCGGATTGCTGAGCGAAAAACAAAAACGGCTTCAACACTGCTGCCCTTCCGGAAAAAAATTGTACCACCCCGAATTAATCTGCTCAATGTTATTTCAAAGGTAAATTATAAAGGCTTGGAAGGGATGTACGACTACGCCCTTTCTGTTCAAGCCGACTCAGTTTATTTTACGGTGGTTGACATCATAGAGGGCAGTACCGACTCCCTTCTGCTCTCCGCCGATGACCGGCAGGCTGTTGACCAGACATGTAATATCATCGAGAAAAAAAACAAAACACTGTTTGGCAAAGAAAAAATACTTCTTGATAATTTCCAGGGATTTCGGGACAGAATCAATGACCAACATGCCAAGACCGGCCAATATGATGAGGACCGGGTGGAATCCATTCCCTGTTACATCGGCTGGCTCTTCTGCCGCGTAATGGCCGATGGTCAGGTTGCCCCCTGCTGTCGGGGTGTCAACATCCCCATGGGTGACCTCCATGAGCAATCATTTAAGGAGATCTGGTTTTCAGAAAAATATAACCGGTTCAGGAAACGGGCCAAGAATATCCGGGAGTACAGGGAATATTTCAGCCAGATTGGTTGCGGTAAAACATGCGACAATCATATGCATAATATGGAGATGCACCAACGATTAGCCCGAACTATTCATGAACACTCTGACTTAAGAACGTAACATGCTTATATTGATCATGAATAATTTATTTTTTCGACTTTTATTGTTAACAAAATGTCATGAGAAATCCGGGCTAGAGGGAAGAGAGGCGTGAACTCAAACAATTCCGGAAAAGCTCCTGATATCCTGATGACCATCTGTCCGCCCTGGGGTGTGCTCAATCCGCCGCTTGGTCTTGCCTATCTTGCCGAATCACTTGGTGAGAAGGACATCAACACTGAAATCTGTGATCTCAATGTTTTGCTGTACAAACAGGTGGAAAGAAGTGACCGACACCTGTGGAAAACAAAAAACGACTCCTACTGGAGAAAGAAAAAAAACGTCGATCAGCTTCTTGAAAAATGGCCAGACCATATCAGCGGGCTATGTGAGACCATTGTAGGATCAGGGGCTCCCATTATCGGTTTCTCTATTGTCGATCCCAACGAATTCATTTCCGCTGTTATCGCTCGAATCATAAAGGAAAAATCGCCTGATAAAATCATCATCGGCGGTGGTCCGGGCTGTGCCGATTATGGCCAGAGAAAGATGCTTATGGACCATTCAGACAATGGTTTTGATTACTTCCTCACCGGTGAAGCAGAGCATACCCTCTGGCAGTTGGTCAACTCCCTGCGGCAGGGAAAACAACCGAAAAATCTCGACAACCTGGTGATAACAAGCCGTTCCCTTCACCTGGACAAACCCATCGCCCGCCCTGAGCTTGACACCATCTCGTTTCCCACATTCAAACACTTTGATATCGATCTGTACGGCAGATCGAGTCTTGCCGTCATGTGGAGCCGGGGCTGTATCGGCCGCTGCCTCTATTGCAAGGAGCGGGCCTTGTGGGGACCCTATCGAATGCGCTCCACCGATTCCATCATCAGCGAACTGGGGCATGCTGTTCGAAACCTGAAAATCACTAACTTTGTACTCTATGATTCGGCAATCAACGGCAACCCCAAACAACTCTTTCAGATCTGCGATACCATTATCAGGAAGAAACTGAAAATCACCTGGTCAGCCGAAGCCATCGCCTTGAAGTCGATGGACACCAATTTACTAAGAAGAATGTCCCGTGCAGGCTGCCACACACTGGTTTACGGTATCGAGTCGGGATCAGACAATATCCTGACTTCCATGCGAAAACTCTGTGATACCGAAACCGCCGCTAAAGTGATCCGCAGAACCCATGAAGCCAGAATTAAAGTGGCCATTAATATTCTGGTCGGTTTTCCCGGAGAGAGCGACCAGGACTTTGAAAGGACAATCGATTTTCTGGAGGAAAACAGTCAGTATATCGACAGGCTGGATGGTGTTTCATCCCTACAGATTGTGGCTGATACACCTCTGCAGAAACAAACGGAAGATTTCGGTATCGTCCTGCCGGAAAAAGAACCCAACGATAAATGGTTTATTCCGGACAGTAACACCTTTGAGATACGGCAGAAACGGCTGGCCAAAGTGTTGGAAGTGGCCCAGAGAGAAGGATTTGAGGTGGGCCGCACCTTTCTGGACGAAACGTCTTCCAAACCAGCCGAACAACAGGGTGAATGGCCAAGACCGGTTCCTTACAAGCTTTCCAACGGGCCGGAGGACATAGCCGGTCAGCCATCGGACGATCCCGCTTCCACGTCATCGGAAATACTTTCAATAATAGATTGCTTCTCTGAGAAAAGGACCGACGATCCAACCAGCAAAAATATCCTGGTCGTGACCTGTCAGGCTCTGCCTGAGCCGGGTAAACCCACAACAGGCGGCAGCCTGCGGGCCCTGAATCTCGGTGAAGCGTTAAAGAATTGTGGCCATCAGGTCGCCTATTCTGTACCACAGGATTGTCTGACCAGGGAGCAGACCGGCATAAGCCGCCAAATGGCTCATGACGGCTCCAATATCGCCAACATTGTCAGACAGACCGGGGCTGAAATCGTTCTGTTCGGTAACTGGGGTCTGGCCTGCGCTGCTGGAAACTGCGATGTTCCGACAGTTATTGATATGAACGGTCCGTTGGTGCTGGAAAACTTTTATCGCAGTCGTGACCAGTTGTTTCGGGACTCAATTGCCAAGCTTGAGGCTGTTGCCAAGACCGACTATATCATCGCCGGATCAAAACGGCAGAAAAGTTATCTTACCGCCTGGGCGTTGATGGCCGGGATCAAACCGGACAACCTCGCTATTGGCGTTGTCCCCTATTCACTGCCTCCTGAAACGAAAAAATCAAAAAAAAGCGACGATTGCCGTTTTATAGTTGCCGGCTACGACTGGCCGTGGCTTGCCGGTGATCGGCAGATACAAACCGTCTGTAACGAACTTGCCGGACAGGACATTGGATTCCTGCACCTCTTTACTTCACAGGCCCCCTACTCCGACTCCATCAACGAAAACTCTTCGGCCGACTCTTCAGGAAAGCTTGGTATGCTGGAGATCAAGAGACTGATTAAGCATCAGCCGGTTGATTTTGAACAGTTGACAGGGGAGCTGGCCAAAGCCACTGTCGCTCTTGACCTGTGGCAACATAACCCGGAACGGGAACTGGCCTTTCCATCACGCGTAGTAGCCTATTTACGGGCAGGGTTGCCGGTTATTACAAGCCCCCATGGAGAACTCGCCGAATTGATCAGCACATACAAGGCCGGCTGGATTATCGACAGCAACGACCTGGATCGGCTCGCTAAACTGACAAAAGAAATCGTCCAGGACACAATTGATATCAACTCCTTCTCAAGCAATGCCAGACGATTGTTTGAAGAGCGCCTTCTTCGTGACAGAACCATAACGGACCTTGATCAATTCTGCCGACATCCCTGGTCCAATCGAACAATATCCCCCTTTGTAGCTAAACATTTCTTTGCCAAAGAGCTGGTCAGCCGACTGCAAGACCAGTTGAAGCACGACAGAGGCCAAATGCGAATGTGGCGCCGGGAAGTGGAAATGATACGACTGATTAATAGTCGTCCCAGAGGCCTCGCTCTTCTCGCATCTCCGCGCCTTCTAGTAAAAAAGCTGTACCGTCCTTTTGTTGGCTTTCCCATCCTCTACTATCTGCTCAATCTCACTATCTTCGGTCATATTTTTCACCTATGGCTAATCAGAAGAGAGAAGAAGGGAAAGAAATCATGAAAATAATGATGGTCCACCCGCACGACATCTACCACGATCTGGAGCCGTGGACAGTCCGTATCACCTATCTCGCGCAGGAGCTTGTCAGGGCCGGACACGAAGTTCAGCTTATTTACCACCTCTTCAATCCCAAACAAAAACTTCGGGACGCCGTAAAAAAGCAGGACTTTCCATTCAGGACCATCCCGTTTCACAGGGATCCCAGAAGGCTATTCCATAACTGTTATCGAATGAACAGAATCGCCCACTGGTCCGATGTGGTTCATTTCCAGAAATGCTCCAACTACGCAGCCGTTCCGGCTGCCATGGCAGCCTATTTCCAGAGAAAACCACTCCACTACGACTGGGATGACTGGGAGCAGGCTATCTTTGAAAAAGACAACCATAACCCCATCGGCTCATGGGTCTATTTTAAGCAGATGGAGAAACATCTGCTTAAAGTTGTTAATACTGTTTCAGTTGCCAGCAAAGGTCTTCAGGAGTTGGCAGGGAAATGGAAATTCCCAGGTGAGCGTACCTTTTTCATCCCTGTCGGCGCCGATATGGATGTGTTCTCACCCAATATCGACGGCAATGAGGTCCGCCGTCTATATAAGATCGATAAACGAATCGTCCTCTACCAGGGACAGCTGAGCGGCTCCAACTATGTCCACCTTTTTTTGGAAGCGGTCCGCCGGGTTCTGGCCAACCGGGATGACATCCAGGTTGTTATCGTCGGCGGCGGCGACAAACTTAAGCATGCAAAAGAAGTAAGCGCCGAGCTTAGCATCAACGACAAGGTTCTGTTCACCAATACAGTTCCCCATCATATGGTGCCACAATTTATCGCTGCAGCCGATGTTGTGGTGGCTACCTTTGAAAACAACTCGCAGGTGATGTGCAAAAGTCCATTAAAAGTGGTTGAATATATGGCATCGGGAAAAGCGATTGTCGCCAGCCGTGTCGGCGGGGTGCCGGATATGATTGGTGACTGCGGAATCCTGACCGAACCTGAAAATGTGAGCGAATTGGCTTTGGGAATTGAAAAGCTCTTAGATGATGATAGCTTGCGTATACGGCTTGGAAAACAGGCCAGAATCAGGGCAAAGAGAAAACTGAGCTGGCAGAACAGCGCCCAGGTCCTACTCCAGGCTTTTCACTGTGCTATCCGTCACTATCATGGGTTGTCGAGCTGATTCATCACCAGGAAGCTCTGAAAGAGTATCCAGTTGAGGAGACGATGGAAACGATTGTCATTGTCCACTTTCCTCCGGAATCCATTGAATTTCCGCCTCTACAGGAGGCAATTCTGGCAACGGGCCTCAAGCATGCCGGATTCAATGTTTCGGTTGTCGATCTGAATCTTTCTCTCAGACTGCACGCCAGAGATCGTTTTCAATCCACCTGGTTTACCATTAATCAGCACCACTGGCACGATCAGGATCGACTCACCCAATTTCTTACTGATAACGACAGGTTCATCGACCGGACAGTCACCTCAATTGTCCGGAAGCAGCCGACTCTTCTGCTGGCTGACTGTTCATACCCAAAAGAGGTTTTCGGTTGTGAG
Source organism: uncultured Desulfocapsaceae bacterium (assembly GCA_964623625.1). Lineage (GTDB taxonomy): Bacteria > Desulfobacterota > Desulfobulbia > Desulfobulbales > Desulfocapsaceae > CAZLGM01. The sequence goes on from CAZUUJ010000016.1 coordinate 40,340, forward strand.
TTTATCAAACGGTTAAAGAATCAGCTACCGGACCTCAAGGTCGTCCTGTTTGGCTTTTCCTGCCTTAAAAAATCTCAAAGAGAGGCTCTGCGGAAGTTATTCGACCAGATTGATACTTTTCTCACCGACCCCGTATCATCCATCCCAACCTCTTTGTTGCACAAGATCAACAAGGGTGAAAACATTGCTGAAGCAGGCATCGATCATACAGAAGAAAAGCAGGATGAGATAATCTCATTTTTTCCCACATTCAACGAGTTCAAGCTGAACTGGTATCGGGGGAAGATCCTTCCAATTTCACTTGGCTCCGGCTGCAGCGGTACTTGTCTGTTCTGTAAAAAGCGTATCCATAACAAAACCTGCAAAATCCGCCCCGTATCGGAAATCACAGAAGAGCTATCCAGTCATATAAATCGATTGGGGATCAGCCGGTTTTACTTTTGTGGCGCTCCGATAAACGCTGACCCCCAGCTTGCCATTGATCTCTGCAACGAGCTCATTGAAAACAAGCTGGACATTTCCTGGTCGGCCGAGACAACCGCTGTTCCGGCCCTGCCCGACTCGACCCTTGAAATGATGAAAGAATCGGGCTGCCATACACTCAGTATCTGCGCGGTTTCCGGATCCGACAGTGTTCTCTCCCGTTTTCAGGCCGGTTTTGCAGCAAATGATATTGACAAGCTGCTGAATCGGGCCAACCGGACCGGGATCAGATGCGGAATATCGCTGATATCCGGTTTCCCAGGTGAATATAAAAAAGAACTGCTGGAATCGTTTGACTTTATCTCCCGCAATCGACCTCCTGCTATTTATGCGGTAAAGGATTTCCATGACCTGCTTGTCTACCCCTCAACACGGCTCTATACAGACAGAGAACAGTATGCCATTCGGATAGATGATATTCTATCAATCAATAGCTGGTCCTGTGATGAAGGCAACAACTTTTACCAAAGGAAACTGCTTCAGAATCAGTTGCACCAGCATGTCCGGCACCGTCATATACAGTATCAACCTGGTGATCTGTTTGGCACATCCCGAGGGTTCAGGCGGCTTCTATTAAGTGGTTATTTCCGGGAGTTAAAATATTTATTAAATAATATCTTTTATCCTCTGCACATCTATCGCTCTGATATTCTGTCAAAATTCTTAACAAGCTATGCCAGCCGCAAAACCATTGTTGTTGAGAAAAATGAAATTGATTACTCGTTCATAGATGGAATAGGAGACGGCAGACAAGCTTTCATCGGCCCGGAATCGGTTCATATTGATATCACCAACCGCTGCAACTTCAACTGTATCGCCTGCTGGGACCGATCTCCCCTTGTGCGGCAACAAGGTGTTAACAATGAGTATCTTCAGAAAACCCTTTCCTATGAACAAATAACCGGCTTCATCGATGATCTGGCCAGGCTTGGCGGTGCACGGTTTATTAAATTTACCGGGGGCGGTGAACCGATGATGCATCCCCGGTTCAAAGATATCCTGAGCTATCTCCGAGACAAAGATAAGTATATCGAAATCGATATCAATACCAACTTCTCATTGATGAATGAAGAGTTACTCAAACTGATGATCGATCTACATGTCAATCTGCTGACTGTGAGCCTTTGGGCCGCCTCACCGGAAGTCTATATAAAAACCCATCCCAACCAGAAAGCGGAAGGTTTTGAGAAAATTGTTGCCAATCTCAAACGTATAACAACTAGCAGAAAAGATAAGCTTTTACGGATCTTTATTCACAACGTTTTAATGAGTCACAATCATCATGAAGTGGAAGCCATGCTCGAACTGGCCCTTGATGTTGGTGCCGACGAGGTCCATTTCACCATTGTCGACCCGGTTCCCGGCAGGACCGATTCATTGCTTCTCTCCCATGAGCAACATCAGATTGTTACCCAGAGTCTTAAAAAAATCAAGCCACTGGTAGATAAGCATAACCAGTATATCGAACCTGAAACGGGCCGGACTATCCATGTAACCAATTTTCACGAGTTCTACGCAAAAATGTGCCAGCCTGAAGTGGAAGAAGGTGTTTACGATAAACGCGCCGCTGATAAAATCCCCTGTTATATCGGCTGGACGTTTACACGGGTCATGGCGGATGGCCGGGTTGTTCCCTGCTGTAAAGGACACCGGCTGCCCTTGGGCAACCTCAATGAACAACCCTTTATCGACATCTGGAACTCACCACGGTACGAGACCTTTCGTCACAATGGTAAGACACTGAGCAAGTCGGAGCCCTATTTCTCGGTTATGGGTGATGATGGAGCCGGCCTCACCGGTTGTCTGAACTGCGACAACATCATCCACAATCTGGTCATGCATGACAAGGTTCTCTGCTATTCTGACATGTTCCGATGGTTTACCCATAAACTTGACCAATGGTGGGAAAAGCGTTTGTAACCTGGATTATCTATGACCCTTTTACAGCCTAAGAAATATGAGTTGATCGTATTTTATTTATACCCCGTCGTCTGCTACGTTCTATCGCACCAACTCAAGCTCAACGCCTTTTTTTCCGTCTTTCTATTTTACGGCCTGCCGTCACTCTATCTCAGCTTGAAGACAATGTTGTTTGTGCCAAAAGCGCTGTATTTTTCGCTAGCCACCGGTATCCCGTTTATCATTGCTATCGACTGCATGGCCAACATCAATCTCCAGTGGATTGTTCCAGACTCTATTATTGAGCTGAGATTTTTCCGATATGTCGCCATCGAAGTGATTCTCTGGGCAGTTTTGAATATCTATTTTGTAATTCTTTTTTATGAATATTTTACCGATAACAAAAAAAAGAAGGTCTGGACTTCCCGATCGCTGCTTTTTTCTTTCAGCATAGCTGTTCTGTTCACAGTCTTTACTCTTCTTTATCTCTACGCCCCCCATATCTTAAAGTTCTCCTACTTTTACCTCTGGTGGGGAACTCTTCTACTTCTTCTGCCTCTGCTTGTCAGACTGGCAACAAATCCGGATGTCATACTTGATTATCTGAAAGTGGGCCTTTATTTTTTCCTGGTTACCCTGATCTATGAAATCGCTGCTCTGCAGCTTGAGTGGTGGGACTTTCCGGGAACCAATTTTATCGGTTGGGTTTCCATGATGGGTGTACGGTTTCCAACCGAAGAGCTGATTTTCTGGATTATCCTCTTTTCCATGGCTGTTCTGGCGCATTATGAATATTTCTATGAGGAGTAGAGAATAGTAATGGGTACCAAAAACCTACTCGATCAAGTGACCGGACGCTCGCTCCTGTTCCGCCTCTATGGATGGTTTGAGAAACTGAGAATCAACTCGATTGATTTTCAAAAACGTCCTCCCATCCTTATTTATCAAATGGGAAAAGTCGGCTCTACCTCAATTACAGAAGCATTACAACAGTCGTCACTTTCCAACCCTGTTTTTCATATCCACTGGTTTTCAAAAGAAGGATTAGCAAGAGCGAGACAAATCTATGCGTCAACCCGGGATTCCATTTTCCATATGCACTTGCAGCGCTGTCAACTATTACGAAAGAAACTCGATAGCGGGGAAATACCCAAGCTCAAAGTGATCACCCTTGTCCGTGATCCAATCGCCAGAGAAATATCATCCTTCTTTCAAAATATCGAACTGGCCGATACCCACCTGATTGACTCCCGAAACCAGCTGAAGATAGACGTGGCTCTTAAACTGATTGAGAAAAAAATCAGCCACAACCTGCTTGATGTCATCTTCTGTTTAAATTGGTTTGAAGGTGAGTTTGAGCCTGCCCTGTCCGTAGATATCTACAACTATCCCTTTGACAAAGAAAAGGGCTATTCGATCTTACACCATGACAATATCGACATCTTGGTCATCAAACTCGAAAAACTCAGCAGCTGCTTTACTCAGGCAATGTTAGATTTCCTGGGGATTCAAATCAAACAGGACCTCATACAAACAAACAGAGGAAGCGAAAAGAAATACGCAGACGAAATGCAATTTGTCAAAGATCAACTCACACTCAGCCCCCAGGCTTACGCCAATATTTATTCAACAAAATTTACCAAACATTTTTACTCACAGGATGAAATCAACCATTTCATTGCCCAGTGGTCCAAGCAACCGGAAAGCTGATCAACTAACACAGTTGGGGTCTTGAAAAATCAGCATTTCTAAAATGAGACGGTTGATGATCTACAAACTATGGTACTATCCACTCTCCAGACGAAAGCAGTTAATTGACTGTAAATTGAATTTATTCCCTTGCCCAAAAAAACCATGGTCTCTTTTAACTCTTTGATGCCAAAATATTGGGCCGTTCGGTATTCTTTGAGACGGCGGGCGTTATCTGACCGAAACAAAGATATTGCACTGGTAATTTGTCCGGCATGGGACTGTGATATGCCGCCATTGAGCCTTGCGTATATATCACGTTTCTTAAGATCTCATGATTTTCAACCGCTCGTACTTGATCTGAACATAGAACTGTTTCACAGCGTTTTACAAAAAAAGAAAAAATATTGGTCCTCTGCCAATCTCTTTTACTGGACCGATAAAGAATTTTTCGACAAAAAAATCAAGCCAGCCATTTCCGGCTATTTATATATTTGGGCAAGATATCTCATCTCAACAGGTATTGGGGTTGTCGGTCTGTCCATCAACAGAGCCAATATTTATGCCACCATAGAATTTATGAGAAAACTGAGAAACAATGGTTTCTCCGGTACGATTATTGTTGGCGGACATGGCTGTTCGATTGAAGGTGAACGGATTCGCATCCCGAAGCGGCTTGTTGATATCTTTGTCCAGGGAGAAGGAGAGCAGTCATTGGTAGACATCCTGACGGAACTCAGGTCCTCTGAACACCAGAAGCAAGACAAAGAAAAAGATATAATTATTAAAGCTCCTCCAATCTCTGACATCGATTCGATCCCTTTTCCCGATTTTTCTGAATTTACTTTGGAAAAGTACCGTCAAAAACGTCTTTCCCTAATCGGCAGCCGCGGTTGTATGAATCGTTGTTACTTCTGCAATGACTGGATTGTCTGGCCCCGTTATAGAGCTCGAAAAGGAGAACTGATATTTGAAGAAGTACAATATCATTACAATCGGTACGACATCCACACATTCGAGTTTGTCGACCTGGCTGTGAGCAACTCTATACAAGAATTTGAGACCTTCTGCGAATGTATCGTCCGTGAAGGATTGAAGATTGAATGGATCGCCAATTTCTGTATTATCGAGGACCTGGATACACAAATATTTGAAAAATTCAGACAGGCCGGCTGTTGCGCCCTGAGGCTGGGGATCGAGAGCGGTTCAGATACAATTCTGTCAATTTTTAATAAGAATTTTGTGATCTCCCAGGCAGAAAAGGTGCTGTCCATGATCCATGAAGCCGGTATTGAGACGCATATTAACCTGATCGTTGGTTTCCCCGGAGAGACAAGAGAGGATTTCCAGGACACCCTCGACTTTGTCGAGAGGAACAGGGACACTATAACCCGCATTGCCAATGTCCACCCATTTTACATTACTCCAAGTTCCATTGTGGAAAAGAACCACCAAAAATTTGGTGTTATCTTTCCCAATAATCACGATTTTTCCCTCACCTGGCATGATGAAGAGAAAAGCAACACCTATGAACTAAGAAAAGAACGGGCGCTGACTCTAAAGCGCCATGTTAAAAAACTGCGATTAGGCTTCGAGGATGATACAGCTCTGGTCTTCTATGATAAAGCATGAGCTTGCTTGCCATTTTTACACACAGGATGAAATCGACCATTTCATTGGTCGGTGGGTGAAATGACCTATAAAACAACGTCACACCGAACAGAGACAACACAACCGACATTCATTTGTATCGGAGCACATAAGGCAGGTACAACCTGGCTATTCAGAGAGCTCAGCAAGCATCCAGACATCTGGATTCCGTATAGGAAAGAATTACACTACTTCGATCGATCTCCCAAATATTCAAGCCCAAATGACCTGGCAACCTCGTCTCCTTTCTCAAGAGTTCTCGGGTTGAAGCCGTGGGAACTGCCCACAATGCTGGTGAACAATTGGAATATTCTGAAGTTCATTGCGCAAGGTGATTTTCATCATGCCGCCTGGTGTATGAAATGGACTTTTGGTTACTACAATGACAACTGGTACAAAAGTCTTTTTTCTCAAGCAGTTTCTCATAAGGCCTGTGGAGAAATTACACCATCCTACTCGATACTGAAGAGTAGCGATTTAGCGAAAATCAACGCAATTAATGCTCATATAAAAATCATTTTTTTGATCCGTGATCCTGTAGAGAGAGCATGGTCCGCTATTCGTTTTCACGCTGACAGGGGCTTTATAGATAAAGATATCATCGATTCCGATGATAGAATCATAGCAGAACTGAAAATGCCTGATATGCTGTTGCGGGGGGATTATGAACGAACGATAGATACCTACTTACAACACTTTGATCCATCACAAATTTTAATTGGCTTCTATGATGCTATTCATGATAACCCGGTAGGACTATTATCAGATATCACGAGATTTCTGGAAGTCCCTCCATTTGAGGAATCGGTTATTGACAATAAAACCCGTGTCAACATGTCTCCTCCACGAGAAATGAGCAAAACTGTAAGAGACTATCTGGTTGAGACGTATGCACCTGTGATCGATAGAATGGCACAATCATTTGGCAGTTACGCTATGATGTGGGGGCAAAGCAGAGATTCGGGACAACACTATTCAGACACCCAACTTTTGCCAACATTTCACCCGTAACCTCTCCTCATTTCTCTGGAGAGACAGCCAATAGCACCCATGCTCGGGCCAACACTACCAGAAGAATCCGTAAGCTGAGGAATCAGGATATTCTGAGAAATATGGGATAATCAGCACCGCTCTTCCCCATCTGCCATTTTCATTAACATCGTAAGGGTACACCGACACTGAGGAGGCCGCCTATGATTTCATACGAGACTGCAGTTCCTGGCGAAGCGCTTTACAATCTTTTTTAACCGTATCCGTTTCAAATCTTGCTATCTTTTGCGAGATCGAGTCAATGGCATCGCTGTATCTCGACTGGCCATAAGCCGCCACCATTGATGACAGGAGGGTGAGCGCCTTGGAATAGTCGCTGTCTACAAGTTCCTTTAAGTTCTCAAGTTCTTTGATAAGCTGTTTACATTCCTCTTGACTCAATTCGTTCTTTTCTGTTGCCGTCTCAACAGTTGGAGAGTCATCAATCGTTGAGTGAGCCGTTGTTTTTACAGATTTTTCCTTGCCGACATCTTCCGTCTTTTGCAGAGGCAACTCTACCTGCACCCGAGTCCCTTTTCCGACATCACTCTTAATGCTGAGACGACCACCCATCTTATTGATTATATGGTGACTCAGTGTCAGGCCGACACCGATCCCCTCATAAGCCTTTGAGTTTGACTGATCCAGTTGAACAAAATTGTGGTTAATCAACCGAATCGCCTTAGGACCCATACCGATGCCGCTGTCTTCAACAGTGATCATGACACGGTAACGATCTGATTTCTCAGCTATCGCAGAGAGTTTTACCGACACACCACCGGTCTGGGTAAACTTGATACCGTTATCGACTAGATATGTCAGTACCTGTCCGATTCGTGCACCATCGGCCAAAAAATATTTTGGTATCTTTTTGTCGATTTCAATACCTATCCGCAACCCTTTATTCTCTGCTTTCTCTTTCTGGCCCTGGACAACTTCAACAACGATATACTCAAGATCAGTGGGCTTCAGGCTCAGTTTAACTTTGCCACCATCAAGGTAGAAGAAATCAAGCATACTGTTCATCAGCATTTTCAACTGGCTGCTGGCATCTCGGATTTTATTAATATATTTCTGCTGTTTTGGTGTCATTGTTTTATCGTCGAGCATCTGTTCCATACCGGCAATAACATTGATCGGTGTTCGAAGGCCATGACTGAGACTGGCAATGAAGGCCGCCTTGAATTCATCTGCTCGTTCGTTGCCTGCCTGATCAACCTTTAACTCCATCAACTGCCGCTGTTTCCGGGTAATACCGATATACGCGAGGCAGCAAATACAGAAAACAACTCCATGTGTCAACAGGATATTGATGATCGAGAAATTCCAATTATCGATGATTTTACTGGCCGGCAACGATACGGTAATTGCACCCCTTATATCACCGAGCTTGTTACCCTGCTGCTCATGACATTTCAAACATGCTTTCTCGGTAATCAATGGGGCGATATAGCGAAAGATCTTTTTATCATTAACAAATTCACCCTTTTCCGGAGTGCCCTTGTTTAAGCTTTCCATGGCTGTACGTTCCCAAGGAGTCGGGCTGTTTTCACTGTTTATGGGAGTGAGGCTAGTGATACGGAGTTGAATGTTCTCGGTTTTAGAGGATAGATTGCCGATCTGCTTGGTCATATAGGCCGGATTGATCATGGTCAACCGCGTTCCTTTTTGTGAAATCACATCCCGCTCAGGTACTGATAAATACGGATTTGGTCGGGTAGCCTCGGTGACTTTGACATAAACACCGAAGTGCTGGGCGTTCCATCGCCGGATTAATACGATATAGTCGAAAACTGTCTTTGCCTGGGAAATGGCGATTTCATGGGCATGATTTCTGACGATGCGCAGATTGATAAAGATTGAAAACGATATCAGTAAAAGCAGGATGAAAAGGAAAACAAAATCGAAGGTATCTCGGGTAATGTGTTTTTTCTCTGTTGTTCTTTTGTTGGCCCGTTTCATTGCACATTCTCCGCTTTATGCCAATGCTCTGATTTCACGATCTCTAGTTACAATTCAACCTCTTTTCTCAGCATCTTCCAGAAAAAAAAGGCCGAACGCCTCTTTTCCAAGGCTGTCCGGCCATTATAATCCGTGAATTTCCATTTCCGCCTTTCGACGGATTCGGCTTTTTCCTAATACTTTTAATCATATCGGACTCATTTTCTTCAACTCCATTTAATTATACAATAAAACAGCCTGGTCGTCGATCAAGATTGATCGCTCATTCGAATCCGGGCTCTGCTCCTTACCATCTGTTCATGTTGTTATAGAGTGCACTCCAGTCCTCCAGGCTACCACTACCCTCTTCCACCTCCAACGAAATATCGCCCCAATACTCGAACTGTTTAAGAGTGGCCTGCAACGACCTGATGTGTTCCTTATCCATTGACTTAAAATGCACATATCGACTATATGGAAGCAATCGTCTAAACGCACTGTTCGGATCATCACCGAAACGGCCGAAATGACCTTCATCGAGTACAAATGTCACATTTTTAGATAGAGCAGTTCGTGCCGACAAGTAATCCTCAATTCCTTGAAACAACCACTGTTTATGAGCGTGGTTTTCAAAACCAAGTTCAATTCCGGCTTCCTCCAACTGTGGTTTTATCCGGCGTATAACTTGAGCAAGCCTCTGGAATCCGCTCTTTTTGGGCAGATAAATCCCCTGATCTCCTTCGATATCCAGACTGACCGGAGCGACTATACGGGGCGCACCAAGAACTTTGGCGACCCATATTGCCCACTGCAATCTGTCGACAGCCTCCTCTTCGGTACGCAAGGGGACATATCCAAAATGAACCGATGCCACTCGACCGCTGAGCTTTGTCAGCTCCCCTTTGAGTGCAACAATTTCTTTTTCGGTGACATCATCGCTAAGGCCATATTTGTTATCATAGGCGACAATGTCTACCGATTGAAAGCCGGCCCCCACGATCTGCTTGACAGCATCACTCAGATCTAGCGCGCCCTTGTTATGATAAAAATAGACCGTAGAGCAGCTCACCCTTTGTTTATGTTCGGAACGCGCAATATGAGGCACCAGAACGAAACTGTCCACCCATATGCTATTAGAAGAGTTATTCTCAATTTCAACAACATACTCCCCCCTATTCAAATGAGTTGTTAAAAAAGACTGATATTTCCACAGACGATCCTGCTCTAGAACAATCTCTTTTTTCGTCCATTTATCCATCCCGTAGCCGATAAGGTGTAGTCGAAGGCGCGTTTTGCCGCTATTGCGCAATAACGCACCAAGCTGGTAGTCACCGCTTTCAGGAACGATAAAACGTAAACGGGCCGGAGTAGCGGCGACACTTTTTATGGTCCCACTTTGGTCCTCCTTGCTGTATTCGACCATGTGCCAGCCCCCGGTACACCTCTCCGCCTCCAGCAGATTCATGACCGTTCCATCTTCAGCAGCCGGAAGAACCAAAAAAGACCAGAGGTAGAGCTTCCCCTCAACATCGATCTCCACCTTTTCTCTGATGCTGTTTAATGAGTTAAGACGAAAGTGGAGTCGTGCTTTTCCTTTCTGCAGATCAATATTTTTGCCGGTATCGATCGATTTGATCAGCCAGCGCCCCAGGTTCAGGTGCGATAACTCATCGGGTTCGGCCATGAAATAGCCGGTATCGACGACCTGAGCGTTCTGGACAATTCTGGTTTCGACTACGGGCCAGGCTTTGTCCCAGTCATGCATAAGGATGGCAAAAATCTTATACGTTCCCCCTTGGGGAATTTCTATATCAATGTACCCTTCCTGGTCTCTGTTCTCAGCAACCAGAGCAATCCTGTTCGCCACTTGAATGGTCTCCCACTCACCAGCAGTATCCCTGTAATCATAGAAGATCTTCTGCGCCAGGAGCGGGAACGCCATCAGCCCATTAAACAAAAGAAACGTAATAAGACATACAAGCTGTTTCATGATACTGATTCCACGATGAAGATGATTGCTTATTAGTATTCCTGATTACTCCTAAAACTCAGATGAAAATGCATTAAACAAATCTTATCACAATACAACCTGGGAGGTTCCCGATATTTCCTGTCAAACGTCCTCGCTCATTCTTCGCTTGCGGGATTGTTTGACAGGAAACACCGGAAACCATGATATGCCACCTTATTATGCAAAATACTGCTGAGCTTCAGGGATAATCAGATTAGTATTTATTTGATATAAATATTCTATAAATCAACTCTCAAAATTGGAATGCAATAGCTAGGACGTTTGATAGTACTGTAGCTTTGCCTGATTTAACCCTCCGATTATAGTAAAGTTATATCGTAGGGTTAAATCAGGCAAAGATGCAGTGCTAGCGAATGTCCACACACTTAAGGTATCTCTGGATATGTGTTTCGTCCCGGCATTTCCCAATTCATGCTGACACCTTCCAGCGGTTGTCCTTTCACAGTGATTCGTGACCGTCTCAACTCTCCAAGCCTCTGGATATGGGCCATGCGTAAATGATGCACATAATAGGGCGTTCCCAGGTCCTCATTTTCAATGGGCTGCCAGTCCCTTGAAATAACCCTGGTGCCGATCACATCGGTGGCTACCGGATCCCTGCCGGCAATCACCAGAAAACCGCCAGATCGATTGCTCACATCCACAGTCCGACCACCGAACATCATTGTCGTTCCTTCGCCCTCCATCCCGTAGCTGCCGTCGATAACGGTCAAATCAGGCCTGAGCGCTTTATTAATATCAACGATGATCTGATGAATGCCCGCTTCATGCAGCTTGTAACGGGGTTCTCCATAAAGAGATGACGGCATGATCCCCATCCAGTTTTTCATTCCCAGGGTAACCGGAGACTCCTCATGATGGGTTTTCAAAGAAGGGATGGTGATCTTGACATGGGACCTTGCAACAATATCCGGTATGGCAATGGTTTTCAGCGGTGTAATCGAGGGATAATAGGTAAAAGAAGAGGTGTGCATCATCAGATTGATCAGAAATATTTTGTGCCCGTACTTCTTATTGAGCAGGTCAATTCGATGACGTATCTGGGCGCCTTCCTTACCCTCCTGGCCGCCAAAAAGGACCTTGGGCGGCCGCTCAACCCATTCACCGATCATTACCCGGGCAGCTCCCGCCTGCACACACTCTTCGGCAACTGTGGCAACCACATCCGGATGGGCAATTTCTCCGGCTGTCACAGGATCGTGACCACCCAGCCCGCCGCTGATATAGTTGGGTTTGATAAAGACCGACTGGCCCTTTTTTACAATTCGTCCTACCCCACCGATGAGACGCAGAGCCTCTCGAGTGATAGCACCAATATCTATACCCTGTGTGATGGCAACCTGCGCCTTGCTTCCAGGCAGATAACCTGCAATAGACACTCCGGCTATCAGCTGCGACAACAGACAGCTTGATCCCGCAATGGTGATATCTTTGACGAATTTGCGCCTGGTAACCATATTACTGCAACCAATCTGTCAATTCTGAGTCATTCATCAATGGGTTCACTTCCATCCTGATAGTAAGTCAGGCATCGGACGTTGAATGAATTGTACAAGGTAACCAGTGTCTTGAACAGAACAATCTTCACCGTTACAAACGCTAGAAGGTGGTTAACAACTTGGTTTTACGCCATGAATTTGCTTGATTTTCAATCCATTATATCAGTATCATCCAGTTATCCGACAGACCTGTCAACAACATTTATCCCATGGCACAACAACCAGACTCAGACCGGCTTATCTATATCGACAATCTTCGCTACCTCATGGTGCTGATGGTGGTTGTCGTTCATGGGGCCTGCGCCTACGCCAATATCTTTCCCTGGTGGTGCGTCACGGAAGTCAACGAGTACCGTGGGTTTTTTAATAATCTGATGTTGATCCTTATGGTCTTCCTCATGCCTGTCCTCTTTTTCTTCGCTGGCTATTTTGGCGCCTCATCACTTCAAAAAAAAGGTGCGGCAAAATTTCTCAAGAGCAAATTCCTGCGTCTTGGTCTTCCGCTTATTATCGTCGTTCCAATTGTCAGCCCGACCTATTCGTACATTTACCACTATACCCATAACGGTTTTATCAACAAGACCGGCTTTCTGGCTTACTGGCTGCAATACATGAAAGGTGCTGCCAATCTGCAGATGGGTTTGATAATCCCAATCGATTATTTTCATCATTCCCATCTCTGGTTTATTTCACTGCTGCTCTTTTTCTTTATACTGTTGGCCCTATTTGCTTCAAATATTCGACATACTGATGAATCCACTGGCTCATCTCAATCCGTATGCCTGACACCCATCTCCCTGGCAATTCCCTTTACTCTGGTAGTCATCGGAGCGGTGATCTCATATTTTGGGGCAATACTTCATTTTTCAGATCCCTTTGATCCAGCTCCTTGGGTCACCGTCGGAAATCTGCTTCACTTTCAGCCAACCTCTGTTGTCTCTTATTTGCTTTACTTCGGCCTGGGCGTCTATGGATTTTATCGGAACTGGCTGATAAAGAAGAAATTCCCCGGCCATCCGACTGTGTGGGCTACTATCTGTGTCATCGGATCGATGATCGTGATCACTGTTTTTTATCAGATGACCATCCATCCCTCAACTTCATTGATACTGCTCTACCTGACGATTCATTCCCTGCTCTGTGCCTTGTTTCTCATCACATTCATCCAGCTTGCCCGCCGCTACTGGAACAACACCTCACCTCTGGGTAGGCGGATGGCAGCCAACTCTTATACCATCTACCTCATTCATTTCCTCATCGTCATCTTCTTGCAGCTCTTTCTTGTACAATGGACTGGAGGACCGGTTTTACTTAAATTCTTCATCGTCACATCCGGATCAATTATTGTCAGCTATCTGATCAGCCAATATTGCATCAGGCCATTTCCTCGATTATCAGTTTATGTGATTTATCTAGTTTTTCTCTTTTTCCTTTTAACCATTCAACCGACAACTCCGTAAAAGATCCAACAGCAACTTTAGAGATATCATGTATCCGTTTGTTACACTGGATTGCGGAAAGCCAATTGGCTTTTTCCATTAACTTTGGTATCCTGCTGGTCAAATAGAAACCAATGATTATCTTGTTGAATACGTTCATAATTTATGACTGGATAACAGACTATTATCTCTTCTCAATCCTGACCGGAACAATAAACGCATAATTACCATGAAGTTTTTTGTCACACTGCTTTTTGTCCTGTTGTTTCTTCCCACTCACCTTATGGCCGAATGCGTTGAGGGCAACTGTGCCGATGGTTGGGGAAGGATGAAAGGCCCCCAGGGTTCCGAGTATGCCGGTATGTGGAAAAAGGGCAAACCCAACGGAAAAGGTACTGCTCTTCTTCCCAGTGGTAACAAGATCAGCGGGGAAAACTGGGTAAACGGTGAGTATCAGGGATACGGTATCGAGATCTATCCAAACGGCAGACGCTACCAAGGAAATTTTAAAAAGACTAAATATCATGGCCACGGTACCAACACCCTGCCGGATGGAACTGAATACATCGGTGAATTTGTCCAGGGACACCCCCATGGCCACGGGAAAATCACCTTCCCTGCTGACGGATTAACAATCGAAGGGACCTTCAGAAACGGCCAACCAAACGGGAAATGCCGGGCAACTTTCGCTGATGGCTCTATCTACGAAGGTAGTTGTGTAAACGGCCAATTCACTGGAAAAGGAAAACTCACCTATCCAAACGGTTTTTACTATGTCGGTGAATTTAAAAACGATCTTCCCAACGGCTTTGGAGCAGAATATTCAGACGATGGAAAAGTCTTTTACAAAGGCCAGTGGATAGACGGTGAAATGGTCAATCCACCCCAAATGGTCCCTCAAAAGAACCTTCCGGCCAAATGAGTAAACCGGTTGTCTTTAGCTGGCAAAGCCACCAAAAAGCAGATGATTTATACTTTTAAGGATTACGTCCAACAGGCCAGAATAGCGAAAGGGATACTGGAGAGACGAGTACATTGCGGTCCCTGGAATGTTCAGATCGATCTCACCAACCGGTGCAACAACGACTGTATCGCCTGCTGGTGCAACTCACCCCTTCTGGGAGATAAAGCCATGAAGGAAGAGGTGAAGAAACAGCATCTCACCTACGAGACCGCCATACAACTCATTGACGAATTGGCAGAGCTGGGCACCAGATTTATCTACTTCACCGGTGGGGGAGAGCCCTTCATGCATCCCAAAATCCTTGATATCATGAGACATGTAAAGGACAGAGGAATGCACCTTGGCATGTCGACCAACTTCACCCTGGTCACCAAAAAAAAGGCTGAAGAACTTGTTAATATCGGTATCGATCACATGAATCTCAGTATGTGGTCGGCTACACCGGAGATGTATGTCATTCAACACCCCAGCAAAACAGAAGAGACCTTTCGTCGGATGACGGAAGTGATTGACCACTTCCATAAGCTGAAGAAAAAAACGCTTTTAAAACGGCCGAAACTGGGGATGTACAATGTCATCAATGCTTATAATCACCTTGAAGTAACCGATATGCTGGAATTTGCCTTTCAGCATAAGATGAATGAAATCAGCTATGTTCCGGTTGATACCGTTCCGGGATGCACTGACCAAATACAGCTCCAGGAAGAACACATGGAGAACCTCAGCCGTCAAGTTGCCGAGCTACCGGAAAAGCACCGGCTGTTTAGAAGAAAATATAATCACAACGTCACGTTTACCAATCTCGATGTTTTTGCCCAAAGGATCACAAGTGTTGGAGCCAGGCAGTCCAATTATGACGGAGAACTATTGTCGGCGCTGCCATCATGTTATGCCGGCTGGTCCTTTGCCAGGGTAATGGCCAACGGCGATGTCAACTCCTGTTTGAAATCGTTTAAAATCCCCATCGGCAATATTCAACATGACAGTTTCACCGACATCTGGTTTGGTGAAAAACAGGAGGATTTCAGGAGACACACTATCGACTACGACATAAACGATCCCTATTTTAAGCAGATGGGCAACGATATGCTGACCATGGAGCAAGGCTGCTACAAATGTTGTGATAACCTGGGTATCAACATGTCTATCCATGAAAAGATGGAAAAGATGAACCCTGCTAAAAAACTGCTCGTTGAACTGGCAGCCAGGCTTTCCCCTACCAAACATCAATAAATCACCGTAACAGATGAAATCGCTCCCCTATGTCATACGTTTGCTGTCGACAATTTTTCTCTTGGCTGTTTTTAACATTTCGAGTTCGGCTGCCCAAGGAGGAAACACATCAGAACCCTCAAAAACCGGAACAATCCTGGGTCTGAGTGAGAGCCTCAAGCTTGCCCAAAAGAACTCCATAACTCTTGCAACCGAAGAGAAAAAGCTGCTGGCTGCCAAACTCAATATGAAAAATGTTGATCTTGACCTGCTGCCCGATCTTCAGGTCGGCGCTGGATATAAATATCAGGAAAACAATGAAGACAGCTTGGGCGATATCAATCCCTTTATCTCACTGAGCCAGGTTGTTTTCAATAGCAGCCAGTCCTATTCAAAAAAACTGGAGGGAATGAGTCGACTGATTAACAGCCGGATTCGTCTGCAACTCAAACAAAACGAACTCTTCTCCAAGGTGATCAATGCGTACTTTTCCCTTATTCACGCTCAGAACCAGGCCAGGCTGAATGAACACCTGGTCAAGCAGAGCAGAGTTGATCTTAAAAAAGCCCAGCTTCGAGCCCAGGACGGCTTAATCTCAAAGATGGCATTTCTCCAAAACCAATCCCTGCTGGAGATGGCTCAAATCGAGCGCCAGAGCGCACAGAGCCGGGTGGAATTGAAGGCAATGGAACTCGCTGCCCTGCTCAACCACGATGTGGCCGACACAGGTACAATACGTGCAGAGGACAGTCTCTCTCCTGTCTTTTATTCCATTGATTTTGAACGTTGCAAAACCTTTGCCGAACGACATAACCCTATTCTGCGGTTAAATAATGAGCTACTCGGTAAAGTGCCGGAATTCAGGAAGCTGATTCCTCGAATCAGTTGGCCGTCCGTTTCACTCTCCGCCTATGTGGGCAGCGGCAGTACCCAATGGGACAGCGATCAGAGTTATGGTGTCTCGGTCATCGCTACCAAAACCCTGTACGACTTCGGCAAGACGGATCGTAAAAAAGAGATGCTCAGCCTTGATCTCGATTCCATGGAAAATTCCATTGGTGATATGCGGAACAAAACCATCACGCAGATACGACGACTTCATAAAGAATTCACCGATGCCGCCTCTATTGTCCGGAAACTTGACAAACTGAGCGGACCGGCAGCAAAAATATCCCGTGCCATGCAGAGAAACTATGACCTCGGGGTTATATCGTACGAAAAACTCCTGAAAGCCCAGAAACAGGAAATTGAAAGAAAAAACAATTATCTCGCCGCCGTTAACAGATATCTTGGTGTTGAAATGCTGCTGAAACTCAATTGCGGTATTACCGATATCGAGCAGTTACTGGAACAGGATCCCAACTGGATGTCCAATCAGACAATGGGTAAAGGCAGTGAGAAGAACGGGAATTCGACCGAGGAACCAAAGTGAAGAAACTGATTCTATTCCTGGCAATTATTGGGACAGCCCTGATTGGTTATCTGTTGTTTCAGTCCGGCTCCAAAAACACTCATCCATCAATGATGACCGAGTTGCCGACAGCCACAGTAACCGTCTCTTCCATCACAACTTCGGTTCTCGGACGAGGCAAGATTGAGCCGAAAAGACAGATCAATCTCAGAGCCACCATTGATGGCATAGTCAAGGAAATTCTGGTCAAAGAAGGACAGATGGTAAACAAAGACCAGTGTCTGGCTAAAATCGAAATCAATCCGGACATACAATTAAGGCTGCTCAACCTGAAAAACAGGATCATCAGAAATGACATTGAGAAAGAAGAACTGGCAGACCAACTCACATTCCAGAAGAAATTGTATAAAGAAGGGTTGGTCAGTAAAATCGAGATTGAACAGCTTGAAAAGAAGAAAAATGTTGTCAACGAAACTGAATCCGTCCTGAATAGTGAACGGCAGCTTCTGGAAAAACAACTTGGCACCCAACTGAGCAAAGACTCCCTGTTGGGTGATGATTTCTCAAAGCTCACTACAGCGTGTATTCAATCGACCATCGATGGTACGGTTTTACAAATCAATATCAATGTAAACGACCGAATAGCGGTTTCATTTGGTGGCAACGATCCGCCGATCATGGCTATCGGTGATCTGAGCGAATATTATATCAATTATAGGGCCAGCGAAATCGATCTGAGCAGGATAAAAGAATCGCAACATGTTGCCATCACTACCGACTCATGGCCGGACAAGGTCATTTCCGGCACCATCGAATCGATCGCTTCGATCTCCACACAAATTGGCTCTATGGACGTTATGGGTCCGTTTGCCAACCCGTCTCAACAACTCAGTTACTATACGGCTAAAATACGTATTATCGACAGCGCTCCTGAACTGAGGCCCGGCCTCTCATGTCGGATATCGATAAATACGGCAACCAAACAAGGGATCCTTGTTGTTCCGGCAACCTCTGTTTATTCCATCGATTCGATGGAAAAATACGTGTTTGTGAAGGAAGCAGAAGACTACCGGCGCAGACAGGTTCAGATTGGCATCGGCAACATCGATTATGTTGAAATCGTCTCCGGTCTGCATAAAGGAGAAACCATCAGCCTGACCCCCTACAAAGTAATCGAGCAACGGAAAATTATACAGACGACAAGATCAAAGTCACTCATTGAAAAAATCTTGAATTAACTCCGGTATCCTGTGAATCCCACAATCTGGTTCGAATCCATCCTGATATCACTGCGCCACCTCAAGTCGCATCCCTTGAGGACCTTTTTGACGATTCTCGGTTTTACCGCAGCGCTGGCCTCACTGCTGGCTATGGTCGGCATCGGTGAAGGAACAAGAAAAAAAGTACTCAACAGGATGGAATTACTTGGCAGCGCCAGTGTTATTTCAATTCAAATCAATAGAAAAATCATTAATGACCCGACCTATAGGGTCGGCAAAGAAAACCAACTGACCCAGGATGACATTGATGCCATCCAAAGGACAAGCAGCCATATCACACAGATTGTGCCTACAGCTATTCGGCCGCTGGAGTTTCGGCATAAAAAGAACTTATTTAAAGGACAGTCAATTGAGACTACTCCGCAGTATCTGAGTGTTCTCAACTGGCGGGTCGATCTTGGCCGGTTCATCGGTGATGTTGATCTGCATGCAAAAAGCCGTGTCTGCGTTATCGGTTCCGACGTTCGAATGGAACTTTTCGGCGATTCCAACCCGATCGGCAAAAGCGTCAATTTAGGTGGTAACGAATTTACAGTTATTGGCTCCATGACTCCAACAACCCTGAAGGTCAGGCAGATACTCAATGAGGCTGTCATCACACCTCTAGGGTTGCAATTACGGGAAGCCGGTGAAACAAAATTTTCCGAAATCCATGTACAGCTCAAAGATATGTCCATTGTTCCTGTCGTTCAACAACAGATTCTCCAAATGCTGCAGGAAAAATATGGCTCCACAGAAAAATTCAAGGTAATTTCCCAAAAAGAGTTTATCGATACACTCTCCCAATCGTCGACTCTGCTGACGTTCACGTTCACTATTATCTCTATGATTATCCTGTTTGTCGGTGGTATCGGTATCATGAACCTGATGTTGGTATCGGTAACTGAACGGACCAAAGAAATAGGCGTCTATAAGGCCGTCGGCGCCAAAGATGGCGATATCTTTCGGTTATTTCTTTTTGAAGCGATCATTATGAGCTGTTTAGGCGGCCTTATCGGCATTATCTTAGGGGTGAGCTGTTCCAAATTCATTGCCAAATTGACCGATATAGTCCTTCACAACAAAATTGAATCGATCATTTCAATCAATATTCTTATACTGGCCTTTATAGCCTCAATCCTGCTCGGTATCTTTTTTGGTCTCTATCCAGCCCGCAACGCCGCCAGGATTGATCCGGGGAAAGCGTTGCGGTATGAGTAAACAACCACGCGAAACGCGTGGCTTTGATTCCCGGCCAACCCGGGGAGCAAATGTGCGTAGCACGTAATCGCTGCGTGATCGTAAATAAACAGAAAAGGGATTTCTACTAATACGGTATGGCTGTCGCAAGCAACAGAGCAATCATGCGGATGACTGATATCTGCTACACCTATGGATCGGGAGAAAAGGAGGTTCTGGCCTTAAACAACATCAATCTGTCAATCAACTCTGGTGAGTTCATCGCCATTACCGGACCTTCCGGCTCCGGGAAATCAACGCTCATGCAGGTCATGGGCTGCATGTTGACACCGACCAGCGGCACCTATCACCTGATGAACGATAAAGTGTCCTCGCTTGGAAAAGACCGGCTGGCTGAAATCCGTAATAAAAGCCTCGGATTCATCTTTCAGTCCTTTAACCTGATGACCCGGACATCCGCTGAATATAATGTTTCCATCCCCCTTATCTTTGGTAGTGTTCCCAAAAAAAAGAGACTAAAGAGGGCCCGGGAGGCTCTGGCCAGGGTCGGCCTGGAAAAACGGGCATCCCACTTTCCCAGCGAACTCTCCGGCGGTGAACAGCAACGGGTTGCCATTGCCAGAGCCATTGTAACCAAGCCGCAGATTCTATTGGCTGATGAGCCAACCGGCAACCTGGATCAGAAAACGGGAAGAGTGATCATGGAGCTTTTTGCGGAGATGGTTGATGAGGGAATGACAGTCATCTATGTCACCCATGATCCAAACCTTGAGAAAATGGCAACAAGATCTATTCAGCTTGTTGATGCCCGTTTGGTGTAGATAATGGATTGGGGCTCTGCTCTATGCTCCATATTAACAAGATATAAGGTGGAAAAATGAAAATGAAAAAATTTGTGACAATCTGTTGTTGTATCTGGATGGTATCTCTTCTCGGATGTGGAGATCCTGAAGCCAGGGCCACCAAAACATACAATAAGGCAGCGGCCATGGAACGTGCCGGCGGTGTGGCCGAAGCAGAAGCGTTCTACAGGGACATCCTGGAGAAATACCCATCGACAAAAACTGCGGAGAAGGTCAGGACAATGCTGGCCGAAAAAGAAAAGGCCAAAGCTACTAAGAAATAGGTGCCGTTGTTTCCGATTGTGTCTTATCCAGCTGCCAAGGACTCCGGCCTAACACGAAATGTTGTTGATTTTTCAGTCTAGGCTGAAAGTCATTTGTAGTCAGATAATTTTTTTAACAGTAATGAGTTTCAACCCAATCATACAAAACCTTGATAGCCCAGCCTTCCTGTAACTATGTCAACAAAAAAGCTTTTCAAGAAAATAAGTTTGTTCATGATTCTTTTCCTGGGCTTTTTCGTGCTCGTGGAAATTGCCATTCGTTTTGCCTTATTCATTTCTTTAAATAATTATTTCAATGTAAACATCCCTTCTCCATATCGAGAGAACATGAAACAGGTGCATCTCGCACCTATTATGGAATCATCCTGGTGTCGTTTTGATCCGGTATGCTACTATATTCCGAAAGACGGCTTTTTTCGGGGACCTGGAGGTCAATTTGATATTCCTTTGCAAAAGCAGAGAGGTGAAGTGAGGATTCTCTGCCTGGGCGATTCTACGACCTATGGCGATGCGGTAAATTTCAATGAAAGCTGGCCTGCTGTTTTAAACCGGTTATTGAATGACAGATACCCGCATACAACGATTACCGTATTAAATGCAGGCATCCCTGGAGCATCCTCGCGTCAGGTAAAAAGAGTTTTTCAGCAATACCTCACCAAATACAATGCCGATATCGTTATCTGGCGAAAAGGGACCTGGCTAACCGATAGTCTAGAAATAAACGTTACATCAGGAAAAGTTCGTTTATTACTTTGGAGAGGTCTCTATGAGTTGAGGTTATTCAGGGTATTGTGCCTGTTTATCGATAGGGGAAAAGATTGGAAATGGACCACGGCCGATAAAATACACGACTATATAACTAAACGGGACATCCCTGAAACCGGAAACGGTCAATTTCAATCAGATTTAGAAATTGTGAAAAAGATCGCCAAAGATAACAATGTATCGTATGTTCTGGCCCTCGACTATATCCACAAACAACAAAACGGTTCTCTCACAAGTGATTACTCTCTTTTTCAAGAAAAGGGCTTAGGTCCCGTTGTGAGCACACTTGAGTCTTTCAAGGAAAAAACAAAAACCACCCCACTTGAGAACATTTTTGTTGATGATTGTCACATGACGGAAACAGGAACGCACATTATCGCTCATAAAGTCTATGACTTTCTAGTCGAGAAAGATTGGGTCGGTGTGTTGAGCCGGGAAAAAAACCAGTAGCTTGAATCTCTTGGTTGCAGCTGTTATCTGTAGTTGTCACATCAATCGTTTCAACTGCTGCCAGGCGGCTCGGGGTTTGAGAAAATATTGGGGAAGGTTCTTGAAGACCCACTTGATATCCTGTCCGGTAGGCTTTTGTAGAGCCCGGTGTTTGACCCAGGTTCTCCAGGCATACTGGACCATCTCTTCGAGTTGTTCAGCACTCATGGCATTGGTACTCACAACCGATGAAAAATAGCCGTCAAGACGTTCCCAGTCGGAGACCTCAAGATGGCCACGATCAAGAAGTTCATCATAGATCTTTGTTCCGGGAAGCGGTGTTAAAATGGAAAACTGAACCGACTCAGGATTGAGTTGTTTGGCCAGTTCAACGGTTTCCAACGCGCTTTCCTTTGTTTCACCCGGCATGCCGAACATAAAGGTGAGATGTACCTTAACACCCAAACTTTTTGTTAATTCGACGTTTTCTATGGCTTTTTGCAGATTAAGGTTTTTACCGATCCGATCAACCAACTGCTGATTGGCCGACTCGATACCGTATTTCACCGCCTTCAAGCCGGACTCAACCATAGCCTCAAGAATCTCTTTGTCCATCAGGTCGGCCCGGGCCATAATAGCCCAGGGCAAATCGTTCCCCCGTCGAATCTTCTCCCGGCAGAACTCGAGCATCCGTTTTTTACCGATATTGAAGGTATCGTCGTCAAAGTAGATCGACTTATAGTCATACTCTTCGACCACATGCTCAATCTCATCCAGGATGGCGGCCGGTTTGCGTGGCCGGTAATGGCCGCCGTCCATTAACTGGGGCCAGATACAGTAACTGCAGCTATACGGGCAGCCCCGGCTGGCCCACATTTGCAGGGCCGGCTCAGGAATGGAGCCGGGATTATCAAAATAAGCCTCCATTGGCAGGAAATGCCTGGCCGGCCATGGAAGGCTGTCGATATCCTTGACCGTCTCCGCAGGACCGGTTGAAACAATCTGACCCTCTTTGGTTCGATAGACCATCCCTGGAATATCAGTAAAATCTCTGCCTTCATTTAATGCGGCAACTGATTTTGACAGGGCCAGCTCATAATCACCTACCAGGACAAAGTCGATCTGTTGATGCGTTTCCAGGAAAGCCGAAGCGGACATGGGTGCGTGGGGACCGCAAAGAGCGATCTTAAGCTTGTTGCCGAATTTTTGCCGCACCAGCTCAATCATGTGCAGATCGGCCCCGAATGAGGGTGTCGATACTTCATGGACTACAAGATCAGGTTCATAGGCTGCTATCTTATTTAAATACTGCTCATTACTCGACTTCTCCGCTATGGAGTCAACCAGCATTACATCGATGCCATCCCGTTCGAGCAGCGCCGCGCCATAGGCCAGTTGAAAGGGAAAAGGCATGTAATTGTTGGTCTCAACTTCGA
>CAZUUJ010000017.1:0-58158 GCA_964623625.1 uncultured Desulfocapsaceae bacterium
CGGTGAGGAGCATATCTTTGACTATCAGAAAGGACAAAGGCTCTTCGTTTAGTGGCTGGACAAATTGTTTCAGATATTCTTTCTGCTTGGAAGAGTTTGTATGGTTTCTCAGTCTTTCAGGATCATTATGATCACCAGAGATAATTACTGCTGATGGTGGAGCATCCAGTTCATCCAGCATCTCTTTATAGGTCACAGCGGCATTACGAGAAGCTGTTACTATCATTGCCTTGAATCCATTAGGCTGTATGAATGCTCGATAATGCTTGAGAATATCTATACATATCCATCTGATTCTCTGTGGTGCTTCAAGGACAGCCAATTCTGTACCATATTTCTTTTTTATTGCCTCTTTCTCATCATCGGTCTTGTCAGCAAAATATTCGTCAAAAAGGGCATCCAGGGAATCACCAGTTACCTTTGTTTTAGCCTCCCTTCCTTCATAGAGTATCTGGACAGTAGCACCGTCATTAACAGCCTGTTCAATGGTGTAAGTGTCAATGTATGAGCCAAACTCATGAGAGGTTTTTTGTGTCTTGATCAAAGGGGTTCCGGTAAAGGCAATCTTTGGGGCATTGGGGAGGGCAATATTGAGATTAACACCAAGATCACCATATTGGGTTCTATGGGCCTCATCAGCAAGGACTATGATCTTTTCTGATGGATTCAGCTCGGTGAAATCATCCTCCTCTTTTGCCTCCTGGAACTTCTGAATCATGGCTGTTACGAGATCAGAGGCATCCTTTTGGAGGAGTTCCTTGAGTTCTTTTACTGACTTTGCATGATAAACTGTTTCATCCTGTGTCCTCTGGAATGTTGCTGTAAGTTGAGAATCCAGTTGTGTTCTATCTGTAACGAATACCAGCTTATAATCTTTCAGGATGGAGTCTCTACGCATTTTGACAGCTAGGAAAACCATAGTTAGGGACTTGCCTGAACCTTGAGTGTGCCAGATTATTCCACCTTTCTCTTTCCGGGTAGGTACTGTTTTGAGTCGATGAATGGTCTTATTTACTGCCCTGTACTGCTGATATCGGGCAAGTTTTTTGATGATCTTGCCTTCTACTGGTTCAAAGACGATGAAATTCTGGATCAGGTCAAGGAAGTTTGTAGGAGTGAAAACACCTGCTATAAGTGTTTCCTGTAGAGATGGTTTTCCTGAGATGTCTTCTTTTTTCAGGGGATATGAGTCTTTCCATTGGAGGTAATGTTCAGGTTTAGATGAGATAGTTCCAACATGAGAATGGCTGAAGCATGTGGAAACCATCATCTGGTTATAGAAGAACAGCTTATCGGCCCCTTCATTCTCTATTGGGTTACGAAGATTAGCATATCTGAGTAGTTGGTTGATTCCTGCTTCTATTGGATTGGTGATGTATGGGGATTTACACTCGATAACAGCCAAAGGAAGACCATTAACGAACAGGATAATATCAGGAATAATGTTCTGAGTAGCACCTGAAATCTTGAATTGGCTGGTTACTATAAATTCGTTGTTGAAAGGGGTGTCAAAGTCTATGATCTTTACAGTTTGACCCTTCTTTCCTTTCCCTAAATCCTGTTCTACTGAGAGGTATTTGATTAAAGTTTCATGGATGGTCTGGTTTGCCTCCATGAGAGTTGTTGTTTGTAGGTGGATCAGGTCGTGAGTTACTTTACGGAGGTTGTCCTCAGATATCCATGGGTTATTCTTCTTGATGGAATTTATAAGACTATCTTTGAGAACAACATCCTTTTCTGATGATCTTTCTGTAGAGTTGTCAGGAGAAAGGTGAGTGCCGGGAACATATGTCCAACCGATGGATACGAGTTGATCTATTGCTGGTTGTTCTACTTTTTTGAGTTCGTCATGATCCATGGTATCAGTTGGTTGTGGAGACTCTCACCTTTCCTGTGAGTAGATCGTTCATTAGTGCTTTTTTGAGGGACTTGGTGTGGGAGAGTTTGTTTTGCTTTACCAATAGGCTATCATCAATAGAAATGACAGAAGATACGATCTTATTTCTTTCTTCCTCTGGAGGTACAGGAATCCATATCTTTTCAAGATCAGCTTTTGTGAATGATGCTTGATTGACTGCTGGCTTAGTTATTAGCTGAATCTCATCTTGAAAGCGTTTTGTTATGAACACTTGATACAGGAAGTCTGGTGAATAACCTCCCTTTGCCTGAACTCGAAACATATTGGTTGTATAAATAGCAGGTCTTCCAATGTCCTGATAGATACAACATTTACCTATCTGGCTGATGCTGTTGATAAAACATATCAATATGTCACCATCTTGGAGCAGATAATTATCAGTATTTGCTCCCTGTGGATCATCCTTGTACCAATATTTGAGTTCAGACGTATCCAGTTTGTTGTCTTGGATATTACCTGAAATCATCATTGGTAATCCTATATCTTGAGTGACAATCCTACGTGACAATCCACTTTTTATACTTTTTACAACCTCCTTCACTGTTTTAACATCCCAGCTCTTCGGAATCCTACCAACAGGGCTATCCTTAAATTCAGTATGGCCAATGCCTTTAGCCAGCAGTTCGGTCATCATCCCTTTTTTGAGGTCTTGGAGTTTGCTGATCTGAGCTTCTGTTTTCTCTATGACATCATCAACAGAAGTGAGGATGGATGCTATTTTCTTTTGTTCGGGGAGGGGTGGGATAGAAAAGGACAACTGCTTTACATCAGAGGAGTTTATGGCAGGATAGTTTGATCCCACGATAAGGTTCTCAA
This sequence comes from uncultured Desulfocapsaceae bacterium, assembly GCA_964623625.1. Classification (GTDB taxonomy): domain Bacteria; phylum Desulfobacterota; class Desulfobulbia; order Desulfobulbales; family Desulfocapsaceae; genus CAZLGM01. The sequence continues at coordinate 2,735 of CAZUUJ010000017.1, forward strand.
TCTGTCTGGTAATTTCATCGGAAAGAATAGTATTGAATATGAATTTGCTATCACTTTTTTCTTTGGATCGGATTACAGCAAAACCTGTTGAACAAACAACATCCTCTCCATTTCCTGAATAGTGAGCAAATGCCTTCAGATTTGGACGAACAGTTGCCATTAAAACATCATTTGTTCGGACTACTCGTCTTGCTCTACTTGGTGACTCAGAAAACAGAATCCTATCTGTTGGAATATCAATATTACCAGTAGATACAGAAGCTATATCTATATACCGAAATTCGTACTCTGGATCAGTGCGTTGAGTTAATGATTCAGGATCAACCTTCGTTACCTCAGATAACTTTACTTTCCTCCATCCTTCAGGAACCTGTACAGGATCACTCATATCCAAGTTCCTCCAGATAGCCCTTCATGACCTTCTCAGCCTCTTCTACCTGTTCATCCAATTCCTTCAAAGATACCTTGTACTTATCCCACCATCGTTCAAACAGTGGAACAACATTATCATCATCAACAACATCTATGATCATTTCTTTACTCTCCACCGATGGCTTGAATTCGTAGTATCCATCACCACGATCATCAAAGACCACACTGACATCAAATCCATTCAGAGTCTCTTGGATATACTCATCTTCAACTTCATACTTGGGGACACCACCATGAAGAATAGCATTTACATCATAGATTTCAGGAGGTGGTGAGGTGTCTGCATACCTTCTGATGTTGAGGTTGAAGTCATTCTCTTTGATCTCATCCAGAGCGACAACTGTGGAATATCGTTTCAGTTCCTCAAAAATATCAAAGGTAGCAACGATTTTATCTATGTTCTGTTGTCTCAATTTATTCTGGTTCTTACCTTCCTCATATTCCAGTTCTGAGTTGATAAAAAGAATCTTACCCTTTCTATCTGCTGCTTTGTTTTTGTTGATGATCAGAAGACAGGCAGGGATTCCAGTTCCATAAAAAAGTGCTGAAGGAAGACCGATAACAGCTTCAAGCAGATCATCTTCCAGTATGCCTTGCCTGATCTTCTTCTCTGCACTGCCACGAAAGAGAACACCATGAGGCATAACGACTCCAAGAACACCTTCAGCATTGAGAGAAGCAATCATATGCTGAACAAAAGCAAGATCACCAGCATTCTTAGGAGGAGTTCCATAGGGGAACCTACCGAATTGATCATTGTCGGCAGAATTCTTACCCCACTGTTTTAAAGAGAATGGTGGATTTGCAATAACACGATCAAATGTCATTATTTCTCCATCCTGTACATGTTTAGGCTCTCTGATGGTATCTCCCTTCCTGATATCTGCATTGTAGATACCATGAAGGAACATATTCATCTTACAGATAGCCCATGTATTAAGATTCATCTCTTGTCCGAACAGAGAGATATTGTTTGGATTTTGTCCCTGTTCAGCAAGGTAATGTTTAGACTGAATGAGCATACCACCAGAACCTACTGTGGGATCATAGACTCTCATCCCTTCCTGTGGCTTGATGAGATGCACGAGGAGATTAACAACTTCTGATGGTGTATAAAATTCTCCTCCCTTTTTCCCTGCTGAGTCTGCAAACATCTTGATCAGGTATTCATAGGCAGTTCCAAGCATATCCGGTTTCTCAAAGTCCTCATTACGGAGTCTGTGCTGTGAAAAATGAGAAAGCAGATCACGAAGTTTTTTATCAGAGAGTTTATTCTTGATATTGAAGTCTATGGATACCAGCACACCTTCAAGAGTAGGGTTATGCTCCTCTATTGCCTCTGTTGCCTTATTCAGTTCAGCACCAATGTCATGCTTGAGGTTCTTGAGATGACCCCAACGAGCATTTTCAGGAACAAAGAAGGTATTGTATTCATCCTCATCTTGAGCAAATGATTCTGCTTGCTCCTGAGATTTGCCCTTGTCTATATAGGTCTTGATTACCTTTTCTTGCTCTTCTTCAAAGGCATCAGATAACCGTTTCAAGAAGAGCATACCAAAGATATAATCCTTGTATTCAGAGGCATCCATGTTCCCACGAAGGATGTCAGCTGTTTGCCAGAGAAATGATTCAAGTTGTTGGAGGGTGAGCATTATATTGTGATCCTTGAGATTTGTGAAAATTGGGTATATCATTAAGCAAATTATAACAATATATATCAGTAGGATAGTACATACCACGAATCACTAGAATAATAAAATGCAATTCATAATTGATAGTATTTTCTATTCTTAAACGAGGTTCGTTTATTGGGGAGATATAAAAATGGATGATTTCGATCATGCTGATTTAGATGGTGATGGTGAATTTGATGCTATTGATCTTTCTATTATGGAAGACAATAACCGGAGAAATCAATCGCCTAGAGGTAATAATGGATGTTGTGTTTTGTTACTGACTATTGGTTCTTCTGTAGGAATCGGGTGGAGTTTAGTTCGTTATTGCATATAAAATTCACGATTTCTCAATTAGGTGCTTGAATGATAACATTCTTTAAAATATTAGATATTTATGGGATTAATTCAAACAAAGTAAGACTCATTCGTCATGGAAATAAAGAAATTCCAATCTACGATACATTTCAAAATGATAGCAAACGGCTTGAAACATATCAGAGTTTTCAGAATCCAAACAAGTTCGGGAATGCCAACTTGATTGCGGTCTTTGCTCCTTACCACAAAACAACAGCCCTTTTTCTTGGTTTGTGGAACATAGAAGGATGTACCGAAAATGCATATTTCACAGACAGTACTCTCTCCTTATTGAAAGAGCACAACTTGCCAGAAAGCTGGTTTAATAGTGCTGTAAAGTACGACCTAAAACGGAATGATTCTCTTGATGACTTGTCTGAACGGTTGGTTATTGAGTGGGGAACCGCTACTGTCGCATGGGTACAATCAAAAGACAAAGAAGTTGTTGAAATAAAAGGCAAACAGTCTGTCGGAGATTTTCAGTCGTTTAGTCTGGTCGAATTAGACTTCAGGAGACTCAAAAAAATAATTCGGAATCCTGATGCGAACATTACATGGGTAAAAGCGCTGTCTTCGGTCAATGGCGTATATTTGATTCAAGATACAGTATCAGGAAAACTATATGTAGGTTCCGCTTATGGAGATCAAGGAATATTTGGTCGTTGGTCTGTCTATGCCCAAAATGGACACGGTGGGAACCAAGAATTAATCGGTCTAGATGCTAACAATTTTGTATTTTCGATCCTTGAGATCGTGCCAGCAACAACAACAAATGAAGGCGTGATCCAATGTGAGAACAGATGGAAGGAAAAATTAGGAACCCGTAAGTTTGGTCTAAATAGGAATTAAACGTTGTAGACCTTTCCCCGATACAAAAAACAATTGACGGATTTATGGTGATGGGATGCTATTTTTACCATTGTCCCACCATACGTGTTTCTTTCTAACAGCAAACCATATTACCTGAAAAACAATAATTCCTAACGTATGTTTCATCACACTTAGCGCAAACAGCTCCATTAATACAATAGGGCCAATAATGAAGAACAGAGCTATTCGATTACTGAACAGCTCTTTACCAAACAAATACCCTTTTACTACCCCTGCTTGCCATGTCAGGAATCCTTCAACGCTTGTATCTAATCCATCGCTGTCCTTACCATAACTTTCATCTACAACACTACGTAAATTCAGTTCTGGATTTCTTTTTGCAAAAGTTAATTTAAACAAGTACTTATCATACAAACCCCGTGTTTCTTTATACGCTGGGATCCTACTGCTAACACCATAATAATTGGGTTGAATCAATTCAAAAACAGGTGTGTATCGGTTTAATAATGAAAAACAGATTATCGAAGGAATGGCACACACTATTATTGCTGCGCCAAAACAATTCACGCTAACCCTAAAATGACGCACAAATCGAAAGAGCAAAATACCTGTACACAAGACCCATATTGATACACCTGTACATGGAATAGAAAAATGACTGATTAACTTGGAGTACTCAACCAGCCAAAACATCAACTCCACTCCGAATGATGATATGACTGTTAAAACAACAATTTTCCACCAATAGGTTGTCAATAGATATTCACCTACCCACTATTTTCACGGAATAAATACAAGGCGTATAAACCAAAAATATGATTCCACTATATCACTTTCAGCTTAGTCTTTTCTAACAAATATTAACACCACAACTAAATTACGGATTACATGTTGAATAGAACTCAATTTTTCTTGTCTCTTCATGAACAACATGCACTTTGCCATCACCATGACCATCAACTATTTTTCGTGTGATTCTGATGACAATTGGCTCTACATTTGGAACAAGTTTATTCAGCCGTTTTTTTAAGTTTCTAACACTCATCATTCTCCTTTTTACGATACTCCTGGATCAGCCTTTTTCTTTCATCTTCTGGGTAATGACTGTAAATCATCTCTAAAAGACAGTCTGATAGCTTTTCGTCTGATTTCATTCCTGTTTTACCTGGATACAAGCGAGCCCTTTCCAGATCTTTCTCAAACCATTTATCATATTCCTCTCTTATCCTTTTCATTTCTTCTTCTGGTGGATCTCCATGAATCATCCTTAGAAGTCCATCCTCAAGTTTAGGCGGAATATAAGTATCCACTGGACAAGTTTTGGATTCTAGCCGTTCGAGACGATTTTTGAGCTTCATCTTTCCTCCAGTATACGTAGACGAGTGTCTATATCTGCCATTTCCAAAGATTTAAGATGAGTTTCAAATATCTTTGAAAGAGCATTCCCTTCATATGGCGTTATTGTCCCATTTGTAACAGCCTGAGTTATTTTCTCAGTAGCAATTAAGATATCTGCAGCTGATTTGATTTCAGGTATATCAACTTTCACAGGCCCATCTTTCCGTGTTGGTACAGTCTTATCCAGCAACATTTTTAACATCGCAGTATCTCCTTCAAGAGCTAAACTTACTGCTTTCTCAGCTAATTCTCCGGCCTTGTCAGCAAAAATGCTTTGACATAGAAGTGTTGCCTTATTGAGAGAACCTTTCGGTCTCCCTTTTGGATTTCCAGACTGTCCTGGCTGAAACAGATGTGACTGTTTCTTCTCTGTTTTATCAGAACATTTGTTTTTCATCTTCCCCCCATTTACCTGATAACCCTCTCTAATCCAGCTTTAACCAGAACTCCTGAACGCACATTCGGCTGACATACAACACAAAAGTAACCACCTTGATAGCCATGAATAAAATCGTATTCATTGCAGATAAGGCAGGTTTTCAAGCCTGGAACTGTCGGTTTTATATATATCTGATCTTCCTTTGCCAGGATTTCAATTATCTCTTGCTTTGAACCGCTAAGCGCCTTTTTCAACTCTGGATCAAGAACGCATGGAGCTCGGTACTTCAACTTTCCAGACTCCGTCCAAAGTTCAATGCCCATTTCATATGCATCTTTTAGAAGGTTAATTGCAGTCATAACTCTCCTTGCACATTATCAAATATATTTTTTTGTTGGAAAACATGTTCATCAAGCTCACCATGTTCATCGCTTGGTGAACTTTGTGTACTTGGTGAACGTCTTTTCTCTAGACTTTTTATTCTTACGTGGTAACCGTCCTTTTGCCGTTGTCTGTCATGAACAATAGAAATGCCAAGGGATTTTAGTGCTGGCGAATGTTGCCTGAGAAGCTGTGACAATCCTCTTGGAGATCTTGGCCAAGAATCTGCCTCTTCCTTATAACGAGCGAGGTTCTCGTATAATCGTTTTAAAGTTCCATCAAACATCTCATTCTCTTTGATATATTTAATAACGGCCGTGACTGCAGGGCTTGATTCTAAAGCATTTTCAAAAGATTTGTTTCGATTCTCCAAATATATGTCGAGCAGGCTTCTCTCCCACCTATAAATTATTGTTAGTGCCTCACAGAGTTTCGCAAAGTCTGCCATACGTGGAAGCTTGGAAAGTTTAACTTCTGTCAATTTCTCCAAAACACGACTAAAGGCATCAAGCAGGGATCCCATGATTTTGGGCCAATCTCTTTCAAAAGATTCACGCAATTCACTGTCCGTTTTTACTTTTGCTGATGAAATTGGAGAAAGAGTAATACGAATCAATCGATCGATTAAATCCGGCATTTTCGCTAGTGAACTGATCCCATTCAGGATCACAGGACGCTGGATATCACAGATTGTTTCATCAAGATTTGTATATAGTGTTCTACCTGCATATCCACCACCAGTTGATAAGGAGCAAAAAGCATCACTCTGGGCCTTATTGATACGGGATAGGTTGTTGTAAGAGACAATGTGATTATTTGAAGCGCCAACAAATATATCTTCGACAGTTTTTGGCTCGGCCCGCAAGTTAACTTTATTTGGGTCAATACACGACCTGAGTCTTTCTTGGGTACTACTTTTGCCTGAACCTGGTGAGCCTGAAATTTCGAGTATCGGATAGGCTGTGTTAGGGCGTAGAGTTTCAACCATGAAAGCTAAAACAAGCCTTATATCATGCTTTTCTAAATTCAAATGTTTTCTCAACAAATCAGGTAGTTCTTTATAGCTGCATTTCTCAGGTTGTGGTAGAGCCCTCATTGCTGATGTTCTGCGAAACTTTATTTCTTCGGATTGCTCAATGATTTCATAGTATCCAGGAACAATCTTAATCACCTGCCAATTGTCATCACATGGGTCAAGGAAATAATTTCGGCTAATAGCCGCAGTACGAAAATAAACATCAATCTTCTTACCGTCATATTCTGCAATTCCTGAAAGTGTATTTATTGCGTCAGAGAGCGAGTTCTTGCTTAGTACTGTATTGTGTTTTAAGTAAAAAGAACGGCCAAGCCACTTTCTAAATTGTAGTGAGTTTATCGGCCATGTTTCTTTATGGTTGTCGTGCTGGATTGTCGCATAAGGAATGTCGTCTGGATCATGAAAAAGTTGGGCTTTCTCTTTGACCAATTCAACTATTTTCAGGGTAAGTGTTTTATTTTCGCTATCCTCAGTAACCGCTGCTTTTTTCAACTTATCTTTCTGCATTATTTGGTTTCCTTCATTATTACTCGAACTGCTTCTGCAGCAGCCTTGAAGTCGCCTCCATACTCATACATCGTGAGTAGACCGAAGTTATCATACAGCTTGTCTGGGATAAGGCACGTTGAAGAGGAGAAACAGTAGAAGGTGTTTGACCCTTGAAAGACTGATCCAGATACACCATGTTTTTTCCCTGGTCGTGTCCAATAAGGACCTCGATAATGTTTCCAGCCGTACTCTAAAAGAACATCTGTTATAGGACAGCAGCGGTTATAAATATCACCTGGCCGTGAAATGGAGTTGTTACTTCTTCTTACAACCACCTTCTTCACCTGTTTCTGCTTGGCAGTCAGATTCGTCCAGCCAAGTAAACCGGCAAGTTCGTTGAACCTTTTGAACAGAATTCCGATAAGCGTGAGAGGAACACGAGGCAAGTCATGATCCAACAAATTTCCAGACCATTGATAAGGCTTATTTGTATCTGGATGTATCCCATATGCTACAAATTGTTGGCCGTAGCTTAGAATTTCAATACGGTTGAGGACATCATCGTGATCTTTCCACTGATCAGATAATAGTTTCCCCGAAACTTCTGGGCAGATTACTGGTATAAGTGTTTTAGGTGGATTGCCTGTTCTAGTGAGAAAATCGAGACTCTTGAAGCATTCTAGCAGCTTGTTCACCACTGAAACATCATAGATATCAAGGTCGATACCAATTAGACCATCATGACCTGTACGGATACCGATTCCATAACCGGATGGCCATCGTTTCACCAATTCGGCCGTATTAGTATTTTGCCAACCTTGGTAATTTGGATATTTCCTTTTAGGTACAATCTGGCATAACTCCATTCTTTTGCTAAAGAGTGCGAGAGCTAACTCTTGCGATGAGTTGAAATAATAGCGATTTTCTTGTATCATAACAGTATCTTTATAAGTTCTTTTTCTCCTGAGCCGCTCTTCCGGGCGGCTTTCTTATGTATCACTTTCATTTGGTTAAACCGGAGCATCAGTCAACTACCCCAGCCTGCTTGCATTCTTCTTGAAATCGTTTAATTTCGCTCCCTGTTGTGAAATTTCTTCTCCCTATCTTAAAATGTTTAGGCATTGACCCTCCACGCTGCCGCCGATCTTTAACTCCTTGTGCTCCTGCTAGGCAAAGAATGTTTGCTAGTTCTTCATCTGTGTACATCCACTCATCAATGATTTTCACAGGCTCTCTGTTTTTCATATTTCCCCCCTTCTGGATATCTTAATTTCTATATCTCTATATTTTATAGGTATTTGAAATTGTGAATTACAGTTATCTCTCCAAAAAATCTATCAATCAATATCCTCTATCCGTCGTAAAACCTCACTACTAATCGGTCTTATGTCAACTGTAAGAGTAATTGGATATGGAAGAACATTTAGTTTGTTGGGTGAAATGATTTTATGTGTGGGTAGTTTTTCTAGATTAACCGCGATAATATCGCAATTCACATTTTTTCTTAGGTGCATTCTTGCAGCCGGTTCAGCTATCAGTTCAGCTTTCTTTAATGGCATTCCACACTCACTAAGCTTTCTAACAATGGCCATAGAGAGAATATCACTTCGAGAGAACTTATTAACCGTCCCTGGCCCGTCTGCTCTCACAGTTGGTTTAACAATTAGCCTCATTATCCACTGATCAAAAGTTTTCCGAGGAATGTCTATCACCTGCATAACTTCTTTGGGCGTGTAAAGCCTCATCCCCTTTCTCCCATTATTTTTGCTATGATATTGGATGCTTCTTGTTTCTGCTTATCACGCACCTTGCTGTATCTCTGTGTCATGCGTGTGTCACGATGGTTTAACATTGCCGCTATAGTATGCAGACTGACACCTTGTGCAGAAAGCTCGCAACCATAAAAATGTCTCAATCCATGACATGGCCGAAAATCCTTTGGAATTCCTGCTTTATTTGCCAACTTCCTCGCTGGTCGACTAATAGAAGTTTTCATTCTTCCATGCTTACCAGGGAAAACAAAAACTGATTTTTTCTTCTTTTTCCATTGTGTTTTCAAAATCTGACGTACTGGTTTATTCATTGGCACAGTATGATCATTCCCCGCCTTTGTGTTCCTGAATGTTATTGTGTCCCTTATAAAGTTGATATCATGCCAAATCAGTTTTCTAATTTCAATTTGTCTTGCTCCAGTACCTGCAATTACAAGTAACATTCCAGCTATATCATTTCCTTCTTTGTATTCTTTTTCTAATAATTCTCGATAACAAGACCATTGCTCTGGGGTAAGGTCCTCTGTAGTCTCGTTTTGAACTATTGGCATATCAAATATTAATCTTATGCCAGAATACCTGAGTATTTTTTGCAAGGTCTGCATTATATGGCGGTGGGTTTGGGGAGACTTATCTGAGTGTTCTTTTTGTAAAAACTCTCTTAATTTACCTGTGTCAGCATCAACCAGGTGTGTCATATCTTGATCGCCAAAAAACGGATAGAGATAATTCTTTAAGTGCCCCTTGCAAGAAGACCAGGAAACTTTATCTTTATTGCGGACTCCGTTTTTATCTATTGATTCCTCATATTTTTCAACCAGTGATCTCAACGTTTTTAATGAAGCCTCTCTGTCTCTGGCTTGCTGCATTTTTTTTGGAAGCCTTTTTTTGTCCAGAATGGCAGCACGTATTCGATTTGCTTTAGCAGCAGTCATATGATCAACATACTGTCTCCCTGCAACCTCCTGAATTCGTATCCCTTCATAGTAGTATTGAATATAAAATATTTTTTCTGTTCTTCGAGGATCAGATAAGCGTTTTACAATGCGATATTGAACGCCCGGATAACTTGTTCCAATTTTTTTGCTAGTCTTGTCAGCAATCATTTGGTCACCATTCTTGAGATCTTATCTACTATTCCGTCTACCATGAGTGCACTTTACAAAACTATACTATTAGATGTCAAGAATATATTTCTATATCTTATAGGAATTGACAAAAACTAACTGTAATTATTAATTAAATATTTAAATTCAACAACATCCAATGATTACAAAAGATGAGCTGTAAAGGTATGAAATAGCCTCTCACGCCGAAAACAGGGGTTCGATTCCCCTTGGGGTCACCAGAATAAAATCAAGGAGTTAAGAGATATCTTCTCTTGACTCCTTTTTTGTTGTAAGGCCGTTTGTAAGGCCCCATCTTTCGATTCGCTTTGCTTCGCTCACATATCTTTCTTTTTTCTATGATTGACTTCGCCAATCTCATTTATAATTTGTAGAAAAAACAGGATGTTGATGACCTCATTTTACCATAGGGCCGGTCACAATTTTATTACGTATATACAGTAGTAAGATAAAATCAGGATCTAGACCGAATTTGGCAGGTTTGATGTGGCAAGCTAAAACTTTACAAGGATAATTCTTAGTAATTTTAAAGATTGCAACAGTTATTCAATCTAATCTCTCACACATATATTTATTTTAGACTGGATAAATTCTTGTATTGTAATACAGTTTCATTAATTGAATAATTATTGTTCAAAATAGTATATTCACGTTTCATCCATATGCCAAATATTCCTCACATTAAATGATAGGCCAATGTAAAAAATGGACATCCCTTCAAAAATACTGTTTGTAGATGATGAACCTGATTTTGAGCGGCTGATGAGCCTCAGGTTCAGAAAGAAGATAAAGACGTGTGAATATGACCTCTCATTTGCCAGTGATGGGATCGAAGCACTCAATTGTCTCGATCAGGACAGTGAAATCTCTGTCATACTCACTGATATAAACATGCCTAGGATGGACGGTCTCAATCTTCTAAAAAAAGCACTCAAACTCAAGCGTGATCTTATCATCATCATAGTCTCGGCCTATGGTGACATGAAAAACATCCGAACCGCCATGAACCGGGGGGCGTATGATTTTATCACAAAACCCATCGATTTCGAGGATCTCGATATCACTATTACTAAAGCCATAGAAGAGTATGAGTCCCGCGCGCTTGCTGCACGAACAAAGGAACAGCTGGCGATGCTTCAGCTTCAGCTTGATGCCTCATATGAGCTCCAACAGTCTGTTCTGCCCAACAACTTTGACATTCTCTCAACACAATCTGACTATGAGATTTATGCTGAAATGATCCCTGCCCGAGACGTAGGCGGCGATTTTTATGATTTCTTCATGATCGATGAAAATAAGCTCGGTATGATCGTTGGGGATGTCTCAGGCAAGGGGATGCCTGCCGCACTCTTTATGGCAATGAGCATGACTCTTCTTAAAGCGACAGCATTGCAAACCGGTTCGGCCGCCGAGTGCCTGAAAAGGGTAAATTATTTGCTCAACCAGGACAACCCCAAGTGTATGTTTGTAACTGTCTTCTATGGCGTACTCGATGTTCAAACCTCGGAGTTTGAATACTGCAGCGGTGGGCATAACATGCCGTACCTTCTTCATGGAGATCACCGACCCGAGATGCTTGAGAAAACAGAGGGCACGGCGCTTGGATTCGACGAGGATCACCCGTTCAGCAATAAAAAGGTCAACATAGTCCCTGGGCAGAGCCTGGTATTATATACAGACGGAGTAACAGAGGCAATGGACAGTGAAGGCCAAGAATTCTCAACCAGACGTCTGGTGCGGTTGCTCAACGAATGTGCTGGAAACACTTCAAAAACCATCGCCAAAGAGATCATTACGAACATTGAGGAATATGCCAATGACCAACCCCAGTCCGATGATATAACGCTCATGATCATCAGACATGGCCTCACAACCTAAGGTATTGTTATGAGACAGGCATTGACAATCAGCAACAAAACCTCAGAGCTTTCTCGACTCAAAAGCTGGATTACTGAGTTGACCAAAACTCATCAAATACCTGAGGAACCCTCACATGCATTGATACTCGCTATGGACGAGATGGTTGCAAACATTATATCCTACGCCTATGACGACAATGAAATACATGACATTGATATTGAGATCAAATTTTTCAAAAAGAGTCTCCAATTAACCATCATTGATAGTGGCCGGCAATTCAACCCGCTTCATACGCCTGATCCTGACACTCAAAGCCCGCTTGAAGAGCGTCCTGTGGGTGGGATGGGTATCTATCTCGCAAAAAACATGATGGATGACATTCAATACAATTACGTTGCAAATAAAAACCATCTGGTGATGTATAAGGACCTGTAAGACATGGTGGATCGGCACAGCCTGAGTATAAAGAACATCAAATTCAGTCTTTTACTATTCATTGTAATAACCATACTCGTTCCAGGATCTGGTAATTGCACAGAGCATCCATTGTTTACAATTCCCTTGACCGATACGCATGCGTCCCTTGGTAAGCACATCGACGTCTATGAAGACAAAAACGGCGAGCTTGATATTGATGACATACGAACACCCGAAATAGCACAGCGGTTTACTCCCTCTGAAATGGACGAGCCAGGGTTTGGCTTTACAACATCGGTCTACTGGGTAAGGCTTACCATCTCGAATCCATTGGAAAAAAAGGTCGAATGGTTCTTAGAGAACGCTTATCCCCTTATCGACTCAATCATTCTCTATAGCCCTGACAAAGATGGTGACTTGAAAGTGGTGGAGGCCGGTGACCACATGCCTTTCACCAACAGAGAGATAAGCTATAGAAACGTTATTTTCAGGCTTATAGAACTACCAACCAGTCAGAGGACCTTCTACCTTCGTTTAAAGACCAGCAGTTCGATGAACCTGCCGCTTAAGTTTTGGAGGGAGGACGCTCTTATCAAGAAGATCAGCAATGAACAGATATTGTTTGGCATTATCTTCGGTGCCTGCATCATCATGATAATCTATAGCCTTTTCCTTTACTTTGCATTCAAGGACATCGTTTATATTACCTATGCGATCTTTATTTTCTTTTGGGGGATAGGTCAGGGCGCAATTGCCGGCTTATCATTTCAATATTTTTGGCCAAACAATATTTGGTGGGCTAACGTAAGTGTACCTTTTTTGATATTTGCCTCTATTGCTTCGATGATAGAATGGGCTCGCGCTGTTTTAGTGACGAACAAATACGCCCCAAGGTTGAATAAATTTCTTAAGATTGTAACGTCCGTATTTCTAATAGGGCTGGCAATGTCCCTCACAGCTCCATATGCGGTTTCAATCAGGTTTGCCACCGCTTCATCCTTGATTACTGTCATTTTGCTTATCGTTACAAGTTTCTTATGCCTAAAAAAAGACAATCGGCCTGCTTATTATTTCAGTATGGCTGTATTAGTTTATTTCTTTGGAGTGGTTGTCTTTGCACTAAAAACTTTCGGAATCCTGCCAAGTAATATCCTTACCAACTGGAGCATGAATATCGGAACGTTTCTCTTGCTGGTCTTTTTCTCATTAGCAATCGAGGAGAGAATTACAAAGGAGAGAAGGGAAAGGATTATCGTTCAGAAAGATCTGGAAACCCAGGAAAAACTACTAGAGGCACTTAAGGAGTCGGAACGTGTGCTTGAGGAAAAGGTAATTGAAAGAACCACGGAACTTGAAAAATCCTATTCCCAGATCAAAGAGACTCTTGAACAGTTAGAGAAAACAAAAGATCAGCTTATTCACTCTGAGAAAATGGCGTCACTTGGTGGACTCACAGCCGGTATCGCCCATGAGATCAAGAACCCGCTTAACTTTGTAAAGAATTATTCTGAGTTATCAGTGGAGCTGATAGAGGAGATCGAAGATGAGTTCGATAACATACAAGAAAAACTCTCCCGGGAATCCATGCAAGATATACGCGAACTTTTACATGAAATCCGGCTCAATCTGAAAAACATACATGGCAATGGTATTCGTGCCGATAGGATCGTTCATAGCATGATGGACCATGCCCGTGGGACAAAGGGTGAGCGCGAAAAGGTACATGTGAACAACCTGATTGCTGAAAACATCAACTTGGCCTATCATGGCTATCGTGCCAAAAATCCGACTTTCAATGTCACGTTTACAAAAGAATACGATGATTCAATCGGACTAATCGAAATGGTGCCGCAGGATATCAGTCGAGCTCTTTTGAACATTATTGGCAATGGTTGTTATGCGGTGAATAATAAGCAGAATAAAAAAGGAGATGACTACTCCCCTGAGCTTATAATAAAAACGAAGGCTGTCGGGGACCGAGTACAGATCATCATACGGGATAACGGGCTCGGAATTCCAGAAGAGATCAAAGATAAAATATTCCATCCATTCTTTACCACTAAACCGACAGGAGAAGGCAATACAGGACTTGGACTCTCAATAAGTCATGATATTGTAGTTGAAGGACACGGCGGGAATATCGAGGTTGTGAGTGAACCGGGTGAGTATACCGAATTTATTATCAACCTGCCTGCTATCTGATATACAGCTCATTCTGTTTCGTTGCGATTTGCCGTCGCAATGGAGTAGAAACGTTCACAACCTCTTATAAATTATCGAAATCAGAAGTGAATGCATTAATAACTTCAAAAACTTTTTTCACACTGGGTTGAAAGTTCCTAAGGTTCATTTTACCGTTGTTTTCCTTCATCATTTTTTTAGCAATGATGACCACTCTTACACCCATACTGCTCATATAATTGACACCCCCCATATCAAACGTCAGCTCTTTGGGGTCTTCTCCTCTTAACTTCTCAACTTCTTTCTCAAGAATCATAGAAGTTTCCGAATCCACAGAACCAACCGGAGAAATAGTATACATTCCTTCAGCCTCGCTTGAAGTGGTTACTATAAGTGACGACATCTCTTACTCCTTTTGAAGGATATTAAATGTATCAAGACTACAGGATTTTTTTTTATAAATAATCATATACTGTATCGCCAAACAAAACTCAATTCGAATAATAACTATTCACTCATTCGTAACATATATAATAGATCTTTTGGCAAGGTCAACCATTTAAGAAAAACTACAATTTGAGATACTTCCTGAGAACCTTTGCGTCATAAAGTTATAATCTGTGGTTGAAATTGTCAGATCGGGTTTTGAATTCTACATATAATCATTCAAACAGGTTTTCTTGAAGGCAAAACACTCAATGATTCTCTAACAGACTTCAGTCTGTGAATATATCGTTTAGTAGTTTGAATGCTCTTGTGTCTTAATATTGTTTGTATATCGATGAATGAAATTGCCCTTTTGGGTTCGGTTGACAGGTCATTTCCTGCTACAAAAACTTTAGCTTCCAGAGTTACCTCACAGGTTTTAGCTATAGTTGTGCAACCTTCTCGGCTGCCATATCTAATTCACCCCGGAACGTTTCAAGATAGCTGTAGAACGATGTACCCTTTGGTCGGGTAGCCTTTTCTTCCTGAATCGTTTCGGAGAGTTTCAATAAGTCTTGGGTAATGCCGATTTTGATAAGAGCCTGGTCAAGCTCTTGAGATAACCGGGCATCAATCAGACAGAGATCATTTCCAATTTTCTCGATGAAGAGCTTTTCGTATTTGGTTACAATCTGCTTTTTTGTGCTATTTGTGGTAATATTAAGCTTCTAGTTGTTTTTATGATATTTAAACAATCACCTTGCTTAATGCCCGAAATCTCTACTTTTGGCTGTCTAGAAAATGGGAGAGGCTCAGCTACAGTGATCATATTGACAAAGGTAAAGCTCAAGAGTTAGGGATTGCATCATTAATATATAAACCGATTGTGAAGGCTGAGCTTGCAAAGACAGTTTGGAAAGTGCTGGATGAGGTAAAGACCGATAGTTAGGGATTATTATTCGATGATTGATATTTCGGAAACCGAGAAACTCACAGATTCAGCGAGAATGTGTAACTCTGGCAGGACTCAAGGATAGAGCAAGAGTACATTAACTGAAAAAGACACTTCTTTGAATTGAAACGAACGAGTCAATGGTAGACTACACAAAAATGTTCTCAGCGATTTCCCCATGTATACGTTGTTTTGTTTTTCCCTTATTCCTTGCAGTGATTGCTATTTTCCCAGGGCCATGTATCGCAATTGATAATATGGACAGTTCAAAGGGACGTCTACAACCAGTGACACTGCAACTTAAGTGGAAACACCAATTCCAGTTTGCCGGCTATTATGCAGCGCTTGAAAAAGGTTTTTATAGGGATGTCGGTCTTGATGTAAAAATTCTGGAAATAGAAGGTGGGGAAGAATCTATAGATAAAGTCATTGATGGAAAGGCCGATTTTGGTATCGGCATGTCCGATTTATTTGTTCACCGTGCAAAAGGAAAACCGGTTGTCGTTCTTGCTGCGATCTTTCAGCACTCTCCTTTTATTATTTTAACACCCAAGAGCAGCGGAATTGAAAACATTCACGCACTACAAGGAAAACGTTTCGGAATGGAAGCCCATTCAGCTGAACTCATAGCATACATACAAAATGAGGGACTTTCTTTAGACGAAATTGATTTATTTCCTCATGAGTACAGTGTTTCCAACCTTATTTCTGGTAAAGTTGATGCAATTTCAGCATATTCGACCGATGAACCTTTTATGCTTTTGAATCAGGGAATTGATTATAATACCTTTACACCCCGTGCAGCCGGTATTGATTTTTACGGTGATACTCTTTTTACCAGCGAATCTCAAATCAAAGAACATCCAAAACGCGTCTCTGCTTTTTTAAATGCATCTATAAAAGGTTGGCGGTATGCTCTTGAAAATCCAGAACAGATAATCGAGTTGATATTGTCAAAATATACAAAGCGCCATTCCCGAGAACATCTTTTATTCGAAGCACATCATTCTGCAAAGCTGATAATGGCTGATGTTGTACAACTTGGCTATATGCACCCAGGACGTTGGAGACACATTGCTCAGACTTATGCAAAATTGGGAATGATTGATAGTAATTTCTCGCTGGAAGGTTTTTTGTACTCCTTTGAGCCTGATGCAATTTCTGGCTGGTTAAAACAAGTCCTCTGGATTTTAGTTGGTATTAGCGTGTTGCTGGGCGTTGGTTTTTTAATCCTTGCCTTTTTTAATAGAAAACTTGCCGTAGAGGTTACTGAACGAAAAAAAGCTGAGAAAGAGTTACAAACCAATGAACAAAAGCTAAGGAACATCGTGGAAAACGCGACCAATCTATTTTACACTCATACTGCAAATCATGAATTGACATACATGAGCCCCCAGAGCCGAGAATTTTTACAGTGCGAACCAGAAGAAGCCATGATTCAATGGACAGAATTTGCGACAGACAATCCAATAAACGAAAAAGGCTTTCAACAGACCGAAAAAGCCATAAATACGGGAAAACCCCAAGCGCCTTATGAACTGGAATTAATAGGAAAAAAGGGGAAAATAATTACAGTAGAGGTTCGAGAGACTCCTCTAGTTGAAGACGGTAAAACCGTAGCCATTGTAGGCTCATTAACAGATATCACCGAACGTAAAAAAGCTGAAGAGGATCTTGTTAAAAGTGAGTCTCGTTACCGGGCCCTGTTTGATTTCAGTCCCATTCAAACGGTTGTTGTCGATAATGATGGAAAAATAATCATGTATAATTTCGCCAAGGAAAGATCGGGTGGGCGAATACCCTCAGCCGGTGACATGATGTATATTGATTATGCTGATAAACATGAAATCGATATGCAAAAGGAACTCATGGGGTGTATTCAAACTGGCGAGAAAAAGGCATTTTCCGAATTAAAATACAAAGAGCGCTTTTTAAATATACAAATAAGTCCCTTCTCCGATGGGGCAATAATCACTTCCGAAGATATTACCGAAAGAAAAAGGCTGCAGTCTTTGCTGGAACAGGTTCGCAAGATGGAGGCTATTGGAACCCTATCGGGTGGAATTGCACATGAGTTTAACAATATACTTGGGATCATTCTCGGTAATGCCGAATTGGCCATGGATGACATTCCAGAATATAACCCAACGTATGAGTTTTTGTTAGAGGTTAAAAATGCTTCTATTAGAGGGAAAGATATTGTGAACCAGCTACTGCGTTTTACCCACAAATCTGACCTCAAAAAGCAGGCTGTTGATATGAGCAAGGTTGTTAGAGAATCTATAAAATTTTTAAGAGCATATATTCCAAGCTCTATCGAGTTTGAAGAAAATATTGAAGACGATGTTATCGCTATCAAAGGAGATAAAACACAAATCCATCAGATTATGATAAATCTGTGCAATAATGCCTACCAATCAATGGAAGAGATTGGGGGAAAGTTGAAAATCACCCTTGGAAAACAACACATCTATGAAAAACGAATATTTTCCGGACAACAGCTTGAACCAGGCTACTTAGCACAGCTCATCATAGAAGATACCGGAAAAGGCATCCCCTCAGAAGTAATTGAAAATATTTTTGATCCCTTTTTTACAACCAAGTCAGTCGACGAAGGCACTGGAATGGGGCTTGCGGTTGTATATGGTATCGTCAAGGGTCATGATGGCTTCATTGAGGTAAAAAGCCCAATGAATAGTGGGACTAAAGTTATTTGCTATTTTCCCATCACCAATGAAGCTCCGATTGATGTGGATGAAACTCCCGAACCACCTATTGAAGGGCACGGAAGCATCTTGTTCGTTGATGATGAAGCATCCCTCGTAAAGATGGGTAAACAGCAGTTGGAAAAGCTTGGATATGAAGTTGTGGCAACTTCAGACCCTTCAAAAGTCTTGGAAAAATTTAATGCGAATCCGGATAAATATGACCTCGTGATAACCGATATGACAATGCCAAAAATGACCGGCGATCGCTTAATAAAAAAACTCAAAAAGATCAAAGCAGATGTTAAAACGATTATTTGTACTGGGTACAGCAATCTGATGAATGAAGAAAAGGCGGCACAAATAGGCGCCACTGGTTATATCATGAAACCGATTGACCGCAAAAAACTTGCTGAGACGGTCCAAAAGGTTCTTTCTCTAAACAAGAACTGAATTTGCTCATTATTATCCGATGGTTGAAATTTTGCAGGACAAGAAGCTTACACTTTCAGCGAGTATGTCTGAGTATGGCAAGACTCATAAATAATGAAAGTATGTTTGCTCGGGGAGCGATTTAACATTGAAAACCATTAAGTTTGAAAAACCCACATATGAAGAATTAGAAAAGCGCGTTCGAGAATTAGAAAAAGTTGTATTGGACCGAAAGCGAACTGATGAGGCAGTTAAAAAGAACGAGCAATTACTGAAGCTCTATATAGAGTTTACCCCTGCCGCAACAGCAATGTGTGACCTCCACATGCGGTATTTAGCATATAGCCGCCGATGGATTGCCGACTACAATCTACCGGAAGAAAACCTTTTAGGGCGCAGCCATTACGATTTGTTTAAGACTATTCCCGAGCATTGGAAACAACAACACCAACGCTGTTTCAAAGGAGAGGTCATCGTTAATTCTGAAGAGCCGTTTACTCGTTCCGATGGAACTGTTGACTGGGTTCGCAGAAACCTTCATCCTTGGGTTACAGAAGACAATAACGTCGGTGGGTTGATCATGTTTACCGAGGTTATAACAGAAAGAAAACAAGCGGAAAAGGATAAGGAACGATTACAGTTCCAACTCCAGCAAAGCCAAAAAATGGAATCGATAGGCAACTTGGCCGGTGGAATAGCACACGACTTTAACAACATCCTTTCATCCATAATTGGCTTTACCGAACTTGCGCTAGATGAGACGCCAAAAGGTACACTAGCAGAAGACAGTTTGCAGGAAGTGTATTCGGCTGGCAAAAGAGCAAAAGACCTGGTACAGCAGATTCTTACCTTTGCCCGTCAGTCGGATGAGAAAAGAACCCCTCTCCTACCAAGCAAGATTGCAAGAGAAGTTCTAAAGTTCATTCGTCCAACAATACCCACCACAATAGAGATCCAGCAGAATCTGGATAGCGAATCCTGGATTACGGGTAATGCAACCAGGGTTTATCAGGTTTTGATGAACCTATGTACCAACGCAGCCCATGCTATGGAAGATTCAGGTGGTGTTCTAACAGTGAGTATGAAGGATTTGTCTTTCGACAAAGAGAATTCACCAATAGGTATGAAAGCTGGAGATTATGTTGAAATAAAGGTATCGGACACTGGTTCGGGAATCGCGCCTGAAATAATCGATTCGATATTCGAACCGTATTTCACAACCAAAGAACCTGGAGAAGGCACAGGCATGGGACTTGCCATAGTGCGGGGTGTGATTGAAAGCTACGATGGTAAGATTTCAGTTGCCAGCCAGTTGCCAAAAGGAACGACATTCACCACATACCTGCCTATTACAAAAAAACGAGACCATAAAGCCTACGTACCAGAACAGCTGCCTACTGGAACTGAGCACATTCTGTTTGTAGATGATGAGCATCCCATTGCCAAAATGGGCAGACGGACTTTTGAGAGTTTGGGTTATTCGGTAACAACTCGGACAAGCAGTGAGGAAGCGTTGGAACTGTTCAAGGCTAAACCCAATGATTTCGATTTGGTTGTGACAGATATGACAATGCCGAATATGACTGGAGACCAGCTGGCAATTGAGTTAATGAAGATCCGAAACGATATCCCTGTTATCCTTTGCACAGGTTTTAGTAAAAGAATATCGGATGATTCGATTGCCGATATCGGCATCAGGGCATTTGCATACAAGCCAATCGTGAAGGCTGATCTTGCAAAAACCGTCCGAAAGGTTCTGGATAATGCTAATACTGAAACTCAAGAATAATTATCCTATTCGTAAGTATTCAGCCATCGACACACAAACGGGGTCGGGCCAAGCTACCAACTGGATATCCAAGATAAATTCAGAATTTAGACTTCAGCAAGTGAGTCTCCTCCCGCAGAGCTGGAGGCCTCAGGTTAAGCCCCCAGAGGGGGCCGTGCACATAAGGAAAGCCCTGCTGGGCTCTTAGTTCTTATTCAAATAACGATTGCTGTTGATGTTCGTGTTTTTCCTGTTCTCGAATATATTTTCGGATTGTGGCTTCATCTAAACCTACAGTACTTACACAATATCCTCGTGACCAAAAGTGCAATCCTGTCACACGTCTATTGCCGATATTACGATGTATTCGAACCGCACTGTTCCCTTTCAAAAAACCGATCACAAAACTAAAATTAATCGGCAGGCGGTTTTCTTGAAAATGGCTGCCTATTGTACTACATTTTGTTGGTGCCTAAATCCCGGAACATACTGGAATTAAAGAGGGTGATTAAGATGAAATTATTAAATTTGCTTTCACTGCTAGTAGTCATTGGTGTTTTTTCGTTTAGTCATACTGTTTATGCGGAGTGTGATGATAAGTACAAGGTTACTGCAAGGGCGCTAAATATAAGAAGCATTCCTAATGTTACGGGCAAAAAAGTTGGCAAATACTTAAAAGGACACATTATTTGCGTTTCCGAAATTTCAGATGGATGGGCTAAAACAGAAAAAGGATGGGTAAGTGGCAAATACATCATCATCCATAAAGTCATCATCCATAAAGATTTGGACAGCAAGCCTCCATTTGGGTTGCGTTGGGGAATGTCTGTTCAGGATGTCAAATCTATGGGAATTGATTTAACAAAAGAAGAAGAGAACAGCTACAAATCGAAAGACAATCGTTTCACTTTCGATTTTCTAGAGAATTATCCCGATTCAGTCAAGCAGGATGAGTATCTTCTTATTATTTTCAATGAAAAAAATGCATTGATTACTGTTTTTTACTCCAGTCCGACCTACATGGGTAATCAAATTGAAGATATCAAGAATAATTTCGCTGATCTACTGTTTCGCAACTCAACTGGCTATGAACCAAAAAACAAAGGTGACTCCATTTTTCGTCAAATCTATGATAACAAAGATGATGGGTCCTTTATTATTCATTCTGTTTCTAAAGTAAAACACAACTCTTACAGCACCTCTTTATTATGGCGCTGTCCCATTAAGTATGTTGAATAGTGATTCACTAATAAGGCGCTGAAAAAGCATACACGCGGGCTACTGAAAAGTTCGGCTTCAAAAGGAAAGTTGTTTATTTTTATGGAGTTATATCACTTGTGAAGGAGAAATTTTATGCAACCTCTCGTTGCATTATGCTATTTTCACTGCTTTTTTATTACTCCAGTAAATGCACAACCTGTCCACTTGAATGAAATAGGTTATAAAGGATACAAACTGGTGTGTTTTTTCAAAACCTTCAGGACGTAGAAAGGTGTGTATCATCCGAACACGCTCAAATCACGTGTATTCCTTGAAAGGTTTTTTATTTTTTCCGATGCGCGGCATTTTGGAGTAGAGGCTTTCATCGCATGGTTTACCGTCCAGGTAGATTCCCTCCAGATAACCCATTTTCCGAGGCATCATGGCTGGCGTCCCTCTGGCCACCAGAAAATTGGCCGGCCTTCCGGCAGCGAGCCAACCCAATTTTCCATCAAGGCCAAGCAATTCAGCGCCATTCCAGGTTGCCGCCCGTATCGCCTCAGCCAGGGTCAGACTAGCATCCATCAGCAGTTTCAATTCCTTAGTGACAGCATCTCCATGTATCACTCCCGGACTTCCCGAATCGGTGCCAAGAACAATATTCACCCCATACTCTTTTGCTTTTCCTACCTGGTTGAGTTGATGATCCAAAGTTTGAGCGGCGACATCACGTTTATCGCGGCTCCCGATATTATCGGCCAATGCCTTCATGGCAAACAATGTAGGTACCCAAGTGATATTGTTTTCAGCCATTTTCTTCAGGTTTTGCCCACCCATGAAATAACCATGTTCGATTGAGTGACAGCCTGCCTCTATTGCCTGTTTCACAGGCTTCTCCCCATTCGCGTGGACCATGACCATTTTTCCTTTGGCTCTGGCTACTGAGACAAATTCATTTAATTCATCCTGATCAAATTGAGGCTCTGTCTGTCGTCCAAATTCAACCAGACTATTCGGCCCTGAATGGAATATTTTTATACAATCGCTATTGGCCAATACCCCGTCTGCAATATCAGATAATTTTCTAGAGGATTTCACTTCCCGGCCAAACAGGCTGCCGTAGCGTCCCTGCCGATATAACCCTTTTCCGGCTGTCTTGAGGATTACCGGCTCACGCAAATCGATGGGGTTATTATTTGCGAACCTTTCGGTATGACCGAATTGATCGCCACCATCCCGAACAGCAAGAATTCCATGATTAAAAAGATATTGCAGGTGTTGCGAAATCAGCGGCTCCGCCGCATCATAACCGGCTACTGGCTGTTGTTTTCTGACATTCTCACTGATTGAGCCGGACATAGCCAGATGAAGATGACTGTCGACAAATGGTGGAAAAATCAGACAACGCGACATATCGGTCACTTGAGAACGATCCAGATCCTCTTTTTTGACATCTTCATCAATTTTTTCAATGAGGCCGCCAGTGATCGATAACAGTACCCTTTCCTTAATTAATGGACTTTTGCCATCAATAAGCCAGTCAGTATAAATGGAGTGCGTTGTATTCATATATCCCCTTATTTCTCTTTTATGCAGGCAGTAGACAACGGTACATTGATACCACTTTGTGGTATCAATGTACTTCAAAGGGTAGAAGAAAACAAGGGCTAAATCTGCAAAGAACACAGACAGGAATGGATAAAAACAGCGGACTGATTATTGAATCAATCAGTCCGGTAGTGGATGAACAGAATCGACAAAAAGAAGGTTAGCAGGGATAATTTTTATCCTAACATGCTTATTTTTCGAGGGTATCCGAGACGATTGAGTGAACCCGGCCTTCCATGACGTCATCGCCTTTTTCGATAACATCGACAACACGGTCGGCAAGCTCTCTTCTTCTCTGGTCGGTTAACTGCTTGGCAGTAACCACAACCACAGGGATATTCATGAATCGATCATCGGCCCTGACAACTCGTAAAAAGGTAAATCCATCCATTTCGGGCATCATCAGATCGAGGAAAATCAGATCAGGTGCTTCCTCTTTCAATATTTCAAGAGCGAGTTTACCGTTAGTTGCCGTCTTGAGTCGAACCGGATGGTCACAGAGTATCTCCTTAAAGAGAGCCAGTACGTCTTCATTGTCATCAATAACCAGAACCGTTCCTTTAAGCTCCTGTTTGACATCCTGCTCAACGATCTTGCGCAGTTCTTCCGGATCAAGGGGTTTGGTCAAGGCGTCAAGGGCACCAAGGTTGAGCGCTTTTCTCTTGTCAGCCACAATAGAGACAACAACAACCGAGATCGATTTCAGCTCCGGATCAGCCTTCAAGGTCTGCAGCACTTCCCATCCGTCAATCCCGGGCATCATCAGATCAAGGGTGATAATATCAGGCCGCCACTGCCTGGCCAGTTTTAAGGCTTCAGTCCCATTAGAGGCGGTTATCACCTGAGTGCCAAGCTCCTGGAGATAATCGTAAAGCAGGTCACGGGCATCCTGGTCGTCATCGACGACCATCACTTTTTGTCTGGATGAAATTACCGATTCCATATCCAGACCGGCAGCTTGATTAACCTGATGGTTATCTTGGTCTCTTTTGCTGACATCAGACTGCTCTTTCTTAAAAATAGGCTGTTTGCTTTGAGCAGCATCCGACGGTTGAGGTTGCTGATGTGAGACGGTTCTTGCCACCGGCACAAAGAGGGAGAATGTGGAACCCTTACCTTCTTTGCTGTCAACCTCTATCGAACCGTCAAGAAGTTCCATGATATTCTTGCTGATCGTCAATCCCAACCCTGTACCGCCGAACTTACGGGTAGTCGATGAATCAGCCTGACTGAACGGCAGAAATATCTTGTCGAGTTCATCGTCTGACATACCGATACCGGTATCGATAACATCAATACGCACTTGACCGTTCTGCAACCAGCGAGGACGTATGGCAACTCCCCCGGCGGTTGTAAATTTTATGCCATTACCGACAATATTGATAAGAACCTGTTTCAACTTCTCCATATCCGTATCAACAAGCGGCAGATTGTGAGGAAGATCAAGAGAAAGATCTATTTTTTTGGCATCTGCCTGGGTATGGAGCATATCGACAACATCGACAAGCAGTGGAGAGAGTTGTACGGAACGGATAGCGATGTCCATCCTACCCGCTTCGATTTTTGAAAGATCCAGTATGTCATTGATCAAGCCAAGCAGATGTTTTCCGTTACGGTTGATTTTCTCGGAGAAATTCAACTCTTTGTTACCCAGCGCTTGATTTGTATTTTTCAGAAGTATACCGGAAAATCCGATTATGGAGTTCAGCGGTGTTCGGAGTTCATGGCTCATATTCGCCACAAATTCGCTTCGCTGCCGATCCGCTTCAATCAGTTCCTCATTGGCCAATTCCAGTTTCTTTGCCTGCTGCTGTACCTGTATATAGGTAAAAGCGTTGTTGAGTCCCGATCCCAGCGCATCGATACTATTCTGGATATTCTGTATTCGTTTGTCACTAACCTGGCGCAAACACGCCAGAATAACAACTCCGAGACTACTCCCCTGAAATGATACCGGCAGCGCATAAACAGTTCTCAAACCGACTTGGGTAAAACCTAGGTTGACCTGCGGGAAAACCTCATCATCCAGGCCATCAACTACAATCCATTCATTTTTCCTTAATGCTTCACCGGGCAAGCCACTGTCGGGATCATGAACGACCAGTCCATTTAATGCCGATTGATCTATCCCCTTTTCAGCAATTTTAAATAGCAGTTGGGTATTCTTGTCGACGATATAAAACTGTCCCAATACTGCCTCCGAGAAATACATCAGATAATCAAGTCCCTTTTTCGTCAACTTGTTAATATCGACGGTATTGATCTCGGAGAGAAATTGGCCAAAAGACTCCTGGCGGGTATGCTCTCTTGACAACTGTTCGTTTTTCTTTTCCAGCCTGATTCTGCTCTTCTTGAGTTCCCCCTGCTGGGTGCGCAATTGGTCAACGGAAAGCTGAATTCGCCCAGCCATGTCATTAACTGCCGCCGCCAGATTTCCGATGGAATCTTTGCCTTTTTCTTCCGAGCGCGAGGAAAAGTTACCCGAACCGATCTCAATGGCCACTGAGGCCAACCGTGCAAGACGCTTATTAGTCCGCCGCAAAAAGACAAGGACAAGGACAAGAACCAAAATAACAAGGCCGAAACTGGCAAGTTGAACGTACGAATCGTCCAAACTGAAAAAGCGAGGCAGCGTGACAACCCCGAGTAGAATAAACAGGATGATCAGCAGTACCCAGGTCAATGGACCCATCTGAAGTTGTGCACGAAGAGTTTTATTCATATCTTCTCACCGTTTGAGTAGGCGGTTGATCGGTTCACAAAGCATTTCTTCACCCATAATCGGCTTCGGGATGTAATCATCGAATCCTGATGCCATGAATCTCTCTCTATCACCTTTCATGGCATGCGAAGTCAGGGCGATCACCGGAACCCCCTTCCAGTGCTCGTGCTGATGAATAACTCGAACCAACTCAACCCCATCCATTCCCGGCAAAGAGATATCGCAGAGAATAACATCCGGTTTATAGGAGGGATCGCTTTCAAATAGAGCCATGACCTCATAACTGTCATTACAGCCTTTCAGATTATAAATCTCTTCCAGAAAAGCATAGACCAGGTCCATATTGTCTTCATTGTCTTCGATAACCAGAACGTCAACCATTTGTGTTTCTCCTTTTGGTTCATCCAGGGGTGAGCAGACAATCTGGGATAACGCCCCTTTCACACTCAATGAAACATATACCAGACTACCTTCTCTCATTTTTCATTTCAAGAAAACTTGAGACAAAGAGTTGTTTGGCATGTCTCTTGAGACTATGGAAAAATGAAAGCGGCAGTAAAGGACAGTTGGAAAAAGAAGGTCCTCAGACAAGGGAAGACCATCGGATTACTGAAGCAGATAGTTATGTGACTTTGCAGAAGGTTTAATTGACCGACGATTGAGATTGAATCCAGCCGATTCGGATATAGTAGTTCTGACCGCAATCATGCCAGAGCCGACAATGATCATCAAGTGTTTTCGGTGGATAGTCTTTAACATCTATCCGGCCCCGCTCAACCCGACAGACGCCGCCATGTATATCCTGCAACCTAAAAAACTTACAGCTCAAACAGTTCTGATCAATCATTTGAATGTATCCTTCCTGTGGTTGGTCAGCACCTAAACGATCATCAGCCCTATAAGAAAAAGGGAGAAAAATCGATTGCTCTTGTTCCATCTTCATAATCATGCAACCGGTGACAGTCAACAACAGTGGCTGGAAAACCGTAGTGAACCAATTTTTCCTCAAACAGTTTCCGGCTGTCCTCTTCAATCTCCTGGTCGGCAGCAGGATAGCAGTTATAAATAATACCAAGCAACGACAAGCTATATGATCTGATCAGCTCAAGGGCAGATAATGTGTGATTGATTGATCCCAATCGGCTTGAACCGACAACAATCAGGGGGTATTGTTTTTCCTGAAGATAGTCGATCAGGTTTTTATCCCTGGTCAGGGGAACCAGAAGGCCACCAACACCTTCTAATAATACGCGGTTATATATTTCCAGCAGCATTTGGGTCGCCCTGTCGATCCGTCGGCAGTTTATTTCTTCACCCGCGAGCGAGGCTGCCAGGTGGGGAGAGCATGGTTTCGAAAAAACATAGGGACAGGTCAGCCCCTCCCTGTCAACGGCCTGAATGTCCAACCCCATGACCCGTCTGTGCTCGAGAATATCTTCACTCATCCCATGACATCCTGTCTGTACAATTTTTTGAGTGATGACCTGTTCGCCGCGGCCAAGCAGATAACGCCCCAGCAAGCCGGTTACCACAGTTTTACCGATATTGGTGTCGATACCGGTTATACAGATGACTGAAGATTTCATATTAAAATCAAGCTCAGCGTTTTTCAGCTACCACAAGCGTAGAGACATAGGTGACAGGGACACCTTTGGAAGTACCGAATCGTTTTGTATATTCTTTAGCAAAACGATTCAGATTTCCAGTAGTCCAGCGATATTCACTCACACCCCCAACTCCTGTCTCTTGAAAGTGCTTAAGGACATCACGTGGTGTAGAAAAATAAAGAACGTCCTTTTTCTTTCGCATGAGTTTGATTGAAAAGTACTTGCCAAGGATATCAGACAACACTTTCTCTCCATAATAATGAAGACCGATATTGATGAGCTGCCGAAACTCTGTCAGGGTCCCTGCGCTAAACTGAGTAAAGACAAGATGCCCGTTCTTTTTCATTGAACCGGCAAGACGGCCAAACAGAATGTCCAGATCTTCTATCCACTGAAACGTGGCACTGGAGACCACAAGATCAAGATTGTCGGGAACAGTCTCCGTTTCAATATCACCAAAAACAGGAATTATTCGACTTTTTACGTTTTCGTCAAAACGGCTAAGCACGGCTTGCTGAAACTCAGGGACCAAGTCATTTATGTAAAGCGTTGTAATATCAAATTGATCAAGCAATCCCTTGGTCATCATTCCCGTGCAGCATCCAATCTCCAACACACGATTAAAGGATATTTTCGGGTATTCGGAGATGACATCAACCAGTTCATCACTCACTTTTTTCTGAATAATGGCTTGTTCGTCATAACTTGACAAAGCCCGTCTGAAGCTTCGGGCTATTTTCTCTTTATCTATCCAGAGGCTCATAAATTTTACTCTTGTATACCTTACCTGACTTAAGGCTCACGGATTCATGTTATTTTTATCAACACTGCCTAGACTCTCTAACATTTCATCCCAACTTTTCCATCCATAAAAAGGAAAATGATATCCGTCCAGAGAAAGAATAGTCCTGTTACGCCAGAAACGGTGCTGATTCGCCGTCGGCATAATATAATCGTTCTTTGAAATACAGACACCAGTATAAAGGGAATCATCAACAGCTATATTATCCACCCTTTTGAGCAGTGAATAGAGCTCATCCTGTTGACTTGCAAGCGAACGAGCCGGTCTGTTTGCATGAAAGCGTCGGATAATCGGCTTTTCCCTGCACATCAACCGATAAAACGTATGACAGGCTGTCTCGTCGTATTCCATAGCCATCTGAGAAAAAACATGCTGAGGAATACCATAACGGTCGTCAATGGGAGACAGGGTCCCATTTATGGCAATGGTTGATGAGAAGTTATAGCGTCTATCGCCAAAAAGCTGCTGACCGGCCCAGACACCCATGGACCAGCCGACAAGGTGTATTTCTTCGTACTCATCAAACAGCGAATCGACAACCTGCGGTCGGGTCATCTCTGTGTAATCATAGACCATCAATACATCGGATTCGGTTGACCTGATGGGTGTAAACGGCTTTTCATCCATCCCCCAGCCGTTGCAGAATATAATAAGACGGGTGCTCTTTCCATGTTCAAGCCAGAGAGTTTTCATTGTTGTCAACTATCTGAAACCATATGGATAGAGATAAGCTCAGGTAATTCACTGATTTGTGACCAATCCATGGACGCGCAGAGCGACAGCCTGAACCTGGCGGTTCCTGCCGGAACTGCAGGTGGTCGAACGGGAAAAATCAGATACCCCTTTTCTCTCAGTACTGCTGCAAGATCAATACATCTTCTGTTGTCGCCGATTATCACCGGAATGATGTTTGTCGAGCCTCCGGTTGTGATTTTTTTTCCAACAAAAGCGGCCCGTAACCTGTTTGACAACCTTTGCAGATGGGCTCGTTTATCGGCCAGGTCACCCATACGTTGAAAAACAAACTGATTCCAGGACAGAACAACAGGCGGCAAGGCTGTGGTAAAGATCAGGGACCGGCTGTGATTCACCAGATAATCCCTTATTACCTGGTTGCTGACGACATAAGCGCCAAGACCGGCCAAAGCTTTACCAAATGTCCCCATGATGATATCGATTTCACGGGTGATCCCCGATTCATCGGTCTTACCGAGCCCATTAGGACCATAGAGACCAACCGCATGGGCTTCATCCAGGTAGAGCATGGTCTCAAACTCCTGTTTCAACTCCACCAGTTGATGAAGATCGCTGCAATCACCATCCATGCTGAAAACGGACTCTGTAACAATATATACCCGGTTATAGTTGTACCGTTCACGGATGAGAATAGAGCGGAGATGATCGTAATCGCAATGGTTATAACGAATACATTTTGCCCGACTCAATCGGAGTCCATCATGGATGGAGGCGTGGTTGAGTTTGTCTGAGAGAATAAGATCGTTTTTTTTGGTAAGGGCCGGTAGAACCCCGATATTGGCATGATAGCCAGAGTTGAACAGCAGGCAGGCCTTGTTCTGGTAGCTACCACTAATATGGTCTTCCAGTCCGGTTGCCGCCGGGTTGTCTCCGGTGAGCAGCCTGGATGAACAGCTGCCAAGGCCGAAACGATCAATCAGGTTTCCGGTCTCAGTTTGCTTATAAAAGCTTTTCAACAATCCCAGATCGCCTCCCAGGCCAAGATAATCATTTGAGGTCAGGTTCAGCAGCCGTTTTCCCTTGTAACGCACAAACGGCCCATCATGGTTGTCCAGGGGTCGTAAATAGCGAAAACCCTTCTGTTCCTTCAAGTGATCCAGTATGGTTTTATAATCAGTAATCAACCGTTTTCCTCTAAACCGATAACCTCAACGAATCGCTCAGTCAACACTTCCAGATCGTCATCGTTAATCATGTATGACGGCATCAGATAAGCCAGTCTTCCAAAAGGACGAACCCAGACTCCCCGTTCAACGAACCGTTTTTGAATCTCACCCATATCCACAGGTTTTTTCAGCTCAACGACACCGATCCCCCCGAGTATACGCACATCTGCCACATGCTCCATTGTCCGGCAACGGGCAAGACCACTATTGAACCGTTTTTCTATCCTGCGAATATTGTGCTGCCAGTCCGACTCCAGAAGCAGATCGATGGAGGCTGCGGCCACGCTGCAGGCAAGCGGGTTGCCCATATAAGTCGGTCCATGCATGAAACAGCCTGCCTCGCCGCCCGAGATCACCGCAGCAACATCTTCCGTTGCCAGGGTGGCTGCCAGGGTCATGGTACCGCCGGTCAATGTTTTCCCTAGACACATGATATCTGGAGAAATATCTGCATGCTCACACGCAAACAATTTACCGCTTCTTCCTAATCCTGTAGCGATTTCATCAGCAATCAGCAGCACATTGTATTGATCACACAGTTCTCGAACGCCTTGTAGATAGTCGGGATGGTAAAAACGCATTCCACCGGCACCCTGAACAATGGGCTCCAGAATAACCGCGCATAATTTTTTATGATATTTCTTTATCTGCTGTGAAAAAGAATCAAGATCATACTCATCCCAGTTGTCTCCATATCCGCATTGTGGCGAATCGGCAAAATAATAATGCGGTAGGATGTCACCAAACAGGTGATGCATACCGGTTACCGGATCGCAGACCGACATGCAGTGTAAGGTATCGCCATGATACCCGGAGCGTAAGGTGAGAAATCTGTTTTTTCCCCTTTCGCCTCGGGCACTAAAGTATTGGATCGCCATTTTCATGGCCACCTCCACCGCCACCGACCCGGAATCTGAGAAGAAAACCCTGTCAAGTCCTCTGGGAGAAATAGAGATCAGCCTGGTAGCCAACTCAGCTGCCGGTCTGTGAGTGAAACCGCCGAACATGACATGGCAGAGGGTTTCGGCCTGCTTCTGGATCGTTTTAACCAGAACAGGGTGACTGTAACCGTGGATCACCGACCACCATGACGCCATACCGTCGATCAGTTCACGGCCATCCATTAGCCGTATCCGTACACCCGAGGCCGATTCCACCGGATAAACCGGCAATGGATCGATCATGGAGGTATACGGGTGCCAGATATGTCGCCGGTCAAACTCCAGGAGGTCAGCGATCGTTTCGGCAGATGATCTCATGGGGAAGGCCTGAATTCGTGAACATTCGATAGCACTGCTGGGCGAGTCTTTATTTGAGGTTAAAATGGTAAAATCCAATAATGCCAAACTATATCAAAATATTATGGATTCAAACAGCAATTTGCGTCACTGCTTCAGGGAATGATCTGAATGTGAGAAAGTAAAGCCAAGCCCGGAAATCCGCTGCAGATCCTCTGCAAGGCTGTTACCAGCCGTTGTCAGGTAGTTACCGACAATGGCACCGTTGGCACCGGAACGGAAACACTCGTATTGCTGCTCCTCAAGCAGATTCCTGCCTCCGGCAAGCCGGACAACGGCCCGGGGGTTGATTAAACGGAATAAAGCGATGCAGCGTAAGACCTCTTGGACGCTTAAGGGCTGGTATTGACCAAAGGGAGTATTTTCTATGGGAGTCAAAATATTGATGGGGATGGAAAACACTTCCAGGTCCCGCAGCTCAAAAGCAAGCTGCAGCCTCTGTTCGACACTCTCACCCATACCGATGATCCCGCCGGAACAGATATCCATTCCCGCGTCTCTTGCTATCCTGATGGTTTTTACCTTGTCCCGGTAGCTGTGGGTCGTACAGACATCTTTGAAAAACTCTTCGCAGCTCTCCAGATTGCAGTGATACCGGATGATTCCAAATTTCTTCAACATTGCTGCCTTCTCAGGGGTCAGCAAACCCATCGAGGCGCAGAAAAGAAAATCTGTCTGTTCATCGATCAGACGATACATGTCGCCGAACCGCTCAAGCTGCTCGGTAGTCACCGTTCGACCTGCAGTGACCAAGGATAGGCGTTTCACATTGTGATTATCGTTATCGACAGCCTGCTTAAGCGCTTCGTCGACCGGGATTATTTCGTATTGCTCGATCTCTGTTTGATAACGGGCGGATTGCGCGCAAAACCTGCAATCTTCCGAGCAGTTTCCCGAGCGGGCATTGATAATCGAACAGCAGTCAAAATAATCGCTATGAAAAAAACTGCGAACACGGTCCGCACCTTGGCACACCTCTTCCAGGTCACCTTTTTGCATCAGGTCAAATGCCTGACCAAAATTTAGTCGGCCTCCCTCTTCGATCAATTTAATAGCTTTTGTAATCATCTGTTCGTTGGTAAGTGATCACGTACAATTCCCAGGTGTTTGAAGCCGACCGTGATCTGTTACGTTCGCTGCGGGATAAATCTAGAAACCGAATCCACGAATCCAATCGGTTACAGTTTGGCTATCAACCCAGTTTGGTGAGACATTTTTCAAGGGTCTGCGGTGTATCAAGCTGTAAAGCCAAACACTTTGTGCCTTTTGGCGCGATCTTTCTGATCATGCCCTTCAACACGGTTTTCGGCCCGACTTCAATAAATGTATCGACCCCGTTCGCCATCATATTGGAAATGATTTCAAACCAGCGGACTTTTGAAGCGATCTGCCGGGCCATCATCAGTTTGATGGTCGAGGGATCCTTTTCCGGCTGTGCCGAAACATTAAAATAAACCGGGGTTTCCGGTATATTAAATGGGATGCCCGCAAGAAAGGACTCAAAATCTGGAACCGCACCGGCAACAAGGGGGCTGTGATTAGCAACCGCCACATTTAAAGGAATCACACGGGCGCCTTTTTCTTCGAGCTGAACACCTACTACATCCATCCCTTCCTGTTCTCCGGAAATAACTACCTGTTGTTCGGTGTTATGGTTAGCGGTCGTTACAACAGCTTTTCCCTCATAACCTGCTATGATCTCTTCTATCTCATCAATGGTCAAACCCAGGACTGCTCGCATGCCGCCCGGGTTAGCATCACCTTCACGCTCCATCAGAGCGCCACGTTTGACCACCAGCTTAATTGAATCTTCAACACTGATCACTCCGGCACCGCAGAGCGCCGAATATTCCCCAAGGCTGTGACCGGCAAAACAGTCAATGGAATGGGTTGAACCCAGCGCCTTTGAAAGAGCCGTGTAACAGACAAGATTAGTTACTGTGATGGCCGGCTGCAATTTGACCGCCCGGGTCAACTCTTCCATGGGACCGCCTAGAATCACATCGGATAATGGAAAATCGCAGACCGACTCCGCCTTTTCCATAATCTTTGCGCAATCCGAATCGCCGTCGATGAACTCCTTTCCCATACCGATATATTGCGATCCCTGACCGGGAAACAGTACAGCTATTTTCATTCTAAAGACTCCTTCCTGTCAATATATCCCTGCAAATTGAGGGCTGCGCCTTCCTTATCTCAGGCCTGTACGTTATCTGTGCGTTCGTCTTTTATCTGCGAAAAGTTGACAAGCAGGAACAACCCCACGCCGACACAGATAGCCGAGTCGGCCACATTAAAAGCGGGATAATGGTATGATCGATAATAAAAATCGAGAAAATCGATGACATGACCAAGACGTACCCGATCGATCAGATTGCCCATTGCTCCCCCACAGATCAGTGACAGAGCGATAGTATATGTCCTGCTCTTCAGGCTTGTTTTAAAATGATAGATGGTTAAACCAACTACCGCCCCCAGACCGACTACCACAAAAAAGATATGGCGCCAGACCGAATCGACATCGGCCAGCAATGAGAATGCCGCTCCAGGGTTGATTGTGTATATCAGGTTGAAGAAACCCGGCACCACCTCATACGATTCATAAAGCATAAAAGTGCCGACAATCAGATATTTGGTCAACTGATCGGCGACCACAATACTAAAAAGGATAATGAAATAGAGCACGATCGTAAAATACCCTGTTCTCAGCCTTCAGATACAACAGTTTCAGCAAGCACCGAACAGCATCGCTTGCAGATTTCAGGATGCTCCTTGCTGTCACCGACCGTTGTCGATCGGGTCCAGCAGCGTTCACACTTCTCACCTCCAGCCGGTCGGACCGCTACCACAAGACCCTCAATCTCTTCACTGACAAACCGAACGTCACTTTCCTGATCCGACTCCAGTTCACCGATTTCGGAAATAATCGAGATATCTTTTAAGTTCTGCCACTGATCGCGGCAAAAGGCCATATCGTCATCATTCGCCGACAACAGCACTTCCGCCTCCAGGGGATGACCGATCACCTTGTCTCGACGAGCAATTTCCAGAGCCTTGGTGATTTCTGAACGGATAGCGATCAACCGTTTCCATTTGTTTTCCGTTTTGGCGTCAATCTTCAGGTCGATTGTTTTTGGGAATTCGGCAAAAAATATCGACTGCTCAAGAGGCGCGTCCGGACTCAGATTGTGGAGATGCTCCCAGGTTTCGGCTGTGGTAAAGCTCAATATCGGATTCATCAGTCTGAGCAACCCGTCCAGGATGTCATAGATTACCGTCTGGGCTCCACGCCTCTGAACCGAATGGGTCCCGGCTGTATAGAGGCGATCTTTGAGAATATCGAGGTAAAAGGAACTCATTGTGGTTCCACAGAAATAGTTGACACTGTGATAGACCGTATGGAACTCGTACTTCTCATAGGCCTGAATGACCCGGGATTTTACTTCCTCAAAACGCGCCAGCGCCCATAGATCCAATTCTCCCAGCTCACTGTAGTTGACTCTGTCATCCTCAGGTGAAAAATCACTGAGATTACCCAGCATATAGCGGATAGTGTTTCTGATTTTACGATAACTATCCGAGACCTGTTTTAAAATCTCATCGGATACCTTTACATCATCGCGATAATCTTCACTGGATACCCAGAGTCGCAGGATTTCAGCTCCGTACTGTTGTATAACCTCTCCTGGAGCCACCACATTACCGACCGATTTGGACATTTTCTTACCAAAACCATCAACCACGTAACCGTGGGTCAGTACGTTTTTGAACGGGGCACCTCCGCGGGTACCCACCGAAGCAAGCAGGGCACTCTGAAACCAGCCGCGATGCTGGTCGCTTCCTTCAAGATACAGGTCTGCCGGAGCATACAGTTCGTCTCTTTCCTCGCAAACCGCAGCAAAGCTGACACCGGAATCGAACCAGACATCGAGAATATCCTCTTCTTTTTCAAATTCGGTGTGACCGCAATCCGGACAATCGGTTACGGTATCCAGGAAGTCGGCTGCTTCATACTTGAACCAGCAGTCAGCTCCTTCGGCAGTGAATAGCTCGTCGATTTTTGCCGCTACCTTATCATCCTTGATAATCGTTCCGCAGGACTTGCAGCTGATAATGGTGATCGGCACTCCCCATGACCGCTGTCTCGACAGACACCAGTCGGGCCGAGATTCCACCATAGAGTATATCCGGTTCATTCCCCAACCCGGTATCCATTTCACCTGGTCAATGGCTTTAAGGGATTTGCTGCGCAGCTCGTTTTCCTCCATGGAAATAAACCACTGGGGCGTTGCCCGGTACATCACCGGTTTTTTACAGCGCCAGCAATGGGGGTAGCTGTGATCGAGCTCTTTTTTGCGAATAAGAGCACCGGAATTGTTCATATCATCGCAGATGACATCGTTAACCTCGGGAACTTGCTGCCCCTCGTAAGGTCCGGCATCAGCCGTGAACTTGCCTTCACTGTCAACCGGTGAGAGGATATCCAACCCATAATGAAGGCCGGTCTGATAATCGTCTGCCCCATGCCCGGGTGCCGTATGAACACATCCGGTACCGGCATCCGTTGTCACATAATCCGCCAGAACAATGAGAGAGTCTCTCTCGAGAAATGGATGCCGACACTTCTTGCCTTCAAGGCCGGTGGAGGAAAAGGTGGCGACAATGGAATAGTCTTCGATACCAGCCTCATCCATTACGGTTTCCACCAGGTCTTTGGCCAGTATCCATTTTTCTCCCCCGGTTTCAACCAGGGCATAAAGAAAATCGGGATGAAAAGCAACGGCCAGATTCGCCGGTAGCGTCCATGGAGTGGTCGTCCAGATGACAACATATAGATTGTCGGCAGTCAATGCGGGGTCGATCCCGGTCAAGTCGTCTGAAACGGGAAACTTCACATAAATTGAGGGTGAGGTGTGATCATGATACTCCACCTCAGCCTCGGCAAGTGCGGTTGTGCAGGTTGAACACCAGTAAACCGGTTTTTTATGACGAATGACCGAATCGGACAGTAGAAATCGGTTAAACTCCCTGGCAATAGAAGCTTCATATGGATAGTTCATTGTCAGGTAAGGTGTATCCCAATCTCCGATTACTCCAAGTCGCTTGAACTCGTTTTTCTGCGTTTTGATCCACTTTTTAGCATATTTACGGCAGGCTGCACGCTTGGACAGGATGGGAATGGAATGTTTCTTTTCACCCAGTTCCTTATCCACATTGTGCTCAATGGGCAGACCATGACAATCCCAGCCGGGAATATAGGGAGCGTTAAAGCCGGCCAGTCGTTTCGACTTGAGAATAATATCTTTGAGAATTTTATTGAATGCCGTACCCAGATGAATATGTCCATTGGCATACGGAGGTCCGTCGTGAAGAATAAAGAGCGGTTTGTCTTTAGCCCAATCCTGTATTTGAAAATAAAGGTCTTCCTTCTCCCATCTTTTCAGATAGTTCGGTTCTTTCTGATTCAGGTTCGCTTTCATCTTGAACTTGGTTTTCGGCAAGTTCAATGTGTTCCGATAATCGATTTTCTTTTCCGTTGTCATGAGAACACCATTGGTGGCCGCAAATCGGCGACCCTATTCATTTTCTATCAAATCAACAGCTCAACATGAGCCTCACTTTCCGGCAATCCGTCCA
This sequence comes from uncultured Desulfocapsaceae bacterium, assembly GCA_964623625.1. Classification (GTDB taxonomy): domain Bacteria; phylum Desulfobacterota; class Desulfobulbia; order Desulfobulbales; family Desulfocapsaceae; genus CAZLGM01. The sequence goes on from CAZUUJ010000017.1 coordinate 40,147, forward strand.
AGTGAACAGATAAACTTACTCCCTGTATTGCACTTTGCAAGTTTAAAGTGAATTATTGAACAGTTATTTTCTCTACAATTTCAGTTGGACGACTGCTCATTTAGACAGCAACCACTCCTGTTTTAGCTTTAAATTGACAATTTTGATTTTCTTCTTTAAATTAAAAAAGTTATACATAATACAAAGGACCGGTTGTGAGCCTGCGGCAACAGCAGCCGGATCAATTAATTTCATTTTCATTCTACTACAAACATGACTCAAGTAATTGCCATGGCCGGTAAAGGCGGGACCGGAAAGACTACAACCTCCGCCCTTCTGGCAAAATATCTAAAACAGAATAACCTGACACCTTTCCTGCTTGTTGATGCGGATGCCAATGCCAACCTCAATGAGCTCCTGAATCTTGAAGTGGATTTGACTCTTGGTCAGATCAGAAAGGAAATCAAGAGTGACCTGCCTCCCAACGTGACCAGAGATCAATATATGGAGATGAAGGTCCACCAGGCGCTCATCGAAGAGACCGGCTTCGACCTTATGGTGATGGGCCAACCCGACGGCCCGGGCTGCTACTGTGCCGCCAATCAATTTCTGGCTATGACTATGGACAAGCTGGTAGAAAACTACAAATTCATCATCGTCGATAATGAAGCCGGTATGGAGCATCTGAGCCGCATGAACCTGCGGGCCATCGACTACCTGCTGGTTACCTCGGATCCTTCTGCCAGAGGTATCTTAACGGCAAAACGAATCTCAGACATCACCGATCCCCTGGGGCTTCAAATCCAAAGGCAATACCTGCTTGTCAATCGGGCGCCGCGTCCGGTGAGCGAACCGCTTCAGGTAAAAATTAACGAAGCTGTTTCGGAAACCGGTATGGAATTAGGCGGCATCATCCACTCTAGTGATGAGTTGATCAACCAGGAACTGTCAGGGGAGTCCTATCTCAATCTTGAAGATCAGTCACCGGTTGTTCGGGAAGTATTTACTATCTTTGATAAAATCTTTGCTGAAGAAAATAACTGACAGCGGCAATATATCTGACGACCCCCCGGTCCGGCCTGAATAACAACCAGCTTATCCTACCGTTATGACTGTAGAATTCATGGAAGCGCCAACAACGATGGTTGAGGCCATCAAGGTATCGAAAAAATATCCGCCTGACATTGCTGCTTTGGTCGATATCTCGGTATCCATTGCCACCGGTGAGATGTTTTTTTTGACCGGCATGTCCGGTGCCGGAAAAACAACCCTGTTAAAGCTGATCTGTAGCCAGGAGGCGCCGACAAAGGGACTCGTCGAAGTCAATGAAAGAAATATCCACAAGCTCAAAGGTAAACAACTGGCTCATCTCCGCCAGAAAATAGGTGTTGCCTACCAGGATTTCAAGCTGCTTAACGACAGAACGGTGGCAGAGAATATTGCCATTGCTATGGAAGTCTCATATAAAAAACCGCAGTTCATCCGTAAGCGGGTAAAGGAACTACTGGAACGACTGCTTCTTGCCGACAAGCACGATACTATTGCCGGTGAGCTTTCCAGGGGGGAACAACAGCGAGTCACCATCGCCCGGTCAGTGGCCAACTCACCCGCCCTTGTCCTTGTCGATGAGCCGACCGGTAATCTTGATGGCGAGACCACGGAACGGGTCATGGTGCTCCTCAACCGTGTCAACCAGGGTGGAGCGACCGTTATTATCGCCACCCATGATCAGTCGATATTCTCCAACACCAGCCATCGTATTATGGAGTTGAGAAAGGGGAGAATACATTCACTGCGTGGAGGTGTGTGAACATGAGTTTCTGGTTTGCAGTGATCCGTCAGGCGGCCCGCAACCTTAGACAGACCTGGGCGTCCCAGTTTATGACTCTCTTGACCGTCAGTCTGTCCGTTCTTATTTTTGCTTTTTTTTACCTGATTTACACAAACATGCTGAGTATCGGCACCAAAATGGGTGACGACCTCCGGTTGATCGTTTATCTGGAAGAAGAGCCGGGTCCTGAGATGCAGCAGCAACTGCGCAATAAAATCACCAATTTCGACAGAGTTGAGGAGATACGCTTTATATCAAAAAAGGAGGCTTATGACCGTTTTGCCGATCAATTAGAAAATAACCGCGATGTCTTAGATGATATGCCCACCGATTTTCTACCGGCCTCAATTGAAGTCGTTCCTTTGAAGAATCTGCGGAGCCTCCAGCAGGTCAAACTTTTTTCCGAATACCTTCGAAAATTACCCGGCACCCTCAAGGTGCAATACGGTCAGGAATGGGTTGAGCGATTTTACTATTTCACCCGTTTTTTATCCATTGTGGTCGTATTGAGTGCCAGTCTGCTGATTTTGACCACAATATTCATGGTGGCTTACACCATCAGGTTAACGATTATGGGACGCCAGGCAGAGCTGGAACTGCTCAAACTGGTTGGAGCCACCAATAGTTATATCCGCACCCCCTTTCTGATAGAAGGTTTTTTTCAGGGAATTCTCGGATCATCCGTTGGTATCGGTTCACTCTATCTGCTCTTCCATTGGATAAGGATGAAATTTACCGGGCCGGGTATTCTCACCCTTTTTGAGTTCACCTTTTTCCAGACAACAACCCTGATAACGATCATCTCTATTTCCATTGCTCTTTGTACCATCGGCAGCTACACCTCTATGCGAAAATACCTACGCGTCTGAAGACATGTTGACTTTGGCTTCACACAAGTTGTTGTTAGCTTCCTTTTCAGGTAGCAGATGTACATTTGGTTTTCTGTACACTGCCATGTTCTGTGTGATGTTGTTCGGTCTTATTCTGCCAGTTAACGGTTTTTCCAAGTCCGACTCCTCCAGAAAGATTGAAAAGCAGCGTATCGAACAGGGTATAAAGCGGTACCGAATCAATATCCGTCGGTTGCAGCATGGTGTGCGTAAGCAGCAACAGCTCATTCAGAAGGCCAGAGAGCAGGAGAGGAATCTGCTTGCTGAGCTGGAAGATATTGATAACCGTCTGCAGGAACAGAAGGAGAAGCTGACTGTTCTCGAGGAACGGATGGCAGCTCAGCAGATGCTGATTAATGTCAAGCAGAAAGAGCTGAACCGGGTCATCAGCAACAAGAATACTGTTCAGGAGCATCTGCAGCGGCGGATCAGCGCCTATTACAAAATGGGTCGCATCGGTCTGATCAATGTAACCTTTTCGGCGGAATCGCTTCCCTCACTGTTGAAGTTTCACGACTCTTTCAACTACCTGATCGAATACGACCAATCTGTGATCAACACCTACAAACACACCATTGAGGAATTATCAAACGCTAAAGAACTGCTGACCCTTGAGAAGAACCTTCTAAAAGAATTTATCACCCAGGCCAAGGAAGAAGAGGAGCGAATCGACGACACCAAGAAAGAGAAACTGACCCTGCTCGAACATATCAAAACCCGGACCAAGCTTCACCAACAGGCCATAAGGGAACTGCAGAAAGCCGCCGTTCACTTGACAGCATCCCTGAAACACATGCAGTTAAAAAAGGAAACCTTTCAAAAAGGATTCATTCTGCAGAAAGGAAAGCACAGCCCACCCGTCAAGGGGCTGGTCCTTTCAACATTTAACTCCAAAGTGGCAAACAAGCTGGACATTTCGAAAACCAACCAGGGGATAGATATCCAGGTCGGTGACGGAATCATGGTCAGGGCCATCTTCGATGGTGTTATAACCTACGCCGGATATCTCAGGGGTTACGGTAATACCGTAATCATCAACCACGGTCACGATTATTTTACAATTGTTTCCCGTCTCGAGAAGCTTCTTGGACACAAAGGTCGTCAGGTGAGCACGGGCGATATCATCGGGATTACAGGAGATACTGCCATGATCATGGAGGAAGGTATCCATTTTGAAATCCGTCATGGTTCGAAATATCTCGATCCCCTACTCTGGCTCGATACCGCCCAGCTCAGACTGCCGCAATCCACACCTGAACAATAATAACTATGATCGCCGTGAAAAAAATTGTCTGTTCTTTCTGGATATTCTGTCTTGTCTTGCTGCTCATCTCCCACCAGTCGGCACTTGCCCAGATCAGCCAACAGGAAAGAGAAAAAACCTATAAACAGTTGGAACTGTTCGCCAACGTCCTGTCCATCATCCAGGACCATTATGTTACTGAGATCGATACCCGAAAAATAATCAACGGGGCGGTCAACGGCATGCTGCTCTCACTTGACCCTCATTCTTCCTATCTGGGGCCGGAAAACTTTCGCATGCTACAGAATGAGACCCGTGGAAGTTTTCCAGGTATCGGCATTGAAATCACCATCGTCAATCACATTGTCACCATCGTCTCGCCCATTGAGGGAACGCCGGCACATAAAGCAGGACTTAAGGCCAAGGATAGTATCATCAAGATAGAGAATGAACCAACCAAGAACATGTCGGCTATGCAGGCGGTCAATAAGATCAGGGGGCCAAAAGGTACCCAGGTGACCATTACGGTCTATAGAAAAGGCTGGGATGAGGCAAAAGATTTCATCCTCACCCGGGATATCATACCGCTGCAGTCGGTAAAAACGTTTTTTCTTGAACCCGGTTTCCTGTATGCGAGAATCACTAACTTTCAAAGCGATACCACAAAGGACTTTAAGACGGCTCTTAGGAAGTTAAAGAAACAACAACCAATAAACGGGCTCATCCTCGACCTGCGCAACAATCCGGGCGGACTGCTCAATCAGGCGGTTTCCGTTGCCGATTATTTTCTCAAAAAAGGGTTAATTGTATACACTAAAGGCAGACTTGAGGAACAAAACATGACCTTTCACGCCAGAAACACCGGAGAACGGAACTATTATCCTGTTGTCATTCTGGTCAACGGAGGCTCAGCCAGCGCAGCGGAGATTGTCGCCGGCGCCATCCAGGATCACAAGCGCGGTATTCTGGTGGGTACTTCCACATTCGGGAAAGGCTCGGTACAGACAATCGTTCCCCTGCCGGACGGAGCCGGACTGAGACTGACAACTGCTTACTACTACACACCTTCCGGCCGTTCCATACAGGCACAGGGAATAACACCCGATGTGGTGATCCAGCCACAGGAGCAGCAAAACGAAATGGCAAACAAAAAGAAAAAGAATGGTCCCAAAAGAGAGGTGGATCTGCAAAACCACTTAAAGAATAAATCGAATAATGTGGGTCAGACTGAGAAACCGGAGAACAAAGAAAAGAATCTAACCGTAAAAGAAGAAGCAGAAATAGCCAGGCTGTTGAAAAGTGATAATCAACTTCGAACCGGACTCAATATCTTAAAATCCGTTCGTCTTTATTCCGAGTTTAAAAAAGGGATCACTCAATAAAATAGGATTTGTGAGATTCAATATGATCCGATTTCTCAGAAAGTCCTTATTTATCTCCAGAACCTGTCCCTCTCAGGCTAAACCTGGGCATTGGACCATTTCCTCAACATCTCCACAAGAACCTGGGGCTTGACCGGTTTTGTCAGATAATCGTCCATTCCAGCCCGAATACATTTCTCTCTATCGCCCTCCATGGCATTTGCTGTCATGGCAATAATGACTATCCGTTTTCCTTCTTCTTCCTGCGCCCTGATTGCTTTCGAGGCTTCATAACCGTCCATTTCCGGCATCTGGCAATCCATCAGGATAAGATCATAGTCAGCTTCTCCTATCATCTCAAGTGATTCTAAACCGTTAGCAGCTATATCAACTCGGCAGCCTATGTTCGCGAGCATCTTACATGCCACCTTCTGGTTTACAAGGTTATCCTCGGCCAACAAGATAAGCAGGTCCAGGTTCACCTTTTCTTTTTCTGATACGGATGGGCTGGTGATACCTGACGATTCGGCAATGGCGCGGCCCGTCAACATCGCCGGGGCAACTCGACCCTGTTGCTTATTCATAAGGAAGACCAGACCTGTTTCTATCTGCTCCTGTGTCGCCGGCTTGGTCAAATAAAGGTCTACTCCTGCATCTTCAAAGATTTTTCTATCTCCGCGCTGCCCCATTGATGAGAGCATCATCAGCATGGTGCCTTTCAAATCCCGATCATTCCTAATCTTTCGCACCAACTGCAGTCCATCTAGCTCAGGCATCTGATGGTCAATTGCAACCAACGGATATGGGTCACCAGCTTCAAGCGCTTCCCGCATGACTGTCAAAGCCATATGAGCAGTGTTAACGTCATCACAGCGTACTCCTGATCTTTTTGCCTGCTCTTTAAAGACAAGCCGGTTGATCCTGTTATCATCCACCAGTAGAACCCGCACGCCCTGTAGACTTGTTTCCGGCAATGGTTTCCGTTTTTTCATACTGTCCAGTTCCAATTCAAGAGTAACGATAAACTTGGAACCGACACCCTCCTCACTTTCCACCCTGATGCCTCCCCCCATCAACTCGACAAGGTGTTTGCTGATTGATAATCCAAGACCGGTTCCACCATACTTGCGTGTTGTTGATGAGTCCGCCTGAGCAAACTTCCCAAAGATGCTCTCTGCCTTTTCTGCAGCGATACCAATACCGCTGTCTTCAACCACAAGAGTAATCCTAGCCCTGTCTTGCTCAATTTCCTGACTATCAATATTGATCAGAATATGACCGGAATCAGTAAATTTAATGGCATTGCCCACCAGGTTCGTCACAACCTGGCGGATTCGCCCAGGATCACCGACAAACCGGAGAGGAGCATCAGGCGAATAACGAACAATACACTCCAATCCTTTTTCCTCGGCTTTGATGGCCAGAAGAGCGGCCATATCGTATATCGTCACCTGCAGATCGAATGGGATATGCTCCAGATCAAACTGGCCCGCCTCAAGTTTGGAATAATCGAGAATATCATTGAGGATTGTCAAGAGGTTCGTTGCTGAGTTATTGATTATTTTTACGTAATCCCGCTGTTCGTCACTCAGATCCATTTCAAGCATAAGCCCTGCCATGCCGATCACACCGTTCATTGGTGTCCTGATCTCATGACTCATATTGGCCAGAAAATCGCTCTTGGCCCGAGCTGCCGACTCCGCTTCCAGCCTTGCCTTGTCGAGGCTGTACATGGTGTTGCCGATTGCCTGGCTCATGTTGTTAAAAGAGTTACCGATTTCTTTCAACTCTTCGATTCTGGAATCTCCCTTAATTTTGATATCATAGTTGCCATCACCAATGATCTGGGCATTGTGGGCCAGATCTTCAAGCTTTTCGGCCAATCGTTCAATAACCAAATTTACCAGATAAAATCCAACTGCCAATATGGCACTCAGAACAACTATGGTAGCCGTGATTACTGTTTGCCGTTCGACGATAAAAGGGTACCGGTCCGTCATCATAAGCAGATCAAGTTCACTGTCTGCAAGAGATAATGTCATCCATTTCCCGCGGAAGTTGCTATCACCAATATTCATCGAGCTTACTTCGGCGGGCCGGATCTTCAGTTCGGAATGGGAGCTTGACAGTACACTGTTCTTGTGAAAAATAGCCAGGTGGTTACCGGTTTCTTCAAATACATTTTTGACAAACTTTGAGTCTAATAGAAAAATCAGGCTGAGATAGCCAATTGGTTCCTCTCTTTCATAGATAGTTCTCAGGATATGGTATTCACCGGGGCCCTTTTCAATTATTATGGTATCCAATTTTTCCAGTTTTCGTATATCAGCTGGGTCGTATGGCGTAGCAACATGTTCACGCTCATGTTGATGCCCATGCACCTCAACCATCAAAAGCGGATCTCCGTTGAGATTGGAAATAACAGCATCTATCTGCTGACGATTCACAATCGGCTCTATCATTGAACGGCACAATGTTGAGTCAAATGTGAGCATCAGGTATTGAACAGTATCAGCGAGTTCAGGGTTGAGAGTGATGATGGCGGACAGATCTTCTATCGTGCGTATCTTCTCATAAACCGTTCGCTCTACCGAACGGAGAGCTCTCTGCTGATAATCATCCAATCTTTTTCCTGAGAAATACAAAGATAGAAGCCATTGTCCTCCTGCTAAAGCCAGCAGGACAGCTAACAGGATAACCAGGTTTAAATATTTGAAAAATTTTTTTAAAGGGAGACTTTGCATGTGAACAATCAATTGATGATCCTGATGCTTTCTTCCCGAGTCAGTTTTTTCGGTACTCTGACCCCTGGCAGCCTTTTGGCTGCCTCATGCATGAGCCCCATGGCATATTCTGAGCGCACCAGTTTGTTTACCAGCCCCTCGACTCTGGTTTCCGGCGGCAGCAGTTTCAGTTTCTTCATCTGTCGTCCGGCAAATTTGAAGCTGCTCAAAAAGGGAAAAGGAAAAAAATCACTGCGCCTTGGCTCAAAGGCCATCAGTAGGTCGTCCAGCGGAAATTTTTTATACGGGGGAGAACTGTTGTGTACTTCGCCAATGGCATCACCCCTCTTTGCTAAACTGTCTAATTTCAGTCCACTCAGCATGCAGGAAAGGGTAACACTTTTCAGCAAAGCCCCATCGCTGTCAGCGAGTTCTCGCCGCGAGGCAAGCACACAGCAGGGATGATCTCGCCAGAATAGACTGGTTTTTAACAGCGACCGGGAGACCCCCTTAGATTCGAAGAAGGTCGGCATCGGTTCGGGATGAATGAAGGCGTCAATAGTTCCTTCTTTCAAGGCCTTTGCGGTAGATTGCATTGAAACTGTCTTGATGCTGATATCTTCTCCCGGCTTTAAGCCGACCTTTCGCAACAGCAGATTGATGATCAGATAATGAACGATAAACGGGCTGTGGACCCCGACAGTTTTTCCCCGCAGTTCCGTAAGATTTTTAATCTTTGCCGTAGAGGCCACTCCCAGTGTACCACCGTTAATCCCAAGAACCTGGGTGATAGAAAGGGGAAAAGAGGGAAATTGAGGTGCACCTGCGCCAATGGCCATGGCAGTAGGCGTTGTAAGCTGTCCGAATTGAAGATCACCGGTTTTCATTCCTTTGGCAATCTCTTTCATAGAACCGGCATAAAAAAGCTCCACATCAAGGCCGGCCCGACTGAAAATACCGGATTCTTTTGCATAAACAACCGGCACAGCGCAATGGGATGGCGCCAGCACACCTATTCTGATCGTTTTGCGCCCTGCGGCTCCACTTCTGCGGGAACCAAGAACAAGTACACCTACCCCGGCGACTAATCCCTGGACGAATTGCCTTCTGCTGATCATGTGCTCCTCCTTTATTTGCAGTCATGGAGGTTATCGACTGATGATAGCCTGAAAAAAAGGGTTCCATATGCGAAACCGCCTTTTCCTCGCTCCATTGTCTCATATCATAGCTAGCCAAATCAACAGGTTTTCTGGTGTAACAGGGAGTCAGTCGACCATCGTAGTCCAATCAGCACATTCTCTGATACTGGAATCGTAACAGGTTTTTACTCTTTTTTTTGCAGGAATGGGTCATCGACCAATAGGGAGGTATGGAAAAAATGGAATTGCGATATTGCTTGTCAGGTTTCTTCAACAGGTAATTAAAAACCCAACTCCCGCAAAAATCTCTCATCCCGAGACCAGTTCTTCTTAACCTTGACCCAGAGTTTGAGGTTCACTCTCTGGCCAATCAATTTTTCGATGTCTTTTCTGGCAGCTACCCCGATGCTTTTAAGCTTATGGCCCCTTTTACCGATAACCATTCCTTTTTGTGAAGAGCGCTCAAGAACAATGGTGGCATGGATGGTTACTATTTTCCCCGAGACATCCTCTTTAAACGAATCGATCAGCACGGCAGAAGAATACGGGATTTCCTGGCCGGTCAGCAGGAATAGTTTTTCCCGGATTATTTCTGCTACCAGAAACCTCTCGGAGGCATCAGTGGGGATATCTTCAGGGAAATATCGCGGCCCCATGGGCAACAGTTTCAACAGCTCATCAAGCAGCATCCCGGTACCGTCACCCTGTAAAGCGGAAATTGGAATAACTGCAGAAAAAGGATAGAGTTCAGCGAAATGGGTAATCATCGGTAGAATCTCTTCTTTAGTAACCAGATCGATCTTATTGAGAACAAGCAGGGCGTGGGAATCTACCTTCTCCATATACTCGGCATATTCCTTTTTTCTTTGTTGTTGTAAATCTTCTGTCTGAAGTTTTGAAATATCAATCAGAAAGAGAACCACATCGACCTCCTGTAGACTCTCCAGCGCTACACGAACCATTTCCCTGTTCAATGGCCGGCCGGATCTGTGAAGACCGGGAGTGTCGAGCAAAACAACCTGATAATCTTTCCCATTAGCTACTCCCAGAATCCGGTTACGTGTGGTCTGTGGTTTAGGAGTAACGATTGAGATCTTCTGGCCAAGAAGCCGGTTCATCAATGTCGATTTTCCCACATTGGGAGGACCGACAATGGCAGCTATCCCAGATTTTACTGATTTACCTAAAATCCCGTTTTCCTCTTCGTCCATATATTTCGTCCTTTACCTTTTATGCTATTCGATTTCACTTTACTTCAAATGAAGAAAACAACCAAACCTATCTATTCGACGCATCTATCCGGTGAATACACCCTTTTAAAGCTCTGGGAAGATACAACCCGGGAGTGGAAAGAAATAATATCCGTCATAGAAGAATAACAAGTGCCCAAAAACCAAAATCGCACTATAGTGCCCACTCTCATATTATCCTAAATCCGTGACAAAGATTGTTGTTTAATTTGATAATATATTGATATAATAAACTATTATTGAATCCTACTATTTTAACTTATAAAAGTAATTCGCCCTCCGGGGCATCCGCTAGCACTGCATCTTTACTTGATTTAGCCAACCGATATAGGCCACTATTATCGATCAGCTAAATCAAGTAAAGCTACAGCACTATCGGATGCTCACGGATTTAGGATTATTTTCAGAATCAATTATTGTATTTCGATGATCACTCCGGGAAAAATTATTGAATATCTTGATAACGGCAGATTCATCTGCGGTTTCGTTGTTGAGTCCCAGCCAAAAAGGATCAGGTTGATCAACCAGAACGGCCGTGAGGTCAACCTGCCCCTTGGTCGTGTTGTTCACCTTTCCCGGAAAAGCTATCCGGATCTGACGACCCAGGAATCCCGGGTTCACTTTCTTCAGCAGGCCGATAAACGACGGTCCGATCTTATAAATGATATCGACATTGAGATGATCTGGGAACTGGCAAGCGAAGAGAACGATACCCGTTTCGATCCGGTTTTTCTCACTGAACTCAGCACCGGCAGTACTGCCAATGATGACAGTGTCGCAGCCTTTCTGCGCTGTGTCTTCCTGGATCGAATCTTTTTTAAATACAAGGAAGGTAAAATACTGGTCTTTTCACCCGAAAAAGTTGAACAACTACGTATTCAGCAGGAAAAAGAGAAGAAAAAGCAGGAGTTGATCGCAAACGGGGCAAAAGCCCTGCAGGATCTTGTCAGCGGCAGGAAAAGTCCGGAGAGTATCAGGAACGAATGCGGAGAATGTCTTGAAATCGTGGGAAATTATTATCTGTTCGGCAACGACGCCCTCCATAGCGATATTACACGCCAGATTCTCAAGACAGCCCAATTGAACAGGCCCCATGATCCGTTTCATATCATGGTCAAAGCGGGGTTGTGGGACAAGAACGAAAATATCCCGCTTCTCAAGCAGGATATTCCAGTCAATTTCCCGGTAGAGGTTATACGACAGGCGGAAACCGTTCTACAAAGCGGCAACGATTCGTTGACTGACGATCCACTTCGGATAGATATGCGTCATCTCTCTCCCTTCACCATTGACGGTGCTACCACCCTTGACTTCGATGATGCCCTGACAATAGAGCAGGACGGAGATGATTTACTTGTCGGTATCCATATCTCCGATGTGGCCCATTATGTCAAACCCGATGATCCACTGTTCCAGGAGGCCGTCAAACGGTGCAGCTCTCTCTATTTTCCCGAATGCCAGGTCCCCATGTTGCCCCGGCATCTATCTCAAGGTATTTGCAGCCTAAGGGAAAACGAATCGCGGGCGGCAATGAGTTTTTTGATTTTGATGGATCGTAACGGGGAAATATTGAAGGTTCGGATAAAGCTGTCAACGATTAAAGTGGCCCGTCGCCTGACGTATGAAGAGGCGGATCGAATGATCGACAGTGATCAGGAATTGCAAACCCTCAACCAGCTTGCCAGAAAATTACGAACAAAAAGGCTTAAAAAGGGCGCCCTGCTCCTACCATTCCCTGATGTCAACATTTTTATCGACGCTCAGGATCGAGTTCAGGTCAGTCTAGCGGATGTTGAGACACCGTCTCGAGTGCTGGTCTCCGAAATGATGATTCTGGCCAACACGCAGGCGGCAAAGCACCTGTCCGACAGGATGGTTCCCGGACTCTTCAGATCCCAGGGGCCTCCCAAAAAACGGATTGTCCATGGTGAGGAGAACGATCTTTTTCAGAACACCCTTCAACGAAAGGCTCTTTTAAAAGGAGAGTTGTTGACAACAGCCAAGCAGCACTGCGGACTCGGAGTGAACCAATATACAACCGTTACCTCCCCCATCCGGCGTCTGCTCGACCTGATCATGCAGCACCAGCTCCATTCCGTGCTGGCAAGGCAAGAGCCCGTTTTTTCCGAAGAACAATGTCGGGAGTTCTGCTCGCTTATCAGCAGAACAACGGCCACCATCAACAATGTCAAACAGCAGCGGCATCGCTACTGGCTTCTGAAATATTTGGAGGTAAGGAAGTCGGAATTATTTGACGCTCTTGTCATCGAACGGGGCCCGAAAAGAACCAACCTGCTGCTGCCAAACATCCTGTTTGATTTCGACCTGCCCTCTACCGGCAGCCCTCGAGTCCAACCGGGCTCCACTGTTCGAGTCAGAATTGCACGGGTTAATACCCTTGATAATATGGTCCGTTTTGAGTGGGCTCAATAAAACAAAGAGAGATCACTTGCTACTAACCAAGTGTGTGCAATCGCACTGTTCAATTGTTCCTTTCTCCATTAAATCCTTTCATTTTTCTTTGCGACTTCAGAAATCCAAATTTGTATAGTCTTCACCGGGATATCTTGAGCAGAGGTTCTGACAAGACTCTGTTTATTCCGTAAATTGTAGCAACTGTTACAACCTGCATTTTTATTCATCCTTATGATACTCTAGTAGGATACAATCATTTTTTCGGAGTACACAGCGAAACCTCAGGTAATAGAAATTACATTGAATCTGTTAAAGAACAGACTCAATTCTTAAGTCGTATTTCATACTGTACCAACAGTTTGGTTGCTAGTGAGAGGAGAACATCATGACAACAACCCTTGCATTTGATGTATATGGAACCCTGATCGACACCAATGGTGTAGTTACTGCACTACAAAAGCTCACAGGTAACAGAGCAGAGAAATTTTCTCAAACATGGCGTGATAAACAACTGGAATACTCTTTTCGGCGAGCTTTGATGCAAAACTACGAAAACTTTGCTGTTTGTACAGCACAGGCCCTGGACTATACGTGTGCATTCTATAAGGTATCGATCACTGCTGAACAAAAAGCGGAGCTTTTAGACATCTATCGGGTGCTTCCCGCATTCAGTGATGCCATTGATGGCTTGACCGACTTGAAATCAAACGGCTATCGTCTCTACGCATTTTCCAATGGCAGGGAGGATGCCCTTGAGATGCTGTTGGAAAATGCCGGTATTAGAGAGTTATTTCTCGATGTTGTAAGTGTTGACAACCTGAGGACGTTTAAACCTTCCCCTGCAACATATTGCCACTTTCTACGGCAGGCTGAAACAACAGGCAACAGCGGTTGGCTGATATCAAGTAATCCTTTTGATGTCATTGGCGCCATCTCGGCTGGGATGAAAGGTGCCTGGGTTCAACGCTCACCTCAGGCTATTTTTGACCCATGGGCAATAGAACCAACAATTACTGTCAGTAATCTTACAGAGCTTAATGAAAAGATAAGTGATTTTGCCTAAAAAAACAGGATCTGCCTGAAAACAGATTGTACATAATACCTATGAACATTCGTGCAAAAAACAATGAGCAGCAGATTTGGGCCAAAACATATCGTCAATCTTTAGCATGAAAGGACAATTTGCGAGTTATTTTAAATTGCTTCACCATTTATGTTTGTAATAAATCAAAACAATCGGGGTTCATTTTACTCAAAGAAGGTAAAAACTCACAGGTGCCCCAGGTTTATAGAGGCGCGTTGGTTCGCTGGAACGCTATTCAGTATGATGTGGTCAGCTATGACCGTGAACTCATGAGCGTGGGTTAGAGTTTCTGATTGTTTCGATGAAGTACAAGTCTACGGGTACTTTATTTACTTTTGCCGCAGCACTTCTTATATTTCTTCCCTGAACCACAAGGACAAGGAGCATTACGTCCGATTTTCTTGCCTTCCCGGCGGATGGTTTTGGGCGCTTCATCCTCATCACCGGCAAGATCTTTGCTCATCTGCATTTCCTGCTCATGACGTTTGCGGCGCTCCTCCTCTAGCCGCTCCACATCATCTTCATGAACGACCTCAACCCGCATCAGGGTGCCGATGGTCTGGGCCTTGACTGTTTCGATCATATTGGCAAACAGTTGAAACCCTTCCTTCTTATATTCATTGAGCGGATTCTTCTGGCCATATCCGCGGAGACCGATTCCCTCTTTGAGATGGTCCATAGACAGCAGATGGTCTTTCCAGTGGGTATCAACCATTTGAAGGAGAATAACCCTTTCCAGGTGACGTTGGGCCTCTTGACTGTTTTTCTCTTCTCTGGCCTGGTATTCATCATGGACAATGGTTGATATCTTCTCTCTGAAGCCATCCGGATCAAGTCCAGTCAAATCCTTTTTGCTCCATCTTGGTTGAATATGGAACAGCTCACCCATTCGCTCATCGAATCCATCCCAACTCCAATCTTCAGAATCCAGCCGGTCCTGGGAAAATTCGAAGACAACCGTATCCACCAGATCATCGATCATGTCCTGAACAACATCGGTAATATCTTCACCCTGCAACAGCTCACGTCGCTGTTTATAGATGACTTCACGCTGTTTGTTCATAACATCATCATATTCCAGCAGATGTTTCCGTATATCAAAGTTATGTCCTTCCACCTTGCGCTGGGCGTTTTCAATGGCCTTGGTGATCATGTTATGCTCGATAGGCTCATCCTCTTCCATGCCGAGTTTGTCCATGATCCCGGAGATACGGCCGGAGCCGAAAACTCGCAGCAGATCATCCTCAAGGGAAAGGTAGAATCTGGAAGAGCCGGGATCTCCCTGTCGACCCGAACGACCGCGAAGCTGGTTGTCGATACGGCGGGATTCATGGCGTGAGGTGCCCAGGATATGAAGGCCGCCGACGTCCACAACCCCTTCACCTAATTTAATATCGGTCCCTCGACCGGCCATGTTGGTGGCAATGGTCACCTTGCCCTTCTGACCTGCAGTGGCAATGATCTCAGCTTCCCGCTCATGATGTTTAGCATTGAGCACTTCATGCGGAATTTTCTTCTTTTTCAGCATGTTGGAGATCATTTCCGATACATCGATAGAAATTGTGCCGACCAGGACGGGCTGTCCCTTTCCGTGAAGGGTTTCGATCTCTCGGATCACAGAATCAAATTTGGCCTTCTTATTTTTATAAATGACATCCGCGTAATCGACCCTGATCATCGGCATATTTGTCGGCATGATGACCACATCGAGATTATAGATTTTCTTGAACTCCGGGGCCTCGGTATCGGCTGTACCGGTCATGCCGGCAAGCTTGTCGTACATCCTGAAATAATTTTGAAAGGTGATGGATGCAAAGGTCTGATTTTCCTTTTCAATCTTCACACGTTCTTTGGCCTCCAGAGCCTGATGCAGCCCGTCTGAGTACCTTCGTCCCTCCATGGTTCGACCGGTGAATTCGTCAACGATTATGACCTCCTGGTCTTTGACGATATAGTCGACATCCCGCTTAAACAGCGTATGGGCCTTCAACGCCTGGTTCAGGTGGTGCAGCTTATCAATGGCTGTGGGGTCGTAAAGGTTGTCCACTTTCAGCAAATTTTCTCCCAACTCGACTCCTTCTTCTGTCAAGGCCACCTGCCTTGACTTCTCATCCACAGTATAGTGGGTATCGGCCTTGAAGTTCGGCATGATCCGCTCCACATTGGTGTAGAGATTGGTGGAGATGTCGGCAGGCCCGGAAATAATCAGCGGCGTTCTGGCTTCATCGATCAAAATAGAATCGA
This sequence comes from uncultured Desulfocapsaceae bacterium, assembly GCA_964623625.1. Taxonomy (GTDB): domain Bacteria; phylum Desulfobacterota; class Desulfobulbia; order Desulfobulbales; family Desulfocapsaceae; genus CAZLGM01. The sequence goes on from CAZUUJ010000017.1 coordinate 56,306, forward strand.
CCTCATCGACGATGGCGTAATTGAAACCCCGTTGACAGAAATCATTCATTTCGAATTTCATATTGTCGCGCAGGTAATCAAAACCGAATTCGTTGTTGGTTCCATAGGTGACATCGGCCGCATACGCCTGCCGCCGTTCGTCATCTTCCATTCCATGGATGATCTTACCGACACTTAAGCCGAGCGCCTGATAAACCTGGCCCATCCACTCGGCATCACGCTTTGCCAGATAATCATTGACCGTTACCACATGAACACCTTTACCTGTCAAGGCGTTGAGATAGACCGACAGCGTCGAGGTCAGAGTCTTCCCCTCACCGGTTTTCATCTCAGCGATCTTTCCCTGATGCAGAATAACCCCACCGATCAGCTGAACATCGAAATGGCGTTCGCCCAAAATTCTTTTGGCGGATTCTCTGATAACCGCGAATGATTCGGGCAACAGGTCGTCCAGAGGCTCACCCTTCGCCACCCGCTCCCTGAATTCAACGGTTTTGGCGACCAATGCCGCGTCATCCAAGGGTTGTACGGTTGATTCCAGCTCATTGATCCTGTTTACAAGAGGCTGGATCTGTTTGAGCACTCGCTCATTCTTGCTTCCAAAAACTTTTGTCAGTACTTTTCCAATCATGATTATTCAGTCTGTATCAAAAAAAGGGATTAATTCATTTTGTATTCATTTATTTGCTTCGACGTTCATTCCCATTAATATCCATAATGAGCGCTTCCTCATCACAATCCGGGAATTTGGAACAGTTTAAGCAGTCGCTCCATATCTTATGGGGCAGTTCATTCTTGTCTATATCCTGGAATCCGAGTCCCAAAAAAAACGGCCGCTGATAGGTGAGGGCAAACACCCGGCTGATCCCCAGTTCATCAGCCACCCTCAAACACTCCCCGACAAGCTGTGAACCGATTCCTTTTCCGTGAGCCTCTTCAACAACAGCCAGCGAACGGATCTCTGCAAGGTTCTCCCAGCAGATATGCAGGGCACACACACCGACTATGGCATCGCTGTCATCGGTAAAAATGACAAAGTCCCGGAGCTGATCGTACAAGGAACTGAACGAGCGGCCAAGCAGCAACCCCTTGTCGGCAAAATGGTTCAGCATTGAATGGATGGACTTGACATCGTCCATTCGAGCATTTCGTATCATCACTTCAAACCAGGATCATCGTTTACAGTTTATCCAGTTTCTATTCTCAAACCCGGATTTTTCCTTTAAGATTTGAAAAAGCGACAAGCCAATGACCGTTTCTTTGTAGAGTGCAACTATTGCTTCGGTTTCTTTTTTTTCTGGGCCCGTAAAAAGGTGACCGGCTGTTTGTCCGGATCACTCTTTTTTTCATAGGTAGATCGAACGGTCGCACTGGATTTCAACAGTGATTGACCGGCCCATATCCCCAGGAGAAACATCCATAAAAAAATGCAGAAGCAGACCGCCCCAATCCCGACAATACCGCTGCGGGTTAATTGAAATCGAATTTTTTTGGCCGGCTTTTTCCTTTTTTTTACAGCCATCTACAAACATACACTTACGTAATCTTTTTCATCTTACTGTTGTTCAAGCTATCAACAATACACTTCAGTAACTGTTTAGATTTGCCCCAAATTTGGACAAGCAGGTTTTTCAGCTATAGTTCAGTTATGCTGGAAAGCCTGATCGTTCAAAGTTGGGGTGCAGTTAAACAGTTAGTTACTTACATCTTCTCAGGAGCATTCAGCCCTACGAACTCAAGTCCGTTCCTGAAGACAACCAGAACAGCCTTGACAAGGGCCAGACGGGCGCGGCTCAGCTCTTCGTCATCGCCGATTACTTTGTGGTTGTTATAGTAACTATGAAACTGTCCGG
>CAZUUJ010000018.1:0-27069 GCA_964623625.1 uncultured Desulfocapsaceae bacterium
GCGCAGGCTCGGCAACGATACACTTATAAGACTCACCATTGATCATGATCTGCCACTTACCGGTACGCACAGGAGTTCCACCTTCACGCAGACTCGGAGCCGGCTTGGAACCATCGAGGTTCTCACCATCGGCATCTTTCTTCCAAACGGGCAGTCCCCATTCTTCGAACAGCTTAACGGACTCGTCAACGTGACGGCCGAGGTCATAGACCAGATCCTCGCGGATAACGCCCATCAGATCGTTACGAACCATCTTGACATAATCTTCAATCGGGTTCTCACCAATGTAGGTGTTAATGGCTGAAAGGCCCTGGGCAACAGCACCGGAACGCTCAAGAGAAGCCTTATCAACGAGCATAATTTTCAGGCTGTCGTCAGCCCACTTCTTAATCTCAAAAGCGGTGCCGCAGGCGGCCATACCACCACCGACAATCAGTGCATCCACATCGTGTTCAACGATCTCGGGATCAACAACAGCTACGAGTTCGCCTTTTGGTTTATTCGGTAATGCCATATTTACATCTCCTTATTATCTAAAGATTTGTTTTGCAGTTTCAACTCTCTCGCAACTTACTTGGGAGTCGGAAGATCACCCTCGAGGAGCAGACATTCGTCGTCGAGATTGGCGCCCTTCTCACCAACATAAGCATTGGCAGCACCCTCAGCGGTTGTACGGACAGGGAATTTGAAGCGCTTCATGTTGCCATTGCGGAACTTAACGGTCCACATGATGGAATCGGCACTTCTCATTGGATGAACCTGACCACCCATGGGTACAAAGTCATCATAACCACGTACAAAAATGGCACCTTGCGGACAAATCTTCACACAAGAGTAACACTCCCAGCATGCATCCGGCTCCTGATTGTAAGCCAACATTGATTCAACGTTCAGGACCATAAGGTCATTGGGGCAAATGTACATACACGCGGTTTTGTCGCCACCTTTGCATCCATCACACTTCTCAGGATCTACATAACTTGGCATTAAACTACCTCCTCGGTTTGTTTTAACTATTACGACACCTACATCTTAAATAGGGTCAATTCCACCTACAAAAAACCACTTATAATAAAGATGCTTCAGCACTTCAAACCACAACATTGCTGGAGCAGCAATCAACAAAAAAAAGCATAACTACCTGGTTTGCCAAACAGTTCCTTTTATGCCCGGAGAACAGGAGTCAAATGAATGACGACTCATTTTTCCCAAGGCTCAGATATAGTTTGAGAATCGGTAAAAGTCAAGAAAATTTATTCTTATAGAATTGTTAAGTTCAACTAATGAAGCGGGTTTACTCGTAGGTCTTCCTCACTAAAACCTCACGGGGTTTAGCACCATCCTGAGGGCCGACCACACCTTCGGATTCCATCATTTCAATCATGCGCGCCGCCCTGTTATATCCGACTCTTAAACGTCTCTGCAACATGGATATGGATGCCTGTCCCGATTCGGTGACAACGGCAACCGCCTCATCATACCGTTCGTCGACCTCTTCAACCGAACCGGAATCAGCGGCCGTCTGCTGTTTTTCAACCTCTTCAATGATCGATTCATCGTAGCCTGCCCCTCCCTGACCTTTTAAAAAGGAGACCAGCCGATGGGTTTCCGTTTCCGAGATATAGGCTCCGTGGATCCGCTTGAGCACTGAGCTGCCCGGCGGCAGAAAGAGCATGTCTCCGTCCCCCAACAGGTGTTCCGCTCCCATCATGTCGAGAATAGTTCTGGAGTCCACTTTGGAAGAGACTTTAAAGGAGATACGTGTTGGGAAATTGGCTTTGATCAACCCGGTCAATACATCAACCGAGGGCCGCTGGGTCGCAATGATCAGATGAATACCGGCAGCTCTTGCCATTTGCGCCAATCTGGCAATGGATGTTTCCACATCTTTTGAAGCGACCATCATCAAATCTGCCAGCTCATCGACAATGACAACCACATAGGGCAGTTTCTCCAATGCCGATTCGTTATATGAATCGAAATTTTTCACCTTGGCCTCTTCAAGCAGTTTATACCTCCGCTCCATCTCATGAACCGCCCACTGGAGGGCACGGGCTGCCAGTTTCGGTTCGACAACCACAGGGTGTAGCAGATGCGGAATTCCCTCATAGCCGGAAAGCTCAATTCGCTTTGGATCAATCATCAGGAACCGAACCTCAGCCGGAGTGGCATTAAAAAGAATGGATGCAATCATGGTGTTGATGGCAACACTCTTGCCCGCGCCTGTAGCTCCTGCTATCAGCAGATGCGGCATTTTCGCGAGATCCGCCACGCTGGGATTTCCGGCAACGTCAAGCCCCAGAGCAATGCTCAGTTTGGTATTGATTTGACGATAACTGGTCGACGTGAGCATATCACGCAGATAAACGATCTGCCTCTGCTCATTGGGAATCTCTATACCCAGAGCGGCTTTACCGGGAACAGAGCCGATTACCCGCACGGATTTGGCTTTGAGTCCCAAGGCAAGATCATCGGCCAGACCGACGATTTTATTAATCTTGATACCAGGAGCCGGTGAATATTCATAGGTGGTTACCACAGGCCCGGGAGAAATACCGACTACCTTTCCCGAAACACCGAAATTCTTTAATTTCTGCTCTAATTTTTTCGAGATTCGATAATAAACTTCCTTATCGACCTTCTCTATTGTCTGATCCTTTCTCACCAGAATCGACAGGGGCGGCAGTTTCCAGTCGCCTCGGGCAACAGGCTGCATAGAGAAACCCCCTTCCCTTTCTCCGTCGTCTACCGCCTGAGGAAGTTCCTTTACTACCGGAGGAGTAGAAGCGGATGACTGGTCCAGAACCGGACCGCGTCTGCCAAGCTTATGGACCTTACGCTCGCGCTTCTTTGTGACAGCTGCTGCTTTTCTTTTTTCCCTTGTTCTGGCAACGGTTTGTTTCATTCCGCGGCCGGCAAACCCGAGTGCTGAGACAATTAACCGGCCAAGCCATTTGAAAAACCGACCGATCAGAGTAACAAGCTGGTACGGTGAGAACTGGGTCGCCAGCATAATACCGATCAGCAGGATCAATCCCAGTATCAAAACGGAGCCGATCTCACCGGCAACGGATTTCAACATAACAAACACAGTCTTGCCGACAAAACCACCAGACTCGAATAACTCCTTCTTCTGAATAGATAGAGAGGAAAGCAGACCGCAGGAAGCAATAACAGCACCACTTATGCCGACGGTGATCTGAGGCAATCTCCCAAACGACATCCTTTTCGGACTGAAGAATAGAATGGAAAAAACAAAGAGTAAGCCAGCCAGAAAATACGCTCCCCAGCCGGTAAATCCGATCATGAACTGGGCGGTCACCCGTCCGACTTCGCCGCACCAGTTCTTTTCGACACCCATATCGGCAGAGATGATCGATATAAAAATAAAAACAGCAGTAAACATCCCCAGGATCGCTACCGCCTCCTGCTTAAATGGAGGTCCTTTTTGTTGAGTGGTCTGAGCCATTCTTCAATTCTGTTATTAAAAGGAGATCAACAACAAGCCTCTGTCGTCAGTATGATTGCTCATCAAGCGTAGCGTAGATCTGTTGCATAATATTGTCAGACAGTTTCCTGAATCCGTGACGGAGAATGTTATTCTACTTGATAATACTCTAATATGTCGTGAAATAGTTGGATTATACATTTTTACCCTAAAGGATAATCCACCTTTCAGGGCATCCGCCAGTACTGCATCTTTGCTTGATTTAATCATCCGATAATAGTGAGCAATATAGGATGGTTAAATCAAGCAAAGCGGCAGCACTATCGAATGTTCACGGATTCAGGAGTTTTTCAAGCACGTCTTGTACTCGGATAATGAAAAAAAGGCAAGATACGACCGACAAGGCTTATTTTTGCATGGTTCTGAGAAAATCGGCAACCATGGGGCCGCCGGTAACACAGGCCCGTCAACCAGTTTCGTTTTGATTGTGGCTTTTGCTGTCCCCTGATTGGAGACTGGCCCTGACTCCGTCCAGAACACCGTTAATAAACGGCGGTGAATCATCAGAGCCGAATCGTTTGGCTATTTCAAGGGCCTCATTGATCACTACCTGGTCAGGCACATCATCACAATAGACCATCTCATAGACAGCAATTCTAAGCAGGTTCCTGTCGGTAATGGAGAGACGGGACAATCGCCAGTTGCGGGCATTAGCTTCAATGAGCCTGTCAATCTGCGAGCAGCTTTCCATAATACCCTGCAACAGGGAAAAAGCGTATGGCCGGGCCTTCTTACTTACATGGTAGAGGGTACAGAAATCGGCAAACCGGTCTTCCAGGCCCTGACCAGGAGACACCTGTTTCAAGACAAAGTCATCCTGAAAGAGAAACTGGAGGGTAGCTTCTCTTGATTTCCGACGGATTCCCATGAAGTAGTGAAGCGGTTTGTTTTCGTCTCTTGTTTACGCCAGCGAATCAACCAGATTGGTCATTTCAATAGCGGCGACAGCCACTTCAGCGCCTTTATTCCCGGCTTTGGTGCCGGCCCGCTCAATGGCCTGTTCGATGGTCTCTGTGGTTAAAACACCAAACAGGACCGGTATTCCACTTTCCAGGCTCACCTGAGCGACTCCTTTTGAAACTTCGTTCACAACTACATCAAAGTGGGGAGTGGCCCCTCTGATAACTGCGCCAAGGCAGATCAGGGCATCGTACTTCTGGGAAGTGGCCATCTTTTTGGCCACAAGCGGTGTTTCAAAGGCACCGGGAACCCAGGCGATATCGATGTCTTCATCCCTTGCACCGGAGCGCAGCAGCGAGTCGAGCGCTCCATCAAGGAGTTTTTCAGAAATAAATGAATTAAATCTGGAAACGATAATTCCAAATTTCTTGCCGTCGGCCTTTAAATTTCCTTCAATAATGTTTGCCATCTTATCACCAGTTCAGTATTCAATTCTCCTGCTTACACAGTAGTTCACCGTTATTATTGCGTACAACCGTCAACGAAAAAAGCGCTTATTCATCAACCTCAATCAGGTGTCCCATTCTGTCTCGTTTGCATTGCAGATATTCCTTGTTCTGCTCACCGGCACCAACATCAATGGGAAAACGATCGACAACTTCCAGGCCGTATCCTTCAAGGCCAACAATCTTTTTCGGATTGTTGGTTAACAATCCCATCTTGCGCACACCAAGGTCTCGGAGAATCTGAGCCCCGATACCATAATCACGTAGATCCGCCTTAAAACCAAGCTTGAGATTGGCCTCAACAGTATCCATCCCTTCTTCATCCTGCAGGTTATACGCTTTGAGCTTATTGACCAGACCAATCCCCCTGCCTTCCTGACGCATATACAGGATGATACCGCTTCCCTCCTGATCGATCATCCGCATGGCGGCATTGAGCTGCAGACCACAGTCGCAACGGGCTGAACCAAAAACATCACCTGTAAGACATTCCGAGTGGACTCTCACCAGCACCTGTTTCTCCGAATCAAATTCACCTTTGACCAGTGCAAGATGTTCGTGGGAATCGACATCATTGGTATAGACAACCGCCTTAAATTCACCGGCAAACTCGGTGGGAATCCGTGCCTCGGCCATCCGGTGGACCAACAAATCCTGTCTGAGACGGTAGGCAACCAGATCTGCTATAGTGGCAATCTTCAGGTCATGCTCTTTGGCAAATTTTTCCAGATCCGGCATACGGGACATGGTGCCATCTTCATTCATGATCTCACAGATCACTCCAGCGGTTGTCAATTCACCAAGTCTTGCCAGATCAACGGAGCCTTCCGTCTGTCCGGTGCGTACCAGCACTCCTCCTTCACGGGCTTTGAGCGGGAAAATATGCCCCGGGCTGATCAAATCCCGAGGTCCCGATTCCGGATCGACGGCAACCTGGATGGTGCGAGCCCGATCCGCAGCCGAGATACCGGTTGAAACACCGGTCCTGGCCTCTATAGAAATGGTAAAACCGGTACCGTAAGGCGACTGATTATCTGTCACCATCATCGGTAGCTCAAGTTTTTCGATCAGATCGGCACTCATGGTCAGGCAGATCAGTCCGCGACCGTATTTTGCCATGAAATTGATGTGATCAGCCGTTACGAACTCGGCTGCCATACAAAGATCACCTTCATTTTCCCGATCCTCATCATCGACCAGAATAATCATTTTCCCGGCCTTGATATCTTCCAGGACCTCTTTTATTGGACTGACTGTCATAATGCTCACTTCGTTTCAGCTATAAAAAAATTGCCAAATCCGCACCAGAAAGGAGTTTTTCCGTTTTGTATACGGATTCAGGTTACTTTAAAAAACCATGTTTTGCCAGAAATGCCGGATTAATGACCGTACCTTCATGGCCCTTTTCACCGGTCTCTTTCACCTGGAGCAGCTTCTCAACATATTTGCCGATGATGTCTACCTCAATATTGACTGAATGGCCGCTTTGCAGCCGGTCAAATGTTGTTACCTTGAGGGTATGGGGAATTATAGATACAGAAAATAACTCTTCATGGCAACTGTTCACTGTCAAACTGACCCCATCAATTGCCACGGATCCCTTTTCAATGATATATCGATCAAATTTTTTCGGAAGGGAGAAGGTAAAAATCGTGTAATCGCCGCTGGGTTTTCTCTCCTGAACCTGAGCGACACAGTCGACATGGCCGGAAACCAGGTGACCGCCAAGCCGGTCGGAAAGCTGCAGGGCACGCTCCATGTTGACAATGCCGCCAACACCCAGCGACCCCAAGGTGGTGCGAGAGAGACTCTCGGGAGAGACATCAACCATGAACCGGTTGTCACCAATGTCATAGGCGGTCAAGCAGACGCCATTCACAGCTATGGACTCACCCTCTTCGGGATCACTCAGTTCGAATCCGGCTTCCAGCTCAAAGGCCAGTCCACCGCCAATTCTTCGTTTGGCCAGCAGCTTGCCGGTTCCCTGTATAATTCCTGTGAACATTTCTTTTTGTCCTGATGGTTAATACTCATCCATCAGTTGTCTTACTTGCTGGTTACCGAGTCTGTGTCCGTTGACAGGTCCGGCAAAATTACTGGGAGTCCAGGAGCGCCTGGGCTTTTTCCCGGTAGTTTTCTGCGATCGAGTCATGTTTAAAACTTGCGTGAATCGAGGCGATCGTCTTGTAGGTATCGGCAGCTTTGCTGGGATTACCGTTCTCAAGATAGATGTAGGCAAGATCATCTAAAATCTTGACACTGTTAGCCGGATCGTTATTGGCCGAGTAAATACCGAGTAATTCCAGACATCCGTTGATAGCCTTGTCATACTGCTTTATCCCGCGATACACAAGAACAAACTGTTTCTGCAGGCTAACCAGACTCATCTGATCGTTTTCCTTTTCGCAGATATCCCAGGCCCGTTGATAATGGAGCAAGGCTTCATCAAATTTTTCACTTTGCAGACAGACATTGCCCAGCTGGTTGCTGGCATTGGCTATGCCGTTCTGATCACCCCTCTCTTCATAACCGAGCAGCGCATTGTGCAGGGAGAGTGCAGCCTGACTCAATTCACCTTTTTCCAGAAAGCCTTTTCCAGCATTATAGTCTTTCTCAACAGGATCTTTACTCTCTTCCTTGTTTGGTTCACTCTGCTTGTTTTTTTTCATTTATCTTTTCCTCCATGAATCAAGGATACAGCTTTGGCGGCCTCTATGGCGACAGTCGTACGCATAGGCTTCCCCTCTTCCCAGATCACCAGCTCTTCGTTGTCATTGTTCAGACCCATCAACTGCATCAATGCCTCACCAGCCTGAATTCGCCCAAGCAGACGCGCCAACTGTCCCCTCATGGCAGGATTCGGATGGTTCAGGAAATGGAAAAGAGAGAAGAACGGTGTTGAGCGAATCAGATCCGGTCTGGTTTTAGCAATCTCAGCCATCCCCCAGACCGTCTGCACCTGGGTTGATTCTTCGGAAACATAATTCAACAGATACTGGGTAAAGGCTCCAAAGACATCAGGGCGACTGCCGATGATGGCACCGATGGTCTCAATCATTCCCCAGGGAGTGGCGGCAGAATCGGAACAGGCTTCAAATAGTCGATGAAGAAACTCGGATACCTGCCCCGGTTGCCTCGAGGCCACTTGTTTACAGACCTGGCCGGTGGTCCAGGCAACCGCCCAGCGCTCATCTTCGATCGGATTGTACAGCAGCCGCTGCATCAGGCGCATGGTTTTCCTGTCGTCTAAACAGAGTTTGGCAAGCTCATCGATATCATTTTCCAGAACCAGCTTCTTGACCAACCGTTTATTTGCTTTTTTGGGTTTACGCTCAGGGTCGGCTATTACTTCAGTATCAGCGGATTTCTTTTTCGCCTGTTCCAACTCCGCTTCAGTATCGATAACGGCCATTTCCTGCTTTCCTCTGAACCGCTCGGCAATTTCGGCGATGTCGGTATGGAGCCGGACAAAATAGAGTACTCCTCGGACAAGGCGGCCATCAAGATTTCTGATCTCGACTACCTGATGCGTCTCCTCATCATAATTTTCGATCCGGCCGGTCAGATAATCATCCTCAGGAATCAGTTCCCAGGCGAAATCCCAATTATCGCCGCAGGCATATACAAGGGTCTCAACTATGGCCGAGCCGATATTATGTCCAGTCGGATCGCATGTATACACAGCTCCGCAATCGCAGTTACCCACTTTGAACTCGTTGAGCTGCCTGGAGGATAGATCGACGGCTTTTTTAACATCCAGTCCGCAAAAGGGACACCACGGCTTCTTTGTTACAACTGGATTTTTACTCACTTGACCACATCCCTCCTTTATGCCAGCTTTTCTTTGAGTCTGGCAGCAAAGTTCGGATCAACTGAGTATTTAAATGATTTTGCCTTTTCCATTGCTTCAGCCGCCTCTGTGAACATCTCACTGAAGTATAAGGCCACGGCCAGATTATTATTAGCAAGGCCAGATTCCGGTTCCAGTTCAACACCTTTTCTGGCCGCTTTCAAGGCACGCTCATCCTCACCTTTCATGGTCAATACAGAGGTGAGATTCATCCAGGCCGTTGCCAGCTTCGGATCATTTTTAATCGCTTTATCGTAGCTCTCAATTGCCTTATCCAACTGATTCCGCTGTTGATAAATCAAGCCGAGGTTGGCATGAGCCTGAGCTGCTTCCGGTAATACCTTGATTACCTGCTCGTTGAGTTCCTGTGCCTTATCAAGATCTCCCTGGCCAAAATAGATTGCACCAAGGTTGACCAGGCTCTCTACCGCCCACGGATCCAACTCGATTGCCTTTTCCAACGAATTTTTCGCCTTGGCCACATTCCCGGTTTTCAAGTAAACCAGACCAAGGTGGTGATGGGCCATGACGTTATCCGGGAATTCTTCACACTTCTTTTCCAACTCTTCTATGACAAGATTCAAATCTTCTTTTAATTCTTCAGACATATTTTTTTCCTCAATTCAACGAATTGTTTCCAGTCATCAGTTTTCCATTTTCCAATCAGAAACACATGACGGTCCTGGTTTCATTATTCACGGGATGAACCTGTAGCACAACCTGACCAGAAAGCCGCAAAAGGCCTAGGATGACTCCAACCCCGAACGGGCGTCTACACTATAGGCACCTTCCCCACACTTGCAAGAAAAAAAGAAATGGGCAACAAATGGGAGATTGATCTTAGCTGATCAGGGATAATTAACTCAACCAGCTGCTATTACCGATTATATTTTTCGAAACAGGAAAGGGTCAGTTCCTGCCGCTGATCGGTAAGAACCTGTTTGGCCCGGGCCACATCTCGGCTGATCTGGGCGGCGAGTTCGGCAACGGAAGCAAACTTCTTTTCCGCTCGAAGGAATTTGAGAAGATTAATTTTGATGGGTTTACCATAGATGTTGCGGTCAAAGTCGAAAATGTGGGTTTCGGCCACCAGCTTTTCATCCCCGAAAGTCGGATTATATCCTATATTAAGTACTCCACCGTAGCATTTACCCTCGCAAATCACCTGGGTTACATACACGCCGATTTTCGGCACCAGATCTTCTTCATCAATACTGAGGTTCGCCGTTGGAAACCCGATTTCCTTGCTTCCCCGCTGTTTTCCCACCTGTACAACACCTCGAATCTGGTACGGTCGTCCTAGTAGCTTGGCAGCGTCGATCATCCGTCCTTCAGTTACCAACTCCCGTACCTTGGTCGAGCTGACCAGCATGGAGTTCTCATAATGGGACTGGATAACCGATACGGAGAAACCTTTTTCTGTTCCCTGCTCCCGGAGAAACTGAATATTACCTTTCCTGCCCTTGCCAAACGCATAATCATAGCCAACCACCAACTCCTTGACTCCGATTCGACCAACCAAAAAATCATCAACAAATTGTTCAGCTCCCATGGAGGCAATGTTCTTAGTGAACGGCAAAATGATCAACACATCCAGACCGGCCATATCTATGAGTTCCATCTTCTGATCGCAGTTGGAGATAAGTTTGATCCCTTCTGAACGAAGGACCTGCAAAGGATGAGGATTGAAGGTAACAGCAATAGAGGTGCCACTGGATCGATGTGCCCTCTGAACAACCTCTGAAAACAGCAATTGATGGCCAAGGTGAACGCCGTCAAAATTGCCGATCGTTACACAGGCATGCTGAAACGGCTTTTCTATTTTCTCCAGTTTCCGGTAGATTTGCATATAAACTGAACCGATTTTCCTATGGTTCCTTCATGAGCAATTTAAACACATGCTTCCCGATTACGGGCCGACTCGGACTCCATTACTTTTTCTTTTTTTTGCATGCTCGATAATGCGATCTACAACATATAGCGTAAAAAAAAATATTCCATCATTTGTTTCTTTTTTTCACACTGTGTAGAAGATTTTCTTGACAAATAGATGCTCAACAAGCATATTCTCCTCACCACTGCCGAAGTGGCGGAATTGGTAGACGCGCTAGGTTCAGGGTCTAGTGGGGGTATCCCCGTGGAAGTTCGAGTCTTCTCTTCGGCACCAGAAATATGATAAGGCCGTAATCATAATGGTTACGGCCTTTTTAGATTTTGTCGATTGAAAATGAGTTACATTTTGTATCTCACTTTCACATAGAAGAATAAACAACCGGTATCCTTTTCTGACCAGCCAATAGACTTTTTCTTCAGAGTATATTATTTTTATCCGAGAAAAAAATATCAACTTAATTCCAGTGCCTTTCAATAATCAATGAACAATCTGTTCAACCATGACTTCACCGCAAACTACTGTGGCAAGATTCTAGACGGTGACTTCTCAGTCGAACTGCAGAAAGAATTGGAAAAACAGGTTAACGGCTGCCACTGTTTCGAGCAGGTCAATCTGCCTATTTTTCCGTATATCGCGGCCTGGCGTACCGACAAGAAAGGGATCTGGTACGAATTCGTATCGAAACAATTCCTGAACCTCTTCCAAACAGATACGGACAGAATCACGGAAACATTCTGCAACGCCGTGATTGACAGGAGGGAATACGACGCTGGGCAGAGCTATTTTCCCGACATCAAAGAACAAACCTTAAAACGGGAAGAGCTTGACCGTAAACGTGACATTCTACGGGAAAAAGGTATCAAGACCGGTATCGTGGAAGCGGTATATAAAGTTCGTGTATTTGGCGGACGGGAACTGTGGCTCAAAGACTGGGCGTCGGTGACTAGCTGGCCGGACGATTCAATCTGTCTGTCTCCCGGTTATCTTACCGATGTGACCAAGGAAATGAGCGTTAAAGATCAGATCGATGAAATGAATCTGGTTGTCAACAGAGACAAACATATCCTTGTGGAAGCGGAGCGCCATGCGGCTTTGGGCCGAATCTCGGCCCAGGTTTTTCACGAAATCCGTAACCCCATTGTCTCGATTTGTGGTTTGTCCAAGCGTCTTCTGGAAAAAGGAGTGTTTTCCGACCCCAGGATGTACCTGGAAGTTATTGCTAAAGAGGCCAAGCGACTGGAGGACATCCTCGGTAACCTTTTCCAATATACAAAGGAAGTAAAACTCCGTCCGGAACCGCTTGACCCGGTTCGACTGATAAAGCATCTTATCGACCTGGTACGCTCGGATATCGATCAGTTTAATATTAAACTCACCTTAAAAACAGACCCGGAACTCCGTCAGATCAGGGCAGACCGCAGACAGGTACAGACGGCTCTGCTGCAGATCATTAACAATGCCATTGAAGCGCTGGATGAGGGAGGGGAACTGTTCATAACAATAGCGCAAAAAGATGATTACCTGGTCTTTTCCATTCTCGATTCGGGTATCGGCTTCAGACCTTCTCACCAGAAGAGGCTGACGGAACCATTTTTTTCCACTAAGGTCTATGGAACCGGACTAGGCCTGAGTCTTGCCCAAAAAGCCATAGAACTGCATAACGGACATCTCGTAATCGATCGGTTGGACTCTGGCTCAACCTTAGTAACCATTACCATGCCGACTGAGTAATTTACTTCACAACCCATATCATTTGAACTGGAGTCTAAGGGACTGGAAACAGATTTTTGCTCCTTCAACCGACTACCTATTCAACAGGTATGAATCACTGATTCGGTCGATTGATCTGCTCTTTCTGCTGCTTCCTCACCACATTTCTTCTGTTATGCAATACAACCATTATGTTCCCTCATCTCTGTGTGTCGCGACTCAACACCCATTTAAATCGGTAGATCACGGCAATGGCCGGCCCGTATATCAAATATGACAACACCATTATTGTGGACCGTGAATCGGGACTGATGTGGGAAGGAACGGACAATGGTCTTGATTCGACTGGAAAGACAGCCGAACATTCTGCCGTTCCTATTCTGTCGGTGGTTTTAACAATTGACGGATGCCTTCAATCGAAGAACTGCAAACCCTGTATACTCCCCAGATCATTAATCCGTCTCCCTCCCATCCTGACTGTGACGGTTTTTTTTATATTAATCACCTGTTCACGTTGAGCTGTGAAATATCTGGGCAGTCGACACTCACTGGCAAAGCGTTTCCTTTTTTAATATTAGTCACTGAGTGGCCATGAAGGGATTCAAGAATGAAGTAGAGCTGGCCAGGGTCCTCCCTGTTCGTTCTATCTGTAGCCCCTAACCCACATTTCTCCTGAACACTGTGTCAATTTATCGAAGTAATATGGAAATTCAATAGAGTTGCTTCTATAGAAGCAGTAACAGATTTGCACAAAACAGCAATCACCGCCACCGTAGCGTTATCCGTTGTCAAGCACATCTTCAAGCACCAGCCGGACCTCGTCGATATCAAACGGCTTCGTCAAAACAGCCTTGAAGCCGTAGCTGCCGAAATCCGCCATAACCGGGTCGTTGGAATACCCACTGGCTACGACAGCCTTTGCTTTGGGGTCAATCTCAAGCAGTTCCTTTATGGTTTCTTGCCCACCCTTGCCTCCTGGAATAGTCAGGTCCAAGATCACCATCTGAAATCGCCGGTTTGAAATGACCGCCTGCTGGTAGAGAGTGATCGCTTCATCACCGTCGGCGGCAAAGACCGGATCAAACCCCATGAGCAAAAGCATGTTACCCAGTACTTTTCTGATCATCTCTTCATCATCTACGACGAGAATATGACCGCCTGTCAATGGCTTACGACGTCCTGCCCGCTCATTCCCGCTCTCCTGGATCTTGCCGTCCGGCATAGCAGGCAAATAGATAAAGAAATGTGTTCCAATTCCAACTTCGCTGTCAATAATAATGCAACCGCCATGATTTCTAATAATAGAATAACAGATTGCCAATCCAAGACCGCTGCCCTTTTCCTTTGTTGAAAAATAAGGATCAAATACTTTAGCCTGGTACTTCTCGTGTATGCCGATCCCTTCATCCTGGACAGCTATCCTGACATAATCTCCCTTGACCAGAGGAAGGCCTGAGCCCGACAACACAACATGATTTTCAGCCCGTATTCGAATAACTCCACCCTCCGGCATTGCCTGGTCACCGTTGATTACCAGGTTGTTGATTACCTGGACAAATTGTCCCTGATCGACCTCCACTGGCCATAGATCCGGGTAAATATCGAATTCACATCTCACATTGGAACCCCTGAGCATAAACAGGGCTGAGTTGACAATCAATTCGTTCAAAGAAGCCGCTTTCTTCACCGGCAAGCCACCCTTTGAGAAAGTTAACAGCTGCTGGGTCAGTTTCTTTGCCCGACAACAAGCATCGTGAGCTTCTTCCAGCCACTGGGCATTGGCATCCTCTCTTGGTGTGCTAATTTTGGCGAGCGCGATATTTCCTAAAATACCAGTTAGCAGGTTGTTAAAATCATGAGCGATTCCACCAGCAAAGACGCCAATGGACTCCAGTTTTCCGGCTCTTAGAATCTCTTCCTCCATTTTCTTACGCTCGGACATGTCGGAAATAATCAGCTGGATAGCCCATTTACTGCTGTATATTATCTTTCTGGCGTACAGTTCAGCAGGAAACCTGGTGCCGATCGAGGTCTTCAACGTGGCGTAATAATGATCGGGGGCATCGTCCCTGCCTGAAATCCTAGCCAATATATATTGATTGAGTCGTTCCCTTTCCGATTCACGGACCAGATTCATAATATTGATACCTGAAAGATCATCGGTTTCGCTGAAACCGAAAATCTCAAGGGCCAGTCTATTGGCAAAAACCGGTTTACGTTCTTGAATGATGACAATGGCCTGGGGCATAATTTCAATGAGCATTCGATACTTTTCTTCGCTTTCCCGAAGCGTTTGTTCTCCCTTTTTTTTCTTATTAATCTCCATCTTGAGCTCTTCGTTGAGCTGCTCTGCCTTCTGCTTTGCCTCAGAGAGGACGGAAACCAAATCGACATTTTCAAAGCGCAGGTTGAGTGAGTATCTTAATGTTTCATGCATTGATCCAGCTATTCGCAACAGTAGGTACAGATAGACGGTTGCCAAGATCCCCATGGCAACATGAAGTTTGTCAGCAAGAATATAGAAATGGAGGATTGTCGGTAATAATACAAGAAGAAGGTGCAGGGTGTAAGCCGGTCTCAGCATGGATAAAGTAGCCACACCACCAGCGGCAATTCCCGCCAGAACATAGATCAGAAAGATCTGATGCGTCAGAGAGTCATAGGAAAACAGCAGCAGACCGCTGCTTCCCAAGCCTAAGGCGGAAAAACCGGTTGAAAGAATGTAGCTCTTTTTCCAGTACTGTGTCCGGTTGATCTGCCTGGGATCTCGATGATACCAATAACTTTGAGCTAACCTGTATAAAGAAACCGCAGTGATAAAACCAAGCCAACCGACAAGGATTGTATGGGAAATGACCTGCCATAGGATAAAAACCAGAACAGCAGCCACCAACAGGGTACTGATATTTACGATTCTGGCATGCGAATACAGCAGACGCACGGTCTCATGATCGACCAACTCGTCCCGGCTACTTCTGATATGCTTCCCGTTCGCTTTGTCCATCATCATGAATTCGTGAGCATTCGATAGTGCTGCAGCTTTGCTTGACTGAACATTTCGATAATAGTGAACTATGTCGAAGTGTTCAGTCAAGCAAAGATGTAGTGCTAGCGGATGCCCCTTAGGGTAAGAAATTCTATTGGGTTTAAATTATTTATATAGTCCAATGATTTGACGATATATCAAAGTTATATCTAACAAAACAGCATTCTCTGTCACGGATTCAGGATAATGACAGACTGTACCTGTTGAAAACCAGAATGTCTATCCTTCCGCCTCCAATTGGGCTTTGTTCAATTGTTTTTTGAAGATATCCGCCAGTTCGTCAACATAGGGCGGCGCCATGATTTGAAAGTGGGGACCGTTGATATGTTTGACATCCATCTGTCCTTCAATCAAATCTCCCCATCCCAGTTTTTCATCGTGAAAGCCGAACAGCGGCTGACGCCTGGAACGAAACATATCAATCCGGCCTGAGTACATTTTGGGTTCGTAAGAGACAAGCGCCTGATAATGGACCTGCATCGCCACCTGCCTCTGATCAGACAGCCCTTCAACATTACCGTCCATAACATTGGCTAGGTCCACATCTTTTTCTGTCGAGCCTTGTGGACGGAGCATCTCAGTTACCTTCTTTATACCAATGTCACATTTACGGGCAACATCTGAGACCAGCTTCCGGGGAGACCGGCGAGACAGGTCCTGAATCCAATAGGGTAGATTTTTCAAAAACCCCCAGACATACCTGGGATTCCGAATTTTTTTCCCAAGTCCCTGTTCCTCTGACGGGTTGGTATCGATCATTGCCAGAAGAGCGACTTTCTCCCCCTCAGTCATGAGCTGCTGGGCCATCTCATAGGCCATGATGCCGCCAGAAGAATAGCCGCATAGATAATAGGGCCCCTGGGGTTGTATCTCTTTGAGCTCCTTAATATAAAAGGCGGCACATTCCGCAACACTCTCATGGGGTTGCTGCCCCTCATAGAGCCCCTGCATCTGAAGTCCGTAGGTTGGTTGATTCTGGCCGAGACGATGGGCAAGCTCCCAGTAAATCAGTACGTCTCCCCCTATTCCATGCATGCAGAATAATGGCGATTTTGCCCCCTGTGGCTGGATTTCGACTAGCGAAGACCACGGGTCGGACATCCCGCCTTGCCGGATAACCAGGCCAAGTTCCTGAATCGTTGGTACCCGCAGCAGAGTTGCCAGGGGCAAGGTCCGTTCATATTCCTGCTCGATCCGGGTAAACAGCCTGACAGCCAGCAGCGAGTCTCCCCCCATTTCAAAAAAGTTATCGGTAATCCCTATGGGCTTGACTCCCAACAACTCTTCCCATATTTCCACCAATTCTACTTCGATGGGGAGGGTGGGCGGTACAACCCGGCCTGTACGTTCATCAGAATCGTTATATTCCGGAGCCGGTAGTCTATTTCTGTTGATTTTACCTCCGGGGGTTTTAGGAAAGGACTCCATTATAATAGCAGCGGCAGGGACCATGTAGGCAGGCAGTCTTTTCCGCAAAAAACCGAGTAACTCTCCAACATCCGGTTTAGGTCCGGGTGTCGGCAGCAGGTAGGCAACCAGCTTTTTCTCTCCCGGTTTATCTTCTCTTGCCAGGACAACCGTTTCATGAACACTACCAAATTCCGCAATGACACTTTCGATCTCACCCAGTTCGATACGAAATCCTCTGATCTTAACCTGATGATCGGTACGACCGAGAAACTCGATATCACCGTTTTCCAGATAGCGAACCAGGTCTCCGGTCTTGTACATCTTTTGCTGTCCTTCTCCCATGAACGGGTCAGTAATAAATTTTTCCTGTGTTAGATCATTGCGGTTGAGATAACCTCGTCCAACGCCAAAACCACCAATGTGCAGTTCACCTGGAACGCCGACCGGCACCGGGTGAATAAAAGGATCAAGGATATAAGCCAAGGTGTTGTCTAATGGTCGGCCGATGGGAATTTCTTTGTGTCTGCCTGCCACCCAGGATGATCGGATCGGATCGAAAGATGTTGCTGTGACGGTGGCCTCGGTGGGACCGTAAGAGTTTAGCCAGCGCACTGTATCCGGTACCAGCTTTTTCCATTTCTGATAGGCAGGTGCTGATGCCTTCTCACCGCCGACAATAACCAGCCGTACCGTTGCTGGGATATTTGCGCCGGTCTCTTCAAGGCCGCGAACCAGTTCATGCCAGAAAGCGGTCGGCAGATTGAGGATTGTTATGTCAGTTGCCTCACACCTCTCAATAAACTTGGAAATATTTGACGCCATCTCGTCTGTTCGCAGTACAAGGCAGGCACCGCTCAGCCAGGTTGGAAAAAATTCTTCAACGGCAATGTCAAAACTGATCGAGGCAAACTGTAGAGCTCTGTCCTTGGGCTGCAGATCAAACAGCCTGATAGTCGCCAGGTTATGGCTGATTAACTGATAATGGGGGATCATCACTCCTTTAGGTTTACCGGTTGTTCCGGAGGTGTAGATCAGATAGGCCAGGTTGTCCGAGGCTGTTTCACTGATTGGATTCTCCTGGGGACGATTATCGACCAGATTCCACTGGGTATCCAGACAGATCGTATGGTCAATAGAAGGTGGTATCGTTTCCCGGAGATGATCCCTGATTAAAACAACCTTGGCCTCAGAATCTTCCAGCATATATTCCAACCTGTCCTGGGGATAGGACGGGTCCAAAGGCAGGTAAGCCCCGCCTGCCTTGAAGATGCCGATCAAACCTACCGCCAGTTCAAGGGAACGGTCCATACAGATACCCACAATGCTATCAGGCCCGACACCGAGAGTGATCAGATAGTGAGCCAGTTGATTGGCCCGCCGGTTTAATTCTTTATAACTGAGGATTTCACCCATGAACTCGACCGCCGGTGCATCAGGTGTTTTAGCGGCCTGCTCTTCAAAAAGTGAATGGTAATACTGTATAGGAGGCGCTGGAGCGTCTGTTTCGTTCCAGAAAAAGAGAAGTTTTTGCCGTTCTTTATTGGTGCTCATCCGCAGGTTGCCGACACATCGATCAGAATATTTCACCATGCTTTCAAGCAGCTCGATTACATGACCCGCCATGCGGCGGATAATCCGCTCATCAAAATAACCGGGATCGTATTCGATCTTTACACCAAGCTCCTCATCTAGATAAGCAGCCACAGTCAATGGAAAGTTGGTCTGTTCAAGGACCTCAAATTCCCTGTTTAACCAGGCTCCTCCCTGATTGCGGAGCATTGTGTTCATCAGGTAGTTTTCAAACACCAGGATTGATTCGAAAAGCTGCATTCCTTTAGGGATATCACTTAACTGCTGTACATTGGCAAGGGGTGCCTGCTCGTAAGGCCGCATCTCGACCCATTGCTCCCGCAGTTCTGTTAACCAGGGGATCAATGACTTGTCCGGGTCAACAAAGATACGGACAGGCACCGTGTTGATA
Organism: uncultured Desulfocapsaceae bacterium; assembly: GCA_964623625.1. Lineage (GTDB taxonomy): Bacteria > Desulfobacterota > Desulfobulbia > Desulfobulbales > Desulfocapsaceae > CAZLGM01. The sequence goes on from CAZUUJ010000018.1 coordinate 18,806, forward strand.
AAACAACCGACCATGTTCTCGGCTCCGGAAACCGTCGAATACCGACAGGCCCTGGTTGCCCCGAAGACCACGTCCTCCACTCGGCAATACCGGGAAAGAAGAATGGCCCAGGCCCCCTGCACAAAGGTGTTGATGGTCAGATTGTGTTCCTTCGCCAGCTGTTTGAGCCTGCTGGTGATCTCTTTTGGCAGCTTGGCAGCCTCTTCCTGGTGGTGAACACCAGCTTCTTTTTCAAAACGCTCGACCCATAAATCAGGCATGGATACCGGCTCGGTAAACTGCACCAGTTTATTCCGCCAGAAGGACTCCATTTCAACAAGATCCATCTGCTGCAGGAAGTCAATATGGTCACGAAACGGTCTGGGCGTATCAAGCTGTATCTCTTCCCCCTGCCAATAGGCTTCATATATCTTGAACAGCTCCTGCAGTAGAAGAGTAAACGAACGGCCATCGAGCAGCGTGTGATGAAATGTCCAGATGAAAATGTAACGGTCTTCAGCAAGGACGAAAAGATTCAGTCGCATTAACGGTACTTCTGAAAGAACAAAGCCCCGTCTGCGGTCATCAGCCAGGAATTCCTTCAGTTGTTTGTTTTATTCTTCTTCGGAAAACCCACTCCAGTCCAACTGGTTAAGAGGAACCTGGACATCTCTGTATACATCCTGCAGCGGCTCTTGGAGCCCTACCCAGCGAAAGGCTGTTCGCAAGATGGGGTGACGATCGATTAGCCTATTCCAGCTCTTTTCAAACAGTGAAGCTTCAAGCTGTTCATTCAACCGGCAGACAATCTGTTCGACGTCAACGGATGACTGGCTGGTATACAGACTGTTAAACAGCATACCCTGCTGGATAGGTGACAACGGATACGAGTCTTCGATTAAAGATAAATCCATAACGAGATCCTCTCACAAGGTTACGGCAGCTCAGATCGCAACCATTCTCCCAGGTATCTGGCTATCATCTGTCTGTAATGGTTAATTGGCTTATCTCTTATCATCTCATCGAAGGAAAGCGGCTGTCAAGTTGATTTCCTTATCATGTCAGGAAGAATTGTTAAAACTAACCGAGGATTAGATGGTTTGGATTCACATCTCTTCTTAAAACTCAGATGGAACTGAAGAACAATTGAATCCTCCGATAACCTAAGGTTAATTTGTATCATTTTCAAATTTGCCAAACCGGCTTCCAATGACTACCCTGTCAGGTAGTCAGGCTTCGCCAGGTTCCTCATACATCTATAGAGTTCAATGATATCCAACAGACCACCTTACGATACAGAACCGATCATGGTTACATTAAACCGTGAACTCTCCCAGACAAGTTCCCTGGTTCTTAGTGCTGTTGGCATCCAGCATATTACAGTTGAGAGCGGTAATGGTTTTGAGCTGTTCGTGCAGCCGGGAGAAGAGGAACGGGCCAAGGCTGAACTCGACAGCTATTTCAACGAAAATCGTAATTGGCCGCCTCGAGTTCCGACCCAAGATGAGTTTCAACCGTTTTTCCACCCCCCGTCCCTGCTGATGATGGGATCATTATTTCTTTTCTTTACCGTAACCGGCCCCTGGCAGGACAAGTCATTCTGGTTTCTCAGCGGTGCAGGAGAAACAACTGCAATGCTTGAGAGACTTCAATGGTGGCGACTGGTAACTGCACTGACCCTGCATGCCGATATTACTCACGTTCTGGGAAACTGTTTTTTCGGTTTCATCCTGATTCACTTCTTTTTAAAAATGACAGGCAACGGACTCGGGTCTTTTGCACTTCTGGTCTCAGCAATCAGCGGCAATCTGATCAATACGGTTATCAAAGGACCAGGTTATTCGTTTATCGGTTTTTCAACGGCGACATTTTCTGTCGTCGGGATGCTTGCCATGCTCAGCTATCATGAAAAAAAGCGATGGAACCGCGTTCATTTCCTGATGCCGTTGATGGCCGGACTTGCCTTTCTTGCCATGCTCGGCAGTTCAGGAGAACGGACGGATCTAGGCGGTCACTTTTTCGGTCTGGTCTGTGGTATGGCGACCGGGCGATTGCTGGCCAATCAATATGTACAGAAACTTCGTCACTCCCTTCTTTTTCAATGCACCTTATTTATTCTGTTTCTTTCTGTCATATCAACAAGTTGGTATTTGGCACTTACCAGGATGAATTGAAAAATAAAAATTCATTTGCATTCACCGCTTTCAGTACTTACTCTTGTCTACTGTTATGTTAAAAAGGCCATATCGTATTTGTCGGCCTTAATAACCTGAGCGTAATCAAACTATAAACAATCCATCTATCCAATTTCGCATGACTACCTGAGGAGAACTCACGATGTCCAACCATGATCAGCAACCACCATGGGGCCGAAAGAAAAAGCCCCAGACACCGGAGGAAATGGTTGCCGGGATTATAAAAAAACTCCAAGACTTTTTTTCAGAAGGTAAAAAGAAAATGAAAGAGCCGCCCGGCCCCGGGGAAACACCGCCACCCCGTTCCAATCCCCTTGCTCTATTGGGCAAAATTGTGCCGATTGTTCTGATACTGGCTGTTCTGCTGACTGCTAATTCAGCCGTGTATAAGATTGCACCCAGTGAGGTAGGGGTTATCCTGCGACTCGGGAAGTATTCCGATACGACCGCTCCGGGCCTGCATTTTAAAATCCCCTATATTGACACACTGTATAAGGTCAATGTGAAAAAAATCAGGAAACAGGAATTTGGTTTTCGCAGTCGTTATCCCGGACAGCAGACCACTTTTGACCGCTCCGGTTTCACCAAGGAATCGTTGATGTTGACAGCCGATAAAAACGTAATCAACGTGGCCTGGATTGTTCAATACATTGTCAATGAACCCAATCTGTTTCTGTTTAAAGTAAAAGATGTTTCCCAAGCAGTCAGGGACCTGTCCGAATCGGTCACCAGGCGGGTTGTCGGTAATATGGATTTCGATTATGTCCTCTCGAACCGTGATCTTCTGGCAGCCTCTGTCAAGAAAGAGTTGCAGAGCGAACTCAACAATCTGGAAGCCGGGGTTGGGCTGGTCACAGTCCAGTTCCAGGACATCAATCCGCCGGATAAAGTTAAACCGGCCTTTAACGAGGTCAACGAGGCGGATCAGGACATGAAACGTTTGGTCAATGAAGCCGAGGAAACCTACAACAGGGTGATTCCCAAAGCAAAGGGTAGCGCCAAGAAGATCATCGAAGAGTCACACGGCTACGCGGTTGCCAGAGTGAACGATGCCAAAGGACAGACAGGCCGTTTTCTCGATATTCTCAAGGAATATAATAATGCCAAGGATGTTACCAGGGCCAGGATGTACCTGGAAACCATGCAGGAGATTCTGCCCGGTGTCACCTCGATTTACGTGATGGATGAAGATCAGAAGAGCCCCCTGCCCTTTCTGAATCTGACTCCGAATAAAGCAACAATGCCTCAGATAAAAGAAGCAGGACGGTAACAGTCCATAAAATAGAAGAGGATCAGCAATGAAACAATTCGCACAAATAGCCGTTGCCGCAATAATTATTCTTGCGGGTGCTATGGTTTATGATGGTTTTTATATTCTCAAGGAAGGTGAACAATCGGTGATCACCTACTTCGGCGCCCCGGTGGGCAAACCCCAAACGGAGGCTGGACTCCACCTCAAGATGCCGTTTCTGCATCTGGTCAATCTCTTTGATAAGAAGATCCAGATTTGGGACGGCGACCCAAACCAGATTCCGACAAACGATAAAACCTACGTCTATCTCGATGTGACCGCGCGCTGGCGTATTTCCGACGCCCTGAAATACATGCAGGCCGTCGGCTCCGAATCCAGAGCCCAATCGCTGCTTGACGATATCATCGACGGAACCATCCGTGATATGGTGAACAAAAACAACCTCATTGAGATCATCCGCTCATCGGACTGGTCGACGGCGACAATGTCACCGGAAAACACCCAGCCCGGAGAAAAACCAACCATGGGTCGTGACAAAATTGCCGAGATAGTATTGGAAATAGCTGCCAAGGCGACTCCTCAGTACGGTATCACCTTAGAGGATGTGATGTTCAAGCGGGTCAACTATATTGAAACGGTCCGTCTTAAAGTGTATGACCGGATGATTTCCGAGAGGAAACGAATTGCTGCCGAGAAACGTTCATTCGGTGAAGGAAAGAAGGCGGAAATCCTCGGTAAGGTTGAACGGGAACTCAAAGAAATCATATCAGGAGCAAACAGAGAAGCAGTTACAATCAAGGGTAAGGCGGATGCGGAAGCAACCCGCATTTACGGTCTGGCCTATAACCAGGACCCTGAATTCTATCAGTTTCAGAAGACCCTGGAAGGCTACAAGGATATTGTCGGCAACAACACATCCTTGATCCTGTCATCCGACTCCGATCTCTTTCAGTTCCTCAAATCGATTGAAGGGAAATAACCTCAAAGAGACGGTTGCCTGATTCAGATTGCCCGAAGTTGAGAGTATACAACCGGTTACCAGTCATCAGCTTGACTGGTAACCGGTTTTTTTAAGACCGATCAATGAAACTGGAAAAAGATCTCCATGGCGATATTATGCTCAAGGTCCTCATCGTCAAAGAGGAAGAGCGGCTCATAACCCAATGAAAGTCCGGCGTTATCGGTGAAATAGATGTTCACGCCAACCTTGACGCCAGCAACCGTTTGTCCCTCATCTCCAATGGTAGATCCGGCCTGCAGTCCGGCAAACGGCTCCCAGAAGCTGCTTTTTGCCGTTGGAAAGTGGTACAGAACATAAACATCGACAATACCGTAGGTATCAGTATTGGAATCCACACCTTCCGCTCCGACAATGTAGAGCTCAGCGCCAACCTGAACTGTATCGGTGAAGAAGTAGCCGCCATTTATACCGACATTCCAATTCGTCTCGTTGCTTGAAGTGAAATATCCAGAGAAGGCTATTTCCTTATCTCCCGCATGGGTACGCATTTGCCCCAAGGCCACTCCAGTGATAAGAAATAGTAGAAGAATAACCAAAGAAATAATTAACAGATATCTATTCTTTTTCATTTTTTCTCCTTCTTTTGTTCCTTATTTTAACTTGAATCCGTGACGGAAACAGTCGTTGTTGTATCTAGTATGTTTCAATATTGTACAAAATCACTCAAATTATATTCCTTTCCTTACCCTCTTCGGTCTGAAGGATAGGACAACCCCTGCTCCTTTTTATACGGGATTCTCCCTTTTTCATTCAGCAGTTCAAACAGACTCAAGAGCTGCTCCTCATCTACTATCTCATCAACCCCAAGTTTATCAAACCGGCAGTTGCAATGGGTCAACTGCCCGTCACACCAAGGACAGACTTCCAGGGGACAGCCAAATTCATGGACCTCGCCGACAACAGCAAGACAGACCGGACATCCTGAGGACGGTTCCTTTTGTTCCGGCTGATCTCTACCTCCTGAGTTTTGGGATTCTGTACTCATCTCATCTGAATCCGGATAATCAAAATAGTCGAGAATTTCCTGTTCATCGACCTTTTCACCTGCACGGCAAATATAGACGGCCCGTTTTTTATCAGCGAAATAGACATATTCGTTTTTATCCGTTGAAACGGCCACCAGACTGCTGCCACATCGGCAACGGATAGTAGTAACCTGCAAGACAGGCTCTTCAACTCCTTCAGGCAGGGCTGAGTAAAACTCTTTGAGCAGTGACAGATAGAGCGGGTCGTTGCGATGTTTCTTCAGAAAAGTGACAGCCTTGTCTCTGTCCTTTCTTTTCACGCTGTATCGAATCAGGTGCGTTATCTCATCAACTTCTTTCTGAACTTCTTCTTGTGTTATCATGTTGATTAGCTCCTAATTACTCTTTCTTGCTCTATGAATTGTTTCCAACCATTTCCTGGTTTCAAGGGCTATATCGTCTGCCTGGCTGATGGCGGTGACAACCGCAATGCGCCGGGCACCGGCTTCCACCAGCTCGTCGATATGATCAAGCTTGATTCCACCCATCACTGTAAACGGTAACGAACACACAGAAGAGAAACGTTTTATCGCTTTTGCCCCAAGAAACGTCTGCAATCCATCCTTGGTTCCGGTCTCATAGAGAGGACCAATATTAAAATATGAGAGCACATTCTCTCCTGCTTGTACCAGGCTGCCCAGATCGCGGGCCTGTTCTTCACTGTTGCATGACAACCCAATGAGCATTTCAGGACAGAGTTTTCTGATTTCGACAGGAGGAATATCCTTGGTGCCGACATGGATACCGTCGGCTTCCGAAAGCAGGGCAATATCCAAACGGTCATTAATAAAAAACAGGGAGCCTGCTTCTTTGGTCTTCTCTCTGAAATATTTTGCCTTTTCAAGCAGGACTCCATCATCACTCCATTTATCACGGAGCTGGACGATCTTAGCACCGCCACTCAGCACCTCCTCAAGCCATTGTTTATCAGAGCGGTTGTTGCACAATTTTTCGCATGAAACAGGATAAAGGGTCACCTCCTGTTCAAACTGTTTCAATCTGCTGATATACAGTTGGGAATTCATCTTCAATATGGTGTTGGTTTGTTGTTCTTGACGGTTGTCCTGGGTATTCCTGTTTCATTGTACCATATTTAATGCGCATATTCTTCCTTTCCATGTTCTGGAAAAACCTGTTGTTGTCTATGGGCTGATGTTTGGAAAGGTTTGATTTCCTGATTACCACCAAAACTCAACAATCTGTCAAGAGGAAGTCGGTTGCTGAACTTCTGGGGTAATCAGATTTAATTTTCTTTACGATTCTATTCACATGAATGGATTATTTGCCTTTTTTACAAAATTATATTAAAAAGTAGAACCTGCCCAAGGAGTATGGATTACCTCTTCAGGTCATTTCTCATACCGGACAACCGGCTTTACTGCTTCCAGATTTTCCCGGAAGAAGACCCAGATGGTCATCATGTTCAAAAGATGAATTCCCGTGGTCTTTCCAAGACCTGTAGTAAACTGTCGTAATTATCATCTGCTAAATAAATAACAAGGATACACAGATGTTGAACAATACAGCTATTATCAGACTGGATAACAAAGAATATGAACTTCCTGTGATTGGGGGAAGCATGGGGGAGAAAGCGATTGATATCCGCTCGTTGTTACGGGAAACGGGCTATATTACGCTCGACTCGGGGTATGCAAATACAGGTTCCTGCACATCTACAATCACTTATATGGACGGTAATGAGGGAATCCTCAACCACAGGGGTTACAGTATTAAGGAACTCGCAGAGAACTGCTCGTTTGTAGAAGTGGCCTACCTGCTTCTCCATGGCGACCTGCCGACCGCTGAAGAACTGAAGCAATTCAGGTGGCTCATGGCCCGATTTGCCCTGATCCATGAAGATATGATCCATTTCTTCGACAATTTTCCATCCAATGCTTCACCCATGTCGATTCTGTCGGTAATGGTTAACTCTCTGCATAACTTTTATCCTGAGATGGATTCGCCCGACCCGCAGGAAGGGTATATGAAAACGGCTGCCAGACTGTTGGCCAAGATCAGAACCATTGCCGCCTTTTCCTACAAGAAATCGATCGGTCATCCGCTTATCTATCCCCGACATGATCTCTGCTATTGCGGCAATTTCCTCAATATGATGTTCGACAAGCCGATCAAGCCTTATATTCTCCAGCCGGCTGTTGTGGCCACATTGAACAAATTATTGATCCTGCATGCCGACCATGAACAGAACTGCTCAACGTCAACAGTCAGGCTGGTCGGTAGTTCCGGAGCAAACCTGTATGCCTCAATTTCTGCAGGCATCTCAGCACTATGGGGGCCCCTGCACGGTGGTGCTAATGAAGAAGTTATTAAGATGCTGACAGCTATTTATGAAGACGGCAATGGCTATAAAAAATATATCGAGAAGGCTAAAGACCCTAAAGATCCCTTCAAGCTGAGCGGCTTTGGCCACCGGGTCTATAGGACCTTTGATCCTCGAGGAAAGATCATTAAAGAGGCCTGTGAAGAGACCTTAAGAACACTGAATGTCACCGATCCGCTGTTGGAGATTGCCATGAATCTGGAAGAGATTGTCTTAAATGATGAATATTTCATTGAGCGAAATCTCTACCCCAACGTAGACTTCTATTCAGGTATCATTTACCGGGCCATCGGCATACCAACCAACATGTTTACCGTCATGTTCGCTATGGGAAGGCTGCCTGGCTGGATCGCCCAGTGGCGGGAGATGCTTGAAGATAAAGATAACAGACGAATCGGCCGACCGAGACAGATCTACACCGGTCATCTCAAGCGCGAATTCGTTCATATTG
>CAZUUJ010000018.1:27079-58003 GCA_964623625.1 uncultured Desulfocapsaceae bacterium
GTGAGGTGTAAATGTAACTATTCAGAAAATACATAGCATTAAAAAAGGGATAGGGCTGTTTAGCAGCCTCATCCCTTTTTTCATTTATTGTTGCATAAAAAAAACAACACGACTTCCAAATATAAAAACAAGAAAAGCCAGAGACAAGGCAGATAATCGGTATGAGGTTGTTCCCACAAATCACTTTTGGGGAAGCAATACAGGAAAATGGTAACACAACAGCAGTGGCTGAACAGCAGAGGATATTTATCTTTCAACCCAGTGCAGATTCGATACCTCTTCTCAATTCCTCTAAATTAAATGGTTTAGTAATAGCTGCACAAAAGCCGTAGTCCCGAAAGTTTGCAACGACTGGATCATTTGAATAGCCACTTGCGACAATGATTTTCAAATCGGGATTGATTTGCAGTAGTTTTTCTGCTGCTTCCCGGCCCCCCATACCACCTGGAATTGTTAAATCGGTGATTATAAGATCGATTTCCTTGTTATTCTTCTGTAGTTCTTGATATTTTTTTATTGCCTGCTTTCCATCCACTGCCAGAACCGCTTCATGACCGAGGATAGAGAGTTGCTCACGGATCATATTCCGGACCATTTCTTCGTCATCCATTACTATTATTCTGGCAGCTTTTATTGTCGGTCGTGGTTTCTGTTCTTTCACATCCGTTAGATCTGCTAAAGGATCTGCCGGTAGGTAAATCGTAAAGACAGTTCCCTTACCAGGGTTGGATTGAACCTTGATATCTCCACCATGTTTATGAATGATCGAATGGCAGATTGCCAGCCCAAGGCCGCTGCCATCCTGCTTGGTTGTAAAATAGGGGTCAAAAACTTTAGTTAGAATATCCCTTGAAATGCCGATCCCATTATCTTGAATGGTAATCCGGACAAAATCCCCTTCCTTCGTGTTTAGAGGAAATTCAGCTGTCAAGTCTTTTTCATTGCAGCATCTTATGATGATCTTCCCACCCTCAGGCATGGCGTGTTTGGCATTCAAGATAATATTCTGAACAACCTGGCTGATCTGGCCACTATCAGCAGATATCACCCAAAGATCGTCGGGAAAACTGTATTCACACAAAACTTGAGAGCCATGCAGGACAAACTCAGCAGACTCCTGAAGAAGCCTTGTCAAAGACATCTTTTCTTTGACCGGCTCTCCGCCTTTGGAAAAGGTGAGCAGCTGTTGGGTAAGCTTTTCCCCTCTTCTTACAGCTTTTAATGTTTCATTTAAAAGAAACACTGCTCGATGATCATTTTCAATTCGAAACGAAACCAATTCAATATTGCCCATAATACCAGAAAGTATATTATTGAAATCATGGGCAATACCACCAGCCAGAACTCCGACAGACTCAAGTTTCCTCACCTTCAGCAGCTCATCCTCCATCTTTTTTCGATTGGTTATATCATGGCCAACGCCCAATACTCCAACCAGTTTGCCGCTACTCTCATACATTGGCGTTTTTATCGTTTCAATGAGTTCTCTATGACCGTCATCTGCGTAGATGATTTCTTCTTCATTCATGCAGGATTTTCCAGCTGTGATTGCCCGTTTATCTTTTTCACGGAAGGAATCAGCCAGCTCCTTATCAATGAAATCGAAGTCTGTCTTGCCGACGATCTCCACTTCCTTTGCACCATAGAATCTCTCAAATTTTTTATTGCAGGCCAGGAAAACACCATCGGGATCTTTCAACCACACCAAATCCGGTAAGGTCTCAATTAGTGTGCGCATCTGTGCCTCATTTTCCCGGAGCTCATCTTCTATCCTTTTGCGCTCAGCAATTTCCAGTATTTGTTTACCAATGGCTTTCTTCAGTTTACCAACCAGCAATCGTTGATACCTCTGTGTTGTGAGAAAAAGAAGCAGACCATTGAGAACGAGTGTTCCAAAGATACAAACCAATGACAGCTGATAGAACCTCATTTTGGATTCTGACCGATTGACATTTTGAGAAGTTCTCTTGTCAATAGCCTCGAAAAACTCATTGATCGGTTTCATGATCTCTCTTTTGGCTTCATGGTACCGTTCACCAAATAGGATGCTTCTGGCAAATTCCGGGTCAGGTTCTCCTGCAATTGTAAACAGTCCATTTTCATCCAGAAGCATTCCTTTCATTGCCTGCATTGCCTTTCTTTCAAGGGATACCAGGCTGTCAGATTTGTTTTTTGACTCGGTCAGCAATTGAAATTCACGTTCTGTAAAGCCGACCTCCTCCATCAATTTTTCCAAAGAAACAGCTTCTCCTATTTTTGAAGGAGGTGCCTGTTCCTTCACAGTCATGAAATCCCAATAAATCCGCTCATAATTGGTTGGCCTTGCCTTTTTGCCTTCCCGAATGGCAAGGATATCCCAGAAATACTTTTCAAACCTGCTTTCTCCGGTAACCGCATATGTACGCACCATTCTTGTAAGATCATCCGAACTTTGACGTAACTGGTCTGCCAACAGAAAAGACTCATAACGAAGCTGGGTTGCATGTTTTAAGTCTTTTTGCCCGATAGATTGCATTCCCAGGAGATAAGCAGAAAGAAAAACAAGAATAACCAGGAACAATATCTCTATCAGGATAGCCGCAAATAATGCTTTCTCACTATTGAAAAAGGAAAATCTCATTTCCACCCCTGTAAAGACAGTAGAGTGACTCTGATATAGAAGCTCCAGTTAGATAACGATTATCCTGATTACCAATAAAGCTCATCCTAACAGGAGGTGTTGTCGATTTGCCAGACTAGCCTCCGGTCAAGGGTCACTCCTTTTAGGATAATAGCACTCTGTATTATTTTGGTATCTCACGGTTTTCAGCAAAAACTTGGTTGAAATACGTGATCCTTGAAATACGTCTGTCAAAACGACAACACCTCTTCTACAGTCTAGGCTGAGAATCATTGGTAATCAATACGATTATTAAGAAACTATTGATAGATCAAATGACCTCTCACCTAGACAGTTATGAAGAAAAACTTGTTATGGACAACACAATTCTGTCACCCGTTCGGCCAATAAAAAAAAGAGCCGGTCAGCTTCATCCAAAGCAACCCAGCTATTTAAATAAAAAACATAACTTTGACTTTCGTCTTCAGGTTGGCTTTGTTCTATATGATTTTGGTAATAATGCTACTATAATCATATGATGACAGGTCACTCGCTGTCAATGCGATTGTGTGTTACAAGTTGGAAGAGCATGAAAGGAATCCAGGAGTAAGCTCAGCAATATAACAACAACCTCGGGGAACGAAAAAGTTTGGCGTGAGATGCGATAGTTGAGGACAAAGACAACAGACGAATCGGCCGTCCGCGGCAGATTTATTTGCCACCTCAAACGTGAATTCGTCCATATTGACGACTGGTAAGTTATATAGCAGCTACCAAGCATAAACAGCACTGAAAAGGGATAAGGTTGTCAGGACAGCCTTATCCCTTTTTTTTTAACTTAATACCACATTACGGTGTTTCGGGTGATTTATCAGTCTGTACATCAACCATTGCAGCTAATTGGTATACCGAATCAGGGAGAGTATTAGGAGGGTTAATTGAGATTACTAGAGTCTGTAGATATCCGATTGATACAAGAACACTTAAATGATATGAAATCAGATTGATGATTGATCGGCAGCAAGTATGTCAACCAGCATGTTCTTGCTGCAGAAAATGCAGAACGCATCATCACCCCAATAATCTATCGTAATAACTACCATCTTACTCATTTACCGTAACTCTTCTAAAACATTGAAAAACAACAACGAAAAGACGTTTATATTCCAGTCTTAATCCCCACAAACGTACCCCTGCGGTCTTCCTTATAGACACCACCCAACATATTGGCCGCAATATCAGGCCCCAGACCGTCAAATTGTTCAAGCACCAGATCAAATCCGGCATCCTGTATTGCCTGTAGCAGGTATTCCCGCTGTACCCAAAATGAACGGCGATTATCCCAGGAAGACCACTTGGCCGTATCCCGCTTATCATGAGCCTGGCTATCCTTGAATTCCGTGTACCATCGTCCCATCAGCCCTTCATTTTCAGAGAGTTCTGAAAGGTTGAATTTGTCAACCGGCGATTCTTCTTTGCAAAGTAGCTTTCTCAACCATTCTGGCCACCGGGATTCGGGATATTCTCCAGCGGTTGAAAAATGGGTTTGCAGGATCACCATTTTCCTGGTGGCTGCTGAAATGGTTTCCAGAAATTTTTTGGGCTGATCAAAGTGATAATAGAGACCGCAGCAGAAAACGATGTCGAATTCCCCATGATCACCGATATTCCAGGCATCGTCCTGGATAAATGTCAGATTCGGCAGATCGACTTTCGATTTAACATAGTTGCAGGCCGTGATATTGGTATCCCGGATTTCTATCCCCAATGACTGAAACCCCATGCGGGCAAACTCAACGGTATACCCTCCTTCAAGACATCCAAGATCAACAATTTGCAAACCACTCTTGTCACCGGGAAACAGAGTTTCGATTATTCGTCTAGCAGCCAGGAAACGGGGATAGGTCTCCATTGAATAGCCAATTTCAGGTTTTGTCAGTGTCCCGTCGTCTAAACGAATATTATGATTGGTAAATTCAATATCCATATGTGTGCTCCTCCCGGAACTTGATGGATTAAGGTATGGTTTATTCTTTGGCCAATGAAGCACCCACTGCAAAATTAACCTCCAAGGGAACGTCGAGTTTCATCGCCGATTCCATGGCATGGCCGATCACTTCCTTGGCTCGCCCGACCTCTTCTCCGGGTAATTCAAAGACCAGTTCATCATGGATTTGAAGCAGCATCCGAATACTGAGCTGTTCATTTAACAGTGTTCGTTCCACATCGATCATGGCCAGTTTGATAATATCGGCCGCCGTTCCCTGAATGGGTGAGTTGATTGCCGTGCGTTCGGCAAATCCCCGGCGGGTCTTGTTGGCTGAATGGATTTCGGGCACATGGCGGCGTCGATTCAAAAGCGTTGTCACATACCCGTCTTGAGTCGCCTGTTCAACAATTTGTTGCATGTAACGCTTTACCCCTTCATAGTGCTCAAAATAGCGGTCAATAAAAGTCTGGGCCTGCTTTCTACTGATCTCCAGTTGGTTTGCCAGACCGAAGCTTGACATGCCGTAAACAATACCGAAGTTGATCGATTTTGCTGCCCGACGCATATCTGAGGTCACCAACTGCTCGGACACCGAGAAGACCTCAGCCGCGGTTCGGTTATGAATATCCTGTCCATTATTAAAGGCATGCAGCAGTGTTTCATCCTGGGAATAGTGGGCCAAGACCCGCAGATCAATCTGAGAGTAATCGGCGGAGAGGAACACCAGTCCTGTTGCGGGAACAAATGCACCCCTGATCCGATTCCCATCTTCAGTTCTGATGGGAATATTCTGCAGATTGGGGTTCGAGCTTGAAAGCCTGCCCGTGGCCGTTACCGTCTGATTAAATGACGTATGGACCCGTCCTGTTTCAGGATCCATTAATGTGGAGAGTTTTTCAACATAGGTCGACAGCAGTTTGGCCAGATTCCGGTACCGCATGATCCTGGCTGGCAGATCATGTTTGGAGGCCAGTTTCTCAAGCACCTTCATGTCGGTGGAGTAGCCGGTTTTGGTCTTACGGCCATAAGGAAGACGCAACTTGTCAAAAAGGATATGACCAAGCTGCTTGGGTGAGTTGATATTAAACGGCTCACCGGCAAGCTGATAAATCTCCTGCTCCAATGACGAGAGCTTGGTCTGAAATTCTTCAGACAATTCATCGAGGGTCTGCGGATCGACACAGATTCCCCTGATCTCCATTTCGGCAAGGATGGGAACAAGTGCCATTTCCGTCTGCTTGAACAGTGATTCCATTCCCATCTCTTCAATAATCGGCTCATAGTACTGATTGAGCTTCAGTGTCCCGTACACATCTTCGCAACTGTAATGGCAGGCTGTTTTAAGATCGACATGGGCAAAACACCCTTCCTCCTTCGGATTTTCAACCAGCGCCGAAAAAGGTGTTAACTGCAGACTAAGATGTTCCAGACAAAGATCATCAAGCTTCAGTATCCGTTTTGTGGGTTGAACCAGATAAGCAGCTATCATGGTGTCAAGAAACTGACCCGCAAGTCTGATACCGCAATTCTGTTTAAGAACGGTATAGTCATATTTAATATTATGGGCCAGCTTGACAGTCTCTTCTGACTCCAGGAAGGGACGCAGAGTCTTGACAACATCGTCTAGTAAAAGTTGGCCATCAACCAGCTTGCCCTGTTCATCGACATGGCCGACGGGAATATAATAACAGCAGTCCGGGTTGGTACAGATGGAGATACCGATTAACTTTGCCGTTCTGCCGTCTGTTGAGCTGGTTTCAGTATCCAGCACGATCATCGGGGCTTCTATAAGCTCCTTTTCCAAACTGCGAAGACCCTCATTGTCCTGCACCAGACTGAAGATATCTGTTGGAACCGGGGATACACTTTTCAGATTTTTAAGAAGACTGGTGAATTCCAGCTCTTCATAGATCGGTTGCAGCCGATCTACATCTGCCTGACCCAGCTTGTAAAAATCGATATCGACGGGAATTTCCACATCATCCTTTAAGGCTATCAACTGCCGTGACAGATAGGCCAATTCCTTCTGGTCTGTGAGGTTCTGTTTCATCTTCGATTTCTTCATCTCACCCAGATGTTCATAAACCCCATCAAGAGAGCCGTACTGATTGATCAGCTTCTCAGCGTTCTTCGGACCGATGCCGCTGACACCCGGAATATTGTCGGAAGAGTCGCCCATCAAAGCGAAACAGTCGAGCAGCTTTTCAGGTTCCACATGGTACTTATTGAAAATGGCTGTGCGATCCATCAAATTATTTTTCATCGGCTCCCACAAGCTCACCCGTTCATCCACCAGTTGGAGCAGATCCTTATCACCCGAAACGATAATCACCCTTTTGCCCTGCTCTTTCAAACGGGTTGCTGCCGTTGCTATGATATCATCGGCCTCTACTCCCTCAACTGCCAGATTTGGAATGTTTAAACTGTTGACGATATCTTTAATATATGGAATTTGCACCGAAAGATCTTCCGGCATTGGGGGTCTGTTCGCCTTGTACTGGTCATACATCTGATGTCTGAAAACCGGTCCCCGACTGTCAAATGCCACCACCATATAGCGAGGAGTTTTCTCACGCAAAATGCGCTGGATAATATTAATAAAGCCGAATATGGCATGAGTCGGCTGACCTGTACTTGTGGAGAGAGGAGCTATGGCATGATAAGCGCGATAGATATAGGCACTGCCGTCAATAAGATACACTTCTTCCTGCATAGTTCTTCCCTTGGTATGTATACTTCAGGTTTAAAACCGTTGAATATCCAACAATATTTCTCTTAAAAAATAATGTGATTAGATTGCAAACATTAACCGAAACAAAGAAAATGGTTTTTATCCTTATACTTCCTTCTACTATGGCACATTAGAATAGCAGTTATATAATTGATATTATGCATATTTAATGTAAAATGATCTGCACGAAACAACAAGAAAGAATTTGGGCTGTATTTTCTTCTAATAACAGCCCAAACCCAGAAACCCGAATGTAGAAAGGAGATAATTTTTCATGATACCCACGCTGTTAGTTGAAGGGAGATATATCGACTTTCGTATTGATGCAAAACTGAAAATGATTATTGCATATATAGTGTGGATATTTCAAAAGTTCACAGTAGTGAGGAAAAGTTGGAGCGTCAATAAAACACTCGTACACTCGATCTGGCAATATTAACGCCACAAAACATCTTGCTAATTTCTATTCCGGCATGTTTGGCCATTTTGTTATCTCACCTTTATAATTCTGAAGGGTGTACTCTTTCTCATCCTTTCCTTTGATATAATAATCTGGCATCAACGGAATTTTGCCGATATTGGTAGCGATCACATACATAGGTTGAGCTAGACCCGTTGTATGTCCGCGGATGGCATCCCGGATGAGTTCCGCACCTTTTTCCACGGTTGTCCTGAAATGATCGATGCCCGGTGCTGGTTCACAGTAAAATACATAGTAGGGACAAATTCGTACCTGTAGTAATTTTTGATGCAGCTTACGGAATGTTTCAGGATCATCATTAATTCCTTTTAGAAGTACCGCCTGGTTGCCGACATTGATGCCACAGGTGAGCAGATCAAACACTGCCTGAGCTGTTTTTTCTGTGATTTCATTGGGATGATTGCACTGGGTATTAATCCAGATTGGGATTTTGTGGTATGGACTAAGTATTTTTTTCAAGCCTGGGGTGATCCTTTGGGGCAAGACGATGGGTAGCCGCGTACCGAATCGAATCATCTGGAGATGTGGAATTTCCCGCAATTTTCGAATGATATACTCAATTTTCTCATCGGATAGAATAAACGGATCTCCACCGGTCACCAATACATCCCGAATTTCTTTATGTTCACGGATCCATTCTAATCCTTCATCCACATCCATGCGGAGCTGGAGGTCTCGATTGACCACGAGCTCCTTTCTAAAGCAGTGACGGCAGTAGTTGACACAGACATCTGTTACAGTAAAGGCCACCCTGTCATGGTATTGCCGTGCAATACTATCGGGTCGGACTTCGTCTGTGGCTCTATTTTCCTTCCATACGAGGTAGTTCTCGACTCCATATTTGTTCTCGGTTTCCTGTAAAGAGGGCAGTACCTGTCTTCGAATCGGGCATTCGGGATTATCTCGATCCATCAGTGAGGCAAAATATGGGGATGTTCCCCATTTGGTATTCAGCGTCTCAATGGCCTCCTTCTCTTCAGGGATGATGTTGATAAACGCTGATAATCTTTCTATTGTATTGACACTGTTTTGGAGTTGTTCAATCCATTCTTCCATCTATCTTCTCCTTCTCTATCAAGAGGATAATGTAAATCTTATCTGTCGAGGTACATTGACAACTCACGATTGGTGACATGGGTTCGATGCCCCTCCCACTCCCGGGTCTTTAATGCCATATAGTTCTGGTAGGTTTCGTCTCCGAGAGTCTGCTTTAGAAACGAACTTCCTTCAGCCTCAACCAGTGCTTCATACATGCTCTTGGGCAGAAAACGTTTATCCAATACTCTAACAGATTGATCCTTACTGTAAATATTACCGGTGGAGTGTTCTCCGCAGTCAATTTTATTTGTTATTCCTTCCATACCCATTGCAATCAAAACAGCCATCTGAAGATATACATTCCCCGCCGGATCCGGGCTCCTGAGCTCAAGTCTGGTGCTCTGCGGATTTGGACAGTAAGGGATCCTGACCATAGAACTTCGATTTTTAAAGCCCCAGTTGCAGATAATCGGCGCTTCCCTTTCAATCACATATGCCTTGTATGAGTTTATTGTGGAGGCCATAACAATTGATGTTTGTCTGGCATATTTCAGGATGCCACCGATAAACTGTCTGGCAATAGCTCCTATGTTGTTGTCAGCATCTTTGTCATAGAACACATTGTTGCCGTCAAGGTCCTGAACCGAAAGATGCAGATGGAAAGCATTCCGGTTATATCCATCAAAGGGTTTGGGCATGAAGGTGGCTCGATACCCGTATTCAGCGGCGGTTCTCTGGGTGACATAATTAAAAAGAACAGTACGGTCGGCACCGTTCAGGGGATCGGATGGCTCAAGGTTTATTTCATGCTGGGATGCAGTAACTTCGTGGTGAGTTTTTTCAAATGCAATACCACAATCTTTCAGGGTATTAACTATTCTATTTCTGACAGCTTCACCTTGATCATGTGGACTTGATTGAAAATAGAGGCCTTGGTCCGTATGCAGGTTTTCTCGGTTTTCCGGGTTTACATCATTATTGAGCAGAAAAAATTCATGTTCCGGTCCTATAAGAAATTTGAAACCGAATTCACGTTCCGCTTCAACCAATATATTTTTCAGTATGGCTCGTGGGTCAGTCTGGGCTGGTGTATCTTTTTCACTGTAAATACTGGCAATGAAAAATCCGACAGTTTCATCTGAAAACTTCACAACTTTGAAACTATCAGGATCTGGAAACAAAAGACGATCACTACTATCGACAGTCCCGTAGCCGGCTATAGAGCTGCCGTCAAAACCGATACCGTTTTCGAGGATGGATTCAATGTTATCCGGATTAACTGGTAGACTCATGATTCTACCGTTGAAGTCGACAAAAAAAATCTTTGTGCTATCGACAGTCTCAAGCTCTTTCTTAATCTCAGTCAAGTTAGCCATTGAGCAGGTATCCTTCTTTGGATTTTTTTTACTGCTAGTGTTTTATATCTTAATTGCCTGTTTTTACAAAATATTATTAGTCAACAAAGTTCGTAGTATTGTACTACTAAATTCATTCCTTCAGAGTAGTCAAGAATAAAATGACAGGGTCGTTAAAACTACGATTTTTTCCTGAACGAAGACTATTTGCAGATAATCCAGCCTCGTCTCTGTTTTTTTCTACTTTAACTCATCTTCTTTCTTGACAAAGAAAATTCCTATATGTATTGAGTGGGGAAAAATAGGACCCTAATCACCAAGGGGTAATGATATACCTCAATATCCTGTTTTGATATTCACCAACAGACCTTATTTGTATTGAGAACGTTACATGTTCATTTTCGTTGATTTTTGCAGAATCGAGCTGCAATTTGCACCTGTGGGCAGTCTGTTATTCTGATTACCGGAATGGAGACTGCCTTTTTTATTTTTCTACATTTTTTTGAATAAAAAAACGAAAATACAAAACGAAATCACTTAAGGAGGCCACTTTTCAAGTGGCAGATGAAATGAATTTCGACACCCGCAAGGAAATTCTCTTTTCCAACTTCAATTACAACCCGAATGTCTACTATTTTCTTTATTTAGGTGATATTAAAGCGTACAACCTCAATATCTTTCTCCAGGAAACACTTGCAAAAAAAATAAACGGAAAGGAAATCCAGTTTATTGCGATTGTTCCTGATGTCTTCACTCAATATAATTATAGAAATATTATTGTCATCAACCCCACTATCCGGAAAAACGATCAGGCCCCTGATGAATCGCCCAAAATCAGCTGCCGTGTCAGCTCTGCCGATTTCATGACGGCGGTCTCGAACAGCTCAGCAATCCACGATCTTATCGATACTATTCTGCAACGCCAGAACAGCCTCTACATCAATCTCTATGAATCAGTGTTGGAAATGACTCTTGACACGATTGACGGAGTCAAAATTGTCGGGCCGGATAAAGAACTTGCAAAAAAATACAACAATAAAACTACCCAATATCAGGAACTGAAAGGGATTATCCCCCTGGCCGATTTTCGCCTCTGTGAAGATAAAGCGTGTCTCTTGGACACAACCAGTACTTTAAGAGGCGAGTGGTCCGACGGTATCTTTATCAGCTGCGCCTATTCAGCAGCCGGCGCGAACTCGTTTGTCACACAAAACCAGCAACAGGTGGAAGAGTGGTGCGGAAAACAAAACGGGCTTTTTCTGATCTCCCGTTATATCCCTCATATTCTCGACCCTACCGTACTTGCAGTTGTAGCCAATGAAAATGATGTTTATATCGCCGGTGTTGCCGATCAGGTCATCGAAAATGGAAACCTCTTTGTCGGCTCAACATATCCATCCGTTGCCAGTGAAGAGCAGAAACAACAGCTCCATGAATACACGATATTGGTTGGACAAATGCTTGGACGCCACGGTTATCGCGGCATTTTCGGCTGTGACTATATCATAGACCACAACGGACAAATATTTTTTATAGAAATTAACGCCCGTAAGCAGGGGACCACCCTTGAATTCTGTTTTACCCTGGAACAATCACTGCCGGAAGGTTCTCCCATGCTCCCCGAGCTTGAATATTATGCAGTCATGGAAAACCGCTTCCCGACCAAC
The DNA here is from genome assembly GCA_964623625.1 of uncultured Desulfocapsaceae bacterium. GTDB lineage: Bacteria > Desulfobacterota > Desulfobulbia > Desulfobulbales > Desulfocapsaceae > CAZLGM01. Next base: position 38,941 of record CAZUUJ010000018.1, read on the forward strand.
ACAGTCGAACTGACATCCAACCGCAGAAAAATCAACTGGGGAACATATAACTATAAACTCCATAAACAACAAACAACAGTCGGCTATATCCCCCAAAATCCGTATGAAAGAGAAACATTTAAGAAAGTGGCTCAAGGTGAGCTTGTTAAAGATTTTGTCATCCTGGAACATATCGGCACAAACTACACAGTGATGCCTGGAACATTTCTGGCCCGAATTGTTTCCGTTGCAACAAACAGTGAAGACATGGAAGTAGGACTCCGACAAGGTGTTGGATTTATAAAACAAACCATACAAGAGGCGTAAGATAAAATGGAAAAATGTGATACGGGAATCACAAAACCCGATAGCGTATTTGATATTTACACCCAGGAAATGATTAACGAACTCTGTTCGTCTCTTAAAAGGAGTCGTCAGCCAACCGACCAGGAACGAAGAGAAGTCGCTGAACTCTTCTCATTGGCCAGTAAAAAGGAGCTCACTGCTCCTATTGTTGCCCTTTTTGGCCGCCTCCTACAGGCACACCGGGAGGACCATATCGATATCAATGAGTTTGGATTGAGCTGTTACGAGTTGGAAGAGCTAGCCCTCAAGCATCAACAGATCGACGAGCACATGGTGTCCGTCGGCGGCCGTCTCACCCAGGCTCTTCCCATAGCCGATGACGCTAATAGCCGGGTTGTCGACTACCTGGAAAACAAAGATAGTGAAGCGCCCAGCGGCATCGAAATGTGGCAGCAGATTCAGGAGAATGGAGAACGTATTCGTCAAGAGTTGAAAATGAGCCAGGAAGATTGGGACTCGCCCTCAGGTCAGTTGCGCAATGTCGTCGATAGTGTTGACACTCTCGGGCGGCTGATTCAGCTTCCGAAAAAAGCGATCGAGGCAATTACCAGAGTCACAAAATCGTATCGTATGCGGTTGACACCGTATTACACCAGCCTGATCATGCCGGGGAAGATCAATGATCCGATTATGCTGCAATCCATTCCGACCGGGGAAATGATCGACAATGGTGGTATTGAGATACCGCCGGTTGCCGCTGATCACTCACCGGCCAGACTGATCGATCAATTCTATCCACGGGTTGTGACCATCAAAGCAACCAACATGTGCGCCATGTACTGCACCCATTGTCTGAGGCTGGCCCACATCGGCAGAAAAGACAAAGTTTATTCCAAAGAGGCTTATGGCGAAGCCCTTGACTATATCAGAAACAATAAGCGTATCCGCGACGTTCTGATTACCGGCGGTGATGCCTTTGTTTTACCTAATACCATGATTCGTTATATCCTGGAGGAACTGGACGCTATCGACCATGTTCAGATCAAACGTCTGGGGACCAGGGTACCGGTCACCATGCCCATGCGGGTTGACGAGGAACTCCTCGACATTCTTGAGGAAAGCAACGATAAAAAACCGATTAGGGTGGTTACCCAGATCAACACAGCCATGGAAATCACCCCGGTTTCCAGAAATACGTTTAGAAGAATCTCCAAACGGGTGTTCACCGTCCTCAACCAGGCTGTTCTGCTTAAAGGCATTAACGACAGCCGCATTAAGATGTGGAAGTTGTGCGAGACCATCCAGGAGGCATATGTCAGGCCCTATTACATCTTTAACTGCAGCTACAGAAACCCGCAGTTCAAACATTTCCGCGTACCTCTGGAAGTCGGTAGAGACATTGTTGAGTCAATGTACGGCAATATTTCTGGCGATGCGATTCCCCGCTATATTGCCACTGCCGGAGGAAAGATTCCCATGCACAGAGACAACGTGGTCCTAGCCCATGATGGCCAATATACTCTCAAGAAACCGTGGAATGGTGAAGAGGTCAGCTACCCCGACGCTGATCCGGAAATCTACAATCATGAACTGTTCTCCTTTGAGCCTTACTTCTATAAGTCATGATCGATCCACTCCTGGCTGCTATCAATCAGCAGGAAGAGGAGATGTTCTCTCTGCTGAAAACACTTGTCCTTCAGGAGAGCTATACCCTCGACAAACAGGGAGTCGACTCGGTGGGCTTCATTATTCAAGAAGCCCTGTCTCCCTGCGGTTTGATACAGGAAAAAGAACACCAGGAACAGTTTGGCGACCATCTGATTTTCCGAACAGCACCTCAAGGACCCGGTTCACTCAAACCCCTTCTTCTTGTCGGTCATATGGACACCGTTTATCCGCCGGAGATGGCATTCGACTGGTACCGGGAAGACGACAACAAGGTGAATGGACCCGGAGTTATCGATATGAAAGGAGGATTGGTAACAGCGATTTACGCAATTCGGACTCTTTTTTTCGCCGGACTGCTCGACACCATTCCCATGGTCTTTATATGCAATTCGGATGAAGAAAAAGGATCACCCACATCCAAAGAGCTGCTGAGAAGGGAGGCCGAAAGAAGTGCGGCGGCCCTTGTTTTTGAGTGCGGCGGAAAAAACGGTGAGATGGTAACCGGAAGGAAGGGGAAAATCGGCTTTCATATCGATATTGAAGGACAGGCCGGCCATGCGGCCTTTTCCGGGGAAAACAAACCATCCAGCATACTTGAACTGGCCCATAAAATTATTGCTATAGAAGCGTTAAACAATCCTGAAAAGCAGCGTGTCGTCAACGTGGGTCTTGTCAGCGGCGGTATTGGTCCGAACACCGTGCCTGAAAAAGCTGAGGCTGAAGTAGACTGCCGTTTTCTGACACGGGAGGATGGAGAAAACTGCCGCAAGCAGATAACTAAGATCATCGAGGAATGCCGGATCGGCGGAACATCGGCAATCTGGTCGATTAATTCTTCACGGGCAGTAATGGAAGCAAATGGTAAAAACCGGAAACTGCTGAATCTGGTCCAGGAACAGGCTACCAAGCTGGGTATGACCGTTGCAGAGGAGTTACGCTCTGGAGTGTCTGATGCCAACACCCTCGCCGGCTGCGGTATACCGGTGCTGGATGGCCTGGGACCTATTGGCGAGTTTGATCACAGTGACAGGGAATATTTAATAAAAGCAAGCCTGCCGGATCGAGTCAGACTGACGGCTGCCGCCATTCTGGAAATCCACCGAAGACAGCAGAACGATAGCTTTTCTACTGGCTGAAAAACTTCTTTGCTCCGGCATGTACTTTCAGTTTACCGATTCCTTTTAAAAAATCTTCTGAACTGCCAAGATTGAGTGCAGGATGACCGGCGGCTAACCGTTTGCTGTTCTGATGAAGAACCCGAATGATTTGTTGAACCGTTTCATCGTCCAGATCGTTGGAGCCGAGCAGATACACCTTACTGCCGAAGCTCCTCACTTCGGCCGAATGAGGAGGATACTTTGGTGCGGAAACGACCATCGGCTTGAGAAAGGAATATCCGTCTGTCATCCGTTTCACCTCCGCCTCGCTGAGGTTGAGCAGCCGTCCCTTACACTGTTTCAGCAGTCGCTGGACGGATAATGACGGATGGACCCCCACATGAACCATGGCCTCAACGCTGCCATGGCAAAAAGCCAGACTGTCCTGCGACTGAGATGAAGGGAGTTTTTCGAACAGTTCAAAGTCGTTTTCCGTCCAGTCCTGTTGCTGCATGAGCATTTCCATCATATTCTCTGCCATTGACCCGGGGGAACCAGCATTAACTTTCTTTCCCTTCAAATCTGTCAATGTTTTTATCCGGCTGTTATTCCGGTAAATAATGGTAAACGGCTTATCATAGAGCGGTGACAGGATCGCCAGGCTGCCATAGTCGATATCAAGAAACTGGAAGATTCCTTTTCCGGCAGCAACATTATGAATAACATGGGAATCGATGACTGCCAGATCAAGTGAACCACTGACAAGATTGGTTAAAATATCAATCTGATCAGCACCCGGTCGTACCGTGCATTTAATATTTGTCTGCCCGGAATTGATGGTCCGGCAGAGCATCCGTCCTGAGAAATGGGGAAATGAACCGCTTTTTTCTGTCCCCAGATAAATCTCGTATCCATTGGCTGAGAGTGGAATCGCTAAAAAACAAAAAAGTGCGAATATAAAAACGGATTGTCTGGAAGACCGCTTTGACGATTTGATATCCATATCGTTTCTCCACTTCATACTATCCTCTCCATATCAATTTGGTTTGATGAACAATTCAACCAAACCAGCCGTTCACTCCATGTTCCTGTCACATTCCTATTATATCACATTCTTTCAGCCTTCCCGAATCCCTCTTAACCGTAAAACCGAACAGGGTGCGTTGTTGTATACATGTTGACAACAGCTATGACTGAACATCTCATTTACTTCCCGACGTCTGTTGTGATACATAATAATCAGATCAGCTTCCCACTTTTCAGCCATTTTGACGATTTCACGCCAGTTCTTTCCAGAGCGAACATGATAGCTGACTGAATCATCACAATTTTCTTTAACAAAAGCTTCCAACGCTTCCTTGAAGTGGTCGGCCGCTTCATTGCGAACCTTATCTGAAATATATGAGGCGACAATAGGCATACCAAACCCGGGCATAACGGAGAGCAGCTTTACCTTGGCACCGCTCGTTTCTGCCATTTCCTCAGCACATTTATACACGGCTTTTGCCGCAATGGGACGATCGACATCAATTGGAACGAGTATTTTTTTAAACATGGTGTTCTCCACACAATATGATCATGTCATTGAAAGTATGTGAGACTGTGGTCAACGCCTCCTGGACAGTCAACAGCAGATTGTATTGTGTTTATTCAATAACGAATTTCTTGGTTGATCATCCCACAGTCGCTTCCAGCTTTTTCCGTCGTCTATTCTGGATCATCCAGACCAATCCAAAAAGTAGAATAGCGGGGATAAACATCAGTTGTTTGGGTAATCTATCGGTAGGGACCTGTAAGTTGAGAATTTCCTGATCAAAATCAACGCCCGCTTTTTCAGCAGCACTTGCAAAAACAACATTATCAATCAGGATCTTTCCACCTTCATCACGGGTCTCAAGCCCTATTCCTTCCAGCCTCTCCTTCCCTGTTTTCTGATCACCCACGGGAAGCATGATCGTTTTGGTGAACTCGGTCCCATTCATCCTCTCTCCTTTCAACATAAGCCTGAGAGAGGAACCCGGTTCCATTTTTTCAACCATTGCCATTAGCTGAGCGGGTGATTCCTTACTCAACGGTGGAAAGAATTTGTCCCAGACAATTCCCGGACGAAACAGTATCAGGGCAACCAGAATCAGCGCTGCTGTTTCCCAGATACGACTCTTGGTTAGAAAATAGCCTTGCGTTCCAGCCGCAAAGGCAAGCATTGCCGCCACAGCCGCCGCGATAACCAGTACAAGTTGAAACCAGTTGTCAATACCGATCATCAAGAGCTGGGTATTAAAAATAAAGAGAAAGGGTAGTACCGCTGTTCTGATATCATAAATAAAACCTTGAATACCAGTCCGGATGGGATCACCTCCCGAGATCCCGGCGGCAGCAAAGGCTGCCAGTCCAACTGGTGGTGTATCATCCGCCAGGATGCCAAAATAAAAGACAAACAGATGAACTGCGATTAATGGAACGATAAGGCCGTTCTGGGCACCGAGATCAACAATAACCGGAGCCATCAAGGTGGATACAACAATATAATTTGCCGTAGTCGGCAGCCCCATTCCAAGAATAAGACTGATAACTGCGGTGAACAGCAGAATCAGCATCAAATTACCACCGGAAATGAACTCGACGAATTCGGTCATAACAAGACCTATACCGGTTAAGGTAACAGTACCGACAACAATACCGGCTGCTGATGTGGCAACACCGATACCGATCATGTTCCTGGCACCGGAGACCATACCATGAATCAAATCTTCAAGGCCTCTTTTGAATTGAAAGACTTCTCCATGTTCTTTGCGGAAAAACCCTTTCAACGGTCTCTGGGTTACAACGATAAAGATGAGAAGCACCGTCGCCCAGAAAGCAGACAGAGAAGGAGAGAGCCGCTCAACAACAAGACACCACATGAGAACGACAATGGGCAATAAGAAATAGTAGCCTGCCTGGGCTGTTTTCCCCAGCTCCGGTAACTCTCTGATCTCATGGCTTTGTTCCAGCTCCGGTACCTTGCAAGCGAGTTGTATAAGTATAATATAAGCAACAGCCAGTAGGACACCAACGATGTAAATCGCTGCATCGCCGGCAACTCCTTTAATCCAGCCAATACCGTAATATGTCACCCCGCCCATGATAATCAGGAAAAGGATGGTGAATACAAATGACAATATTTTCTGGGTTATCGATTTGTTGACAATCCTCTTCGCCATCCCTTCCAGCCCTAGCTTACATGCTTCTAGATGAACAATGTAGACAAGGGCAATATAGGAAATAATAGCCGGCAGGAAGGCATGCTTGATAACCTCGATATAGGTAATACCCACATACTCCACCATGAGAAAAGCCGCAGCCCCCATAACAGGCGGCATAAGCTGACCGTTGGTGGAGCAGGCAACCTCAACGGCTCCCGCTTTTTCCGCCTTGAAGCCCACTTTTTTCATCAACGGAATGGTGAACGTTCCAGTAGTTACTACATTGGCAATTGAAGAACCGGAAACCAGCCCGGTCAGTCCGGATGAGACAACGGCCGCCTTTGCCGGCCCGCCTTTAAGATGACCAAGGCCTGCAAACGCCGTACGAATAAAATAGTTGCCGGCACCGGCCGCTTCAAGCAGAGCGCCAAAAAGGACAAACATAAAAACCATACCGGTGGAAACCCCGAGAGCAACACCGAAGACCCCTTCGGTTCCCAGCCAGTAATGTGACATACCTTTGGATAAACTGGCCCCTTTATGGGCGATGACATCCGGCATAAACGCCCCACCGAATGTATAGATAATAAACACGGTAGCAACTACCATCAATGGAGGGCCAAGAGCGCGACGGGTCGCCTCAAGCAGTAGAACAAGGCCGACAACAGCCACAACAAGATCCATCTGAGTTGGATCACCTGGCCTCTCAGAGAGTGCTGTGTAGAAAATAAAGAGATAGGCCGCGCAAAAAGCGCCGACAAGGCCAACCACCCAATCCTGAATAGGAATATAATCTTTTGGTGATGACTTAAACGTAGGATATGCCGTATATGAGAGAAAGACAGCAAAAGCCAGATGGATTGCCCTGGCCTCGGTATCGTTTAATACAAATATATTGAACAGGAAAGGTAGTGGAGATGCATACCAGAGCTGAAAGATCGTCCAGGCAAGAGGAACGAAGAATAGAACTTGTTTAGGAAAAGACCCGGTTGGATTACGGGCACCGGAGTCCGATTCAGCTATCATCTCCTGAAGTTGTTCATCGGTCTTTATTGTCTCTTTCGATTCAGTCATACGATGATTCCTTCAGCTAGAATGATCTACAATGTTATTGTTTGACAAATAACACAAAAGAAAAGGCGCTCTGCCGGAGCAGAGCGCCTTTGAACAGACACAGATTACATAAGACCCGCTTCTTTATAATACTTGGCAGCACCCTTATGCAGTGGAGCTGACAGACCGTCCTTGATCATTTCTTCTTTCTTCAGGACTTTGAAAGCCGGATGAAGTTTCTGGAACTGATCAAAGTTAGTAAATACAGCTTTGACAACATTATAAATAACAGCTTCAGGAACTTTGGCGGAACTTACAAAGGTAGCGCCAACACCAAAAGTTTTGGTGTTTGCTGCAGTTCCTCGATACATACCGCCGGGGATAGTGGCGGTCCGATAGTAATCGTTGTCGGCAACCAGTTTATCAACGGCAGCACCGTCTACTGTAACCAGTACGGAATCACAGGAAGTGGTAGCTTCTTTGATAGAACCACTTGGATGGCCAACGGTGAAAACCATGGCATCGATTTTATTATCACACAGAGCTTTGGCCTGCTCAGCTGATTTCAGCTCAGAAGCCAGTTTGAAATCTTTCTTGGTCCAACCAAGAGCGCCCATCAGGACTTCCATGGTACCACGCTGACCGGAACCAGGGTTACCGATGTTGACGCGCTTTCCTTTGATGTCCATGAAATTCTTGATGCCGGAGTCGGCACGGGCGACAACGGTAAACGGTTCGGGATGTACTGAAAAGACAGCACGTAGGTCCTTGTTGGCACCTTTTTCTTTAAACTTGGAGGTACCATGATAGGCGTGATACTGCCAGTCAGACTGGGCAACACCCATGTCGAGCTCGCCGGCCCGAATGGTGTTCAGGTTGTAGACTGATCCACCGGTTGACTCGACGGAGCAGCGGATACCATGATCTTTTCTTGTTTTATTGACAAGGCGGCAGATTGCGCCACCAGTTGGGTAATACACACCGGTTACACCACCTGTGCCGATTGTCACAAACTGCTGATGCGAACTGGCAAACAGCGGCGTGGAGGTGAGCACGAGGGCAAAACCTACAAAAGCAATCAGACCTGATACAAACTTTTTCATTGTTTTCTCCTAGGATAATAACTCATTTAGTCAGTGTTTACCAAATTGGTTTCAACGCAAAATTTGTTGTTCTCTTTGTCTGTTAACCTCCTTTTCCTTGTATTTAACGGTTAATGCCTCTCCAAACGAAACAACGGATATCGGTTAGACAAAAGAGCCTCACCGATGATTCCAGATCGAACATGACGATTTCTTTTAATTAAATTCCACCCGCCAGCCAAGTGAAAAAAACGAAAGAATATAACATTATCGACTAACACAATTGCTCAGGTTACGCAAATAATTTTCAAATTTTCTTATTTGTTTCATAACCCATTCTCACGATATACATCTGAAATAATAAACCCGGGAAACAACATCCCCGGGTTTATCAACATAAGGTTATTGTTATCAGCTATTTAGCCGTTCTCACCCACGACGCCTGCGGTCCCTTATCACCGATCGTTTCACCGTACATAACCGAATCACCCTCGCTCAAACGGTCCATCTCAACATCTTTTAGCGAGTTTTCATGGAAATAAATTTCCCGTTCATCAAGAGTGGCAATAAATCCATAGGATTCATGAGGAGAAAGCTTCTTAATAATGCCGTAATTATTAACCTCCTGGTGATGGTCGGCTCCTTTTTTGCCTTTACGTTTCTTTCTCAGATTTTCTTTCAGCTGCTGAGTGAGCACATGGAAAGCATCACCCAGTAATGCTCTTACATTGTCCCCTTTCCGGGACACAACTACAGTATCGCCCGGTACAGTGGCAACCAGTTTGATCTCAAACCCTCCTTCTTTATGATGGGACGTGGCTTCAACAGTTGCACGAAGATGAAGAACAAAACTAGGATAATGACGAAGTAAACGCTCCTTTTCTTCATGGATTTTATCCTGCCAACCTTTGCGCAACTCCACATTTCGGGCCTCGATCTTCAGTTCCATAAATTTCCTCCATTCGACTCCTGATAAATCGAACATTCACCAGAGTCTCTTTCCCCCAATGGGGGATAGTTAATAGTAAGCCAGCCGAGCTGGGTTGGAAATACCGAAAGCTCCATGCCTCCGGTTTGTTGATTGACGAAGACGTCAGAAATGATGTGTGATTATATTGTGAGGATATTGGGAAGTGATACACCAAAATGAACCGGTTGAATTCAATAATTCTTCTTAGTTATATTATATCCACCTAGATACGATAATCAAGCAATAGTGAACGGCTACCCTTTTTTTTTGAACATAAATTCAACTCATAGGAATTTCAAGCTGGAATCGATACCTATTATTTTGTATCATCTGTGCTCTGTTCATACATTCTTTATACCAATTATTCACAATTTATCGACACGATGAGCAAACAAAACAACGTAGGCGTTGTCCTTTTAAACATGGGCGGACCTGAGAAACTCGACGATGTTCGCCCCTTTTTATTCAACCTCTTTTCCGACAGGGAGATCATCCGGTTAGGGCCTGCGCTGCTGCAAAAACCGATTGCCTGGTTCATTGCCAGAAAGCGTGCCCCAAAGAGCAGGAGGATCTATGATGCCATAGGCGGTCGATCACCGCTGGCTGAACTCACTATGCAACAGGGAGAAGCATTGAGCGGCATGTTATCTGCTCACGGCGATTTTACAATAAGCTTTGCCATGCGATACTGGCCGCCGACGGCAATCGACACCTTAAGACAATTTCAGGAAAAATCGATTTCCAGCATTATTGCTCTCACCCTGTACCCCCACTACTCTCGGGCGACAACCGGCTCATCATTAAAAGATCTCCACCGGGCCAATAGAGCCATGAACAACATCTTTTCCATTACCGAAATAGACTCCTGGCCAAACCAACCGCAATATATCAAGTGCCTTGCCGAGAATATCTCTAAAGGTCTTAAACAGTTTGACAATGGAGCTGTTGAAATCGTCTATAGCGCCCACAGCCTTCCGGTTTCATTCATTGAAGAAGGTGACCCTTACGTTGAACACCTTCACCAGACAATCGAGGGTATTGAAGCGATCACAAAGCAACCGGGACGACTCTGCTACCAGAGCAGGAGCGGCCCGGTTGAATGGCTGTCGCCGTCAACACCCGAAATGATTGAGCAATTGGCAGAGGAAGGTAAAAAGAACATTCTGATGGTGCCGATCAGTTTCGTTTCAGACCACGTGGAAACGCTCTATGAGATCAATATTCAGTATAGGGAACAGGCTAAAAATCTAGGCATGAGGCTTGAACCAACCGAATCGCTCAACTGCAACCCTAAATTCATTGAATGCCTAAAGGAACTGGTCTTAGAAGTAGTATAATTGTATACAGCCGGATTCGGTTTATTCTGCCGAACTATATTTAAGTCTCCCTTGCCTCCTTGTGGAAAGTCTGGACCCAAATATTTCGAGTTCTATGTTATATGAGAAAAAAAGAACTTTGAAACGGTTTGGATCTGTGTGCATTCGATAGTGCTGTAGTTTTAGCCAATTAATCCAATAGCTTATAGTTCAGTTATATCTGTTGGCTTAATTGGCTAAAATGCAGTGCTAGCAGATGCGCACAGATTGAGACCTAGTTGAAGCGTCTCATTCTTATATTCATCAATATCCCAAATCCAAGCAGGGTGGTCAGAAGCGAGGAACCGCCATAGGAAACAAGAGGCAGAGGAATACCGACAACAGGCAGAAAGCCGAGGATCATCAATAGATTAATAACCGCCTGCCAAAAAATAAGCATGACAATACCAAAAGCGAGCAGCACACCGAATCTGTCCCTGGCGGACAGTGCCACATTCAACCCCCAGACCAGCAAAATAAAATAGGCGGCTAAAAAGAACAGACTGCCAAAAAATCCCCATTCTTCCCCCCAAACGGAAAAAGCAAAGTCAGTATATCTCTCCGGAAGAAAATGGAGGTGCCCCTGGGTCCCCTCAAGATAGCCTTTGCCCAGTTTTCCACCGCTGCCCACGGCAATTTTGGACTGGGTTATCTGGTAGCCATGCCCCAGATGATCGCTTTCGGGATTAAGAAAAGTAATGATCCGCTGCTTCTGATATGGACGAAGCAGCAGTTTCCAGGCCAACACCACACTGGTGACCGAAGCCAATCCCAGGATAAGGTATGTCGACAGCCGCAGTTTGACAAAGACTGTCATCGATACGAATATGATGCCGAGCATCAGAGCAGTACCTAGATCAGGCTGCATGAGAATCAGAAAAAACGGCAAGGCGGTAAAGCCAATCGGTTTAACCAGCTGTTTCAGCGAATATCCTTTGAGCTCTTCTTTTCTCGAATAATAACTGGCAAGGGTGATGACCAAAATTAGTTTGGCAAACTCGGACGGCTGGATTTTGATTGGTCCGAAACCGATCCACCGCTGGGCACCTCCCGCACTTGTCCCAAAGAAAAATGCAGCCAGAAGTAGAAGAACAATACCGAGATACAGCGGATAATTCCAAAAATGAAACTCCTTATAATCGAACAGCAACAGCACGATAATGGCAGAACCGCCCAAAAGAAAGAAGTAACATTGTCTCACGAAAGGAGAGGTTCCCCACTGTTTTGGAGGATATGAAGCACTGTAGAGATTGAACAGAGCCATGCCGCAGACAAGCAGCAGTAGAAACAGCAGGGTCCAGTCAAACTCGGAAAAGAATCGTCTGTCTACTCGGAACATGGCCTTTCCTGAAAAAAGAGGGATAATAGGGTCATTGCTTGATTTCCTGTTTGTTCTTTCCCGCAAAATACTGGTCGATGATCGCTTTGGCAATAGGCCCGGCTCCCGAACTGCCATGCATTCCATGCTCAACCAGAACGGTTACAGCGATCTCCGGCTTCTCTGCCGGAGTAAAACAGGTGAACCAGGCATGATCTCGTTCTTCATAGGGTATCTCCTCTTCCTTGAGATGTTTATGCCTGGACAGTTTGACGACCTGTGCCGTTCCCGTCTTTCCGGCAATACTCAGCCCTTTTAGACGGACACCACGCGCCGTTCCGGCCGTGCCATGAACCACTTCCTTCATACTGTTCTGAATGAGCTTGAGATGGTGGGAGGAAACATTCAATGTCGATATCAGTTCCGGTTGTACCTGAGAAACGATCTTGCCGTCGGGATCAGTCACCATATCGACCAGAAACGGACGATAGAGTTTTCCTCCATTGGCCATGGCTGCAGTCATTACAGCGACCTGCAAGGGGGTGACCAGATTAAAACCCTGGCCGATGGCAATTGATAATGTTTCACCATCCTGCCACTTGACTTTATGCCTCTTCATCTTCCACTTCTTAGTTGGAACCAATCCGTTTTTTTCATGTTCCAATTTGATACCGGTTGCTGCACCTAGACCGAATTTCTTAGCAACTTCAGCAATACTATCCACCCCAACCCGCAAACCAGTCTGATAGAAGAAGACATCGCACGATTGGGCAATGGCCTGCTTCAGATTAACGGGGCCGTGACCGTGCTTTTTCCAGCATCGATAAATTCTGTCCCCAAAAAAGAAGTGTCCCGGACAGTAAAACACCGTATGTTCACTGATAATCCCCTTTGCCAATCCGGCTAACGCGGTTATCATTTTAAAGGTGGAACCTGGTGGATAGGTCCCCTGGATCGCTTTATGTAATAGGGGTTTCTGTGGATGCTCCGCTACTTTATTCCAGTTCTCCTTGGAAATGCCACCGATAAAATCCTCCAGATGAATCTGGGGTGTGGTCGCAAGTGTGAGCAACCTGCCACTGTTGACATCGATAACAACAACGGCTCCGGCTTTACCCTCTGTTATCATGGCCGATTCTGCCGTTTTCTGCAGATTGATATCCAGGTTCAGAACGAGATCGTTGCCCGGCAGCGGATCCTCCTTTTTAATAAGTGTCTGCTCGAATCCTCTGGCATTCACTTCCGAATAGCGCCTTCCCTTCTCTCCCCGCAGATCGGTCTCATGGAGCTTTTCCAGACCGGTTTTACCGATAATATCATTTCCGTGATAATAATCGGACTCGGCCTTATCCAACTCGCCTTTGCTGATCATTCCAAGGTGGCCGATGGTGTTGGCTGCCAGATCATCATGCTCATACACCCGCACCGGCATGACTTCGATATGAATACCTGAAAACTCCCGATTATGGTTCTCCAGATAGGCAAGGGTCTCCCAGTCGATGTCTTCATATAAACGGATGGGCAGATAAAGGGGCTGGTTTCCATGTTCTCTGATCCGTTTCCATAAAACCGAGACATCGACGTTCAATACCTGGGCCAGTCGTTTAAGGATATCGTCAAGGTTGTCCAAATCCTCACGGATCAGAACCACATTAAAGGAGGGTCGGTTGGTTACGATGGGCTGGCCGTGGCGATCAAAAATCTGACCACGGGGTGCGACGATCTGACGGGTTCTGACGCGGTTGTTTTCCGCCCTTTTTTCATACTCTACGCCATGGTGGATCTGAAGAAACCATAAACGGCTCAAGATAAGAGCAAAAAACAGCATGACGACAACAACGACTCCGATAACCCTTTTTTTAAGGAAATCGAGGGAAGCATCATCCTGCTTGGTTATGTTTTCATGTTCCTCGAAGAGGTTAAAATCAATGGTTTTCATCTTCCATTACTAACTAAAACAACGATTTTCGTCATTGATTCAGGGTTACATTTCAAGGGTCTCTCTCCTGGCCATCCGTATCTTATGTCCTTTGGCAGGACGCCTGGAAAAATACTCAAACAGCCTATTATAGAGGAGGAAGAACGGAATCGATGCAATAAGAAGCACAATAGTATCCTGTATTTTTTCCAGCCAGGACCATATCAGTTGATTCTGAGGTGTCAGTTGGGCAAAGAGAAAATATAAAATGAGCTGAGCAGTAAGATAAAGAAGAGCCGTTAACGGAACCTGATACGCCTCATCCCGAAGGGGACTGTAAGCGGAGACTAACCGCAATATGGTGAACACAAAAAGGTATTGTATTGGGTAAATCCCCATATATTGAGAGGACACCACATCCAACATCCACCCGCATAAAAAAACAAGTCCAAGTCCTTTCAACCAATCAAAGCGATAGCCGATAAAAGCAACCAGGATAAAGACCAGGTCAGGTCTTCCCAGGGCCTGCGGAAAATGCGGGAGTAAAGTGGTCTGAAAAGAAACCAGGAAGAGTTGGATAGCAAAAAAAAGGAGAAACAACATACCTGGTTCACCGATCCTGGGGAAAACTCATTTCTTTCCGTATCTTCTGTCTTTCAGAGGTGTCTATGTACAGTATTTCCAGTTTCTGAAAATCGATAACCGGTTTAACCCGGATTTCCTGAAACATTCCCCTTCTTGCTTTGCGAACCGACTGGACTACTCCCAGAGGCACCCCTGAGGAGAACATGCCGCCGATACCGGCAGTAACGATTAGGTCCCCCTGTTCGATTTGTTCATTTTTCAGGACATAATGCAGAATATAGCCGTTCTCTCCGGCACCTTTCAATACACCTCGGACGCGGCTTTTTTGTATCATGGCATCAATAGCACTGGAGGGAGCGTTGGCAAGCAGAATTTTCGAATAGTTCTTTGAAACCTGTATAACCTGACCAACAACACCAAGAGATGTCCTGGCCACCATTTTCTCAACAACTCCATCGTTTTCACCCCGATCGACGACAACATTATGAAACCAGCGCTCGCCATCCCTGCCGACAACCCGTGCAGTTATTTGAGGGAATTTCTCCTGCTTCTTGAACTCCAGCTCCCGTTCAAAGTGAAGAAACCTGGTATGACCTTCCCGATATTCATCAAGCTGCTGCTGATATTCATCAAGCATTTTTCGTAACCGGGTATTTTCTTCTTTTAGATCAACCAGGTACACATACTTTCCCACAACACTGTTCACGCTCTGTCCCACACGTGAAAAGCCGGAGAGGACCTTCCCCATACCATCCAGGGTCAATCTGTGAAAGAAACCGAACCGTCCACCGACAGTTGTGGCAAGAAGGAGAACAGCACCGATTAGAAGCCCTCCAAAGAAGAGGATCAGTTTGACTTTTGCCGAACGGGATTGTTTCTTTCTACCGCTAATTATCTTTCTCACGACTCAAGCATGATACGGTTAGGCGTAATACGTTGTGGAGTACAGGCCACCAACTAAAAGAAGCGTTTCCTCTTATTTGTATACAGGGGTCTTTGCACCCGAATGAGTCAATCAATCAATTGTCACTTCCCGCAGGATATCGAGGTTATCCAGGGCCTTTCCTGATCCCAGTACAACCGAAGACAACGGGTCCTCTGTCACGATAATAGGCATTCCCGTTTCTTCTTTTAAGCATTTGTCGAGATTTTTTAACAAGGCACCGCCACCGGTTAAGACGATCCCCTGGTCGACGATATCGGCGGCCAACTCCGGCGGTGTTGACTCAAGAGCAACCCGCACTGCCTCAAGAATAACATCCACCTGTTCTGAAATCGCCGCTTGAACCTCGTCTGAAGTGATAGTAATGGTTTTCGGCACTCCAGAAACAAGATCTCTCCCCTTGATGTCCATTGTTTCATAGGGTTCTTCCGGTAATACATTGCCGATGGTGATTTTTATGAGTTCTGCCGTTCTTTCCCCAATAGCCAGATTATGCTTACGCTTGGCATATTGCAAAATTGCCTTATCCATTTTATCTCCGGCAACTCTGACCGACTTGGCGTACACGATGCCGGCAAGGGAAATAACAGCCACTTCTGTGGTGCCTCCACCGATATCAACAACCATATTGGCCGTCGGTTCGGTGATCGGCAGATTCGCCCCAATAGCGGCGGCCATCGGCTCTTCAATAAGGTATACTTCACGGGCGCCAGCCGACTCGGCTGACTCTTTCACAGCTCTTTTTTCAACCTGAGTGATACCGGAGGGAACGGAAATCATGATGCGGGGATGAACAAGGGTCCTCCGATTATGCACCTTATTGATAAAATAACGAAGCATGGCTTCAGTCACTTCAAAATCAGCGATGACCCCATCCTTTATCGGCCGGATAGCCTTTATATTTCCAGGTGTCTTACCAAGCATGTTTTTAGCGTCGTGGCCGACAGAGAGAATTTTATTGACCCTGCCCTCCTGCCTGACCGCAACAACAGACGGTTCTCGCAAAACAATTCCTTTACCTTTTACATAAAGAACCGTATTTGCAGTTCCGAGATCAATGGCCAGATCGTTTGACAGCCATCCGAATAAAAAATTAAATGGAGAAAACATGCATTTTCCTTTTAGGGGTATAGATTTAATGAGTTTCTGACAATGCGGACAGTACGGTGGCCTTGAACCGCCACCGTACAACAACCATCGGAATCGATATACTCAGACCAACAGCAACTTGATGTAATCTGGTGGTATTTAAGAGATTCCGGTTATAAAACGATTAACACTACCAAAGCGTAACAATCTTGGCAACAACAATGCTTACCCATTTTCCATTTAATAAAAAGAGTTGACAGAGAAAATAAACCCTGGTATTGATCGGCCTCAACGCTTGCTCGTCCAAGTATTTCAGGGGCTATAGCTCAGCTGGGAGAGCGCTTGAATGGCATTCAAGAGGTCGTCGGTTCGATCCCGTCTAGCTCCACCAGATAACAAGAGGGGTTACAGTGAATACACTGCAACCCCTCTTTTATTTTCTTACCTCCTATAGCTGCTACAACTCGGTGAATGGTACTGTACCCTCCCGCGTTGTTTCCATTACCGACTCGATTTCTGGCCAGCCTTCTTTAGTGCCTCTTCAACGGATGTGACATAGGGATCATGCTTTCTAAGAAACATCGGTAGATTATTTCTGGCTTTGTGAGCAGCAACTTTTGACGGATAATCACCATAAAAAACATACACCGATGGCGGCATCTCTGCGGACTGCATGATATAGAGATTGTCCCCGATCTCCTGAAACTCCAGCCTTGCCAATTCCTTTTTAACGTTTTCTCTGGCTTGTTCGGCTGTCAACACCATGAGTTGAACCGTGTATCGACTGGCGGTGCCGGATCCGGACCATTTACCTGCAGCTCTCATCCGCCGTTCATATAGCTGATCGACCCCCGGTTTTTGGGGTTGTGTTGAAAGAAGTGATGATCCATCGTCAGAAGCCATATAACGACTCGACTCCGAGCTGATGACAATGAAGGGCTGGGTCTCAATCTTTCCGGAACGCAATTGAGGTTGTTCCGGCTCAGTGACTGTATCTTCTTTCTTTTCTTTCTCGACAACCACTGTATCCAAGGCCGTTTTTTCCTTTTTATCGGTCTTTTCCTCCTCGATCTTCTTGTCAACTGCGATTTGCTTTTTCGGAGGTATCTCTATCTCTTTCTTCTTGACTGTTTGTACTCTTTTCTTTGTTATGTCCTTTTTCGGTCTTTCTTTGTCGCTCTTCTTCGGTTCTTCCACCTTTTGTTGAACAATTTCCTGTTCTTTCTCAACTTGCTGCTTTATCTCTTTTTTCCCGGTGGTATCCTTTGAAGGTTCTTTTCTCCCCAACAAAACCACCGCAACAACGAATACTAGACAACAAATACCGGCAACAGAAATAAATTCAGAACGAGTCAACCAACCGGGCAAGGCAGGCTTTTTCTTCTTTTTCCCAGCTTTTGTGGGTAGACTCTTCAATCCTTCCTTATCTGCGAGGGAAACCGGCTGTTGAGATACGGGAAAAGACACCCGTTTAGCGGCTTCGATATTAGTCCATGCAAAATTCCCCTGGGCCAGGCTGAATACCTGGCCGCTTTTCTCTCGGGTAAACGGGTCATCTTCCTGATTAAAATGGCTCATCTGAAATTTCAGATAGCCAAAGGTTTCCTCTTCATCAAGTGGTCCCAGTGAAAAAGTCCGTTCGGTCGCTCCCTGAAATTCGCACAGGGCGAGTTGATCAAGATTAGACTGCAAAGCTGACTCACCTGAGAAAAGAACCTGGAGATACGGACCATCCATATTCAAGGTGTCGAGCATTTTGCGGATTCGTTCCAAGGTTGCCAGAAAGATCTTATCCGCTTCATCGAAGATGAGGAGCAACCGTTCACCTTTGAGTTGTAAACGCGTGAGAATCTCAGGGAGCAGGTTGTTAAGTTCCTTCCTGGTCACCTCATCCTGAACAGCAATGTCCGTTTTTGCCGCTGCAGGACGGATAACATCTTCAAAGGACATAACTGCCGATTCGTACAAAACAACCTGGTAACGTGGCGCCAACTCACGCTCAACCATTTTGCACATCATCGTCTTGCCGCTCCCTTTCTCACCAAGCAACGTCAGAACGGAAACCGACTCCAAAACAGCTTTTTTTATTTCATTGAGCATCGGACGTCGACTGCACTGTTCATAGAACAATGTAACATCGACATTGTTCTGGAACGGGGCCGACTGATGCTCTCCGGGTTCTAGTTTCGTCTCCATATTACGACCTGCTACCTGCGTGTGCAGATGAAAGCAAACAGGGAAAACAGCTGGGAATATTTATGGTCCAAATGTGAAAGGCCAATGACATTTTACCTGCACAATGATATATCTTCGGATAGTATGTATCGGTTCTTTTTAAATAAAACAAACAACGTTGATACTATTTTACCAAACCTTAAATTTTACCATATCCTGCAAGAAACACAATTGAATATCTGATTACCTGTGATGCTCAACCAGACACGAGGTGTTGTCGATTTATCAGTCTTCCATGAGAAGGCTTGTCAAGAAGAGTTCGGCGTGACGAACCACTTTT
>CAZUUJ010000019.1:0-57299 GCA_964623625.1 uncultured Desulfocapsaceae bacterium
CCTTTGCCCCCTGCCAGATGATATATCCCGACAGGATTAAAAACAGCAGCATAATACCCAAACATGCGTGGATCATTTGCTTGGTAATGTTACGAATCTCCAGCTCAACATCATTGACATAAATACCTGTCCCGATAACCCAACCCCATGGTTTAAATTCTTTGACATAGGAGATTTTCGGCACAATCTTTTCAGGATTTCCTTTCCATTGCCATAAATAATCTACATACCCGGATCCATTTTTTTTAACTGTCCGGATAATCTCAAGGAACAATTTTTTTCCTGCTGAATCTTGAAAACCGGAAATATCTCTTCCTTCAAGGTCTGTTCGATATGGATGCATAATCATATTGGGCGCCATATCATTTATCCAGAAATAATCTTCCTGTTCCAGTCCGTATCTCACTCTTTTAAAATGGGAAACCGCCATTTTCTGCGCCTCATCTTCTGAGAGTTCTTTATTTTGATACTTCTCATAGAACAGGTTCAAAGTACTCCAGGCGCTTTCTGTCAGGTGCTTGATTCCTTCACGCTTTACCTCCATCATATTTTTTTCGACAAATGGAATGACCACCATAAAAATGGTCAGTATAAATAAAGCAAACGTCAATGCGACGGGGATAATGACTTTTTTAGGAATCGTGTTTAAAACCACAGGATTTTTCTCAGTAAAGTGAAATTTGGTCTTATCTATAAGGTAACAGGCGTTAAAGATAATAAAAATATTTTTATGCAAGTCCTGAACATGGTCCTGATATCATCACATAAAGCGGCACTATCCTCTCTGGCAGCTGACCCTACAATCGAGTTGACAGAATATGCTAAAGAGCGGTAATGTCGGACACTTAATTTATTAATAGAGTACATCCTCCTTACTGGGCATGAAGATCAGAATGGATTATATGGACAAACCGGTACTGGTTCTGGGAGCAACAGGTTACATAGGTGGACGGCTGGTACCATGTCTCCTCAAACAAGGCTGGAGAGTGCGTGCAGTAGGGCGTTCTGCCGGAAAGATCCAGGCAAGATCCTGGAGCAGTCATCCCAACCTTGAAATTATTGTTGCCGACGCTCTTGGTACTGTGGCTCTCACTGAGGCCATGCGCGGCTGCATAGCGGTTTTCTATCTCATCCAATCCATAAGGCCCGGAGAAAGTGATTTTGCCACCCTTGACCGGCAGATTGCCTACTCAGCAGTAGATGCGGCCAGAGAATCCGGGATGGGCTGGTTTATCTATTTCAGTGGTCTTGGAAATCCGGTACACCTTTCAGATCAATTGCGCTCACGCTATGAAGTAGGAGAAATTTTGGCCCTTGGAGGCGCCAAAGTGACCCAACTGCGTGCTCCTTTGGTCATCGGCTCGGGTGGCGCTTCATTTGAAATGATACGGGCCTTCTGCGGATATCTGCGGATCATGTTTGCCCCGCGCTGGATGGATACCAAGTGTCAGCCCATTGCCATCACCAACGTAATCGAGTACCTGGCAGGCTGCCTGTCTCATCCGGAAACTACCGGCCAGGTCTACCAGATCGGCGGACCGGAAGTGTTCTCCTGGCGGAAACTGTTTCGCATATATGCCGAGGAAGCCGGGTTGCCGGAACGTATCATCGTAGTACTACCCATGCGGATTCACCGTATTTCCATTGGCTGGATGAACTTGGTCACCCCGGTGTCGGCGGCTCTCATCCGTCCGTTGATTGAACGTATGCGCGAAGAAATCGTCTGCAGTGACACCCGTATTCGGGACATTATCCCCCAAAAGCTTCTCACCTGCCGGGAAGCTATCACCAAAGCCCTTTCCGCTATGTACAGGGACGAGGTCGCCTCCAGCTGGTTTGACGCCGGCTCTACCCAGTTGCCTGAGTGGGTCGAGGGAAGGGAACAGTCCACCACCAGAGTCTTCCGGGACTCATTCTTTATAACCCTGGATGGATCTCCTGAACTTACCTGGAACGTGGTCAAGCGTATCGGGGGCAATACGGGCTGGTACTTCGGCACCTTCCTGTGGAAGATCCGCGGTTTTGTCGACAAACTCATTGGCGGCCCGGGCCATTCAAGAGGGCGCCGCCATTTGGATTCGCTTGGTGTCGGGGACTGTCTGGATTTCTGGCGGGTTGTTGCGCTGGACGAGCACCACCTTCTCCTACGAGCTGAGATGCTTGCCCCTGGAGAGGCCTTTCTGGAATTCCGTATCAGGGTACTTCCAGATGGGAGCAATGAACTGCGGATGACTCCGAGTTTTGAACCTCATGGAGTCTGGGGACGGATATACTGGGGACTTATCGCACCCTCCCATGCCCTGATGTTCGGGTCCATGCTCAAGCAGATGGCAAAAGCTGCAGGCGCCAGCGTTTTAAGTGGACCGACCTGCGTCAAGGAGTGATGGGCCTGTCTACTCTCTGTAGGCTCTCTTGGCCGGATCTGTGAAATATCCCGGCTATCGTCGGATAGGATGAAAATCCTGCTAGTCTTTTTGAATAGTATCCGAAGGAGTTGGAACTCAACTGCTGTCAGCTCCAGATCCTTCCCATAAAGTGTTGTAATATACCACTCCATATCAAGGTAAAACAATGCCCTGTCTGGGACCATTTCACTGCTCCGCTTAAAAACCATCTTGCCTCTGCCAACCACCTCCTTCGGGCTGAATGTTTTTCAGATGTAATCGTCCACACCGAATTCTATGTCAAGTAGCCGGTTGATCTCGTCCATCCCGGCGGTCAGCATAATGATCAACACTGCAGAGAAACTTGGTATAGCCTTCAGATGCCCAATCCATCCTTTACAGCTTTTCTTATATCTTTAGGAATAACGTGCCTATCAAAACAAAAAACTAATATTATTAGTGTATATACCTTTTTCTTTTTTATTTATTCTGTGAATTGAAATTATTGGCACAGTTAATTCAATTATTCCTTTACTTTCATGAATAATGCATGTTATTGAAGACCTCATATCAATTTATTCTTTGATGAGAGACATTTCTTAACAGTTCGAGCAACACCACAATACACAAGGAGGCACTGCTATGAAAAAATTGTTAGTTGGTTTAATTCTTCTTTCTCTTGCTATCCCGGTAATCGCACTTTGCGCCGATAAAAAGAAAAATCCCCTTGAAGCGTGGAAGCCTGCTTTTGATCCCAGTAGTGCTAAGTATACCTATATCCTGTCCAATGTGACCCATCCGGTTGTTGATGGAGCGTCAGTCGGCTACCGGATACGAGATAAAGTTTGGGAGAAATCCGGAGGACGGCTCTATGTTGATTTCCGACCGTTGAGCCAGCTCGGCGGTGAAAAAGATGTTCTTGCTAAACTCAAGCTCGGCGCTGTACAGGGCATGATGAGCTCATCCGTTGCCGCGGCAAACATTTCTGACATTCTAGGCATTGTCAATCTACCGTACGTGGTGGACACTTTTGACAAACTCGACACCTTCCGCAACACCCCTGAACTGTGGCAACCTTTTGCCAACGGCGCCCAGCGTCAAGGCTTTCTGGTTGTGGACATCACAGGATACGGCCCATACGGATGGGCGACCACAACCCCGGTAGCGACCATCGCGGATGCCCGAAAGACAAACTTCAGGATAGCGGAAGCACCGGTTAATACCGACTCGTACAAGGCATGGGGCCTGAAGTTTACCGTCATGCCATGGCCGGACGTACCCCAGGCACTCCAGACGGGTGTTATTACCGGTCTTGATCACACTGCGATCATCTGCAACCTCACCAAGAAATTCACCATTGCAAAACACTTTACGGAATTGGACTATGCCCAAGGCCTCTTTATACATCTGGTCAATAAGAGATGGTTGAAGAAGCTGCCCAAAGACCTCCAGCAGATACTGCTCACTACCATCGAGGAGGAGAGTAAAAAAACCCGGGAAATGACCCGCAAGCAGCATGCCGCTCAGGTAGCAAAAGCAAAAGAGGCCGGTGTAGTTTTTACAAAACTCAATATGGAAGATATGGCCGAACTCACGAAACTGTCTGAACCGGTACTGAAAAAATGGGGAAAAAAGATCGGCCCCAAATACCTGGCAACAGTACGGGAAAAGCTTAGTCAATAAATCGCGTATTCGCCCCCTTATTCAATTAACGGGTAATATATAAACAAGGTTCACTGCAGCAGGGATGACAACCCAATGGGTTTCATCTCTGCTGCGTTGTTCTCGGTTTTAACTCACAGTCTGCGTTTCTTGATGTCATGTCTATGCGAATTTTCAAAACCGTTGACCGTGTATTCCTTCAGGTAGAGGAGTGGTCACTTTTTATTGCAGTGATGGTTGCTCTTTTTACCGCCATGGCCAATGTGGTCCTTCGGAAAGTCACCAGCGATTATAGTCTCTATTGGTCCGATGAGGTGGTCCGTAAAGTGATTTTCTTCTCTACCTATATCGGCTGTGCTGCTCTTGTGCGAAGCCGTGGACAGATTCGGATCGACGCTCTCCCCCAAATGTTCCCTTTCTTGAAAAAACCTCTGACACTGCTGGCCAACCTTGTTTCCCTCTTCTTTTCAGGTGTTATGATTGTTCTGGGTACCCAGATGACTCTCATGATGTATGAAGATGAGTATGCCAAAACCGCTACGCTGGAAATCCCCGAATTCTACTTCTACGCCATCCTACCGATCATGGGCATAATGATGTTCTGCAGAAATCTTGTTGTCTTGAAAGAAGACTGGACGGGAAAACGCAATATAACTGGAGATAACTAGCCTGTGGAAAACAGTTATCTCCTGATTTTTGCTCTTCTTCTTGGCTGCCTGGCCACCACGGTACCAGTCTTTATGTCACTCTTCTTCGCAGGCCTGGCGGGCCTGGTTTATATTGTGGGGATTGATCCACAGATCGTCATCGAAGTCCTTTACCGCAGTATGGATAAATTCGCCCTGGTTGTGGTCCTGTTTTTTGTATTGTGCGGAAACATTATGACCACCGGATCAATTGTTAAAAGGCTGATAAAAACCGCAAACATCCTGGTTGGCTTTTTGCCGGGGGGGCTGGCCATGGCAGGTGTTCTTGCATGTGGCTTTTTCGGTGCCATTTCCGGTTCAACGGTTGCCACCGTTGTTGCCATAGGCGGCTTTATGATACCGGCTCTTATTGACAATGATTACGAAGAAAGATTCTCCGTGGGTATCATGACCACAGCACCAATCCTAGGGGTAATCATTCCGCCATCCATTGCAATGATTCTCTATTCGATGGTGAGTAACGATCAGGTCGAGGCCCTGTTTCTGACAGGCTTTATTCCGGGGATGTTTATCATGCTCGGCATGAGCAGCTATGCCTATTGGGTCTGCAGGAAGAGGGGAATGCAGAGGGCGCCTCGTCCAGAGCTTACGGAAGTGCTGGCGGTGATGAAAGAAAGCATCTGGTCTCTGCTTCTGCCGGTTATCATTTTCGGCGGGATTTACTCGGGAATGTTTACGGCAAATGAAGCCGCTGTGGTCGCCTGTTTTTACGCATTTTTTGTCGAGATAGTCATTCACCGTGACATGAAACTAAAAGAAGTCAAACAGGTTGTTATCAATTCGGCCCTTACCTCGGCATCGCTTCTTATCATCGTAGCCGGAGCATCCGTGTTTGGAGAATTTCTCACCTTTGAGCAGATACCGGGAAAAATTGCCTCGATTGTGGTTGACAATATCTCTTCCCAATGGCTTTTCCTTTTGTCGGTAAACATCCTTTTGCTCTTTATCGGGATGTTCATGGATATCATTTCAGCAACCTTGATTTTGACGCCGATCTTTTTACCGCTCCTCAGCAAATTTGGGATCGACACTATGCACTTCGGGTTGATCATGACAATTAACCTTGGGATCGGTTACTGCACACCTCCTCTAGGTGTCAGCCTGTATATCACCGGCGCCAGGGTCAATAAAAACATCATCTATGTAACAAGAGCAGTACTTCCCTTCCTGGTTATCCAGATTCTAATCCTCTTTATTCTCACCTTTTTTCCAGATATTGTTTTATTTCTGCCACGTCTTATCTATGGGTGATGGATGGATGTGATCACCAATGGTTCAGCGGTACATTGATGCGGAAATCATCCAGAAAGGGGGCGCAATGTTGGTGCTCTCCACACGTTGGCAATCCAGCTAATATACTTAGACAATGACGATATTTTTGAATAATATCTAAAATTATATTCGGTACAGGTGCCTGTCGCCTAATTTTGCCTGGAAAAGCCAGGAGAATGATCTTTTTTCAATAGGTGGTTTATGAAACTTGACAAAATAGATATCAAAATTCTTTCGATCCTGCAGGAAAACGGCAGAATTACCAATGCAAAACTGGCCAAGGAAATCGGCATATCACCTCCTTCCATGCTGGAAAGAGTCAGGAAGCTGGAAGCCTCGGGTGTAATTGACAGATATGTGGCCATGATCAACAGAAAGAAGGTCGGTTACGGCCTGTTGGCAATAATTATTGTCTCCTTAAGTCTGCACCAGGTTTCTTCGCTCAAAAAGGTTGTCGAAAAGTTAGCCGAACTCGAAGAAGTGCAGGAATGTTACCAGGTAACGGGGGACGTTGATTTCCTGCTCAAAGTTGCTACTAAAGACATGGACAGCTATACAGATTTCGTTAACCACAAACTTTCCGGCATTCCCGGAATCCAGAATATCAAGACATCGTTTGTGCTGGATACTATTAAAAGCAGTACAAGTTTTATCCTGCCGGCTTGACTTGTGAAAAACTCTTTCAATAAATTGATTTAATTTCCTCGAGAACAAAAGAACTGCGTGTTGCCATCACCCCTTTGATACCAAACACATCCCGCATGACAACCTGTGAGTAGTGCTCCATATCACGGGCAACAATCTCAAGCATATAGTCGACTTCTCCGGAAACGGCAGAAACGGTCACCACCCCTTCAATCCGGGCAAGTTCACGGGCCAACTCTTCCCATCCCACATTTGCATCCCTCGTAACACCGCAATAGGCCCGAACTGAGAGTCCCAGCTTCAGCCGGTCGGTGAGCGCACGATAGCCTGTAATAAACCCTTCCCGCTCAAGCCTGGTTATACGCCGGGAACAACTTGAATGAGACAGGCCGACACGTTTGGCAACCTCAATATTTGTCAGACGTCCGTTCTCTTGAAGAGCTGCAAGAATCCTCCGATCTAAATCATCTAATTGTGTCATGTGCAAACTCTTTGCATATTGATCATAAAATGGCCCTGGTTATTCAAACAAATAACATTATTTGTGCATTTAATGCAATATATTTGATTATTTTATAATTTTTCCGCTAATTATTGCATACATTGGCCAAACAACATACATTTATTGCGCTAGATAAAGTTGAAAAAGAAAAATGTCAGACAAAAGGGCCGGAGAGCTGTTCCGGTAGTAATCAATTGTTTTTATAGGAGAGAGATGATGGGCTTTACCAAACGAGTAGCAACTGTCATAAGTATTGCATTACTTGCAGCTACAGCTGTTATGACTACAATTTCATCAGCATATGCAAAATCGTACAAGATCGGTGCAATCCTTGCCGAAACCGGCCCTGCCTCTTTCCTTGGCGGCCCGGAAGGCAGGTCTCTGCGGATGCTTGTTGATGAGATTAATGCAAAAGGCGGCATAAACGGCGTGCCGGTGGAGCTGATTATCAAAGATTCAGCCGGAAGCCCGGGAAAAGCTATCTCATTTGCCAAACAGCTTATTGAGGAAGAAAAGGTATTTGCTATCATTGGGCCGTCCACCAGCGGAGAGACTCTCAAAATCAAGCAGATCTGTCAGAAGAGCAAGACCATCCTGATCTCCTGCGCCTCTGCTGAACTTATTGTTAATCCATTAGCTTCTTATGTATTTAAAGTCGCTCCCAGTGATTCTTATGCCGCCCGACGAATCTTTATGACCATGAAAGAGATGGGCATATCGAAAATTGCCGTTCTGGCCGGCAACACCGGGTTTGGCAAGGCCGGTAAAAAACAGCTTGAAAAAATAGCTCCGGAATACGGAGTGCAGCTTGTGGCCGTGGAAGTGTATGATAAAAAAGCAACAGACCTCTCGGCCATCGTTGCCAAACTTAAAGCCAACAAGGACGTTCAGGCGGTTGTCAACTGGTCGATCGTTCCGGCACAGTCAATTGTTGCCAAGAATATGAGACAGGCGGGATGGGATGTCCCACTTTTCCAGAGCCATGGATTTGCAAATATCAAGTATGTGGAGGCGGCTGGTGCTGCCGCAGAGGGCATTATTTTTCCGGCAAGTAAAATCATGGTGGCCAATACGCTGGCCAACGGTCCCGAGAAAGACTTCCTGACAAAATACATAACCACCTATGAGAGCAAATTCAAAGAGAAGGCCTCCACCTTTGCCGGACATTCATATGATGCCATGACTATCCTGTCAAAGGGTATTGAAGTAGGTGGGGACAATCGAGAAAAAGTCAGGGCTGCTATTGAGAATATTACAGGCCTCATCGGTACTGCCGGCATATTCAACTTCTCTGCAAAAGACCATAATGGTCTGGGCATCGACGCTTTTGCCATGCTTACAGTTAAAGACGGACAGTTCTCCTTAATGAAAACTGAAAAGAACCACTAAGTTTAGGTAATTCCCTTTCATAGAATATCCGGGCGGCCGATTGAGTTATTTATCCTCAGATCAGCCGCCTTTTTCTTTTTCATTTAACTCCCTTCTGGTTCACAGGAAACAAGCAAATAGGATACTACCAATAAAGCTGGGACTTCTGAAAATTTCTCAAGAGTATTGACCGTTCAAGCAATTTGAAAAAACACTTTTTAGCGGTTATGGTCAGCACTTTTCGCCGGTATGATTTGAATAGATATTGTTTCTCCCTGCAATGGATACTTTGAACTCGATTATTTATTCATCGGGCTTATTAGGTAGCTGTATTGATAAAAACTCGGTTATCAGACAATTTCTGTTGCGATATCTTCTTGTTAACAATTCAACGTGCTTGTTTGACTTTTGATTTATCCCTGGATACAAGATACCATCTTCTGCAATTTTTTATATTTTTGTTCTTAAAACGACCATGTATTTATTGGAAGCGAAACTCATTTTCTTCCTTTGCTAGAAAGATTTTGAGGAATCGTTCAATGTTACGGCAAAAAATGTACTGGTTCACACTTCTACTGCCGGCTTTGCTTTTTTGCTTGTTACTCTCCTGCAGACAGCAGCAACCAATCAAAGTTGGCCTGTCTATAGATATGAGCAGCAATCGAACAAGCTCTTAACCTTCATGTCTCAGATATGTAAACTGAGCGTTTTTTAATTATAACCTGTAGAAAAGGCTACCGGTCAGGAAGTAATTTTCCTGCTGATTTCTTCAAATTCTTTTTCTTTTTCCAGAAAAGCCTTGACCACCTCCGGATCAAAGTGAGAACCGGACTCTTTTATGATGATCGATACCGCTTTCTCATGGGGAAATGGCCCCTTATACGGCCTTTTGCTGACCAGGGCGTCATACACATCAGCCAGTGCCATTAACCGGGCGGACAGCGGTATTTTTTTTCCCTTCAGACCTCTTGGGTAGCCGGAACCGTCCCACCGCTCGTGATGACCGCCGGCAATTTCCTTGGCAATATCCAACATCTGCACCTCCTGCAGCCGGTCCTGGGCATTCTCGATTGTGTTCTCACCAATGGTGGTGTGATTCTTCATTTCATCAAACTCTTCATCTGTTAATGGTCCGGGTTTGAGAAGGATGGCGTCCGAGATGGCGACTTTACCGATATCGTGCAAAGGAGCCGAATGGTACATCAACTCAATCAGCTCTTTCGTCAACATATGTTGATATTCATCTGTTTTTGAGAGCGTTTGGGCCAGAATTTGGACATAATTCTTTGTTCGCTGAATATGACCTCCCGTTTCCGGATCGCGATTTTCAGCGACAATACCCATAGCCTCAATAGTCGCCTCCCTTGAATGCTTCAGCTGCAATGTCCGTTCGTCTACCAATTCTTCCAGGTTATCACGGTACTGTTTCAGCAAAAGTTGGTTATAGACCCGCGACTTTACCAGTTCAGGAATAACCGGTTTGGTGAGATAATCGACCGCTCCCGCCTGCAAACCTTTGCTCTCATCGGCAATTTCGCTAAGAGCCGTTACAAAGATTATTGGAATTTGAGCTGTGGCATCGTCCGCTTTGAGTCCGGCGCATACCTCATAACCATCCATGCCCGGCATCATGATATCCAAGAGGATAATATCTGGTTTCGGATCTTTTTTAGCCAACTCCAGGGCTTTTTCGCCATTTGTCGCTGCAACAATTGCGTAATCATCTTTTAATATATTCATTAAAAAATGAATGTTCTCGGCAAGATCATCAACGATAAGAACTTTCTGCCGTGTCTCTGCCATATTAAATTCCCTTGTTATATGGGCAATTGATTCCCTTGCCCTTCAATTACCTCATCAATCAAACATAATGTGTAATGATACCATACTCCAGCCCTTGATGCCAAATCGGGTCTTGGTGGCAGCTTCTGCGGGCTCCCTGGCTGCGGCCAACTGCTGCACATGCCGATCCAGCAACCCATTCTTACGACTCAACAGCTCTTTTTTACAATATCTACTGATACCACAGTGGATGCTTTTCCTGACTAATAGGGGAAAACATCCGGTGCCATTGCTTGCGACCCCTCTTGGACAGCAGGTCAAAGTACGTATGCTTGAGAAGTCGAAAAAATTCCGATGGATATTAAAAATACTCCTGCGCTCCGGGCTGGAGCAGGATAACGATTAACAACATTGGATACCCAAACCACCAGCAGCCAACCGACAGCATAGACGAAGATGCCAACAATAGAGCGTTTACTGAGATCCCGGTCACCTCAAGCAGTATCTTCTCGGAAACAGGAATCGCTTCTGTAAATGTTCGAGCCTTGTGAACCAACTGGTCAACCGAAAACACTTCCTGATCAAAACCCTTTTCTCTCTCTTGTTCGGCCGCTCTATAAACCATTTCTCATAGTATTAACAATACCCTTTGCGGTATCGATGTCGAATTCCTCAAGGCTTTCTGCAATCCTGTCCAGGTGCCGACCCAACGCGGTGCCACCAACATCCGACCTGATCTCATCGAGTAAAACTTGCGCCTTTCCCAAATCTTCATCCATTACTTTAGTCAGCCTGTTCAACTGTCCTGCCAGTTTTTCCATATCGGCAGGAGCAGACGATTTTTTCTGATATTTCTTATTCTGTTCAGTCCCCGGTATTGAAAAAATTTCAGCCACTACGGCTCCAAACTTCTCTTCAAGCTGTTCCAGTTGCTGTCCGGCAGGTTTCTTTTCCTCTTTTAGCTGATCATCAATGGCAGTAAGCACTGCATACAGTTCTTCTGCGCCGATATTGCCTGTTACTCCCTTGAGCGTATGGCACAGCTTCTCTGCCTCAACCAGATTATCCTGTTCAATGTGTTCCCTGATGGCCTGAGGTGAACCGGAATACCGTTTGGCAAAGCCGTGCAACAGCCTGAAGTAGGCATCTTCATTGCCGCCGATACGGTTAATACCGGCTTTAATGTTAATTCCTTTTAGGGTTTTGGGTCTTTTTCCTGTCTCTAATTTATCCTTGGCTTTTTTTAGCGGTTTATCGCTCTTGGGAGGTTCAACTGGTTCCAACCATCTTGACAGGGTGGCTGCCAGCAGTTGGGGATTAATCGGTTTTGAGACATAGTCGTTCATGCCGACCTCGATGCTTTTCTCCTTGTCACCGGTCATGGCCTGAGCGGTCATGGCAATGATCGGAAGCCTGGCAAAACGGTCATTTTCGTCAGTGGACTGTTTTCGTATCTGTCCTGTTGCTTCCATACCATCCATCTCCGGCATTTGAATATCCATGAGAACAGCATCATAGGACGTTTTTTCCACCATCTCGACCGCCTCAATACCGTTCACAGCTTCCTCCACTTCCACATCCATTCTGAGCAGCAGCTCTGTGGCAAACTCCCGGTTGATATCATTATCCTCAACCAGCAGCACCCTGGCGCCTCCGAATAGAGGAAATTCACCAACAGGAATCGGTTTTTCTTTTTCCGTACTAAAACGCTCTTCTCTTCCGAGAACCGACATAATTTCGTTGAGCAATAAAGAGTGAGATACAGGTTTGAACAGGACCCCATCGACCTCTCCTGCACTTGCCTCCTTCAACACTTCCTCATTTCCATGGGCGGTGGCCAGGATCATTTTCGGCGGCCTCAGGATACCATTGCTCTTCCGTATGGCAGCTATTGTTTCCATACCGTCCATTCCCTCCATCTTCCAGTCCATCAGCACGATATCGATGTCTTCTCCGTCCCCTTTTAACCGGGCTATCGCCTCCCTGCCGCTGCCAAAGGTTTCAACCTGAAAATTGAAAGAGGTGAGCATTTCCGAAAAGATATCCTGAGAGGTTTCACAATCATCAACCACCATTACCCGCAGACCGTCAAGGATCGGCAATACATCCTCCAGCAATTTGAGATGGAGTTCCACCGATTCTTTTGCGTGGCCAAACGTTGCTGTGAAACAGAAGACAGATCCTTTGTTCGATTCACTTTTTTCGATCCAGCAGCGACCACCCAACAACTCCGCCAGCTTGTAGCAGATCGACAAACCCAGACCCGTTCCCCCATATTTTCTGGAAATTGACTGATCCACCTGGGTAAATTTATGAAACAGCTTGTCCTGCTGTTCAGGGTTTAATCCGATACCGGTGTCCCGTACACAGAACATCAGTTCAATGGACTGTTCATCCTGTTTCACCTGTCTCACTATTACTTCGACTTCACCTTTTTCGGTGAATTTAATAGCGTTGGTACAGAGGTTCGAGAGAATCTGTCCGACACGCAAACCGTCACCCAACAGAGAATAGGGAATATCGGCCTCCTTTCGAATAAGAAATTCCAACCCCTTCTCATCAGCACGGTACCCCATCATATCGGCCAGTTGCTCAAGGACATTGTCGAGGACGAATTCCGAATGGTCAATCTCCATCTTACCCGCTTCGATCTTTGAAAAATCAAGAATATCATTGATGATTCCCAACAGGAGCCGGGCTGCGTTCTGCGATTTTTCCAGGTAGTTGCGCTGGACATCCGTCAAATCGGTATCCTGAGCCAGATAGAGCATGCCGAGTACGGCGTTCATCGGCGTCCTGATCTCATGGGACATACCGGCAAGAAACATGGATTTGGCTCTGGTCGCTTTTTCGGCTTCGGTTTTAGCCGAATCCAGGTCTTCCATCATGGAAAGCATAACCTGGCGGGCGGATGTCAGTTCCTGCAACTGCTGATTCTTTCTATTTTCCGCCTCTTTCCTCTCACTAACATTCCGCACATTGGCGATAATATAGTCTTCATCCTCATACTCGAACACATTCATGGAGATATCCGCGGGAAACATCTTTCCATTCTTCCGGCGCACCTGAGTTTCAAACGAACTCAATTTTCCCTCTTTCACATCCCTTACGATGTGCAACCATGTATCTTCCGTGACTTCGGGAATGATGTCGCTGACCCGCAGGTTCCGCCATTCCTCAAAGGAATAGCCGTAGATTTCCTTGTTGACCTTGGTAACGGAAGTCAGCGAACGATCCTCTACTTTGACAAATAAAAACGAATCGTTCGACTGGTCGATGGCAGTCTGGGTGAAGGTCAGTTTGCAGTTGACTTCTTGCAGTTGCTGTCGCTGGAGTCTGAGTAACCTGCGTTGCTGATCCAACTGAAGAAAAACCTTCACCTTGCTGAGCAGGATATCAGGATTATACGGTTTAATGATGTAATCCACCCCACCTCTTTTATAGCCCTGGACAATATCTAGGTCCTCCATGCGATTAGCAGTCAGAAAGATGATCGGGATATAGCTTGTCCTGTCGTCCCCGTGCAAGATTTCAGCCAGTTCAAGACCATCCATGTCCGGCATGTTGACATCGAGAATGGCTAGGGCGAAATCATGATTCAACGTGGCACCCAGGGCCTGGTTGCCGTTTGTTGCCTCGATTACTTCGGCCTTTACCTGTTTCAGCGTCATTTTCAAGGCAACCAGATTGGCCCGCCTATCATCCACTATCAATATTTTTTGTGAAGAACTCATAAACAACTCTCCTTACCGGCGCTCTCTTCATTACCCCGACTGGTTCTGCAAAATAATTTTAACAGGAATTGTCCGATATTTGGTAGCTGGATCACATGATCGACGTTGACTCTGTTCATCACAGCCAATATCATTTCCGGATTGTGAGCGCTTTTGGGGTCCTGGACCACAGTCAGCCCGCCCCTCTCTGAGACAGCCTGCATTCCGCGAGCGCCGTCATCCAGCGAACCAGATAAAATAATCCCGACCAACCCCTCCCGCCAGACCTTGGAAGCGCTCTCAAACAGAATATCGATCGATGGCCTCGACCAGTTGAAAGGAGCGTCCAGACTCAAGGCCAGTGTCTCATCCCGCTCTACAAACAGATGGTAATTGGCCGGGGCAAAATAAACACGCCCACCTGCTGTCTTCTCCTTGTCTGTCGCAGTAGAAACCGCCAATGCTATCTCCCCATCCAGATGACGGGCAAAGTGGCCCCGGTCGGATGGGTGCAGGTGCTGTACTACTAGAATTGGCAAAAAGAAATCAACCGGCAGGGGAGCAAGGGTAGTTCTGAGGGCCTCCATGCCACCGGCTGAAGCTCCTATGACGATTGCTCTGTAGTTCTTTGGTTTCATCCTGAATCTGTGAACATGTAATAGCTCTGTAGTTTTGCCTGATCCAACAGGATCATCTCACCTTTTTGTAAATCCTGGCCTCTTGATCCACTATCTGATACCGTCCGGCAACTTCGGTAAATTTAATTGACTCGGCAGTACCCAGGCAAAGGAAACCTCCATGGACCAGGCTTTGGGTAAACAGGTTCAAGACCCTGTTTTGCAATTCTTTATTGAAATAGATGAGCAGGTTGCGGCCAAACACAAGATGGGTCTCACCAAATACACCGTCGGTTGTCAGGTTGTGGCCGGCAAAGGTGATTCGGCTTTTGAGCTCCTTATTGATCACAGCTCCGTTGTAGCGGGCATGATAATAATCGGCCAAACTTCCCATGCAGCCGGCCTGTTGATAGTTACGACTGTACTCCTTCATATTTTCAAGTGGATAAACACCTTGCCGACATTGTGCCAGCGCCTCTCTGCTGAAATCGGTGCCGAACAGGGTGGCACGGGAGAGCAGATCCTCTTCTTTGAGTAAAATAGCCATGGAATAGACCTCCTCTCCCGAAGCGCAACCCGCATGCCAGATCTTGAAAGACGGATAGCTGTGCAACCGGGGCAGGACCTTTTCTCGCAGAGCTTTATAAACAAAAGGATCACGAAACATCTCGGTCACACAGACAGAGAAATGCTGCGCCAGATGCCAGAAAAACTGCTTGTCGTACAGAACTCTGGGAATCAGTTCGGAAGGGGAATTAAAATTGTTATTGGCACAGAAAAGACGGATGCGGCGGTTCACCGAAGCTCTGGCATATTTGCGAAAATCATAGCCGTAGACGCGATACATTGCTTCAAGTAATAGGTCGACTTCCAACTGTTCAAGATCGTCTTTATTCATTCAAACATCCTTTGCATGAATGATACTTTCGTGAATTACTTTCCCCCATGAACATGCATTCTTCCGACCAACCCTAACATTCAGTTAAAACATATTGAACAACCTGATTATCGTTAATCCTCAAATCTGGACCGAAACTATTCTCTACCATTTAGTAGGCAGTGGTCTTGCAACGATAGAATTTTCTCAGTCCCTTAAAATTACTATACCCTTTTTCCAATTTACTTAACTAAAGAAGTACTCAAATTTATTCCTTCCTTATTGCAATCATTCTCCGGTGAACATTCGATAGTGCTGTAGCTTTGTTCGATTCCACCATCAGATTATAGTATGCCTATATCTGATGGTGGAATCGAACGAAGATGCAGTGCTAGCGGATGTTCACATGTCATTTAGAGAGCCAGACCCTTAACATGGACAGCAACCGCTCCCTATCAACGGGTTTCGGCAGATAGTCGCTCGCCCCAACCGCCAAACTGTTCTCACGATCCTCCTTCATCGCCTTTGCCGTCAGCGCTATTACGGGTAGCTCTTTAAATTGTTGCTGTGCCCTGATCCGCCTGATCAATTCATATCCATCCATATCCGGCATCATGATATCGGTTAATACAAGTCCGATATCAGCTTCCTTTTCAAGCAGTTCCAAGGCTTTATGACCGTTCTCTGCCTTGAGTACATGCAATCCTTTCGAGCTGAGAAGCTTGGAGAGGGCAAACATCGTTCGCATATCATCATCGACCACCAGCATTTTTCGGTTAACCAGCATCTCATCAGTATCATAGAGACCGCCTGCAATCAGTCTTTTGTCATCGGGTGTCTCATTTCTGACACTGTGAAGAAAGAGTGTCACTTCATCAAGCAACCGGCCATGGGACCTGGAATCTTTCAAGATGATACTGCTGGCATATTCCCGCAGTTCCATTTCCTTTTCCCGGCTCAACTCAAGGGAGGTATACACAATGACCGGCGGAATAGCTGTCGACTGATCCCGGCCAAGCTTCTGCAACAGTTCGTCGCCATCCATATCCTTGAGCTTGAGGTCCAGGACAACACAATCATAATTCCCCTTGCCGATCATATCCAAGGCCGACTTGCCGCTCTCGACCGTATCAATGGAAATATCCATCTCTTTCATCAGGTTTACGATGACCTGTGAATAGGCCTTGCTGTCCTCTACAACCAGCAACCGTTTCAATCGTTTGCTCGATCTTTTCTCAATGGCTTTAAATACCTTTTCTAATTCCTGCCTGTTGACCGGTTTTGTCAAATGACCGATGGCCCCCCGCCTGATGGAATCCGCATCTTGCTCTGAGGCCGAAATGATATGGACGGGAATATGACGGGTACTGCTGTTTTCTTTTAACCGGGCAAGCACCTGCCAACCATCCATGCCAGGTAATTTCAGATCCAGAGTGATAGCTGTCGGTTCATATTTTTCGGCCAGCTTAACACCCTCTTCTCCGCTCGAAGCGACAAGACAATGGAAATGATGCTCATGGGCATGTTTGTACAAAACGTCGGCGAATGGCAGATCATCCTCTATCACCAGGACTACACTCTCCCCTTTCCGCAAATTGTTGCGATCATCATCAAAGTGAGTTCCAGGTGTTTTGTGTGTTTCCAAAAGACTGCCTTCAACCTGCTCTTTGGCAGACCCCGATTTCGATCTGCGGGCAGTTTTGTTGGCGGACAACTCCAAAGGAAGGATTAAAGTAAAGGTCGAACCGGTGCCCAATTCGCTTTGCAGGTTGATCTCACCGCCCAGCAATAGGGACAGTTCCTTGGATATGGCAAGGCCCAATCCGGTTCCGCTATACGGTCGCGCCGTTCCTCCTTCAGCCTGCTGAAAGGCTTTAAAAATCAGTTTCTGTTTATCGGCGGCCAAGCCGATGCCGGTGTCGGCAACAGCTATGGAGAAGCTGTTTTTTTCTGTTAATCCCTCTGTTTTAAGGTCGATATGGTCTCCGGTCCGGCCAAATATCATGGAAACAGTGCCCTGTTCGGTAAATTTCAACGCATTGGACAACAGATTTCTCAGGATCTGTTCCAGCCGCTGCCGATCCGTGAAAATGTGATTCGGCAGCTCTTTTTCAACTGTGACATCAAAAGCCAATCCTTTCTCCTCAGCAAGATGGGAGAACGATTTTCGCATGGCGTCTGCGATATCGGCAACTTCCACCTGTTCATAGTTGAGATCCATTCGTCCGGCTTCTATTTTTGACAGATCCAGTATTTCATTGATCAGGTTTAAGAGATCGGTACCACTTTCGTGAATGATCATTGCCGATTCGACCTCTTCAGTATTCAGATTGCCATCCCTGTTCCGCTTCAGCGAGTCGGCCAGCAGCAACAGACTGTTGAGCGGAGAACGGAGTTCGTGGGACATATTGGCCAAAAACTGTGATTTATACTTGCTGGCCACGGCAAGTTCTTCGGCCTTTACCTCACTATTTCTGCGAGCTTTGTCAACTTCCAGTGACTGACGTTCGAGCAGCCTGTTTTTCTCTTCCGGTTCCTCGTTGGAAACCCGCAGCTCTTCCTGCTGCGACTGCAGGCTCTCCTCTGACACTCGCAGACGTTGGGTCTGCTCCTCCAACTCCTCATTGGTGCTTTGCAATTCCTCCTGTTGGGTCCGGAGTTGTTCATTTGCGGCTGTCATTGCTTCCTGCTGAGCCGTGAGCTGTTCTGATTGCCGCTGGGTCTCGGCTAGAAGCTGCCTTGTACGGGCCTGGTCTTTAGCCGCGTTCAGGGTAACGGCTATGGACCGGCCTATCTCGTCGAGAAAACCAATCTGTTCATCACCGAAAACTTCGAATGAACCCAACTCAATGACACCCAGAACATTTTCATCCTTGATAAGTGGATACACGAGAATGGTTGTGGGAACTGCCTCTCCAAGACCGGAGTGGATGGTAATGTAATCGGCCGGGCATTGTGACAGGACAATCGGTTTTTTTTCTAGGGCCGCCTGACCGACCAACCCGTCACCCACTTTGAACTTGCTGGAATCGTTCTTCAACCGTTTATAGGCATAACTGCCGATCATTCTCAAACTATCTGGCTTTTCTACCATATAGAGAGCCCCGATTTGGGCTCCTAAAAAGTCGGCAAGGCAGCTGATGATGTTGTTTCCCAGGATGGTTACATCCTGCACGCCATGCATGGCTTTGTTCAGTTCGGATTCACCGGTTTTTAGATGGTCTTGGGCGACAGCCCTGTCTCTTGATTTGCGAAGATTTTGGACCATAAGATTAAAGGTTTCAGCCAGCTCACCGATTTCGTTTCTGGCTGACACTTTTATATCCTCTTCCAGATCCCCACCGCTGATCCGTTCAGCGGCAGCAGAAAGCTCAAGGACTGGCTGGACGATCCGTCTGACAGTTACGATCGCAATGAAGATGACGATTGCTACGGTCAAAGCCAGAAGAGGAACGACTGCCCGCATCAGGGCAGAAACCGGGGCCAGGGCTTCATCAACTTCAATCTCGGTAATCACTCCCAGCCGCACACCTGCCGCCTCAACGGTATCATGGGCTCCGAACATTTCTTTACCCCGATACCCCATATATCTCAAAGTCCTTTCACGCTTATGAGAAAACGGTTTATCAAGTGAATGGTGAGCATCACGCCACAACCGGGTCTGTACTGTATTGACCGGTTCAGTGAGATCCAAACTTGTTGTGGCGAAGCGGGAGTTGGACCGCATTTTCAGATCGGTGCCGATCAGGTAGCTCTCCCCCGTCTTGCCAAACCCTTCCGCTTGCTGCATGATGCTGTCGATCTCCGTTGTTGAGAGCCGGACAACAACACAGCCGATCTTGTCTCCATCGTCATTTAAAACAAGTGAGAGAAAAAAACCTGCCATGATATTATTTGACAGCTTATACCGATAAAAATCCGAGAAACGGGGCCTGCCGTTTTCCATCACCTGTTTAAACGCATCGGCAAAAACCAGCTCTTTATCACCAAAGATATTTTTGCCAAGATCCTTCTCTCGTATAACGGAAAACAGGATATTGCCTTCCACATCGACTAAAAGAACATCATAATAGTTATAGGTATGCTTAAAGGTAATTGTGTCTGCAGCCCGGTCATGAACAATCAGTTCCCAGCCATAGCTCCCCACGTAATCGGCGAGGCTTTTGCCGCTTCTCTGATAGCTTTGCTGTAAGCTCTCCAGAAGCCTGGCAGTACTTGAAGCCTTGGCATGATAATCAAGATCGTTCAGCACCCTTTTGAAATAGGAATTGACATAAGTAGCTTCCAGTTCAGTTGCAGCCACCAGGGATTGATATGCATCGTTTTTAAGTTCTTCTCGTGCAATATAGATAGTGACTGCACCTGCGATGATAAGCGGTAAAAGAGAGATAGAGAGAAACCAGGCCAGTAATGTAGGTCCAATTCCCTTTGTAAATAACGTCTTATCAGTCGCTCTTCTTCTGAGCCTTGCCCCCTTGGCTGTCTGATCACCCATCATCTCTCTCTGTTCAATTATTGGGAGTCTGTCAATTCGGTTGCAAACCGTTCATCGGCAAAATCTTCAATATCTATTTTTCCCTCTAATATGCCTGCTTCGATTGCAAGCCCCATGATCTGGCGCAGACTTTGCTTGGCATTATCATCCACATTGAGATGGCGATAGTTAATGACACTGAGATCAGGACGAAGACTCTGGAAAATGGCATCCCGGTTGTGTTCGGGAATATGTTTGCGGATCATTGCGGCAATTTCATCCATAGCCGCGCCACCCCTTTCCCTTGCCCGTTCGATATCAAGACCGGCTCGATGTATAAAGTGGATGACTTCCCCAACGGCTTTCTGTTTGCTGTTTATGGCACGGTCGGTGGCAATAGCAATACATTCGACATGGCCTTTTGGCCAGGGCATCACATCCTTCGAATACCAGGCCACATGCCCATAGCCGCGTGTTTCCACTATATCCGCCCAAGGTAATGACTGCTCAAACGATGCCGGAAAGCCACGGCTGTTGTTTTTTTTGATAAAGGCCGGTGATTTTGGTGGCGGGACCTCGACAGCGGCCACATCACCACCCTTTCCCACTCCAAAGGAAAGAGAAAGGCCGTGATCCTTTAGAAATTTATAGAGTATGACCGTATGGGTGGCATGGCGGTTGGGAACACCGCAACGGATCGGCTCTCCAGTCCGTTTTGCAGCTGCTTTTATTGCCTTTGCCACCCGTCCATCCGGCTTTCTATCGATCCGTCTAGATTCCAGCCGGGCATCTTGGTTGAGCAGGTCATTGACCGCCAGAGCATTGCCGTCACGATGCATCAGGCTTATCCAGCGAAAATTGGATTTTTTTCGAAACATATCCATGGCCTGGGGATTGACCGTAAAAGCCATATCAACCTCACCGGATATGAAATAGGCCCGTAAAAGCCTCAGACTCTTCATTTTCTCAAGCCGGAAATCGGCGTGAATCATTCGGGAGCCGTATTTCTCATAGGCGACAACGGCAGCGTAATGATCTGCCAGCGGAATGTAAATTGCCTTCACCGTCTGCCTGGCTTCCGCCCGGCCGATGACACAACACCAAAACAGCCAGGCAGCCAGACAGCATAACCACGGTCTTCGAACAGGTTTCATACTATCTCCGTCGGTAATCTGTTTTACCGTCTTTTAGTTCCACCGACGAGCTGTGGCCACACCAAAATTACCTGATTATATGCAGTACAGTATTGCCGCTTCTCTCCAGACGGTAAACATGTGATTTATTATTACTTGCTGGTCCTGGTAAAATCAAAACTGCACAT
This sequence comes from uncultured Desulfocapsaceae bacterium, assembly GCA_964623625.1. Taxonomy (GTDB): domain Bacteria; phylum Desulfobacterota; class Desulfobulbia; order Desulfobulbales; family Desulfocapsaceae; genus CAZLGM01. The sequence continues at coordinate 21,325 of CAZUUJ010000019.1, forward strand.
GTTACACAGAGTTGTTTATTCAACACTCTTAAACTTCGTTTTCCGCCCAAACTGCGTTAACAGTGAGTTGATTTCCTTTTTCAGTTTAATGATCTGTTGCTCACGACCGATTGCCAGTCTGTTAAACCGTTCCAGATCATCCATATACTGCTGCAGCTTCTCTTCCGCCAGCCTCCTCTCAGTCACATCAATAATAATGCCCTCAAGCCGCGCCACCTCACCACCATCATTGAGCACTCCGATACCCCGTTCATCAACCCAGCGGGTTTCTCCATTGGCATGAAGAATGCGATAGGTCAACTCGAATTGCCGTTTTTCCTTCATACAGGTTTTAATCACCCCAACAACATATGAGGTATCTTCCGGATGGATTATACTGGTATAATAACTGATTCCGTCCGTAATTAATTCCTCCGGCCGATACCCTGATATTTCATAGATCGCTTCACTGATATACGACTGGGTTAATTTACCATCATTCTGGCGGCGGTAGACCGCTCCCGGACTGTTGCTGACAAGGGTCCGGAAACGTTCTTCATTTTCACTTAATTCTGTAGTTCTCTCATTGACAAGCTCTTCGAGGTGTTCACGATACTCATCGAGCTTTTTTCGGACCTTTTTACTCTCGGTAATATTCCTGGCGACCCCGTCAACGGAAATGACATTTCCTTTTTTATCAAAGACTGGTGATTCCTTTACTTCAAGCCACTTTTTCGAACCATCCTTGTGAAATATCTCCAGCTCACAGGGCGGCTGTTCACGACCCAACAGAGTCTGGTTGCTCATCTCCTCAACCGCTCTGTTTGCCGGATTATCGGTCAGATATACACTGTAATGTGTCAGAAACTCGGATGAACTAAAGCCGAGTACGGTGGTAATGGAGGGACTGACAAAGGTGAATACTCCATCTGTATTCTGGGTATAAAAGAAATAATAATCCTGGGTTGATTCGACGATGTTTCTGTACTGCTCTTCTCTTCTCTTCAGTGCTGTCGTCCTTACGGCAACCATACGGTTCAACTGCCAGTTCCAGAAAATTAGCAGAATGATGATAACGGTGACCGGGACGAGTATTTTCCCAAGCAGTGAATAATCGAATCCAAGCTCATAAATGACGGATACCCAACGATTCGAAATTTCCAGTTTTTTCTCTTCCGGGATACTGTCCAGCGCTTTTTGCAGCAGACCGGCAAGAATGACATTGTCCTTACGAACACCAATGGAAAAATTGACGTTATAGGGCGTCTCACCTGATATTTTCAACCCACCGACATTCTTCCTGACAATTCCATGGCTGCAACATGGCAGACTGCCGATAAATCCAAATACATTCCCTTTCCTGACAGCTTCAAGACCATCTAAAATGGTTTCCACCGGCAATAGTTTTATTTCCGGATGCTTTTGGGATACTATCTCATGTGCAGCGCTGTGAGACATGACGGCTACAACCTTTTCTTTAAGTTCCGCCATGTCGCTGATAAAGGCAACCTGCTGACCGGTGACGATCACTAAGGGGAGTTGCAGATAAGACCCGGTTAGCAGCAGTTGTTCTTCCACCGTTGCGGTCTTGGACACCACCGGGATGAGATCTATCTTGCCGCTCTGAAGTGCTTCAATAGATGTTTTGCGGTTCTGCGGTCCGATATAACGTAAGGAGAGACCAAGTATTTCAGAGAGCAGAGCCATGTAGTCTCTGCCTATTCCCTTAAACTCTCCATCCGCACCGGTAAACACAATGGGAGGCGATTTGCTGTCGAACCCTACGCGCAGCACTCGGTTGTTCTCCAGCCATTCCTGCTCCTCTCTTGTCAGTTTCAACTGCCGGACCTTCTGTGAATAAATCCGCCACTTCTCCCCTAAACGCTGCATTTCTTCCGGGGATACCTCATCCATTGTTTTTTGCAGGATGTCTCTCAAAATCGGTATGTCTTTTCTCACGCCGATGTGGTAGCTGGCAGACTTATATCCTGCAATACCCTCAATTTCAGAACCGAGTTTCAGATTGTTGAGGTGATGGGAATCGATAAGAAATCGGCTGGTCGGGTAATTATCAATCCAGGCATCGGCTTCTCCGAACTGGACTGCCTTTAATCCTTCAAGTGCGCTGTCGACAATCAACAGATTGATTTCCGGATGAGCTTCTCTCACATATGTTGTAAACGACCACCCCTTTCCACTGGCCAGAGTTTTCCCATAGAGTTGATCGACTCGCTTTATTTTCTCTTCACCTTCGCGGACAACCGCCACCCGGGACAGAGAGAAAAACGGTTTGGTAAAATGGATGAATTCTGCCCGATTCTTGCTGAAACTCAGTGGGTGCAAAACATCGATCTCACCAGCTTTAAACTTTCCCATCAACTCGGCCCAGCCGGCTGTGATGAATTGCAGCTGAACGGGGAGTTTCTCCGCAAGCAACCGGAGATAGTCAATGGCAAACCCGGTTGGTTTGCCGGCTGAAACAAAGTCAAAGGGCGGCCAATCAGGCTCGCTGGAGACCCGGATGACCGGATGTTGTTTGAGCCAGGCCCGTTCTTCGTCTGAGAGTTTTATCTCATCTCTGCCAAGCTCAGCCTCTATCCCGGCAATCTCAGGTCTGATCCAGTTGCTGAACAGCGTTATGATCTCATCATCTCGCATTGATGCCAGAGCCTTATCGAGAATCGAAGCGAGCTCGGGCCAATCCTTACGGACACCGAAACGCTGCTCGGACTGCCCTTTGGAGTAGAGTGCCGCAAATCCGAGATTGGACAGACCCGCCCTTGTGATCAAATAATTGGCCATACCGATAGCGCCAACTGTCGCATCGGCAACACCGGCGGAAACAGCCTCCAGAGCTTCATTCAGATTGGTCACATAGTAGGGTATGATACCCCCGATCTCTTCTAGAATTACACTGGTCATTGAGTAATCTCTAACCAGAGCCACGGTTCTGCCGCCTAGATGCCGGGGTTCGTTGATTGAGCCGACCATATCATTTCGACAGATGATATATTGGGCCAGCGAAATATACGGCCTGGTGAACTCGAACCATTGGCCTCGCTCTTCGCGCTTAACCAAGGTGGCAATAACATCAACCTCCTTCTGTTGGCCCGCTTTATACAGTTTGTTCCACTTTCCCTCCGGGTAGATTTCGATGTTCACCCCTATTCGCCTGGCCAGTTCCCTGACAATATCAACGGCAATACCGACAAATTCGCCGTTTCCATTTTTTAAACTGTACGGTGGATAGTTCTCATCAAAGGCGAAACGGATCACAGGATGTTTTCGAATCCAGTCGTGCTCGGCCGGCTTCAGTTGTACTTTCGAGGCCGGTTTCATCAACAAATCGATCTTCGGCAGCCATTTATTCTCCAGGCGGCGGAGCTCTTGCACTGAGAGACTGCTCATCGCCTTATTGAGGATAGAGACTAGTATCGGCCAGTCTTTACGGACCGCAAGGCGATACCGTTGATCCCTGCCACCCAGAGATTCGGTTTTTCCCGTGATGATCAGGCTATTGAGCTGAAGGTTTCGAATATGATGGACCGCTGTCGGCAGTTCCGTCAGGGTGGCACCTGTTTTTCCGACAGATACCGATTTCAAGGCCTCCCGGTAGCTCTCGAAATAGACAAGCTGTTCTTCCGGAACTACTTTTAAAACCGCGTCCACCAGCGAGTCCCCGGTAACCACCGCCACCCTGCGGTTTTTCAGATCTTTGAGCTGATGCACACCGTCCACGTCATTTCTGGTGACAATTACATTGATCACCTCTTTATATGGGTGGGTAAATTCGAGGTATTCCTCTCTTTTTTTCGGGTATTTGAATATGGTGTGAATGAGATCAAGCTTTTTTTGTTCAGCCAACTTGAGCATATTGGACCAGGTATCCTGAACATACTCCAACTCAACTCCCAATCTCTCTGCCAGGATTTCAACCAGTTCCACCGAGTAGCCTGCTGGTTTGCCGGAGATTAGATAGTCAAACGGCGGGTAATCAGCCGCACTTGACACCCGGATAACCGGATGCTCGCGCAACCATTTCCGTTCCGCCACGCTCAGACCAAGTTCACCGACTTTGAGTTCCCCGATCCATCTTCGATGAACCGCCTTTATCTCTTCACGGCTAATATCGGCTATAGCCCTGTCGAGGATGCGGGCTAATATGGGCCAATCCTTACGTATACCGATAGTAAGTCTTACCGACGGCTTTTCCATCCTCCCCTGAACCGATAGATTATAGAGCAACTCCTGCTCGATCAGATACATGACCACAGCCCGATTGCCCGCATAAGCATCAGCTTCACCCCTGGCTACAGCCCCCAGGGCTTCGGCTGTCGATGGATATTGTCTCACGGACACCTGGGGATAATTTTCGCTGAAAAACCGGACGTTATAATAGCCCTTTTCCAAAGCTATGGTTTTGCCGAACAGATCCCTGGCCGAGTCGAAATAGGGTCCATCTTTACGACCGACATACACATGGGGAATGATGAGGTAGGATCGGGTAAATTCGAAAAAAAGCTGCCGTTCCTTTTTAGGGGTAATGTCCATCAATGCGTCAAGCTGCCTGTCTTTAACCAGCTTAAAACTCTCTTTAAACGACGCCGGCCTGATGACTAATCGACCACCCAGACGTTTATTCATTAAGGCGATATATTCGGCTCCAATCCCTCTGGAGACTCCGTTTTCATCAATGAAATTCAGCGGCGGCCAGGCCTCCATAGCTCCGATCCGTATGCGGAGATGTGAGTTGAGCCATTCTTGCTCTTCATTGCTCAGCTTCTTTTCGAAATTCTCCCTTATCATCACATCGTCTATAATCCGCCTGCTCGGATTAATGATAAACGAACGCTCATGAAGAGGAATATCATCCAGCGCCTTTTGCAGGATATCACGCAAAACAGGCCAATCCTTCCTGACCCCGATACTATTGATCGAAGATGTCTCGGTGATTTTTGACTGGGCCTTCAAATTGTTAATCAACTCATTTTCGATGATATACATGGCCACGGCCCGATTGCCTACATATGCATCTGTTTCCCCTTTTGAAAGGGCATCAAGGGCGTCGCTGGTCGTTGTATACTCTTTGACTGTAATCCGAGGATATTTTGTTTTCAGCACATCAACGATGAAGAATCCCCGCTCAACGCCTACAACTTTATCTTGCAGCTCGGCGAGCTCGGCAATGTACGGTTCGTCCTTATGAGTGAAGATGAGGTGGGGCACCTCGATGTACGGTCTGGTAAAATAGAAAAATGGTTTGCGGTCAGGACGGGGGGTAATATCCATCAGGGCATCGAGGCGCTTTTCCTTCACCGCCTCATAGGTCTTTTTCCAGGTACCTGGAACAATCTCCAACCTGTTTCCCAGCCGTTTATTCAGCGCCTTGATGAACTCGACACCGATGCCTTTGGGGCGCCCCCTGCCATCTACGTAGTCCATCGGGGGCCAGGCATTCATGATACCGATGTGTATTTTCGGATGGGCCTGGAGCCAGGCCCTTTCTTTGTCCGTGAAATTAACTGGAGTGTTGAAAGCAAAACCGGAAGCTGGAACGCTCAACCAGAAGATCAACATAAACAGTAGAGTGATCCCCTTCTTCGACTGCTGATATTTCTCCATAGCTGCATAGTCTGAGATGAAACATCTCAGACCCCTGTCCAGATGTTTATTATGGTATTGTGCTTGCTATGTGATAGCTCCTGCTTCAGCTACCGGCAGAATGTTCTCTGACAAACCGTCTGACGCCGGACATCCGAAAACAGTGACAAGGCACCTGTTCTTTGTAAGCAACACTTCCTCCGAACCCAAAACCACTTCATCAGTTATTCAGGGCTAAATACATCCACAGTTTACTCTTCCTTTCCTTCCTATCATCCTTATTGTACCGCAGAAAAAAATGAAAATCAAAATTCCCAGGCTTTTCCTGTCGTTCTCTCAAATATCTCTTTTATGTTGGTGCAAGACATCTGCCGTTCTATCCATATTGTCCGTATCCTGAATCCTCGACGAAAACCATTCCATTTATTGGTATTTAATCGATTATTAGTTAGATGTTATGATACATAACTCTATCTGATTTCCAATAATTCCCAGTCTAGACTGAAAAAAGAAATGTTGTCATTTTAACAAACGTATTTCAGGGATCATGTATGTCAACCAAACCTTTCACCCGGCACCGCTTTTCGGGACACTCACGGATTCAGTTGTAATCAAAAAATAGCAAATCGGGGTTAACCACCAACACTAATCGACTCTATTTGAAAACAATATCTACCAGTTTCTTATATTGATCAGCTCTTATGTCACATCTTCCATCAAAATAAATTTACTATATCTTTACTGGAAAAAAGTATTATACAGGAATAAACTGTGTTCACAGATTAGAGTAGGGGAATATACGCAAACTACATACACGATGGGCTGCGCGTCCATTTTTCACTCAACATCCGGCAATAAAAGCTCTGGGTGCTGATGGGCCGCTGTGTTCGTTGAAACAACACCGGCAGAAATGACACATTACAAGCGAACCGGCACAGAACAAGCCCAGACTGTTCCGGAATCGTCCGGAGGACTGCCCACCTGCTGTTGTTTTTGCAAGAAGATGAAAACAAAAGACAATCGTTGGAAACGCGGTACATTTGCTCCTGCCGACAGTTCCCGTGCAACCGTCAGTCACGGCATCTGCCCGGATTGTGCAAAAGAACACTATCCGGACTATCTGACCAAATGACTTGATCATGACAAAGCGTCCTCTCTACAGACTCCTGATCATTGAAGACGATCAGGCCGTTCTTAAAATGCTGCGCAGTTTTTTTGTCAGCAATGGCTTTGAAGTGTTTACCGCTGAAGATGGCCGAACAGGTCTCGATTATATTTCCTCCCTGCTACCTGATCTGATTATCCTTGATGTCATCCTGCCGTATATCAACGGCTTTTCCATTGTTAAGAAGCTTCGCAGAGAATCCAATAATGTCCCGGTTATCCTGCTGACCGAGAGAAGCGGGATCGACGAAAAGGTCGAAGGGTTAGATAGAGGCGCGGACGATTATCTGACCAAACCATTTTCATCAAAAGAGCTGCTTGCCCGTGTCAACCGTTTGTTAAAAAGGGTCAACAGCGATATATCGGGCAACAGTCTCGAGCCAATCTCCGTCGGTTCAATAAAGATCTCTCCCAGAACACGTGAGGTCTTCTCTCAAGACCAGACAGTTCCCCTGACCAAGACCGAATTCGATCTGTTTCATTTTCTGGCAAAAAGAAAAAAACAGATTGCTACCCATGGAGATCTCCTTGAAAATGTTCTGGGCTACAAAGCCGATTCCGAGACAAAGGCTTTGGTTATGCATATTGCCAATATCAGGAGAAAACTCGTCAACAATGGTGCTAAAGATGTGCAAATAAAAGCGATAACGGGTGTCGGTTACATGCTGGTTGAATAATTCTGTTTTTTTTGTTATTTTAACAAGCATTTATGTGATAACTTCTAATATCGACAAATTGTTTTCCTCTTTGCGCTATGAACCAGCCATCCCTGTTTCGAGCCTCCCCCCTTTTTGTTTGCGTTCTTTTGGCTGTCCAATTCTTGCTTGCCCCGACTACCGGTTATACGACTGATCCCGCTCCTGAAACACTTGTCCCACTGCACATCTACAAAGGGGCTAACCTGATCAAACTTGCCAAGAAGTACTGTAAGAAGAAAAGCGACTGGAAAAAAATTGCCCGGGTCAACCAGCTGTCTTCGCCCTTTCTGATTATTGAAAATCAGACCCTGCAGGTCCCCTTCAACCTCTTGAAAGCAACCCATTTCTCAGCCAAGATTGCGGCGGTGCATGGTGAAGTTTATAAACAGCAAGGTGTTACAATTATTGGAAAAGCCGCCAAGAACGACACCCTGTTGCCTGGACAGACCATTGTTACCGGAGCAGGTTCTTACGCCCATCTGATCTTTGCCGATCACAAATATACCAGGGTCGCTCCCTATTCTGAACTGACGATCAACTATATGATCCGTCTTGCCGATAACAAACTGAAAGTGGAACTCCTTCTGGATAAAGGCAGAATCATCCACACAATCAAACGCAAACTGAAGCAGAACGAAACGTTTAAAACAAGGACCCCGGTGTCCGTCACCGGTGTTCGCGGTACCGAGTTTCGTTTGAAAATGAGCGATCACGAGACCAATATCGCCGAGACGTTGAGCGGCGAGATTGGACTGCAGGCGGCAGGAGAGGTTATCGGGCTTAAAGAGGGGCAGGGGGCAAAGGTAAAAAAGAATAATCCTCCTTCACTGCCGCTGCCGTTACCGCCACCTCCGGCTGCACCACAACTTCAATCCGTCTATAAGGTTTTACCAGCCGCCCTTATTGCTCCCGCCCACCCCATGGCCAGCTTTATCCGTCTGAGATTAACCAGTGACCGACAAGGGGAGCGGACACTTCTTGAGCAGCAAAAAAAACCGGGCGAACAGTTCATGCTGGTGCCCCTTGCCGACTCCACCTATTTCTGTTTTCTCACCGCCATTGACGCGGCAGGATTCGAAAGTCTGCCAAGCGGTCCTTTTCCTATCCTTGTTCGGACTATTCCCGGAGCACCGCTGTTGTCAGCTCCCAAGAATAACTCTCAAACATTTACGACCTCAATACCAATACGCTGGCTTCAATCGGAACACGCCCATCGATATCGTATCGAGCTGGCATCCGATCCCAGCTTTAAAAACCCGATCAACAGGGCCGATGTTGAAAAAACAGAGTACAAAACCCCAGTGCTTTTACCTGGAAAATATTTCTTCCGAGTCCAGGCCGTCGCCCAAGACGGCTTTGTGTCGAACTTTTCTGCCGATCTTTCCTTTGAAATCGCCAAGCCATCAAAACTCGCTCCGATCACCGGTTCGTCCGATAAAGACTTGACTCTGCAATGGTCGGCAGCACAGGCCGGTCTTCGTTTTGATCTGCAAATCGGTCTTGGGGGTGACTTTAAAAATCCAGTGATCCATAAAAACGGCCTGAAAAAACCATCGTATACCATAACATCCTATCTTAAACCGGGTCAGTATCACGTAAGAGTACGGACTATACTGGAAGACGGCCAGAAAAGCCCATGGTCTCCACCACAGATGTTTACAGTCCCGCAGGAGCCCTTTTCCATCGGTCATGGATTGACTCTTCTCACCTTGATAGCCCTTATCCTGCTTTAACTGATGATAAAACGGGCTCATGCTAAGCAGACTGCTCACTCCGATTATTACCCTTCTGCTTTGCGCCATTCTGTATCTGGGTAACGGGTTCTCAACCCTGTCCGAAGCCATTCTCGACACTCTCTTTCAAATCCGGGGAGAAACAGAGACCAGCCAGTCCATTGTCTGTATCGGTGTGGACGAAGAATCTCTCAATCAACTGGGTGCCTGGCCCTTTCCGAGAGAGCTGCACGGTGTAGTCCTGAACAATCTTCAGCAGGCGAAAGCCATCGGCTTTGACCTGCTGTTCAGCGATATTACCAAAAACGATACGCTGTTCAATGAATCTATCAAATCCAAACCACCTATCGTATTTACCGCTGCCAGTGATTATCATGGAAAGATTCAGATTCCTTCGGTTACGCTGTACAATTACTTCGGTTACGGCCATATCGACTCGATTTTGAGTAAAGGTGGGATAGTCAGAAAGACAACACTTGAGAAGAAAAACAACCTGAAGGCCTTTTCGCTGGTTCTGCTCGATGCAGCCGATTATCCCAGCCAAATTACCGATGCCTCTCTGCCAAGATTCATTAACTTTTACGGGCCGGAGTTTACCTTCCTGTATCTCTCCTACTACGATGTTCTCAAAAACCGCATATCTCCTGATTTCTTCAAAGACCGCTTTGTCCTGATCGGCGCGCAGGCCATTGCACTTGGTGACGTCCATGTGACACCCTTTACCGACAAACATCCCATGCCCGGTGTTGAGGTACAGGCAACCATCCTCAACAATCTTCTCGACAACAGTTTCTTGCGGGAACTACCTATTTTATCCTGGTCTCTGACCTGCCTCTTCTTCTGTATTTCCTTTGTTCTCTGGCCCACTCTCAACGAACGGCAAAACATCCCGCTGAACATCGCCGGAGTCCTGGTACCATCCGGACTTTCCGTCTACCTCTTTTATCAGAACTATTTCTTTGATATCTCCATTCCATTGATCGTTCTGATGCTGAGCTATCTTGTCCATCTCTGTTTACAGGGGCTCTGGCTCACGAAGAAACTGATCTCAGAGATATCCGGGCTGAATCATGAGCTGGGAGAGAGACTCAAAGCCATCTACACCAACATCCCTCACCAGCTTCTTCCATCGGTAAAAACGGATCAACAGCAGAATATTTCCGGAGGGGTCAGACGATATATCAACAAGATGCATGACGGCATCAACGCCCTGGCCCTTCAGAATCAGTTCATCAATCATTTGCTGAAGGAGGAAGTTGACCCGTTAATTCTCTGGGACAAGAACAACACAAATGTGGTGCTGGCCAATTCCATGTTCAACAGGTTCTGGTTTCAATACACCAATGGTAACGAAACCTTACCCGATTTTCCCCGGTTTCTCGAGATCGTGGCATCCCACGCCGTTTCTCCTGAAACCCAACCCCCTTTAACCGTGGACACACTCGATTTGTCCGGCAACGGACTGAGTACTGACATCAGTTTGCCGCAAAAGGGGAAGAACCATTATTTTCAGGTGAAAATACATGATGTGCAAACGGCTCACTCCTCTTTTGCGGGAATTCTGGCCAATATCACTGATGTGACAGAGATTCATGAACTGGAAAAAATGAAAAGCGATCTGCTGGGAGTCGTTTCCCATGAGTTGAAGCTGCCCTTGACCACCATTCTCGGGTACAGCGAAATGTTGAACGACACCTTAAACGGCGAATCAAAACAGTTCGCCAAAGAGATTCGAACTCAAGCCAAACGCCTCAATCGACTCATCGAGAACTTCCTTGACCTTGCCAGGATCGAATCGGGTAAATATGAAATACGAAGGATTCCCTTTGACCTTGCGGTCGTCATCCTTGACAGTATTAATGCGGTATCCCCTCTGGCCGATAAAAAACGGATCACCATTTTCAGCGAGATCCCATCCAAAGTAACACCCCTTATCGGTGATGAACCACTTCTGCTCCAGGTGATTATCAACCTGCTCGACAACGGCATAAAGTTCAGCCCTCGCGGCTCAACAATTCGAGTCGTTCTTGTTGAGGAAAAGAATCGTTTTGTTCTTGATATCAGTGATCAGGGTCGGGGAATCAGTGTAGAAGATCAAACCCGCATCTTTGAAAAATTTAACCGTGGATCGGACAAGGCAGATCAAGTAGGGGTCGGTTTAGGCTTAAGTCTCGTCAAAGAGGTCATTGGAAATCACAATGGAACAATCTCCTTAACTTCATCATCTGATGGCGGTTCTACATTCAGGATTGTTCTTCCCAAGTCCGACCCATCTTTATAACAAAAAAAACGGGCTGTATTGGAAAAGCGGTATTCCAATACAGCCCGTTTCGGCCTAAACAAATCTGTTTTTTAAAAGGTTAATCGATCAGACAAGAGAGGCGACAAAATCACCGATCTCGGTGGTCCCCATTCCCATCTGTCCGGCTGACATGGACTTGATCTTTCCGGAAGCAAGCGCGTCATATACTGCCTTATCGATTGACCGGGCAACCTCGGTTTCACCCAGGGTATCCATCATCATCCCACCGGCACAGATCGCGGCAAATGGATTGATGATGTTTTTGCCGGAATACTTAGGAGCACTGCCGCCGATGGGTTCAAACATGGAAACACCCTTCGGGTTGATGTTGCCGCCCGCGGCGATCCCCATGCCGCCCTGAATCATGGCCCCAAGATCGGTAATGATATCTCCGAAAAGATTCGCCGTCACGATGACATCATAGAATTCGGGACTTTTCACCATCCACATGGTGCAGGCGTCTACATGGTTGTAGTCCTGTTTTATTTCCGGATAATCACCATTCCCGACTTCCTCGTGGGTTCTTACCCACAAATCGCCGACATGGGTAAGCACATTGTTTTTATGAACAAGAGTCAACAGGTTCTTTTTATTTCTCTTTTTGGTCAGTTCATAGGCGTATCGAATACACCGCTCAACTACCGGCCTGGAATAGGTCATAACCTGGGTGGCGACCTCATTCTGGGTACCAACCATTGACGAACCGCCGACACCTGTATAAATACCGCCGGTGTTTTCCCTGACGATGACAAAATCAATCTCTTCAGGACCTTTGTCTTTTACCGGAGTATACACATTGGGATACAGCTTTACCGGCCGAAGATTGATATACTGGTCAAGGGCGAATCGCGCTTTGAGAAGGACTCCTACTTCCAGGATTCCCGGCTTAACATCAGGATGTCCAATGGCTCCGAGAAAGATGGCGTCATGCTTTTTAAATTCTTCAAGAGCGCTGTCCGGCAATGTTTCACCGGTTTTCATGTAGTGTTCACCACCAAAACCATAGGTTTCATAATTCAGCTTTACCCCATGTTTTGCGCAGGCAGCATCAAGTACCTTGACTCCTTCCTGAAGGACTTCGGGGCCTGTCCCATCACCAGGAAAAAGCGCAATATCATACGATTTCATAATAACATCCTTTTTCATACTGGTTATCTGTTCTCTTTTCTCCTGCTCCAGCTGTCTGTTGTTTTAAGGTAAAATCGCTAAACGAGCATAACAGCACAGACATCAGCTTCGGCAGGGCGTGGAAAACAAACAGAAGTGAATCGACCAGACACAGATCGACCACACAGTTTTCTCAAGATTGCTTGTATACTGTGTACATCGTGAGCTGTCAAGCCTATACACAATTATGGGTATTTTCAAATACTAGATATTTCAGAGTCTGGCAAACTCGCTTGCCCGTTCAAAGACAAAAACAGCAAACGACCGCTCACGGACCCTCTGGTCTCCAGTCTCGAATTCCGGTGTAATGAAGACAATTGTACATGGTTTTCCGATGACAAGGTTCTGTTGCTGAGCATAAAGGGAACCTCTTCTACAGGAACAGGTTTGACTTTTTCCTCTCTCCTCCTATAGGATAAAGGTAGTTCCAGAAAACCCACAAGTTGCTGAGCATACACGATTACATCATCTGCTGCCGAAATTGTACTTCACTAGCTGGATAGCTCTGTTGTTTGAAGATCGCAACAAACAATACTCGGTTGCTCAAATAAGGAAAGTTTATCGTGTTTATCCAAAAAAAATGGATTTGTTCTTTCATTGTTGTTGCAGCCACCCTTCTTTTCTCATCTCAGGCTGATTCACAAACTACAGGATATCAGGAGATCAGTCCTCCAGAAGCAAAAATGCTCCAGGAGAATCATTGGAATCTAGTGACAATCAATATCCTCAGTAAGCTTGAGTTCGAGCTTCAACATATTCCGGAATCGATCAACATTCCGTTCAACAAATTCCATTCTACAAGCTTATTATCGGAAGACAGAACAACTCCTCTCATCTTCTATAACATGGAGGTCAGGTGACCCTATTCGGCCAAAGCTGCAAGTATTGCAGAAAAAAAGGGATTTACTCAAGTATACTGGTTTAAAGGAGGGATATCCGAGTGGCGACGATACAACTATCCGTTGACGATAGATAAATAATATGATGGCTACTCTGCTAAAAAGATCCAGCCCCAGAAAGTCAGCGTTCTTCTGGAAAAAGACAACGTATTTGTTGTAGATGTTCAACCACAAAATTTTTCAAAGGGACCGAAATTTATCATAGGATCGACCACTGCCCCCTGCTGATTATTACTGAACGCTTCAACGAACTGCCTAAAGACATGCCGCTGATCGTTTCAGACTGGGCCATGCGGCAGTCTCCACTTGCCGCACAATACTTGATGGCAAACGGTTTTGGCAGCGTAATCGGTGTAGTTAAAGGTGGTATTGAACGGTGGGTTCAAGAGGAGCTTTCCACAGAAAAGAGGCAAGTGATTGCCGAACAGGTAAAACCATAACCCAGGAATCGGCTTCGGCAACTCATGCGCATTAAACTGATAAAAAAATATCAACCACACTGGAGGATAAAAAAAGATGATCGACAATGAAATTCTTGGTACTTTACAAGAAGCAATGGATGATTACTTTCCGGAATTGGTGGGCGTTTTTATTAAGGACTCGGAGTCCCTGCTGGACAACCTCCCAGGAAGTGTTGCCGCCGGAAATTCCAAGGAAGTCAGCCGTATGGCCCATAGCTTGAAATCTACCAGTGCCAATTTCGGTATGATGGGTTTCTCGGAGATTTGCAGTAACCTGGAAGATCAGGCTGACAATGGTGACCTTTCAACTGCCGATTCTCAAATCGAAGAGTTACAAGAGATATTTGTTCATGCGCGTAAGCAACTTCTGGCAATGATCGATTAGCCCAGGCTAATAAACAAACAACAAGAAGGAGCAACAACATGAAAATTCTCCTTGTTGACGATACCAAGACCGACCTGATGGTATTGGCCACCTATTTACGAAAAATGGACCATGAAGTTGTAACCTGTGAAAACGGAGAGCAGGCATTTAAGCTCTTTATGCTCCATCAGCCCGATCTGCTTATCCTTGATGTTATCATGCCCGGAATGGACGGCCATGAAGTCGCCAGACGGATCCGAAGCCTGGGAGATGAATGGATACCGATCATCTTTCTAAGCGCAAAAACCAGGTCTGAAGATATTGTTGCCGGTATTGAAGCAGGGGGCGACGATTATTTAACCAAGCCGGTCGACCAGACCGTACTGATCGCTAAAATGCATGCCATGCAGCGGATTGCTGAAATGCGGAAACGTTTGCTGAATATGACGCTGCAACTCGATGAGGCAAACAGGGAACTGTCCCGGCTTGTCAATGTAGACGGTCTCACCGGACTTGCCAGCCGCCGTTTTCTCGACCAGTATCTGGAAAACGAAGTGAATCGTCTTGGCAGGACACATCGCCCACTTACTCTGATCATGGCTGATATCGATTCTTTTAAGGCCTATAATGATCACTTTGGCCACATTGCCGGTGATAAGTGTTTAAAAACGGTCTCGGCCACTCTGTTATCTCAGCTTCACCGTCCGGCTGACTTTGCCGCCCGCTATGGCGGTGAAGAGTTCTGCATTGTGCTTCCGGAAACAAAAGTGTCCGGCGGAACACATATTGCCGAAAGGATCCGGGTTGCCATTGAGTCGCTCTGTCTACCTCAATCTCCGGATATCGAGCGGGAGTATGTCACTCTCAGTCTCGGTGTCGCCGGTTGTCTGCCCGATTCTCCCTGCAACTCGAAACAGCTGCTGAAAGATGCCGATGAAGCGCTCTATCAGGCCAAGGAAGGTGGCCGTAATCAGGTAAGGGTGACTCAGTAACCCCAACTCCGGGTCTATTACCGGAAAATATATTTTGTTTTCAGCCGAATCGATGACACGAATCGAAGACGAACAGACTATGAGGCCGTTTATCACCCGGCTCGAGGAGTGGGGGTGTCAGGTGCTGGATGCCATCAACCGGCCGAACCCTTACAGAGGTGGTTTTTCGATCATCTTCAGATGCGATGATGCAACAGCCCGTGCCATTGCTGATCTGGGTGTTGTCCATGTTCTGGTTGATCTGAGGGCCTATACCTATCAGATCAGGCTTCCGGAGATCAACTTCATTTATATGGATAGCGGACAACCGGAACTGCTCTGCTGGACCGAAGAGAGCAAGAGAGAACGGCTCGATGAAATTCTTGCGCTCTGGAACAGTGTGGATGATCTTCAAGAGCGGAGAAAAAAACGAATCTCTCTTTTTTATAAAGACGATTGAATTTCCTTAGCCATAGCCTTCAAATAACAATTTGAATTGTACTGTAATTATTGAACGAATCGGGATCCCGACAATGGTAATCTAACTTTAGGCGAACAACCGAGCTGGAAAATAGTGAAAAATGAAATCAAGCAGGCCGCCCACCTCCTTCGTAGCGCCAAAAAAGCCATAGCCCTGACCGGAGCCGGTGTCAGCACCGAGAGCGGTATTCCGGACTTTCGCTCTAAAGATGGTCTATGGAGCCGTTATGACCCCATGGAATATGGAACCATTTCAGCTTTTCGCAACAACCCCGAGAAAGTCTGGAAAATGCTGGCCGAGCTCATGTTGATTGTTGACGCTCAGCCAAACCCCGGTCATCTGGCTCTGGCCCGGCTTGAACAACAGGGGATCCTGGCAGGAATTATCACCCAGAATATCGACCTGCTCCACACCAAAGGCGGCAGCAAAAATGTCGTTGAATTTCATGGTTCTATCAACTCCCTTTCCTGCCTGGACTGCGGCACGAATTTTCCTTATCACACAATACCAAATGAATCCGCACCGCCCGCCTGTCCACACTGCCGGTCATTACTCAAACCAGATGTGGTCTTTTTCGATGAGCAGATCCCCGCAGAAGTGTTCAGCCGAACCCAATCTCTTCTGCAGAATGTTGACTGTCTGCTGGTCGCAGGGACATCGTGTTCAGTTACTCCCGCATCACTGATTCCCTCTCAAGTTTATGCCGATGGCGGCACAATCATTGAATTGAACCTGGAACCGGCTCTCGGCCATATGGCATCGATAGTTCTTAAGGGCGGCTTTTCAGATGTCATGCAACGCCTTGCCGAGCAATTCAGCTAAAGAATCGGTCAGTCCATTCTCTTTCTTGATTTCATCCGGGCGCTACAGTTCCTGGGCTCCATGGAAAACCTGCCCTATTCAGAAGATTGAAAAAAGAGGATAATACTCTTTTATTTGAATAGAAAGTCGATTACTATATAGCGCCAACTTTACCCTGTTATTCGAGATATAGATGAACAATTCACCGTTGGACTGACTATGAAGAGAAACGCTCTGTTGTTTTTTTTATCGGCCATCCTCGTTCTTTTACCCTATTCCCAGCTTCACGCGGAAAATAGAAAAGCGACCATTAAAGGGTTTCTTAAAAAGGCCAACGCCTACTACACCAATAATAGACCCTTTGATGCTATTAATACTTTACGGGATGCCATAAAGAAGAACGCCGACCATCCGCAGGTCCGGGTGCAGCTTTCCATACTGTATTACGGCCTCGGACTGCTGGATGAGGCCATCGCTGCAGCTGAGCAGGCTGTTAAGATGGATCCCGGTTCTGAGAAAAACCGATTTGACCTGGCAAAATTCTATCTCGTCGACAAGCAGTACTCTCAAGCGGAGAATCAGTTTACCTACATACTGAGGCGCAATCCCGGTTTTACACTAGGCTATTACTATCTCGGACTGACTTACTACCGCCAGGGAAAAGATATTATGGCCCGTTTATGCATCCAACGCGCAAAAAAATTAGGGCACAGAGGAAGCATGATTGAAGAAAAACTCGGTGCATCGTCTTTGAACATAAAAGACAGTCTGCCGGCAACTCAGAAGAAGGAACCTCTCTACCGGTTTATCGTTGTCTCCTCCAAGGAGGAGGCAGAGACGATCCTATCCAAGCTCAGGCAGGGGAAGCTCTTTGATGTCCTGGTAATTGAGAATAAAAACAAAAATAAGCAGGTGGATTCAGGGCTGATCATGCTGTCCGAATTCAAAACATCCATCGCCGATTCGGTGAAGGATCTGCAACCGTTCAGCGAGCCTGTCATCATCCACACCGATCCCGACTACAGGATCATTCAACGGATCGCGTCATTTGACACTCAATCCTGGAAAAAAATCGCCGCTTCCGGCGATTCCGGAAAAAAGAAAAAAGCTCAAGAGGTCTCCTATACCGTAACCATCTCCAAGTTGGAAAGAAAAAAAGCAATAGCACCACTGACGGCTGAAATTGAAAAACAAGCGATACAGCCATCCCAGGAGGCACCAATCGCCAGGAGCTCTCCATCAGCCAGCTCTGCTGAAACCGTCAGTCAGCCGAAAAATACCATAAAAACTCCTGTGCAGCCGCCTGTTTCCACTACAACCCCACCCGAACCGATAATCGAGGAAAAGAGCGCTCAACCGGCGACTGAAGAAAAGGAGACGAAACAACCTCTTGCCGCTGCTGACGAACCAACTGTTACGACAGAAAAATTACAGCAGGAAACAGATCCGGCCGACAAGAATATCCACTTCAAGATGGAAGCGAAAAAACTGGAGAAACTCAAGGTCTTCGACGCCATTCTCAAATGGAGGATCGCCTGGCAGTCGCAGGATATAAAAGGCTATCTTGCCATGTACTCCAAACATTTTAAACCGGCCAAGAAACTGTCCCGCAAGACCTGGGAGCAAAAACGCCGAAAAAGCCTGAGCCACCCTAAATATGTTGTGATCGGAATAGAAAATCTTATCGTCGAAATGAAATCTGACTCCAGGGCGGTTGCCACCTTTATGCAGGATTACACGTCCGATCGATATACCGATACGGTGAATAAAAAAATGGTGCTGGTGAAGGAAGGAGACGACTGGATGATCAGCAGGGAAACATCCTATTAGTCAACTAATCGATAACAACCGAATGTTTTCAAGAATTCAGCCGTGAATCACAAGATGATCCTGAAATCACGCGCGACCAGATGTGCAATATCTGGTCGCGCGTGATTTCAGGATGAAGGATGATCGTTGAATTTCACCATGATCATCCCGGCAAATTTATCTTTTTTTCGTTTTTCACTTCCTTGACTGCCGGTCTTGTAAACCTCAATCCTGTACATATTACCGTCTCTGGTAAGTGAAAAACGATTGTGGAAGTCCTTTTTAGCAATGGTGATCCCCGACTCATTCTTAACATTCTTGACTGTAAAGCCGATGGCGTTTACCCGGTAACCGTTTATAGGCAGGACCTTGAAGGATTTATTCACCTGAATGACCTGGCCCATGGAAACATCCACCGTCTCTCCATCCACAACCACATTTAATAACGGCGGTTCGGAATCGTAATCGAAATATTGGGGAGAGAGGACCGTTATCCTATCGTTTCCATGGTACACCTCATATTTGGACGCTTTTTTCACAACAGTAATAAGCGGATCTTTAGTGTTGAAGTCAAACGAACCTGAGCGCTTGAGTGGAAAGTAATTCAACCGGTTATTGATCCGCTGCATGTCCATGTAAATCCGGTTGTCATAAAAGGCGATGGTCCGATTATCGATGAGGGCCTTCCCGATATCCAGAGCTGTCAGATTGAAATTACGCTCATATTCGATACCGACCTGATCCATAAAACTTTCCAGGACCAGCAGATGGTAAAATACCCTCTGCTCCTTTTTCAGGCTTTTGCTGGCCTCGATACCAAAGGCCGGTTTTCCGTGATTAATGGCAAAGTAGGTCAAGGTCTTTGCCATTGCCACGTTGCCTTGCTGGGTTTTGGTGTTTTTTACCCGATAGATATGTTTTTGATTGATGATCCGTCGGTTAACGTTTTGGATGACCTGTCTGGCAATATGGCCAAGCCTGCCATACTTGGGGGTGTCGATGGTTTCCTGGTCGATGATGATACTCTGCCCCCATCTGTCGGGACAGTGTTTCCAGTCGAAATAATTAAGCCTGTAAAACCCGCTTCCATCGTGCAGGTTGAGGATAAGATCAACCTCATCCATCAGCATGATGGTCTTTATTCGATCAATGATCTCATACTCCGGATCATCTTTCTTGATCGCCGCAAACTTTCGGTTCAAATCACCGTGTACACCGCGCGAGCGTTTAATGATGCTTAGGAAGTTCAGGTTCGGAACGATCCAGACATTCCCCTTCTTGATTGTATAATGGGTGGTCAGCAATGACGCGGCATGGAAACCGCCCGGCTCGTTCCCCTGAATACCTCCCACAACCAGCAATGTTCTGTCGCTTTCGGCCGGCCCAAGCTTATGGAGGGAAAAGTCGATAAGACTTTTGCCGGCAAAACTACAGGTATGATAGACCAAAAAGAAAACGATGACCCCAAAACATACCAGCCTGATTCTCCAGCGATTGATATTCACCCTGAACCCGTGATGAAGTTTGTTGTTTAAGCGCATGATATCTTGATATAATACAATATTAATTGATCCTGCTGTTTCGACCTTAAATACTCACTCCCCTTTGGGCGGTCACGGATTCAGGTCCATTACAGTTTTATGTGCCATGGTTCGTATCGTACTCCTAACAGATTGTCTCGTTGATATCGATGTTTGACGTAACCCAAGTTGGTCAGTCGGCTAAATACCGGTGTATGGGTAAATTGATTTGAAAAATTCTTGGCTCCAAACCCTTTCTGACCCACATCAAAATCGCCGGTAGCGTAGTATGAGTATCCGGGAGGCGCCAGTGATCGTGAGGCCAGAGACAGGTTGCCGCCATGTCTGAAGGTCTTGCGTACAAACAGATAAAACTGTTTGACAACGCTGCGGATTCCGGAGGTCAGGATCATTTGATCGCCGATCTCACTACGCATCTGCTCGTACCGCTGTAACGATTGCCCCCTATATAGATAATTGCCGGTATAGGGGACTTTTTTGATATGCTTTCTATTTATTCTCCCGGTGAGCTGCATGACCTGTTTTTGACCTTTAAAACCATACAGTTCCGCGTCTTTATAATAAATCTTCTCTATAAATTCCAGCTCTGCCCTGGTAAATGGACCAACTTTTGAAAACGAGTTGGCAATGCGCCGTACGCGATCGAAACCGACCACACAGAAATGTCCGTGGCCAATGATTCTCTGCGCCCTGGCCATCCTGGTAACCACTGATTTCAGCAATTCAAACTCAGACGGTTCGAGCACAATATCATCCCGGTGGGGACGGTCAGGATTTCTGATTTTTGTTAAATAATCACGGATATTATCCTCATCAAGGGCAATCGACTTGACAGGAACTTGTCCCGGGATATATGTAGGAGGATCATAGAAAGGATTGGCATGAACCTTTTCCTGGATGTATCTGGGAGGATTATAGACAGTTTTCCATTTCCGTTTCAGCCGGATCTGGGGAGGAGCTGCCTCTAGTCTTGCCGGACCGAGAACCATGGAAGCCAAAGCCAACTGGATAAATTGTCTTCTTTTCAAAGCCGGCAACCCTTTATTTTCTGATCTTTCAACTGTTCAATTCAACATTGTTTGAAGCTGACTTGTCTCACAGCTTATCAGCTATACCCGGTTTCTTCAATTCGATCAAAAAGAACGATCCCAACAGCCCTATTAAAATCCAACTGTTTAAATTAACGAGTGATTATACCCTATCTCATATAAATAAGCCAGTTTCCGTTTATTAAACCTATTTCACATAAATTTTCAGCTAAAAAATGAGACAGGGTATGATCCATTTCTGTTCACTTAAACAATTGCCTGATTTCCATCATATCGGCAATGCCCGATCATTTCGGTTGGATGCTGAAAACGGCCATCCGAATGTGGCTGCTCTTGCAGCATGGGCAACGGCCGGGCCGGGTCAGACGGTCGCGTTTGGTAAAATCATAACCACAGGCGACGCAGTGATACGGATCGATTATAAACTGTTTCTTTTGCCTCTTGATGGAACGCCGTATATATTCCAGGTGATCATACACATCCTTTTCCTGAATGGACAAAACCCCGGACAGCTCCAGTGCGTTCATCTCCATTTCCGCTAAAAGTTCAATGATCCGTTTTCGAATTGTCGACACACCCTCCTCCATGTTGTTCCGGTATCACCGGATAAACAGAGTAATTTTGCCTAAAATAGCTGGTGACCATTTTGTTGCCGATGACCTAACGATGGTGTATATCTCATGCAAGTGTAATTTCTTTTTTAATTATCAATGATTGTCAGCCTGGACCGGAGGCACGACTGCCAAATCGACAACGCCTCATGTTAGGCTAAGAATCTTTGGCAATCAGCATTACTTTTATAATCATGTGCTCCACCAATGAGGATAACGGATTATGTTACTTAATCTTTATGACAAATTCATCCTGAAACGACCTGTTATCACTCTTGTCCTGGTCAGTGCCATCATCGCTTTTTTTGGTCAGTACATCTCCGACTTCAAACTGGATCTGTCCGGCGACTCACTGGTTCTCGAACATGATGAGGCGCTGAAATTCTACCGCGCCATTAATGCCAGGTATGGTACCGATGCTTTTCTGGTTATTACCTACACTCCTCAAAAAGGGCTGTTTGACAAAGAAACCCTTGATGATTTACGAAAACTGCATGATTCCCTGACTGGTATCCAACGTGTCGAATCAGTGGTCTCTATCCTCAATGCACCATTGCTCGAAAGTCCGCCACTCAGTCTCAGTGACATGGGTGATGAGTTGCTGACACTGGGACACCCGGATACCGATTTCGATCTGGCCCAGGTAGAGCTTGCTGAAAGCCCGCTCTACAAAAACCTGCTGGTCGGAGAGGACAAAACTACTACAGCTCTGCAGGTTATTTTTAAACATGATGACAAGTACGTGAACCTGCGTGATGCCCGAGATGCCTTACGGGAAAAACAGCTCACTACCGAACTCACCGATGCGGAAAAGCAGGAATTAAACCGTTTCTCCACCGAGTTCAAACGGCACAGCAACGAGCTTCAGGACCAGGAAGCCAGAGATATCGCCGCTGTACGAGTAATTCTGGATCAGCACCGTGACAAAGCAGAGCTGCACCTGGGCGGTGTACCAATGATCGTGTCCGATATGATCGGTTTTATCAAGCACGACATTCGGGTCTTCGGCCTCGGGGCGGTTATCATCATGCTGCTTCTGCTATTTATCATTTTCCGTCATCCCCGCTGGGTAATTCTGCCGGTTCTTACCGCGGTTGCCACCGGCTTTGTGACCGTTGGTTTTCTCGGACTGGTCCAGTGGCGGGTGACCGTCGTCTCTTCCAATTTTCTCTCATTGCTGCTTATTTTTTCCCTGTCGCTCACCATTCATCTTATCGTTCGCTATCTGGAACTGCGCAACGACAATCAGGAGTGGAACCAGCATCAGCTTCTTCTGGAAACGATACGCGATAAAACAGCGCCCTGCTTCTATACTGTACTGACGACCATTGTCGCCTTTGGATCCCTTGTGGTGTGCGACATCCGGCCGGTCATTGATTTCGGCTGGATCATGGTTATCGGCCTGCTGATCGCCTTCTTCTTCACCTTTACGCTGTTTCCGGCCATACTCATGCTGCTTGGGCCATCCAAAATCAGACACCAGAAAGATTATACCGGAACCATCACCTCATTTTTCGCCCGTTTCATCGACCGGAATCCTAAATCAGTCATGGCGGTTTCTGCGGTGATCATCCTCCTCAGTTTCGTCGGGGTCTCCCGGTTGTCGGTAGAGAACCGTTTTATCGATTATTTTAAAGATGATACCGAGATTTTCCAGGGAATGCTCCTCATTGATCAGAAATTAGGGGGGACAACGCCCCTTGATGTCATTCTCAACGCCCCCAAAGATTTTTTTGAAAAAGATATGGAGGAAGAACCGGAAGAGGATTTCGAGGAGGATTTTGGTCTTGACTCAAAATCGGAAGGCGGTTTTACGGCAACCAGCTACTGGTTCAACGCCTTCATGCTCGAAGAGATTCACGCCATTCACGACTATCTTAACTCATTGAATGAGACCGGCAAGGTACTGTCGCTATCCACTACTTTAAATATCATCAAAAAGGTAAACGACAATAAAATCATGGACAACTTCTTCATGGCAGTCCTTTATAAAAACCTGCCCAAAGAGGTAAAAGAGGCGATGATTTTACCATATCTTTCCGAGGATGGTAATCAGGTCCGTTTCTCTGTTCGTGTTTATGAATCCGACAAGAACCTGAAACGGGACAAATTACTTCAAACCATTCGTGACCACCTCACTACCAAGCTGAAACTCCAGGACGACCAAGTCCAGCTCACCGGCTCAGTGGTACTGTTCAATAACTTGCTCCAGAGCCTCTACCGCTCCCAGATTCTTACCCTGGGTGCTGTTTTTCTGGCAATCCTTGTGATGTTTATTTTTGTATTTCGCTCATTCTGGGTCGCCCTCATCGGGATTGTTCCCAACATCATGAGCGCCTCATTCGTCCTTGGTCTGATGGGCGGTTTTTCCATTCCAATGGATATCATGACTATCACCATTGCCGCCATCACCATCGGTATTGCCGTTGATGATACCATCCACTATGTTCATCGGTTTGCCGATGAAATTGGACGGGACCGGGACTACAAAAAGGCCATGTTTCATAGCCACGGCAGTATCGGCCGGGCCATGTTCTATACCTCCATTACCATTACCCTTGGATTCTCGATCTTGACGCTGTCGAAATTCGTACCGACCATCTATTTCGGCCTGCTGACCGCCTTTGCCATGACCGCCGCCCTGGTCGCCAACATGACGGTGCTGCCTTTGCTGCTGATGTTTTTTAAACCGTATGGGAAAGAAGAGCAGAGAGCGTAGATCAAAGAAGTGGTATCAGGAAAAGAAGCCCCTTATTCGACGGTCTCTGTGAGAAATTTTTCCAGCTTATCAAAATAGTGTCTTCCTGTGGTGTAGTAACCATCATTGTGGCCGCCTTTCATGGTCAGGAACGACTTTGGCTGGTTAGCAACTTCAAAAAGCAGCTCTCCATGGGAAAAAGGAATGATCTCATCGGCCGGGCTGTGGGCCACAAGCACGGGGCAGTGTATTGTTTTAAGACGCTCTTTTGAGTCATAGGAATATCTCGACAGCAGCCTGACCGGTAGGAAAGGATAGAGCTGCTGCCCAATATCAGGAACGGACGTAAAAGCGGACTCGATGATCAGAGAGCCGCATTTGCGCTGCGAGGCGATATAGGTGGCTATCGCCGCCCCCAGTGACCGGCCGAAAACAACAATCTTTTCCGGACTGATCTTTTTTATATCTACCAGATAATCATAGACAGCCTCTCCATCCAGGTATGTTCCTGTCTCAGTCGGTTTACCACTGCTTTGCCCGTAACCGCGATAATCAAAGATGAGTACGGAATAGCCAAGTTCCGCAAACAAACTAAGATTGTCAATCCGGTGAGAGATGTTGCCGGCATTGCCGTGACAAAAGATGACAACGCCTTTCGGTTTATCAACCGTCATCAGCCAGCCGTGAATAGAAACATTATCAGATGTTGTCAGATGTACTTCTTCATACATAAGCCCCATATCAGACGGTTTTGTCCGCAGTGTCCGGTCACCTGGGACATACACCATAGTGTCCTGACCCAAAAAGAGAAACAGCAAAAAAAGGATATAACACAACAGGCCAAAGACAATGATACTGGATACTGTTCCGGTCATAAAGCGTCCGCTCATGTTACTGATCGTCTGTCCCTTCCTTTTTGGTGCAGAAGGGCTGCAGCATCTCCATCGGCAATGGAAACAGAATCATGGAGCTCTGTTGATTGGTGGAAATATCATTCAGCGTCTGCAGATATCTCAATTGCAGGGTCTGGGGATTGGATGAAATCACATCGGCTGCCGCCAACAGTTTCTCAGATGCCTGCAATTCACCTTCGGCATGGATCACTTTGGCCCGCCGTTCACGCTCGGCTTCCGCCTGCCTGGCCATGGCCCTGACCATGGTCTCATCAAGATCCACATGCTTGATCTCAACATTTGACACCTTAATTCCCCAGGCGTCCGACCGTTTATCAATGATATCCTGGATATCGTCATTGATCTTTTCCCGTGCGGCAAGCATCTCATCAAGATCCCGCTGACCAAGGACTGAACGTAGTGTAGTCTGAGCCAATTGACTGGTTGCCAGCAAATAATCCTCTACCTGGATGATCGCTTTCTCCGGATCGACAACCCGGAAATAGAGCACCGCATTGACCCTCACCGTTACATTATCGTGGGAGATTACATCCTGGCTGGGGATATCCATTGTGATAACCCTGAGGTCAACCTTGGTCGCCTGCTGAATTCCCGGAATAACGATGCGCAATCCCGGTCCCTTGACTATCTGGAAACGACCAAGGAAAAACACCACCAGGCGTTCATATTCTTTGACGATCCTAAACGAAACGAACAGCAATCCGATAACCAGTAAAAATGGAACCAAATAGGGGATAATCATTGTTCTTCCTCCTCTGTACTCGTGTAACCAATCACAGGGTTTGTAAATAGGTGGTTTCAGATACCTAGGTGTTAGTGATCACCTACATTTTTGTTACTTCCAGTTCTAATCCATGCTGTCCTGTAACTTTGACCATTTCACCTTTTTGCAGAGTTGTTTCCGATCTTGCCAGCCACGACTCACCCTGAACCCACACCCTACCTTCACCTTCAAAATTTTCCAGCACCTCGCCGACACTGCCGACCAGGGCTTCGGAACCAGTCCTGAACCGTTTTCTCCTGATTGTCAGCAGGCTACCGACAACCCACAGGATACCGACAAGTGATATGGCTGCCGTACTGAAGATCAACGGCAGGGAAATCCGCATGGACTGCTCATCAACAAGAATGAACGAACCAATGACAAAGGCGATAACACCACCGATTCCAAGAGAGCCGAAGCTTGGAACAAAGACTTCACTGATCATAAATATGATGCCTAGAAGGACCAGAGCGAGGCCAGTGTAATTGATCGGCAGGATCTGAAAGGAGTAGAGGGCCAGCAGTAGGCAGATTCCACCGATTACTCCGGGCAGGACATAACCGGGATTGGCCAGCTCAAAGATAAGCCCGTACACTCCAAGCAGCATAAAGATATAAGCGATATTGGGATCGGTGAGTATCATCAGCAACTTGTTGCGCCAATCCGGCTCAAAGGTCTGTACAACTCCGGCAGCAGCCCGGATGGTCGTCTCCCTATCTTCAAGCTTCACCGTTTTACCGTCCACCTGTCTGAGCAGATCATCAATATCGACGGCAATTAAGTTGATGACATTCTTTTCCAACGCCTCTTCAGCAGTGAGGCTTACTGCCTCCCGCACTGCCTGCTCTGCCCATTGCTGATTACGCCCATTCCTGGCAGCCAACGATTTGATATAGGCGGCAGCATCGTTAATCATCTTCTTTTGCAAAGCGTCCTTGATCAACGGTTGGGCTTTTTCTTTGCCGCTCTGTTCTTTCTTCTCTTTATTCTCCTTTTGCTTGCCTTCCTTTTCTTCACCTGCAGGATCGGGCATTCCCGGCAAGCCTCCAATTTTGATCGGCGTGGCCGCCCCAAGATTTGTTGCCGGAGCCATGGCAGCCAGATGGGATCCATAGAGGATATAGGTTCCGGCACTCGCTGCCCGTGAACCTGAAGGGGCAACGTATGAAACAACCGGAATCTCGGAGCCAAGGATCGTCTTTATGATATCCCGCATAGCATGATCAAGCCCGCCAGGGGTATCCATCTGCAATACAATAAGCGATGCTTTTTCACTCCGGGCTGTTGCAAACCCATTATTCACATAATCGGCAACAGCCGGACCGATGGCCCCGTCAAACTGCAAAAGGATTACTCGTGGTGTTTCTGAATTCTCATTACTGAAGGTCTGCCCTGAACAGACGATTGAACCCAAAAAAAGAACAACTAAAAAGAAGAGCAGACGAGTCGGCAAGCCCAAAAACGGGCCGGATTGACGTATAATCATAGTAACCTCCCGGTTTGCAGGATACTGGTTACAGTTTATCACATTTTGAAGAAAAGGAAAAACAGGACAGCACCATAGATGGTAACTGCGTTTTCAACTCAAGATTGGGCTAACCGACAGATTTAAGGTTGCTGGAAAGTAAATCAATAACTGTTATCTCCGGCCTGGCAAGAAGACGGACAGGCGGCCCCCAAGTTGCAGTGCCCGGGTTGATATAGAGTCGTCCTTCGGACAGATCGACCAGCTTGCCGGTCGGAAATGGAAAGGCAAGGTAGGTAATAAGGTTGAAGGGGAAGATTTGACCTTTATGGGTATGGCCCGAGAGCTGGAGATCAAAAAGGCCTTGGCTTTTTTGATCAATTTTCGGTTGGTGCTTTAACAGGATTGTGAAGTTGTCTGTTGGTTGCGAAGCCAGCAGTTCATGTTCTTTTGGTCCGACCCATTGGTTCGTTCTTTTTGCGGTTTCATCATCTACTCCGACAATGTTTATACCAGCCACCGATACTGCCTGTTGGCGTAAGAGCGTGAATCCTGCACTCTTCGTCCAATCCATGGCTTGCTGGAGGCCGACATAAAATTCGTGATTTCCAGTAATGGCAAACTTGCCCAGAGGCGGTTGTAATGAACGAAACAGGTTCAGTTCCTGCCGTAAATTATCTGTTTGACCATCAATCAAATCACCTGTTGAAACGACAATGTCCGGTTTAAGTTGCTGTACCGCCTCAATGATCTTCTTCAGCTTGTTCTCACCCACCAGTAAACCAAGATGAATATCCGATACCTGAACAATTCGAATTGGTTTCTTTTTCTGAGATTTTTTTAGACGATGAAGGGTGATTTTCTTAATCTGAAGATTATTTGCTTCAAAAAGACCGTAAGTAAAGAAGGAACCGGATAGAAGGAGAATTGAACGGAAAACTTTTCTTCTTGATTTGTCAAACTGTTGTTTGCGTGCTGCACATCTCTTTCTGCCAACAGCAAAATGAGACAGGGAAAACAGGTCAAATGCAAGATAGAGCATAAGAAAGATGAAAAGAAAACCCATCCAACCAAAAACAATCAGGGCAGCGCCATGCAAGCCCTGCTCTATCCCGCTTCTCTCGGCTACTCGGATCCCTATTGGTGCCAGCATCATGACCACCATCCCGAGGCCGACCAGAACGATATATAATCGTTTTGGCTTGATGGCGAGAACATACTTCCTCATAGCAATAAAATGCATGGAGCCATAAATGGTAAGGAAGAAGAGGAGGAACCAGATCATATTAAAGTGTTACGTTTTTATGAGATTTTGACGGCCTTCGGCCTCGCAAAAACCGGGGCTGCCTACCGTCATCGCCAAGGAGCAAAGCGACTGTGGCGATCTCTTTTGAGATCGGAGTCTGTCGCTTACCTACTTCGCTTCGCTGATAACGACAGTTGAACAATATGTAACAATCAACTCACTCATACCCCTCATCGACAGCTAAGTCTTTTCCTTTTGCCGCAGCAACGGCTAATCGGTCGCAACGTTCATTAAGGGGATTGCCCGCATGGCCTTTGAGCCATCTAAACGTAATGTAGAGATTGTCGGCAACATCCAGTAACCGGGCCCATAGATCCGGATTGATGGCCGGTTTGCCGTCCGCTTTCTTCCAGCCTCTTTTTCGCCATCCGGTTGCCCAGCCTTTAGTGAGACCGTTGACCACATAGCTCGAATCGGAGTAGAGAATAACCGGCTGAGTTGTTTGACCCACAGTTTCCAGAGCCACAATGCAGGCCATCAGTTCCATTCGGTTATTGGTGGTCATCCGAAAACCACCGGATAATTCCCGGTAATCTTCACCATCTTCCATAACAATTCCATAGCCTCCCGGACCTGGATTATTTATGGCTCCACCATCAGTGTGGATGATGATAGCATCTTTGGGATGGTCTGATTGTGGAGATGTTCCCCGTTTGGTTGCTGGCTTGGCTTTCTTTGTCTGTGTAAAAACTGGTTCTTCAAGCCAATATTCTGCTTCCTCCCGGGTAGGAAAACTCTTATATTTAGCTCCGGGATGACCTTTGACCTGAACTTCCGCCTCACTCCAAGTTGTAAACACGCCGGTTCTTCGTCCGACCGCTACTGAATAGTATTTCTTCTTCTTTGCCATTATAAGGTGTACAGAGTAAACAACCACGCGTGAAACGCGTGGCTTTGATTCCCGGCAAAGCCGGGGAGCAAATGTGCGAAGCACGTATGTTTTAATGAGCAGCGTTATCCGCCGGCATAGCCGGCGGTTTTTACGGTTTATGGTAAAACCGCTACGCAATAATAAAAAACGGCAGACCGCACTTATGCGATTCTGCCGTTTCAGACTCACTCTACAAACTGTAGGTTATCAACAACCCTTGATGCCTCAGCCGCTTTTCTTAACCGCTTTCTTGTCAGCCTGGACGGAGCCGTCCTTACTCAAGGCTGAACCAATGGAGTCGCGGGATACCTTAATGCGAATGTCTTTGGCGATTTCAAGGGTCACTACTGTATCGGTCAAACCGGTAATCTCGCCGTGAATACCGCCTTTGGTCACAATTTTATTCCCTCTTTTGAGCTCACTTAAGAAGGTCTTGTGGGCTTTGGCCTGCTTCTGTTGAGGTCTGATCAACAGAAAATAAAAAACCACAAAGATAAGAATGAGCGGAAGAAAAGATGCCAGGCCGCCTGCGCCGCCGCCACCGGCTGCCGGAGCGGCAGCATAAGCAATTGATGTCATGATTGATGCCTCCAATTATAAAAAATGGTAACTTTCCAGCTGCACCCTAACTTTGAACAATCAGGCTTTCCAGCATACTTTACTGGATAGAGCTGAAAAACCTGCTTGTCCAAATTTGGGTACAGCTGAACAGTTCTAAAAGTACTTTTAAACGAAAAAAAATGTTTACACCTTGGTTGCCAGACAACAACCATTATTTATCCATCAACATTCCATATTAATCATTACTCTTCCAGCCTGCCATAAAAATCTTTGCGGAAAGCCTCAAAGCTGTCCTTTTCAAGAGCTGAGCGCATCTGCGACAAGAGGTTCAGATAATAGTGAAGATTATGGATCGTATTCAGGTGATAGCTGAGAATCTCACGGCTGACAAACAGATGCCGGAGATAGGCCATGGAATAGTTCCGGCAAGTATAGCAGTCGCAATCCGGGTCAGGAGGAGATGGATCAGTGCGATACCGGCTGTTTTTTATGACCGCTTTACCCCTTGAGGTAAAAAGGGTTCCATTGCGCGCATTCCTGGTCGGCATGACGCAGTCGAACATATCGATCCCCATCCTGACGCCTTCGACCAGATCCTGCGGAGTGCCAACACCCATAAGATACCTGGGATACTCGCTGTCCATGTGAGGGATAGTGGCTGCGGTCATCTCCCGCATCTGTGTTTTCGGCTCGCCGACACTCAAACCACCGATAGCATACCCGTCAAAACCGATATCGATCAACGCCTGAGCATGTCTTTGGCGCAGGTCTGGATACATGCCGCCCTGGATAATACCGAACAGCAACTGGCCGCTATTGGTTTGGGCGTCGCGGCAACGTTTTGCCCATCTGGTGGTCAGATCCGTAGAGCGGATAACCTCATCCCGCTCAGCCGGATAGGGGATACAGGTATCAAGGCACATCATGATATCGGTCCCCAGACACTCCTGGACATAAATAGCGTCTTCCGGGCTCAAGAACAATTTAGACCCGTCAAGATGCGAGCGAAAGGCTGCCCCTTCCTCGGTGATTTTTGCCAGTTCTTTAAGGCTGAAAATCTGAAAGCCACCGCTGTCGGTGAGAATCGGCCGGTCCCAGTTCATAAATGTGTGCAGACCGCCAAAACTCTTGATCAACTCATGTCCCGGCCTGATAAAGAGGTGGTAGGTATTGCCCAGGACAATCTCGGCTCCCATCTCTTTGAGGTTTTCCGGGGTGACTGACTTGACCGTTGCCTGGGTGCCTACCGGCATGAAGATAGGTGTCTGGAATATGCCGTGGACTGTCGTGACTTCACCTCTTCTGGCATCGCATTCTGTTGAACCACAATGGAATGTAAAGGGTGATGTACTTCTCGATGTCATGGCTTCTCCGGATTCAAGCCCTCTTTTCGAAAAGCAGCGACCAGTTCTTCGAAGCTCATCAGCTTGTCATCGTAGGTGACGGTGACCGTCTGGCTCCCGGTATCTGTTGTGTAGTCGACAACACCATACACTAATTCCAGTATTTCCCCGATCCGGGATTCAAGGGAACCGCAGCAGTCCATATTATCGATGAAAAAGGTGACTGTATGTTCCGTTGCCTGCGCAATTGACGGGATTATGGCCAATACACAATAGAAAAAAAATGGGATCAAACGTTTCATTGCTATTCTATTTATAGAACCTGAACTGAGCGATTTTTAATCACAACCTACACCATCCTGCAATCAAACATCGCTCAGTTCAGGTAGAAGTTTTTTTTCCTGTAAATAATTAATCAACTTTCTATGCCCTGACGGAAAACCATACAACTCCAGCTCTTTTGGTTCAACCCAGCGATAGTCCTGGGCCGATGTCAGCACAGGTGGTTGGTTGTTTTTCTTCAGTCTGCAAAAATACCCGTGCAGAGTGACCTTGTACCGGGTGTAATGATGAGTGGTGACTGTTATCTTCTCTTCAAGTTTCACCTCAAAACCGGTTTCCTCCTCATACTCTCTGACCACGGTTTCTTCGGGAATTTCGTCCCGTTCAATGGAACCGCCGGGAAACTCCCACAGCCCACCCCAGATATCTTTATCATGACGCTGCTGGATGAAGACCCTGCCGTCATGCACCAGAACACCGGTGGCCATATAGATTGGCACAATCACCACCTTGTCCCCCTTCACCGGCCGGGCATGGGCGGCATCAAAACGATACGCAAAGCACTGCTCATGGATGGGGCAGGAGTCACAATCCGGTTTTCGTGGGGTACAGACAAGGGCGCCCAGCTCCATTAAGGCCTGATTGAACTCCCTGGCCCGGCCATCCGGTACCAGTTCCTCTGCCTGCTTCCAGAGGTGCTTTTTCACTTTCGGTAGTTTCAGCTGCTCTTCAATATTGAAGTAGCGGGCAAAGATTCTACCGACATTACCATCGACCACCGGCACCGTCTGATTATAGCCGATAGAGCTGATAGCCCCTGCCGTATAAGGACCGATGCCGGGAAGCTTTTGCAGCTCACCCACTGTTTTCGGTAATCTGCCACCCAAGTCCCGCACAAGAATTTCAGCGCATTTTCTGATATTTCGCACCCGGGAATAGTACCCCAGTCCCTCCCAACTCTTGAACAATTCCTGCTCGGATGCACTATGAAGGAGGTACACATCGGGATATTTTTTTATCCAGCGATTGAAATAGTCAACACCCCTGTCCATCTGGGTCTGCTGCAGCATGATCTCGGAAATCCAGACCTGGTAGGGGTCATACGTCTCTCTCCAGGGTAGATCCCGCATATTCTCCTCAAACCAATTCAATAATTGATTCTGGAATTGTGTATTATTCATTGACATGGGAAGATAGCAGGATCACGAAGAAAATGGTCGATTGGCCGGATCAGGAATCGCTGAACTGAAGAAGTACTGCAGAATTCTACGAACATCTTCCAGAATCAGGTAAAGACATGGAATCATGACCAGCGTAATTCCGGTGGCAAAAACAATACCGAATCCAAGGGAGATCGCCATGGGAATCAGGAATTTGGCCTGCCGCGATGTTTCGAAGATCATCGGCATCAACCCGAAAAAGGTGGTCAGCGTGGTGAGTACAATTGGACGGAAACGGGCAAGGCCCGAGTTAAACACTGCCGCATAGAGCGTATCTCCTTTCCGCCTGGTCCGGTTGATCAGGTCAATGAGAATCAGGGCATCATTGACGACCACACCTGATAGAGCCACCATCCCGAACATTGAGAGAATGGACAGGCTATAACCCATGATCATATGACCTAAGACCGCACCGACCATGCCGAATGGAATGGAAAACATCACAATAGCCGGCTGAATATACGACCTGAAAGGAATGGCCAGAACCACGTAAATAATGAGCAGGGCCACCTTCATTCCCTCGGCCAGCCCTTTAAGACTCTCCTTGCGATGAGCCTGCCTGCCCTCAAAACCATAGCTGAGACCATTATATTTCACAACCAGTCGCTTAAGGGCATCCTCTTTGAGTGATTCGATTACCCGGTTGGCCTGACTGGGCGGATTGACATCGGCAGTCACGCTGTTTACCCGGCGACCGTCTCTTCTGACAATTGAGGTAAAAGCGTTGCCCCGCTTGATGTTGACCACGTCATCCAACGGTACCAGCACACCTTTGGGCGTTTTAATCAGCATCTCATCCAGTGATTGCTCCAGCCGCCTTTCGGATTCCGGAAACCGGACAAGAATTTTTATTTCATTACGGCTTCGTAACTGACGACGAATCTCCAGACCCTGATAGGCGGCTCGCACCTGAGCCGCCACCGATCCTGGCGTCAGGCCGAGACGATAACCATCTGCTTTTAACGTAAAATCGAGCTGCTGCTTACCTTTGGAAAAACCGTCATCGATATCGGAAACAATCGGAAAATGCTGCAGCTCATCAGCCAGCTCCGCCGAGGCCTCTTCCAGGACCCGGACATCACGATGACGCAACTCTACAGTGAGGGCAGCCGCACTCCCCGGACCGCCGAAATTTGAACGAAAACGAATCGACTCAAGACCTGGAATCGGCCCGGTCACCTGCCGCCACTGTTTGACAAACGCACCAGTGGGTATAGGCCGCTCGTTGGGCGGTGTGAGAAAAACCTTTACCCATACACTGTTCCCGTTTACTGACGACTGAATTCCTCTGACAAGTGTTTCTCCGCCGTTCTTTTCAGCAACAACTTTAGCAGTTTTTATGAGTCTTTCCTGTATCTGCTTTGTCTGCTCAACAGGAACGCCATAGGGCAGAGTGGCTGAACAGTAGGCAAGGTCCGACTCGATCCTTGGGAATGTTGTTATCCCCATGCGGCCGCTGCTCACATAGGCCCCGGTAATCATGAGTACAGCAAGTCCAATGGCGATGGTGACATACCTGTATCTCAGCGCAAGGGTCAGGATCGGTGCATGTACCTTACGACCGAGTTGGGTCAATCGGACACTCACCCGTTCCTGGAAGCGGACGATGGCGGCAACAATTCGATTTGTCGGCTTACTTTTCTGATGACTCAGGTGGGCCGGCAATACAAAAAGGGCCTCAATGAGGGAAATGGCAAAGACCGCGGCAACCACCACCGGGATATGCCTGAATATTTTGCCCATGATACCGGGAACAAAATAGAGTGGCATGAAGGTTATGATATTGGTCAGCACGGCAAAGGTAACCGGCATAGCCATTTCTTTAGTGCCGAGTACTGCAGCCTCCATGAACGAATACCCTTTCTGCCGGTAACTGTATACATTTTCCCCGACAATAATAGTGTCGTCCACTACGATACCCAGGGAGATAATAAAGGCGAACAGGGAAACAATGTTTATGGACACATCGTAAAAGGGCAGAATATAGAGTGCTCCCAGAAAGGAAATGGGAATACCCATGGTTACCCAGAAGGCCAGCCGCGGCTCCAGAAAGAGGCCGAGAAGAATGAGGATGAGCACCAGTCCCAGATAACCGTTTTTCAGGAGCAGGTGAAGACGCTGGCGGTAGATTTCAGAACGGTCGTTGACGGTTGCCACGAACACCCCGTCCGGCAGAGTCTTGCCCAACCGATCCACCTGTTTCAACACGGCGTCGGCAACCTCAACAGGGGTCTGTTTGCCAATCCGGTACACTTTAATGCCAATGGCATCCATACCGTTATAGGTGAGAAACTCATCTGTCTCGGCAAAACCGTCATGAATGGTCGCAATTTCTCCAAGGGTCACCAACGCGCCCTTGTCTGAAGAGATGATGGGGATTTTCTCAAATTCCAGCCTGAAATCTTTGCGCTCTTTCATGCGGAGCAGAATTTCACCGCCACTGGTCTTAATCGAACCTCCCGGTAAGTCGAGCGAGGCGGCCCGAACCCTGTCCCGGACATCGGCAAGGGTCAGGTTATGGGCCCGCAGTTTTTCCTGGTCCACCTCAATGGCAATCTCCAGGGGTCGATGACCCTCGAATTCAACCTGCTGGATATCCTTGTCCAGTAACAGCTGATCACGGACGAATTCACCGGTTTCCCTCAGCGTTGTGGGTTCAAGATTCCCATAAAGAATAAGTGTGATAACCCCTCGGTGCCGCACCGGTATGGTGACCATGGGTTTCTCGGCATCAACCGGGAAACTGGTAATCCGATCAACTTCGTTCTGAATATCGATGGCCAGCCGTTCCACATCGGTGTCCATCAGTGCCTCGGCCCGAATGCTGCCGACACCTTCATTGGCGGTTGAAGTAATCTCCTTAATCCCTTCAATATTCTGCAGAACTTCCTCAACTGGCAGGATAATGCCCTTTTCCACCT
>CAZUUJ010000020.1:0-54095 GCA_964623625.1 uncultured Desulfocapsaceae bacterium
CCATGTTTTCGTCACAGTACATTGTGTCTAATGTTCCGCGATTCTTGCAGTCATCGGCTGCGTAAGCCAGACCGGCTACAAAGCTAAGTGCTACCATAAATGCCAGGATTTTTTTCATCATCTTTGACCTCTCTGAGTTAGAGTTAAACTTCATTAATTTCTGTACAGGGAATTATTGCTCATGGAATAATCGACCTGCTCCAAGATCAAACATACAACAACGACAACAGATGATGGCCACCCGGAAACTGGGTAATTTCCTTCCAACCCACGGTGTCCAAAAGGTTTTTTACCAGTGAAAATTAGCACAATTAACTGCATTACCCATTACTGCAGGTTATGTTCTATCGGGTTGAACATCAAACTGTCAAGGCATTACTGCTATCAGTTATGAATAGTTGTCAGATTGTCGCAAAACAAAACTCGTACCAATTTTCGTAAACAATACTGCTTAATCATCCAGGTAATAATTTCTTGCTAATTGGGTAAATTGATCAATCTGCTTTATTTGCCATTTTTTCTCTTTGCCAAGTTCTTGTGCAAGGATCTGTGCCACGAAAGGAGCCATTTCTATAGCAGCCCGAGCATCAAGAAACAGGGCCCTTTGTCGCCTTGCCAGAATATCTTCTACACATCGGGCCATCTCATATCGAGCCGACCAGACAACCTCAACAGCAGTAAAAGGGAGACGCGGATGAATCTTCTTTCCCAGTTCGGGTTGCTCAGAAAGTATATCTCTTATGTAGGTGGCATCTGATCCGTAATAATAGAGTGGATCTTCGTAATCCACATTTGTCAGCCAACCGTGGATCGGCATATCCTCTGTTCTGCACTGCTTGATCGGTAGACCTCCAACCAGTGAAGCTTTGTCCACCGTATCCTGAGCCATTTTTCGATAAGTGGTCCATTTCCCACCGGTAATAGTCACCAGGCCGGAGAGTGAAACCCGCAGGTGATGACTACGGGAGATTTCTTTGGTGTTGTCTGTGTCACTGTTTTTATCAGGTGCTGCCAGTGGTCTAAGACCGGCAAAAATTGATAGGATGTCTTTTCTAAGTGGTTTACGGGTTAGATATTCCTTAGCAGTCGAGAGGATAAAGTCGATCTCCTCTTCAAGTGGGCGGGGCTCTAAAGAACAATCTTCAAGAGGTGTGTCTGTTGTGCCGACAACCACACGGTTATGCCATGGCACGGCAAAAAGTACCCGACCATCTGAGGTTTTGGGAATCATGATAGCCGAATCGCCTTTTAAGAAACCTTTATCCAGAATGATATGTACACCTTGACTCGGCCTTACAAGAGGAGGGGAACCAGGTTCGTCCATCTGCATGATCTCATCGACAAAAACACCGGTTGCATTAATGACACAACGGGCCTGCAGTGAATGAGTCTCTCCTCTCTCTTCGTTGATAGCTTTGACTCCTGAGATAGTCCCGTCACGGTTTTTTGTCAGGCCTGTAACGCGCATATAATTTAGGACAATACCGCCATGCTCGACACAAGTCTGGGCCAGATTGATTGCCAGTCTTGAATCATCAAACTGTCCATCATAATAAATGACACCGCCCCGAAGCCCTTCTGTTACCAGATTGGGTATCGCCTTGAGTACTTCTTTGGGAGACAGAGCTTGGGAAGGACCGAGGCCAAGCTTCCCAGCCATCATATCGTACACTTTCATGCCGACCGCATAGAACGGCCCATCCCACCAATCGTAGTTTGGAATGATGAAGGACTGATTTTTTACAATATGAGGGGCATTGTGATAGAGAAGGCCCCTTTCGTGGAGGGCTTCCAGGACAAGAGAAATGTCTCCCTGAGCCAGATAACGCACTCCACCGTGGACGAGCTTGGTTGAACGGCTGGATGTGCCTTTGGTGAAATCGGACTGTTCGAGTAGTAGCGTGCGGTAACCGCGGGAGGCTGCATCAAGTGCTGTCCCAATCCCGGTGGCGCCACCGCCGATGACAATGATATCCCATGGAGTTGAGCCGCTTTTCTTGATAGTTGCCATCATCCGATCACGTTTCATGTGTGGTTCCTCAAGTCTGATATTGCCAAAAACCACGTGGGAACGATGGTAGTTGGATGTGCGGCTGACAAGTATTTAACAATAATTTCTGAATGGCATGACAAGGATCTAGATCACCCCCCAGTCTTTAATAAGTATTCTGTGAACTTCAGTCGCTGCTCTTCTGTCAGCCGATATGGTCGTTTAGTTTCCAAAGAAAAGAACAGCGCACCCTGTTTGCCTTCTGCCACCAATTCATCATGCTGGTTGAAAAAGTTAAACTGAATTGTTCCTGATATTTTTTTCAACTGGGTAAGAAAGAGTTCAATGCGGATCGTGTCACCGATGTAGAGCGCTTTTTTGTATTGAATTTCCGTGTGCGTAAGGGTCGGCGCAAACCCCTGTCTGCCGATTTCGTCGAATGTCATCCCGGCTTCTGTCAGCAGCTTGTTACGACCCATCTCCATCCATTTGATATAGGAAATGTTGCTCACATGTTGGGAAGCGTCTATATCGAAAGTGTAAATTTCGGGTTTAATAATTATTTTTTTCATTGGAATGGTTATTCTCCAGTCTTAAGGAACTGTTTAATAAGGCGTCGTTCCTCACGGATATCCTTATCTGTATATTCCCTGACGGCCATGTGATACCAGTACCTGGCATTATCCAGATCCCCCTCTTCACGATGAAGATTGGCATGAAGCCAGTGTGAGATGGGATCGTTAATCTGCTGAACGATCCGGTGCGCTTCATCCCAGTATCCCTGATTTGCCTTTTTGATCGCCTGTAGAAGAGGGTTGTCCATAGTCCTGTCTGCTCCTGTGATCTTTTTTCATTCGACGGATTGCAGAGATTGTATTGCATTTTTAACCAATTCACTGCATGATGGAGTGTCGCGATTTTTATATGTCGAAGTCTGTTTCAACATAAGCACGTACTGGTATAAACACACTCCCAGCCTACAACTTTCAAACATACCTTTTAATGGGGAGTTTTTCACATAAATTGAGTCTGAAAAATTTTTCAGGAGTAGAGAAATGAAAACGATAATGGTGAGAGACCTGATGATTCCCGTCGAATCATATACAACTGTTCCTCTTGATGCGACACTCTATGAAGCTGTGGTTGCTCTTGATAATTCGCAGAGATCTACCGATCCTTTACGGTATAAACACAGGGCGATTTTTGTGTTGGACAGGAATGGCGAGGTGATCGGCAAGATGAACATGAAGAGTATTCTGAGTGCCCTTAAACCTGAGTCTTTAAATAAGGAAGGCGAGGAAGTCCTCTCCCGTGAAGGATACAGCCCGGATCTCATCCAGTCGTTGACGGAAAAAAATGTCCTATGGATTGACCCACTGCAGATTGCATGTGACAGGGCAAGTCAACTGATGGTCATTGATGTTGTCAAACCGCCCAAACGTGCTGAGTTGATTGACGAGAGTGCAACGCTTGGAGATGCATTACAGCAGCTTCTTGTTTACCCTTTTTATTCTCTTCTGGTAATGAAAAACGACTATGAAATAATCGGCATATTACGTCTCTCAGATTTGTATGCAACTGTTTGCAGGGAGATGAAAAAATGTAAGACGTGAAAGGAAAGTGATGATCTGAGGACGATTTAACTTGGGGGAATAAACATCCATGCTTAAAAAGCGTGGCTTTGCTTGCCGGCAAAGCCGGTAAGCAAATAGTGCGTTGCACCTTTGTTTTATTAAGCAACATTATCCGCAGGTAAAGCCTGCGGTTTTTGCTGCTTGCAGTAAAACTGTTGCGCAATCGCAAAAGAGTAGGAGGATACAGTTCATGGATACCCATGGAGAAAAAACCGGAATATTTGCCAAAAAGGAATTGTGGATTGGAGCAGGTACCATTGTTTTTATTCTGATTGCCTTTATCCTCCCGGTGCCTCAGTCACTTATCGAGGTGATGGAAGAATATGGGTATGTCCAGAAGATGATCGATTGGGAGCTCGCCCATGACAAGGAGGGCGCTGCCGCCAAGACCATGATCGTCCTGGGGATTGTTCCCATGGCCATTATCTTCTTTGCCGTTGAGGCTCTTCCAATCGGAGTGACCGGTATTCTGATGCCGCTGATGGCCTACTTTTTTGGACTCCTGCCGTTTAACATGATCGGCAAGACCTTTGC
Organism: uncultured Desulfocapsaceae bacterium; assembly: GCA_964623625.1. GTDB lineage: Bacteria > Desulfobacterota > Desulfobulbia > Desulfobulbales > Desulfocapsaceae > CAZLGM01. The sequence continues at coordinate 4,159 of CAZUUJ010000020.1, forward strand.
CGGTGACGCGCCGTTATTTATGCTTGGTGTGTTTGCCTTGGGGGCTACGGTGGTAGAAGTTGGTTTCCATAAACGACTGGCTGTATGGTTGCTAGGATGGACCAAGGGATTCTGGCAGCCGATGATTGTCTTGTGTCTCTCCATGTCCATAGTCGGCTCTTTTATGTCGGCGCCTGCCATGTGTTCCTTTATGGTACCAGTGATAATGGCTGTTTATTACGGTTCGGTCAGAGCTAACAGTCCGGATGGTAAAATTGTCCATGATCCGGCGCTTGCCAAATATATGCTGTTCTCCCTCTGCTTCGCACTCAATATGGGTGGCCCAGGAACTCCGTCGGCTGGCGGCCGCAATGTGATTATGATGGGCTTTTTCAACGAGTATGATATCCCGATCACCTATTCAGGCTGGATGCAGTACGGTTGGGCGCTGGTGCCGCTAGGCTCCATTCTGCTAATTCTCTATATGGGGGCACTGTTTTCTAAACGGATTAAAACAAGAGATTTAACACCAGGTCTACAGTACATCAAAGAAGAAACCCGTAAGATGGGCAAGATGCAATATGCCGAATATGTGACTGCCGGAACGCTTTTTTTGATAGTCACACTCTGGATTTTCGGGGGTGAGGCCACAGGTCTTGGCGGTCCGGCATTGCTGGCCTTGGTTATACCTGTTTTATTTAAAACGGTTAAGTTTGAAGACATAATTAATCGCATTTCTTTCAACGCCTGGTTTATGTATTGCGGAGCCCTGACTTTGGGAGCGCTCTTAAAAGAGAGCGGCGGGGCTTTGTGGCTGGCTACCGAATTCCTTCAAGGTCTTTCCCAGGTTGGTATGGATAAAGGTATCGGATTGTGGGTTGGAATGTCCGCTTTCTCCGGCCTGGTAACCAACTTCATGTCCGATGCGGCAACGGTGGCTCTGATCGGGCCGATCGTGGTCCCCATGGGGATTATGACCCAGGTTGCCGGAGAGCCTTGGGCCATTGGCCTGGGTGTGGCCCTGGCCTCATCCTATGCTCATTTTCTCATTGTGGGCTCACCGGCAAATGCCCTTACTTTTGCCTTGGGTATCTATCCCGATAGTAATAAGCGGGCACTTGAGGCGATTGATTTTGTTAAGTACGGGTTTGGTTTCTTTCTTCTGTCTATGCTGCTGCTTTGGATTGTCGGTTTTTTGGTGATTTATCCTGTTGTGGGTTTTCCTGAGGGGATACTGGAGCAGGCTACCCAAGTCCTCCAAGCCAATGGAAAATGAGTGCAGGCAGCACATATTTGCACGATCTCACTTAACCGTATAGGCGCTACTATAACGGTTAAGTGAGCTTGCACAAATCTGCACCACCTGTACTCATTTTCCTGATGAGGGTAGAGTTTCATATTTTAGTTGAGTGTGTTTCAGGAATGGTAAGGATGAAAGGCAGCGCATCTTTGCACGGTCTCACTTAACCGTATAGGAGCTGCTATAACGGTTAAGTGAGCTTGCACAAATCTGCACCACCTGCACTCATTTTCCTGGAGAGGGTAGAGTTTCATATTTTAGTTGAGTGTGTTTCAGGAATGGTAAGGATGAAAGGCAGCACAGATTTGTACGGTCTCATTTGAACGTGTTGGGCTACTTATTACGTTCAAGTGAGCCTGCACAAATCTGCACTACCTGCGGCCATTTTCCTATGAGAACAATGTCTTCGTATATCCTGTGTTTTAACCTTGTCAGGTTGTGAATCGGCAAAGGACCCAATCGCCACCAGCACCCATGATGAAATGGTGTGATGGATACCCTGATTGAATTGACGGATCGGACAATGATTCCATATGGCTGTAGTCATCTAAAAGAACTTTGGGATTGATTCAGCTGGTTGGCCTTTTGCTCAACCTTTTTATTGAACTTTTCCGGATAAATTATAAAACGTTGGTGAGACCCTTTCCCTATTAAGTCAAAATCGTCTTTAGCCTCAATATTAAAAATCAATTTCCGCCCTTCTACTGCTACGAGTTCAACTATGATTTCTATTCCAAGTCCTGGAGGAGTAGCGGCTAAATGGCTTACATCTATGTGTGTTCCAACTGTTTGTTCATCTGGCCAATCAAGGAAAGGGTTTATTGTTTGAATACACGCCCATTCAATTAATCCCACCATATATCCGGTCGCAAGTACATTTGGCATAATCTGAAATTCAGGAGCAACTGGCAGTAATTTGGGCACGGTCAGACTATCGCTGATTCGGTGTCTAAAGGTATGCTTGATTCCTGTTTTTATGTTTTGGGCCATTCTATTTACCTCCTCACTTTTAAAATTGATTTTACACCACTTATATGCCACAAATAAGCATAAGTAAAATTAATGATCCTGATTGCACCAATTACTGAGGCTAATGACATGGAATGGCAACAACTAAAAGGGTTTTATTTTGCAGCCAAAGAAAGGAATTTTACCAGAGCTGCAGAACTTACTTTTCGTACTCAATCAGCATTAAGCCAGCAAATTAAGTCACTGGAGCAAGAATTTGGATGTCTTCTTTTTGATAGAAGTACACCAAGAAAGATTACTTTAACACCTGAAGGTGAAAAATTTTTCAAATTTGCAGTCATTACTTTGACTGAGTTCAATCAGTTGAAAGAAGATATTTACGAAATGCAGGGCCAACCAAGGGGAAGTCTAAAGTTCGCTGCTCCATTTACAACACTCATGCGCCTGTTTCCTGAAATACTCACAACTTTCACAAATAGATTTCCATTTGTAGAACTCAAGGTTTTAGATCGTCCTCAAGAAAAAGCTATTCGCTTGGTTCAGCAAGGAGAAGCTGACTTTTGCGTCGCTTTGAAATCAATCATACCAGACGCATTAAAATCAATACCATGGAAGAAAGTGTCTTTTGTTTTAATGGTGCCGCCCAAGCATCCTTTAACAAAATTGAAACGTTTGACCTTGAATCAAATTGCCAAATATCCATTAATAGTGCCACCTCAAGACTTGTTGTTACCAGAGAGGAAGAAATTTTTTAATTCGCTGAAGAAAAGTTCAAAAGATTTTCAAATAGTAATGGAATCGTCAAACGTAGAATTAAGCTCAATTTATGTCGAGGAAGGATTAGGAATTTCCTTTGCTTCAGCAGTTGAAGGGATGGAGGTATTAGAGAATAGAAAATTAGAATTCATCGCTTTAGACAACTTTTTTAAGCCTGAGTATTTGTCCTTGGTTATGAGGAGCAGAGATAAGTTAATAGGATACAAGGAAAGTTTTATTGATACCGTTATAAAAAGTACAATTTAGGTTCTACGAGCTTTATTATTAAAGGGAAAACAATGATGATTGAAGAACAGTAATAGGTTGAACTGAATCCAAGATAGCCCTTGTATTCTGTCTTTTGTGAATTTTTTCTATTTTTATCTCTATTTGAATTGCCAACCTCAGTCACTTGAGCAAATCTACAACTTTAAATTATTACTGTGAATCTCAGGTAACATCATACCTCGTTTTCTGAATTGTAAGGTTGAATACTGAACTATAGGATTTTATATGACATGAGATGAGAGAAATCTGGATTACCTGCAATGATTTTCCATATTCAACAAGTTTTCTCCATCTTTCCAGTGGAAGCTGGAATCCAGGTGCTTTGCCGGTGTACAGTGTCTGGTTACTTGATGAAGTCCGGAGTGTGCTTCGTCGGAAAGAAGAAGGAACCAACACATGGAGTACATAACAATTATGTATATCTGTATTTCACAAACAACTACGATTGTTTTAAAATGGTATAAAGCAGGAAAAAGACTCATCTACAATAACGAGCCAATATGGACCATACTATCTGGGCCGTAACTGCCGTCATTTTCGGCACTGTCATTATTGCCAAGATCATCGCAGCCAAGACCGCAACAGTTGATGTCCTGTGGTTGATTGTCATCGGAGCGATTCTTGGGAATTTGGGCATTATTCCCCAGGAGAGTGAAGCGCTCGATTATATAGGCCAGATCGGTATAATTTTCATCATGTTCGCCCTTGGCTTCGAGGAGAGTCTGGAGAACTTTATTCAGGGCATCCGCAAGGCATGGGGGATCGCCATAATCGGGGCTATCTTTCCATTTCTTGCAGGTTACTATTCTGCCATATTCATGGGATACGGACCCAGGTCTGCTGTTATCTGGGGACTCACCATGACGGCAACTGCCGTATCGTTGACCTTGATGTCTCTCAGAAGCAGAGGGTTGCACCGTTCGCGTGTGACTACCGGTATCATCAGCGCTGCAGTCGTAGACGATGTCCTGTCACTTACGGGGTTGGCGATCATCATCCCCTTGCTGCTGCTGGATATTTCAGGAGAGGCAGCTCAAGATTCACAGCTTTTTCTCAATGTTCTGATTGTTCTTGGCAAGGTTGTTGTCTTTTTTATAATCCTATTCTTTGTCGGGTTGTTCGGCTTTCCACAGAAACGTGTGACCAGGTCTTCTTTCCGGAAAGAATCCAAACTGTTGTGGATTCCCGAACTGTTTTATCGGGTGACAGGTTTGAGGGTTCTCATGCGAAGCGAACATTCCTCTCTGCTGCTGATCTTCATCGCTATCGGCATTGGTGCCCTGGCTCATGAATTCGGTTTTCATCCGGCCATTGGCGCCTACTTTGCCGCCCTGTTCTTACAGGAGGATTATTTCATAATTAAGATCAAGGAAACAAAGACTCAATTCAAACGCCACCTCAGATACACCAAGCGATTTATTAATGATGTTGCCTTTTCCATATTCGGGCCGATCTTTTTTGTCACTCTCGGCGCCAAGTTATTGATCAACCGCGAAATACTGATCACCATTCTGCCAGCGGTTATACTATTGTTTTCCACAGTTTTTGTTCTGCAGATTGTCTCCGCCTGTCTGGCTGCAAGGTTTACCGGGAAATACCATTGGCATGAGAGTGTGATGATCGGCTTCGGTATGCTTGGACGTGCTGAATTGGCTTTAATTGTTTTGAACATTACCTATGTGCAGAACCGTCTTCTGACAACGGAGCAGTTTTATATCCTTATGTTCGTCACCTTTCTTCTCAATATCAGTGTTCCACTGGCCATTCGATGGTGGGGACCTTACTTTAAAGGTGTGAAACAGATGAAAATCGGCGCCATAAAACTATCGAGAGCGAAGAAGCCTGCAAACTGATGGCATAGAGGCTACCTAGTTATCGTTTTACGAGACCTGAGGTCATGGTAATCTTGGTGAGATCACAGCGTCCGCTCCACTCCCCTGCGAGGATGGTGGCCTATTTTGTTATTCGGAGACCACAGACCGTGGTAGGTAAGCAAACACTCCGATCCTTTTACTTGCCGTAGCCACCGCCTCCTGGGGTACAAATTCTGATGCGGTCTCCCGCTTCGGCTCGTATCTCGTTTTTACCTCCCAGATCCAGTATTTCACCATTCTGGCGAATAAAACTGTTTTCTCCGGTCTTGCCCGGTTGACCGCCTTCAAGCCCATAGGGTTGATAGACCCGACGTTCTGAAAGGATTGCTGTATTGAGGGGTTGTAGAAACTCAAGCTCCCGCACCAAACCATCACCTCCTGTATATTTCCCTTTCCCGCCTGAACCTTTCCGGATAGAAAACTCCCGCAACAAAACGGGATAGCGGTTTTCCAGAATTTCAGGATCGGTAATCCGGGTATTGGTCATATGGGTATGGACACCTGACTGGCCGTTCCAGCCTGGGCCGGCACCGGCTCCACCACCGATGGTTTCGTAATAACCGAAATGTTCATTGCCGAATGTGAGGTTGTTTGTACAGCCCTGGGAGGCGGCAGCCACGCCAAAGGCCTTAAGGACCACATCGACTACCCGTTGAGAAGTAAGAACGTTGCCACCAACAACAGGGGCTTCCGGAGATGGGTCGAGTAGGGAGCCTTTGGGGATAACCAGTTTGATGGGCAGCAGGCAGCCGTGGTTAAGAGGAATATCTTTTTTAATCAGGCAGCGGAGGCAATAGAGAATAGCCGACTGGGTCACGGCTTTGGGAGCATTGAGATTGGTTGCCAGTTCCTGACCGGTGCCGGTAAAATCAAAGATCGCACTGCCGTCAGTTCGATCTATAGTGAGATTCAGGACTATCGGACTGCCATCGTCCAGATAATCGGTTGCACTGATGCTGTCGCACCTTCCCATTCTTTTTAGACGGGAAAGTTCAATCAGACTGACACGTACAGCTTTTTCTGCAGTATCCTGAACGTGTGCCATATAGGCCTGGACTACTTCAAGACCGTAACTGTCGATCATCTCAAAGATCAGATCGATCCCTTTGTTATTGGCCGCCACCTGGGCCTTAAGGTCGGAAATATTGTCGCTCAGCAGTCTGGTTCCGGAGATCGGCGGCCGGCCATCTTCCTGTGGAGTATTGGCAGGTTTCAGAAGCAGCTCGGTGATCCCTTTTTCCTGAAAAATGGTGTTGTCGACAAGTTTGAATGAAATAATGGCAGCGCCTTCTTCGGCAAGATTGCGTGAGTCAGGCGGCATGGAGCCGGGAGAGATACCGCCGATATCGGCATGGTGTCCCCGGCTGGCAACCCAGAAGATGATTTTGCTGTCTTTAAAAACCGGGGTGATTACCGTAATGTCCGGCAGGTGACTACCGCCCGCAGCAGGATGGTTACTGACAAGGACATCTCCCGGCTGTAAATTGTCGGCTCTGCGGATTTGTTCTTTGACCGCCTCACTCATGGCGCCGAGATGAACCGGAACGTGAGGGGCATTGGCCACCAGGTTGCCGTCCGGGCCGAAAAGGGCACAGGAAAAGTCGAGACGCTCTTTGATATTGGTTGAAATAGCCGTTTTCTGCAGCATCCTGCCCATCTGTTCGGCAATGGACATGAACAGGTTACTGAAGATAGAGAGCTGAATAGGATCGACGGCAGTATCAATACCTTGAGACCGGGAGGCTGCAACCGTGATATTCACATCGCCAAATTCGGTGATTGTGGCAGTGCAGTCCGGTTCAATCACAATGGTGCTTGTCTGCTGGATGAGAATTGCCGGCCCGTTTATTTTATGGCCACCGCAAAGATCATTGACAGCATACAGGTCGGTCCTGCACCAGCCGCCTTCAAAATAACAGGAAACGGTATCCCGCTTCTGCGGAGGTCCCTCAGCCTGTTGAGTTGGGAAAGAGGGCGGTTCCGTCCCTTTTCCCATGGACCGGACACGCAGGTCATCAACCAGAATATCCCGCTGTGTCAGCTCAAACCCAAATTCACGCCGATACTCCTGTTGAAACAGGCGGTTAAAATCATCATCATCAGGCCGTTCAATCATGATCGAAGTGTCGGTTCCCTGATAGCGCAAGTTGAGATATTGGACACTGTGGATGGCCTCAGACGATATCCCCTGGTCCAGCAGTTCCTTTTCGGTCTGTTGCTGCAGATCGTCTAGCTGGTTAAATAGCTCAACCAGTCTGTGGTTGCTGAGCTTACCGGATGCAGGTTGTTGTTTTTCGGCTACCGTATCGGCAAGCCCCATACCGTAGGCTGAAAGAATGCCGGCAAAACGGTGAATGAAAATCGACGTAATCCCTAGTCTGCGGGCAATGGCACAGGCATGCTGGCCTCCAGCTCCGCCGAAACAGGCGAGAATATGGTCTTTTGAGTCGAATCCCCGTAAAACAGAAACTTCACGGATGGGTCGTACCATCACCTCATTGGCAACCTGGATAAAACCAAAGGCCGTTTCCTCAACAGTCAGCGGAGGTGTGCTGGTTTGTTTGTAAAAGCTGTTGATGGTATCGGTCAGTTCAGCCATCCGATTATACGAACTATTGCGATCCAGGGGTTGATCTTCATTTGGGCCGAATATGTGTGGGAAGTAATCCGGTTGCAGCCGTCCAAGAATAATATTGGCATCGGTAATGGAGAGATAACCATTTTTCCGGTAACAGACAGGACCGGGATGGGCACCCGAGGATTCAGGTCCGACCTTGAATAGTCCATTGTCGAAGAAGAGACGGGAACCACCGCCGGCGGCAACTGTACGGATATCGAGTTGAGGAGCCTGAATACGAACTCCGGCGGTTCGGGTTTCAAATCTCAGATCAAATTCGCCGCCGTATCTCGACACATCGGTGGACGTGCCGCCCATATCGAAGCCTATGACAGGTTTTTTTGATTCTCTGTCATACGTGGTCATAGCGTAACCGACCACACCGCCTGCCGGACCGGAGAGGATAGCCCGGCTACCGGTAAAATCTTCAGCTGATGTAAGGCCGCCATCGGATTGCATGAACCATAGCTTGGTCATTTTCAGGTTGTCTGTAAAACCTTCTTTGAAGCTGCTGAGATAGTCGCGGATATGCGGAGTCAGGTAGCTGTCCACCATGGTTGTATCGCCTCGGGACACCAGCTTGACCATGGGGATGACTTGGGATGAGAGGGATATCTGGGAAAAGCCGACTTCTTCTGCCAGTTTACCGACAAGCAGCTCATGTTGTGGATAGCCGTATGCATGCAGAAAGACGATGGCGAGACTGGTGATTCCTTCCAGCAGAAGGGTTTCAAGCCTGGGCCGTAGCAGCTCCAGGTCCGGTTCTGAAAGCACGGCGAAACGTTCACCGCTGACAGCAGTGATAACTTTACCGTTAAACGATTCATCCCTTTCCAAAAGGCGGACTCTCTCGTCCACTTCGAGAACTTTTTTGTAGAGCAGTTCAGGTTTATCGATACGCAGATCAAAGAGCTCGGGCCTCTCCTGGTTGCCGATTTGCAGGATATCGCCGAAACCTTTGGTCGTAACAAGACCACTCGGGGCACCTTTACGTTCAAGCAGGGCATTGGTAGCCACCGTGGTGCCCATTCTGATCCAATCGATGGGTGATGGGTCAACTATAAAACTGTTATTCTGCTCCGGGAAAAATTCGGACAGGATTCGCCGTATGCCTTCACGTGGCGCGTCATCATAGTTGGCAGGATCCTCGGAGAGCAGTTTGACCACTCTGTATCCGGGACTGCCTGGAACTTCGGCATACACATCGGTGAAGGTGCCGCCGCGGTCAATGGAAAAGCGGATGGCTTTTTTTGTTCTCATTTTTTGACCAAGTTTTGCCTGATTTAATTCGGCTAATGGAAGAATATCAGACGACTGGTGTTTGATTATTTAATTGTACTGAATTGCAGCACTATACAGTATGAGGAAGAAAAACGGCAAGGCTGGTCTCGACCTAACCAACATTATAACACTACTAAAATGGAATTTATGTTCTATTTCTTAGCTTTCTTTTTGCTGTCCAGTTCTTTATACTTGTGAAAAAAATTTGCTATTTCAATTCCAAGAGGACCACCGTTATGGACCAAAACAGCACACCCAAGCTCCAGAAGGAGGGGCCGAAGAAAGTAGACTTGCAGGAAATTATCGAAACCATGATGCAGGTTATTAAAAATCCAGTCGGGTTTTTCAGGTCGATGGATAAAACCGGAGGGTTGGTTGATCCGATCGTCTTTCTTGCCGTCATGGGAGTATTTTGCGGTCTCATTCAGGCGATTCTGACCCTGGTCGGGTTGGGTAGCCCTGCGGCATCATTCGGGATGGTCATCTTTTCCCTATTAATCATTCCGATCATGATTGTTCTTTTTGGTTTTGTTGTTGCGGCGATCCTGTTTGTTATATGGAAATTGATGGGATCAGCCGAATCCTATGAGGTTGCTTTTCGTTGTACGGCCTATACCAGCGGAATCTGTGTGATTACAACCCTGCTGAGCACTATTCCGTATATCGGTTCCATTGTCAGTCTTCTCTGGATGATGTATCTGCTGGTAACCGCCTCTGTTGAAGTACACAGGATTGAATCCCGCAAGTCCTGGCTCGTTTTTGGAGTGCTTTGCGCATTCATGATTATAACGTCCCTCTCCGGTGAACGCCAGGCTCGGAACATAGAACAGAAGACCGATGAGTTTACCAAAAAGCTCGAGGAAAAAATGGATGATATGACCCCTGAGGAAGCCGGCCGTGCGGTTGGCGAGTTTTTAAAGGGGATGCAGGAGGCGACTGAGCAGAAATAATTATTCCGGTCTGCTGAATTCCTGGAATGGTTTATCCAGTATGGATATAGTCAGCCTATGTTGGATAGGCAACCTAACAGGTATTGGTCATCGACCTTAAACGGAAAGAGATGTCCTATTTCCTATAACATAGGCGCATATGCGGTCATATGAAATAAGGTGTGATGTAAGCTGTTTCTCCATTGCGTTGATTCCAGCTATTCCCGTACTGTTATAATCCTGAATCCATGACCAAAAGCTGTTCTGTTTTTCCATAATACATTGAATTTAGAATGTTTATTCTAATTTACAACTGTGGAAAACTCTCACCTTGTATCTTCCTTAGATGCGTCCTCTGCACTGTATCTGAAAGCGCTCAAACCGACCGGCATAGCCAACTATCGCTGATCGGTTTGATAATTTTGAGCCAAACCACAGCTTGCCGCTCACTGATTCAGAATAATGATTCGAGTTTGTTCACTGTGATGCCAAGTTTCTTCATTCGATATTGCAGGGTTTGACGAGAACCGGATACAGGGAAATATCTCGTACTTTTCTTAGGACTCTTCTTAACCGCTTTCTTTTTTGCAATAGTTTGAGTGGCTGGCTTTAGAACTATTTTATATTGTAAGTTTCTTAGCAAACTTTTTAGCAGTTGTTTTCTTCGCTACTTTCTTCTTAACAACTTTCTTAGCTGCGGGCTTCTTTGTTACCTTTTTCTTAGCAACCTTTTTAGCCGTGGTTTTCTTCACTACTTTCTTCTTAACACTCTTCTTGGCTACCTTTTTCTTCGCTGCTTTCTTCTTAACACCCTTCTTGGCTACCTTTTTCTTCGCTACTCTCTTCTTGATACCCTTCCTGGCCACTTTTTTCTTAGCAACCTTTCTGGCAGCTGGCTTTCTTGCTACTTTCTTCCTGGCAACCTGCTGGCCTGCAGCCATAGAGAATACGGGGTTCGGGTTGACCAGCTCGGGTGGACCCGGTAGATCACCAAACATGCCGTCTCCGCCCGTAGGGTCAGAACCGCCGTCATCGCCGTCACCCTGGTTGCCCCGCTTTTTACCATTCTTTTTGAGCTGCCCAGCCGGGCTGCCGCTGTTGGGGTTGAACCATCCATTCCCGCTACCCACTGAACCGCTTCCCGGGTCCAGATCCGGGGGGCTGAGAGGGCGAGGGGAGGTGCTGGCGCCGGATGAGTCGCCCGGATTCGGGTTGTGAGCTGGAATTTGCCCGTTGCCGCTACCGGTTCGATGTCTGCCGATGGGCGTGTCTGCCCAGTCATACTCGAAGCCGCCGACAATGCCCTTCAGCTCTGAATTCTGTTTGGCCAGGGCCGCCGCCGAGTCATAGTCGCCCTTCATATTGCCGGACGAGTCTTCGGGGTTGGGATTACCGTAGTACCAGATGCCGAGGATATTCCAATCATCGTCGTAGATCACCCTCTCCTTGAGATTCAGGTCGTCGTCATAGACGTATTCAATGATTCCATCGCCGTCTTCGAGAAATTTGAAATGCGAGATATCCGCCGAGGCCTGGTGACCGGGCACCACGAAGACGGCGAAGAGCGTGGCGAAAAGAGTGGCTGCGACCCTCTTGATTGTTCTCCCCGGCGCGGGGAACATCATCTGACTCATACAGTGTGTGAGATAGGCAATTGTCTTCATTTTTCATTCCTCCTCTATTAGTAAGGTTCATTCGACGAATGAATTGTTTTCTCATATCTTTATGTCCTACTGGCTCACTAAAAAGTTCAAATTTAATTTTTCAAAAAGATTCTGAGCTTCCAGATTATTTGTCAGGCATTGACTCCAAGTATTCTCAAGACCTAGCCGTCCCTGTTGTATTTGCTCTGAGACAGAGGAGAAAAACGCAATCAACAATAATGTGATGAGAGACGATATTCTCGCAAGAGTATATTTGATCTGCATGCCGAACATTTCCGGCTCTGTGGTTTTTTGAGCGTGGGTATACCAATTCACCCATAACAGAAACCAACATTGTTAAATTGGGATTAAGCGATTGTTAGAGTGAAAATAAAATTGGGTTTCGGACACTTTAAAAAAGAATAAATGAACTTTCTTTAGGTGCAGAGACTCTTAATACTGAAAAGATTGTTGGCATTGATACCCATTAATTCAGGTTATGGTTAATTGACCAGCTTTTGGCTATGGAGAATTCCAAAATGAAAAAGGCAACAGCAATTATCCTTTCTGTACTGTTTGTGTTCTTTGTTCTCCCCTCAACTGTTATGGGCGGTCAGAAAAAGCAGGGGAATGGGTTATCTGAGTATCAAAAAAAGGATATTGGGAAAAAAACAGAGCCAACAAAGGATTTGCCAAAGAAATTGAGACAGTTGGACAAGAACAAAGAGAACAACTCACCCAAAGGGTACTGTTGCCGTAATGGTAAACTGTCAAAACAGAAGATGGAAAAAGACAGTTGTAAAGGAACTTTCATGGGAAAGAGTAACACCCGGTTGGCAAAGTGGAGCTGTCTGATGCAGAAAAAGGGATACTGCTGCGGTAAACAGGCAGATGTAAACAAAGCAACCTATGGAACCTGCAAAAACAATGGAGGGGAGTTTTTTAATGAAAAAGCGGGTGCTGAAAAGTCTTGCGAAAAAAGAATAACAGGATATTGCTGCAGCGGGGGCAAGGTTGACAGGAAAAAAGTAACCTCTCAGGAATGTCTGAAAAAAAGGAGAGGTCAGTTTTATCAAAATGGATATCAATCGGCACAGAAACAGTGTGCAGAAACAGTTACAGGATATTGTCTGAGATTGACGTCGTTGAATAAAAACAAACAATATAGCCTGGAAAAACGGGTTCTTGAGGAACATTGTAAAAGGAAGAAAGGGATTTCTTATCAAAACAAAGCAAAAGCGTTGAATGATCTGCGCAATTTTAAAAAAAAGGCAGAACTGCCAATCAGCAAGAAGAGGTTATCAGATTTCAAAAGACGTTCAATGGCAATGGAAAAGAGGAAGAGTGGATACTTTCATCCAGGCAAACAAATTGGCGCAAACAAACCGATAAAAGAGCCAAAGAAGAAGCCGATTGATATTCATACAACCATCAACGCAGGACGCTTCAGGATACCGGGCGACGATTCGACAACATCAGCTGAATGTGAAATGGAATTGACCTCACCTGCCGATACCTCCAATGTGTCCCCGGGAGCACCGCTTGTGCTTGAAGTTGTTTTAACGGAATGCGATGGCGTGGACAGGGTTGAATTTCTGTTGGATAATTTTGATTATCAGCTTTCAGGGATTGATTATTTTCAAACTGGCACTGTCAGCGCACCGCCGTATCGAGTCGTTTTTCCTGCGCCTCCTCCCGGCGATAACATCAATACATGGATCAATGCTGTTGATGATGATGTATCGCCTTCATATGTGGCCTGGTTGAGTTTTGGCATTTCCACAACAGCTCTAAATAAGCCAAATAAATGTGAATTGAGGATCATCAGTCCCATGAATGGCCACTATTACCATCCGGGTTCCCCACAAAATGCTGTCATTGGCGTTAAAGGGTGTAATTCCATGACTAAGCTCATCCTAACGACCCATGGACCAGCCTGGGGAACTCGTCATTGGGTCTTGACGGATAAAAACCTTTGCTCTGCTCAAGGCTCATCTATTCTTGGCGGAGGAGCTTCATTGTTGTCCGGCGAGAGAAGTTACTGTCTGAGAAAGCCGCAGTGGCAACCACCTGAATCATCAGAATATCAGAGTACCCTGTATGCAAACGCATGGGAAGGGGATACCCGACTACTTGCACAGACATCTGTCAGGTTCTATGTAGAAGATAATATACGGGTCTTGGATGGAACCTTTCGTCTACCTTAAATTAAGACTGATTATGCAGGAAAATAAGATCAAGAGTACTCAAGTTGAAAGGAAACTTCCTGTAAATACTCTGCTTCCTGTTTCAGGCTGACAAGTTGAAGAGGGTGGTTTTTCAACGCATGTTTTTTAAATTGTATCTTCATGCCATTGTCTGTTGGAGTCAGATGTTTTATGGCGGCTCGTTCATCTTTTCTCGAGCGATGCAGCATGGCAGCCAGACGAAGAAGGACCGTCAGTCTGACAGCCGTTTGAAAATGGTGACCAGGCAGGGTGTCGAATAGCTCCTTTGATATTCGTTTCCGGTGGCAACGGACAAGCACGCTCATCCAATCCTGCTCTTCAAAGGAAAAACCCGGCAGATCAGCGTTGTCAAGTAAGTAGGCGCCATGTTTATGGAAACCGGAATGGGAAACAGCCAAGCCGATTTCATGAAGACTGCTTGCCCAATGAAGAATTTCAGCATGCTCCAGCTGTAATTGCCAGTCTTCTTCAACAAAGCTGAATAGCTGTTGAACGGTTTTACTGACTCGCAGCGCTTGTTCCTGGCTCATGCCGAATCGTTCCTGGGTATGGGTGATGGTTTCTAAACGAATATCCTCGCTTTGAATGCGGCCCAAACGATCATAGAGCAATCCTTCGCGTAACGCTCCATCGGAAACCTGCATCTTCCTGATCTGCAGGGCCTCAAAAGCGGCAATTAGAACCGCCAGTCCACCTGCAAAAACAGGTTTGCGGTCAATGCCGAGTCCGGGCAATTCAAGGTTGTCCAGATTGCCGGCCTGAATCATGGTATCCCGTACCAAATAGAGCCTTTTTAAAGTGATGTCGTAATAATCACTGTTGAGGCTGTGGATGACTCGGCCAGCGGTCTTGATTGTTCCGGAAGCACCGGTTACCGAGTTCCAACCGATTGTCCTATACGGGTGCCTTACCGGCCGCAACTGCATATGAGCGGCAATTTTCGCTTTTTCCCAGTTGGCTTCTGCCAGCTGGCCGTTTGGAAAACAGCTTCTGCTGATACTGACGCATCCCATATCCAGGCTGCGAAGATGAAGCGGCTTAAAGTCCTCCCCGATGATCAGTTCGGTGCTGCCGCCGCCGATATCCATGACCAGCCGTTTTCCGTCTTCCTTTGCCAGGGAGTGGGAAACGCCGAGATAGATCAGACGGGCCTCTTCCTTGCCGGCGATAATAGAGATAGGATGGCCCAGTGTCCGGGTCGCCTTTTTAAGGAATTCTTTGGAATTCTTAGCCTGTCGCAGTGTTTTTGTGCCGACCGCAGCCACGCTTCCTTTTGGTAATCCTTTCACCCTTTCACCGAACCTGGCAAGACAACCAAGAGCACGTCTTCGCGCTTTTTCAGCAATATAATTATTGCTGTCCAGACCGGCGCGCAGACGGACCATCTCTTTCAATCTATCGAGAATGTGAATATGGCCGTCATCGATTCTGGCGACAACCATATGGAAACTGTTGGAGCCGAGATCAACAGCGACAAGATGTTTTTCAGATTGCTGATTGATAGCAAACCTCAAGGAATTGAATTAAGTGGGAGACTGGATGAATTTATTTAACCACAATTGGTCCTGGTTGGACAGGCTCATTTTAACCTGATGGAAAAAGAAAAGGCCGCCTGGAGAGAGCTTCAGGCGGCCTTTAAAGTAAAGAGAAGGGCTATTATTTTCTGCCGAACAATTTACCGGCCATTCCGATCACATCATCCATACCGCCTAAGGAGTCAAGCAACGACCCACCAGCTGAGCCTTTGTCGATCATCTGAGGAAAGGCTTCAGATAAACCTCCTGCAGCCTCATCGGGAGAAAGACCAAGCTGAGAAGCGAAGTCAGCTATCTTGTCCTGACCCATGGCATCTACAACCTGGTTTGGAGAGATAGACCGGTTGGCACCATCACCCAGCCATGTTTTTGCGATATCACCCAATCCACCGGTATCGAAATTGTTAATAATTGAGCCGATATCAAAACCTTTTCCTCCCGTCAACCCTGTTAAAGCTGCAATAATTGATCTGGGATCAAGGTTCGAGCCGGCTTTACCGCTGAGATTGCTTTTTTGGAAAACCTGTGCGCCTAGCTTTAGTAAATCATCTAAATTCATGGTCTTATTCCTCTTGTTAGGGAGTGATTAAAGTGGCTATTTCCCAATCAGCCAACAACCTTAGTGTATATCATCAACTATTATAAGCGAAAGTAAATTTTCAGTATATAATTTGTTTAAATCGAGACTTGATAAGACACTATTCAATTATGGTTTTGACAAAATCGATAGTCTCCCCTTGAAAGATAATCAGCAACAGCCTAAAAAAATTCTTGGAGCTAAAGATTGATATTGAGAAACTGAATAATAACTTGTTATCATTTCAATACAAGTGATGTCATTCCAAATGATTTCTGACGCAACAATTGTTGCCTGAAGAGCATATCGTGAGAACACTTACTCTTACAACCAGATTATACAACTATACTCTGAATGATGCCGAGGCGGTTCAGTTTGTGGCTGATCTTCTTGAGATTCCAGAGTATCAGCTCTTTCATCTAGCTTATGAAAACTGGTATAGCAGAAAGCTCTCAAACCGATTAATGGATTACCGTTTCAACAATTATCTTGAAAATCAAACTGTACCATTTTGGGTCTGGCATTTTGTCCAATCAGTGTTTAATAAATACCAGAAGAACAATCTTGACCCCAGAGAATATGGAATCGAAACAAATGTTCTCAGCAAACTTGATCGTTGGAAAGGATGGCTGTATATAGCCATTTTTTCAGGATTAGTCGTGTTCTACTGCTGGTTTCTGTCAAAGGTTGAACCGTATGTGAGTATGAGCTTTGGATAACAAACGACTAGGAACCCGTTTATTTATCTCAATGGTTGTCGCGACTGTAATTGTGATAGTTCATTTAACGAAGCTGTTTTTCTGCCGCTTTCTTTTCTTTCAGTGCACGGGCGACCCGACGTCGTTCACGTACTACCGATGAATCGCTTGTTTTCGTGATCATTTCATCCAGCAGCTTAGCTGCCTTTTCGAGTTCTCCCTCCGCCTCAAGAAGAATGGCCCCATTATAGCCGGCAGCAATATTATGAGTTGCTTGCCACCGCTGTAAGTACAGTTTGCGAGCCCCTGCTATATCACCGGCCTCCGCAAGAGTTCTCGCCTTTTTCATCTTTGGGTCGTAGCTTTTGTCCTCTTTTAGAAATCGTGTCTCGGTGATAGTGTAAGGGGCCAACTGACGCGGGATTTTTGGAATGATCTCATCGATCATCCGGTAAAGAAGAAAGGTTGGATCCGGCAGGCTTTCTACCTGATCAAGGGGAACGGAGTCGTATCGATACTCTGAGAAGGATTTCTGGGCGACGATACTGCTGTCTGAGGGCCGGATAATCCGGTAGGAGAACAGCAGTTCACAGCTCTGCTGTTTCCAGGGAGTGGTAACCACCATCTTCTGCTTGGTCTCCGGGTGGATTACGGTTTCCTCTTTGGCAAAGTCTGACAGGCTGCATTCGGCCGAGTCAAGACGTGATGTAAGTAATGCATCTATTCCCAGTTTTTGGCATTGCTGTTGTATCGCCTTGGGTGTGCGTGGGCCTGCGCTGTATAATTTGGAAGCGTCAATCAACGTAAAGTAATTTGTATTTGCCAGAGCGCCAATCAGCTGTTCGGCAGCATATGAGGCGGCGTCCCGGGCATCACTTGAGCCACCGGCCTCAACACCGATACTGTGGGCGATGATTCCCACGATAAGATCTGCGGCTGTTCTGTATCCCCGGTCGGAATATTCAAAATCCAGAACAGCCAAACTGCGCATGGAAGACATGTCGATTTCAGCCGGTTTCAGTCGTTGCAGTTTTACTGCCGGACCGCAACCGGCAAGGAAGAAGAGGGAGAATGATAAAATGATCGGCAGGGCTTTCATGGTGAGTTCTCCGGCTATTATGAACGATTATAGTATCGGTACAAGGAGGACTGTATAAAGCCGGTCCTGTATAGAGTGTTGAAATTTTAGAATGTTTTGTTAGTTAATAAATAAAAAAACGATATCGTCTTTCGGTGAAAAATTAAAGAGTATTTAACTGTTTTGCTGCAAAAAGAATGTAAGTTGCTTGATTTGTATAGAGTTATCTGAACGAGAAAGGAAAACCAAAATGAAAGTTCTACTTATTGTTCTTGGTTGTGCTGCTGTTACCTGGCTGGTGATGTTTGTGCTGGCAGCCCTCAAATGGAAGAAGAGGTGGGATATGCTGGCAACACCGTTTCCAAAGAAGTGGGAAGCCATTTTGAAAAAGAATATTCCCCCCTATGCAAAACTGGCATTGGATGAGCAGCGGCAGCTCCGTGATCTGACCCGGATTTTCGTTGGCGAGAAGAATTTTGAAGGATGCGGCGGTCTGGAGATGACAGACGAGATTAAGGTGACTATAGCCGCCCAGGCGTGCATGCTGCTGCTTAACCGCAAATGCGAGTGTTATCCAAAACTGGATTCGATTCTGGTCTATCCTTCCTCCTATGTTGCCGATAACCGAAATTCCCTGAGTATACCGCCATCGGATCCGTCCGTCCGCCTGGGAGAATCATGGGGTACCGGCGCTGTTGTTCTGGCCTGGGACAGTGTCAAGCAGGGAGCACGTAATTTCCGGGACGGCCAGAATGTAACAATGCACGAATTTGCCCATCAACTTGATCAGGAGAATTCCAGCGCCAATGGTACCCCGATCCTTGGTATGCGATCAGCCTATACCGCCTGGTCGCAGGTTTTCACAAATGAATACCGAAGACTTCAGAGCCGGACACTAAAAGGAAAGCCGAGCGTCATGGACTCATATGGGGCCAACAGTCCAGCCGAGTTCTTTGCTGTGGCTACCGAAACTTTTTTTGAAATGCCGAAACAGCTCAAAAAGAAGCACCCTGAGCTGTACAAAGAACTCCAGTCTTTTTATCAACTCGATCCTTCTCAGTGGAGAGTTTGATTTTTTCTATCTTTCATACTGATTTATGGACTAACAGCATAAATCTTATGAATGCACGCAATGCGTGCAAATTTTAAACTTGACATTGTGCACGCATTGCGTATAATAAGAACAAATTCAATGTTTCCATATTGAGGATGAAGGTGTGGCGCCATCTTTTCAATGGATCAAAGTGGCCGGTAATGACCCCGGAAGAACTGAAAACAATACGGATGAGATGGGGAGCAACCCTTAAAGAGATGAGCGAGTTGCTGTCTACTCCGTATAGAACCTATCAGGACTGGGAACATGGCAACAGGAGAATTCCCGGGGTCTGCCAAGAGGCTGTGAATTGCTTCTTAAAACGCAAAGGAACAGTGAAAAAACGTTTAAAGAAGCTCAGACGCAAAGGAGGTAAAAAGATCATGGGAAAAGAACGAACGTTATTTAAAACAGAAGAACCGAAATCCATCCAGGAAACCGCAACTTTTCTGAGAACTCTTGCTGATAAACTGGAAAGCGGCAACGTTTTACTTAAAGGCAACGGTCAGGAAGTCCAGCTCAGTATTCCTGCCAATATCACCCTTGAGACCAAGGTGGAGGAAGAGAAGAAAAAACGCGGAACCAAGATGAGCCTTGAAGTTGAGATTGAATGGTATCTCGGTGAAGGGGCTAATCCAACAGGTGTGTCTATCGCTTAGCTGTTGATCTGTTTGCAGGCAGACTATTAACCCGGTTGAACCGTTTTTCCTTTTACTGCTGACTCACTGAAACCATCAAGACTATCTTTTTAAAAGCATTTCTTTCTGCGGGAGCTGGGAGAAATGCTTTTTTATTTTCTATTGATAGACAGGATTTTACAACGTGGCAGTTGATCATTATCGTTTTGATCATTACCGTGGGTATTGAAATCGAGGGGGCTGGCAAAAAAGCCGACTATTCCTGTGAAAATTACTTAACTCAGGTAAATTTTTCCATTCAAACCTGTCATGATGAATCTTCTCTATGAACGGATAATCTATCTTTTCGATTCGCTGCATCTCTTCTGGGAACATGAAAAGATGAACCGCAAAATTGCGGTCAGTCTGATTATCCTGTTCCTGGCCTCTCTTCTGGTGATCGAATTGAATCGTCAGGGTTTGCTGCCATCATCATTTGCGGCCAGTATACCGACCAATCATTTTCATGCCATTGAGATCGCCTTCGTTCTTGTTTTGACTCTTGAGATTATCAGCCTGGTTTTCACTCTGCCGTGCTCTTTCTCCAAATCGGTGGGCAAGCAGTTTGAAATCCTAGCGCTTATTTTCATGCGCAACGGTTTCAAAGAACTGTCCTCCTTCCCTGAGCCGATCAGCTATGTCGGCAACGAAGAGCGGGTACTGCACATTCTCTCTGATGGATTCGGGGCGTTGTGTATTTTTGCCCTTCTGGGTCTCTACTATTTAGTACAGAAAAAGGAGAATAAGGAGTCGATGAAATCGACGGCTCTATTTGGTTATATTGCCGCCAAAAAAGGGATTGCACTAGTCCTGCTGTTCACCTTTTTATTTATGGGAGGCCGGGCTTTATTTCAACTTTTTACCGGTGTTGAGCATTATTCGTTCTTCCATGATTTCTACACTATTCTCATTATCACAGATATTCTGCTGGTTCTTATTGCCCAGAGTTTTCAACCCTCCTTTTATGCCATGTTCCGAAACTCGGGATATGCACTTTCCACATTAATTATTCGTATCGCTCTGACGGCACCGGTCTATTTCAATGTTGTTCTCGGACTGTTGGCAGCGATTTTTGCCATATTGCTTACGGTCATCAGCAATAAGCTGTTTGGTCACGAAGAGTATGATGCTAACCTTTGAAATATCAACGAGCCAAACCGGCGCTACAAAATCCGGCGTCGGTCATCCGTCATAATATGTGGAATGTAAAAAATATCAGGTGTTGAAGTGATTGATCAACAGGCCATCCCTGGGCATACCGAAGGCAGTTCTTTGGTACAATAGGGAGACTTTTTCTATCTTGAGACCTTTGGCGGAGAGAAAAGAAGAATAAACACTACCTCATACTTGCTTTGGCAGCTTGTCGATGGTTCACGGAGTCTTGGGGGAATATGTACATTTCTGCATGATCAGTATCCAGACATCGGCCATCTGCTTGATGTGGATTTCATTGACACTTTCCGCAAAAACTTGGTGAGGCGACCGATTGCAGAACGCTTGATTTTGATTTCTCAAAACCGGGAGTGATCCATCCGGTTAAACAGTACGTTGACTATCATGGGCAATGAGGCATGTTCGAATCGATGGTACATACGACCTGGAAAAGCTATTCCTGATTCAACCTTTTTCGATTATATGGAAGGTGAAATGGTCGACAGGTTTTTGTCCTGTCTGTGATGGTAATTCTGAAGGAGAAGTTCCTGTTTGAAAGCTACAAAAATAACTGTTTTTCGTTCGCAGGTTTACTGTATAGTGGATTGATAGGCAGAGAAATTGAACACCAGTATTGTTGGTGTGATTATCACTTCTTCAAGGAGTAAAATTATGATGATTCCATTAATCTCAATCCTGGTAATAATCATACTTATTGCCATCTGGGGGATAGCCGTCTACAACAGGCTGATCAAGCTGCGCAACATGAAAGATGAGGGCTGGTCCGGTATCGATGTTCAGCTCAAGCGAAGGACCAACCTTATTCCCAATCTGATTGAAACCGTCAAAGGATATATTGATCATGAGCGCTCGGTACTGGAAAATGTAACCGAATTACGCAGCCGGGCAATGAATGCCACAGGTGTTGCTGAAAAGGCTGCTGCTGAGTCGATGCTGACCCGAACCCTTGGAAAGCTATTTGCCGTGGCGGAGTCCTATCCGGACCTGAAATCGAATGAGAACTTCATCGATTTGCAAGGTCAGCTTGCCGAGATAGAGAATGAGATTCAAATGGCCAGACGTTACTATAACGGTACGGCTCGTAATCTGAACGTCTCAATTGAGACCTTTCCCAATTCAATAATCGCGGGGATGTTTGATTTCGAAACGGCCGAGTTCTACGAAATAACGGATGAATCGGAGAGGGCTGTTCCCAAGGTTGACTTTGGCCGAAAAGGATCGGAAGAGACAAAGTAATGAGATATCATATTCGGGCGATTGTTCTCCTGCTTGTTATCCATCTTTGCAGTGTCCCTGTTTTTGCTGCAGAAAGAATCACTCATTTTGACTCATTGATCACCGTTGAAAACGATGGTGACCTGTTGGTAACAGAAACCATCTCTGTCATTGCTGAAGGGCAACAGATAAAACGCGGTATTTACCGTGATTTTCCAACGAAGTATACAACAGACAATGGTCGAAAGCTGATTGTCGGTTTTGAGCTAATCGAGGTCAAACGGGACGGTAAACCGGAACCCCACCATATAACGGAACAGTCAAACGGAGTGCGGATCTATATTGGTGACAAGAACACCTATCTTGAAGCAGGTCCATACAGTTACACGATTACCTATCGAACTAACCGGCAGATAGGTTTTTTCCTCGATTATGACGAACTCTACTGGAACGTGACCGGTAACGGTTGGGCCTTTCCTATTGTGAAGGCAACCGCAACCGTTCATCTCCCGGAAGGCGCATCGATCCTTCAGCACAGTGTATATACCGGTCCTCAGGGGAGCAAACTCTCTGATGGACATGCTACTGAACAGTTTTCAAACCGTATCAGTTTTGAGACAACAGTTCCCCTTGCTCCGAAAAATGGGTTGACCATAGCGGTTTCCTGGCCCAAAGGCATTGTTCAGGAACCCGATTCCGTTGATAACGCCTTGTTCTTTATTGGGGATCATCTTGCGGAGATGGCCGGGCTGGCAGGTGTTCTGGTGCTGTTGCTCTACTACAGTGTCGCGTGGGCCGGTGTCGGCAAAGACCCGGATGCCGGCGCAGTTATTCCCCGCTTTGAACCACCTCCGGATTTTACACCGGCAGCCTCCCGTTTTGTGATGAAAATGGGGTTCGATAACAAGGCCTTTACTTCAGCCATCGTCAATATGGCAGTAAAAAACCAGTTGAAGATTGATGACAAGGAGGGCACATTTACACTGAGAAAGACTAATAATGGAAATCAGCAGCCGCTGTCGAGCGGGGAAGCAAGAATCATGAAACAACTGTTTTCCCGTTCCGATACAATTGAGTTGAAACAATCGAATCATAAACGATTGCGCAAGGCAATTTCGGCCATGAAAGAATCTATTCAGACCGATTTTGAGACCATGCATTTTAAACGTAATTCCATTTATCTGTTACCTGGCGCCGCTATCACTTTGATCATTATTGTCTTTATTATTATCACCGCCCAGGAAAAGATAGCGGCAGTCTTTATGACAGTCTGGCTGTCATTCTGGACCATGGGTTGTTATGGTCTGTTTCTGAAGGTCTACAACGGCTGGAAGGTTGCTTTTTCACAAGGGGCCGGCATTTTGCGAAAGGTCGGAGCGTTGTTCACTACCCTGTTTGCCGTACCGTTCCTTATAGGATTGATTGCCGGAAATGTCTTTCTGGCTATGACGACGTCGGTGGGCTCGATTGTTGCGCTTTTTTCGGCACTGCTGATTCATATCATTTTTTATCATCTGCTCAAGGCCCCTACAGTTCAGGGACGCAGGATCATGGATCAGCTTGAAGGATTCAAGATGTATCTGTCGGTTGCCGAGAAAGAGAGATTGAACCTCTTCAACTCACCGCAAAAAACACCTGAGTTGTATGAGAAATTTCTACCCTGGGCCTTGGCCCTTGAGGTTGAACAGCAGTGGAGTGAACAGTTCAGCGAAATATTGGAAAAGGCGAGCAGAGAGGAAAATTATTCGCCATCCTGGTATCACTCCAGCCGGCCGTTCACATCGGCAAGTCTGGCATCAAGCCTTGGCCCATCCCTTTCTTCAACCATTTCGTCATCATCCCGGTCTCCCGGGTCCAGTTCCGGCAGCAGCGGGGGCGGTTCATCCGGTGGCGGTGGTGGAGGCGGTGGCGGTGGCGGATGGTAGTCTGCCGGGTTATGTAATTAAACTGGACAGAGAATATGACCAACAGGGCAACAACCGTTTGGTGGGTCAACAGGAGTTCCATTATCATCCGGTTGCAGTTGCTTCTGACCATTCTCTGCCTGTTGAATGCTCCGGTCATTCTCTCTGCCCGGGAGGCAAATACACAAGATGACGTGTTGAGTAAGGTGACTATTGGGCTTTTAGCCCATGATCCTGGCCGCCTCTGGAGTTGGACCCGACGGGAAGATGGTGTTGTTTTTCATGTCGACCTGGTATTCAACAGCTTGAATTTCCCCTTGTACTCGGGAACCATTCGTCCCAATGCCGGATGGAATATCAGCAGCACCGGTGCCACCAGCAGTATTTTTGGCGGTTGTCTCTGGGAAAGGACATTTGAAAACGGCCTGTATATTTCAACAGGGATCGGCCTGGCACTTCACGACGGTGAACTCGGTTATGATAAAAGCGATCGAAAAGCGTTGGGCTCAAGAGTCTTACTCCGGATCCCCTTTGAAATCGGTTATCGCCTGACAAACAAATATGGCGTTTCCTTTTTTTATGAACATAAATCAAACGGCTTTCTGTTTGAAGATAACGAAGGGTTAGATGAAATCGGCATTCGGATAAGCTATTTCTATTAGGGCACCTATTAGACGGTTGCAGTACAAAAGATTCTACAAAACTGGAGGAAGCATGAAGAAAACAACCATTTTTTTGATCAGCATATTCTGTTTATTCTGCGCCTCACCAATCTGGGCAGACGAATGCATTGAAGGTGATTGTGACGACGGTATTGGAACAGGGTTTACCGAAGATAATAAAATTTACGAAGGTGAGTGGAAAGACAGCATGCCCCATGGTAAGGGCAAGAAATATATATCAAAAGAAGAAGTGATAGAAGGACGATGGGAGAAGGGGAAGTTGGTGGAGGAAAAAACGCAAGAAGTAAAGAAAAACAAGTAAGGAGGCTCTGATGGCCCAACATAATTGTGAAAATTGTTCGTTTCGGGCAAAATTTGACAATAACCACGATTCACTTCTGGGAAGGATTTGGCGCTGGCATATCAACTGGTGCCCCGGATGGAAACGATACTTGAAGTCCCTGCCGGAAGAGAAGCGGTCGAGTCTGCAAAAACAGTATCAGTTAAAAGATAACCAATAATGCTGGTTATGGTCTTCTCTGGATTCAGTAACCAGGGCAAAGTGAACGGCTATTGACCTATCTGAAGTGGTTTGAAAAATCTTTCATCCATTTCCTTCAATAACTGATCGTTGTCCATTGAACCGTTAATCAGTTCAGTAATTTCCTCAGCCCGTTTAAGATTTTTCCGCCAACCCTGCTCTCTTATTGTGTTAATTGTTTTCCAATCACCAAGGCCTCGAAGTAAGAAATCCTCAATGGCCCCGGCGATTTCAGGGAACAGGATTCTGCGAATACCATTTATAAAAGAGAGATACAGCCCAAGCGACTGCTCCCGCTCTTCCTTGATGATAAATCCCAACATGCCGTTTATATGAGTATCAGCAAGGATGTCTTTTACAGCTCTGCAAAAAAATTCCACCAAAGAGTCGGGAAAATCAGAGATAATGCTTTGCAAAACTTCGCCACTCAAAGGAGTATTTTGTATTTCGCCGATTTCATGGTGGATAAACACCGGAATCTCCTGATTGGTGATACTGTCCAGATGCTGTCTGATTGCTTCTTTGGGCAGAATGCAGCTTCTGTTTCCAGGTGAATATTTTCCAAATACTTTAGTCATCACTTCTTTGGCTGAGGGCAGGATGTCCTGGAGATGATTGGTCAGGAAATGTTTTAGTGGCTCTCTTCGGATAATAATCCTGTCGTTCTGTCTAAGAGCAAAGGGACCAGCCAGCTCACGGGCAAATTCATGGCCGAGAACGATTACATGATTTGCACCCACTTGGCGCTCTTCCAGGATTTCGGCAACAAAGAAAATGGGTTTCATCGATAGTCCGTAGCCGGCGCCGTAATAGAGGCCGTTTTTATACAGATGATCATTGATCGACTCGGTATCAAACGGATCATGGTTGCAGCCGTTCATGTCAACGGGCAAAAAATCCCGGTCAAGCAATGTGTCCCAGTACTGTTCTCTTTTATCTATCCAGTCCAGGACCTCGGATGCTTCCGGCTCTTCCCAGGGCTCAATCCCTTTTTCCCATTTGTATAGGCCGCGGAGCCTCAATACCAGTATACAGATCGAGTAAATACCATGATCCCGGGCATCGGAAATATCGCAGTTGAGCTGGACAGTATCGAGAAAGGTTTTATCAGGTCTTTTTTTCATGATTGACTATCGGGGTTTTACGTTCAAAGGATGTCTTGTTTGACCACCGGCAAGATCAAGTATGGTCGGTACAAGTCCGCTGACCACCCTGGCCATTCGGTCATAATCGAGCTTATCATGACTATCGAACGGAGTATGGTAGGCGTTGTAGCGGAAAAAAGCTGTATCGGTGATCATGATAGCCGGATAATCTGCTTTCCAGAATGACCAATGATCTGACCAGCTGACACCGGTGATCAACCCGGGTGCCGCCAGCCCTTCTGATGGAAAACGGGAGTGTTTACGGAATGAGCCGATGGCCTGACGAACCAGGGGGCCCGAACGGATATTGGAGACAAAACCGATGAAATCGGCTGTGTCCGGATAGAAAAAGGAAAAGGGAAATGGGTAATGCTGGCTGTTCGGTTCTGCACTATAAAAACCGATTGTTTCAAGGGATAACATGGCTATGACCGCCTTTTTTCTTTTTTTACAGTGCTGGGCATAGTGATAGCTGCCCATATGGCGGGAGGAGAAAAAAGGCGGTTCTTCATTGGCAAAGGCGACCAACCGAATAGTCCTGTTTGGCTTGCTGCCAACCAGAAGTCGAGACAATTCGAGCAGAGCAGCCACACCTGAACCGTTATCGTTGGCCCCGGGGCAACCTTCAACAGTGTCATAGTGGGCGCCGATCACCACAATCTCACCCGGGACTTCGTTTCCAGCTATCTCTACTTCCACATTGACAGCAGTCTTTCCTCGGGCGACAAATTCCTGAAAAGAAACCATGTGACCATAGCTTTCCAGTTCTTCTGTGAGATAAGCCACAGTTCGATCCATGGAAGGGGGTTGCCACACGTTTCGAGGGCCGATTTTATAAGCGAGTGTATGGACGTGGTTTCTTAGAAAAACAGCCGATTCCTGCTGCTGCAGCTCAAGTGGGGGGAGAGCTCCCTGAAAGGATGAACCGGGCATTCTGGCAAAAGAAAGAAGAGAAATCATAAAAAATAGAAGGATGAGAACACAAACTATCCACAGGCTATGTCGGAATAATTTGCCTGGTTGTTGTGTAGTTTTCATTCCTGATTACCCATAAAGTTTGGCCTAACACGAGGCGTTGTCGATTTGCCAGTCCAGCCTCCGGTTTAGGATCATTCTTTACTGAGTAATACAACTCAGTACTAAATTGGTATTTCAAGGTTTAACAGTAAAATCTGGTTGAAAGACATGTTCCTTGAAAGACGTCTGTCAAACCGACAACACCTCTTTTCCAGTCAAGGCTGAGAATCGTTGGTAATCAGATTTTTCACTTAACATACAATACCAATTATGTAGAAGAAAGTCAGGAACAGAAGCTGATGGAGAATACCTTCGAGTGCTTTTGCTATTGGTAGTGAAAGGCTCTATACTGTTTTTCAGCCCAAGCTTATGGAAGTTAAATGAAGGTCATTTAGAGAATGAGACATCAAAAGACTGGAATTATCAAGGAAAGTCTTCGGGGTATTGTCGACCGGGTTACCTATCATAACCGTGATACCGGTTATAGTGTGCTCCGAGTTACTCCTTTTGACAGTCCCCATCAACAGGAGACGGTCATCGTCTTTCAGACCAAGGTATTTGCCGGTGCCACTATGGAATTTATGGGGAATTGGACGGTCCATAAACAATTCGGCCGCCAGTTTCAGGCGACCGAGGCCAGAGAGCTCAAACCGGCTACCACAGCAGCTCTTGAAAAGTATCTGGGATCAGGGTTGATTAAAGGTGTCGGACCCAAAACCGCTGAAAAAATTGTTCGCCATTTCAAAGAACGCACCCTAGAAATCTTTGAAAGTGAAATAGAGCGTCTGACTGAGGTCGAAGGTATAGCCCATAAAAAACTTGAGATGATCAAACAGGCCTGGATCGAACATCGGGCCATCCGGCGGGTGATGATGTTTCTCCAGTCCCACGGTATATCCACCCTGTTTGCAGTCAGGATTTACAAGGAATACGGCGATGAGGCCATCAATCTGGTCAACGACAATCCCTATCGGCTGGCAAACGATTTTTACGGCATCGGCTTCTTTTCAGCCGACAAGGTTGCTTTAAGTATAGGGTTGGCACCTGACAGCCGTCAGCGAATTATGGCTGCTGTTGCTCATGTGTTGGCATCTTCAAGGGATTTTGGCCACTGCTATTTGACCCGCTCACAGATTAAAGACAGAACCCGGGAGCTACTCGATCTGGATCTTGAATCTCAACTGTCCGCTATTCTGGCAGAGATGGAGAATCAGAATCAACTGAAGTTGCGTGAATTAACAACCGGTGATGGAATATCAGAGCCATGCTACTACTCCAAATCACTTTTTTATGACGAGTTGTATGTGGCCAATCGTATAGGCCAAATGGCCGGTCCCATCGAACGGGACAGAAACAGGATTAGCGACTGGATCAACCGGTACTGCAAGCACAATAGACTAAAGCTCAGTGAAGAACAATCCCGGGCGGTGGCCGGGATTGTCTGTGAATCCTTCTCTATTCTAACCGGCGGTCCCGGCTGTGGAAAAACAACGACAACCCGTGTCCTTGTCGGCCTGCTCGAAGCGATGGGTGTTAAGGTGATGTTGGCTGCCCCCACAGGCAGGGCTGCCCAACGAATGAGTGAGGTGATCGGCAGAGAGGCACGAACGATCCACCGAATGCTTGAATGGCAGATGCGGGGATTCAAGAAAAACGAGGATGATCCGTTAAATGTCCAGTTTCTGGTTATCGACGAATGCTCCATGCTCGATATCAATCTAAGCGCCGCGTTGCTTAAAGCGGTTCCCAAAGCAAGCCAGCTGCTTTTCATCGGTGACCCGGACCAGCTTCCCTCAGTAGGCGCCGGCAATGTAATGGGGGATATAATCGCATCCGACAGAGTCCCCTGCTTCAGATTGACAAAAGTCTTTCGTCAGGCCCGTGAGTCGCTGATTATCAGGTATGCGCATCTGATCAATGCTGGGGAAATTCCGCATATCCAATCACCGTTTAAGAAGCCTGGATTGTGGAATGAAGAGTGCGACTGTCTGTTTGTCGATTCCGAGGAAGCCACCAATGAACAGCTCCTTTTCATAAACAGGGTGAAGAAGGTTTATGATCAGAACAGCCGCCGGTTTGGCGGCCAGAAGAAAACACAGAAAACCAATCCCTTCGAATTCAGGACTGGGGAACAATTTGTACCCTATGAGACCGAGATCGTCATCCCAAGGAAATTTGCCCACGTGGATTTGGAGAAGCTGGCAGCAAGCTCAACAGGTATTGAAGAACTGCTTCACGTGTTAGATAAGGTACATCCCTGGTCATCTCTGCGGTATGGGCTTTCAGCCGTCGATGTGGTGACAAAACTCTATCTTGAGTGGATACCAAAATATTTCGGTTCACAAGCGGAAATACAGATACTCTCCCCCATGACCAGGGGAAGCCTTGGAACATTGAACTTAAACAACCTGATCCAGCAGTATGGCAACCCGGCCGAACCTGGCAAGGGACAACTTAAAGCCGGTGAATGGATTTTCCGGGTCGGTGACCGGGTCATCCATCGCCGCAACAACTATGATCTTGGCGTATTCAATGGCGATATCGGTGTTATCACCGATATCGACGCCGAAAATCTCAGCTGCTGGGTCTCATTTTTTCCTGATGGCCGAGTCATCGAGTACCGGAGTGAACATATCGTCGAGCTGAACCTTGCCTACGCCATCACTATTCATAAATCCCAGGGCAGTGAATTTGAAACGGTGATTATTCCATTGTTGACTCAGCACTTTAAAATGCTGTTTCGTAATCTGCTCTATACAGGTGTTACCCGGGCCAGGAAACTGGCGGTTTTTGTCGGCACCCGAAAAGCTCTGGCCATGGCGGTCAGAAATAGAGATACAACCAAAAGGCAGACAACATTACAACAGCTTCTGCAAAATGGGTTGTTTTCATAAGTTGCGGTTCCGTAAAGACTGCCTATATTATCTGATGGAAGTTTGGGTGACTCCCACCTGAATCCGTGACGTAAACCGTGGTTGCACCCAAAGAGCACTTTCTACAGGAGCTTATGAGTTCAGGTTCAATAGAGAACGAAAAAGAGAGTTATCCCATATCATGTTAGATCAAGAGGAGAACAGTCATGACCGAAGAGTCCAAGAAGGAAGAAGTCAAGAAGGAAGAAGTCAAGAAGGAAGAAGTCAAGCAGGAAGAAGTTAAGCAGGAGGAAACCAAGAAGGAAGAAATCAGGCAGGAAGGCACCAAGCAGAAAAAAGACAAGAAGGCAATCTGGTGGCGGGGACTCTTTATGGTTCTTTTTGCATTTTTATACGGTATTGCTAAGATGGCAATTGTTGCTGTTGTCGTGTTTCAATTTATCAATGTGTTGATAAACGATAAGCCTAATGAACAGCTGCTCAAGTTCGCCCGGGGACTTGGGAAATATATCTATGAAATTGTTCTTTATCTGAGCTTCAACACTGAACAACAGCCGTTCCCCATGGGACCCTGGCCTGGGGAGGACTCTGGCAAGAAGTAAAAGAAGAATTTGCTTTCTGGAAAAATGAGGTCGTTATGAAAACAAGCCAACCGGATGTTCGACTGCTGGAAGAGAGAACAGTGGCTTATGTCTCTTTTGTCGGCAACTATATAGGCAAATCCGAAATCTTCCATGATCTGTTTACAAAACTCGGCGCCTGGGCAGGTCCGAAAGGACTGATAGGTCCAACAACCCAGTTTCTTTCATCATATAAGGACGATCCGAACGTAACTCAACCGGAAGATCTCACTTTAGAAGTGTGCCTGACTATCCCGGAGGAAACCGAGGTTGAAGGTGAGATTAAAAAACAAGCGCTTCCGGGAGGGCAATACGTGGTTATGAATGCCGAGTTGACCGGTTCTGATGAGTATGCCCAGGCCTGGATTGATATTGTCAAATGGATTGATAAGAGTGAGTATGAGATCGATATGTCCCGGCCCAGCTACGAGGTCTATCTCAACAATCCGGAAGAGCATCCTGAAAAACATCATATTATCGATATCTGTATGAGTGTGAAGAGCGGTTGATCAGGCAACAATGGTTCCTGAGCTCAGCAATCCCACACAGGCGGGTGTTCTCATCGAATCGATGATCACGGGTTTTGTCTGCGATTCCATTGAAAACAACCTGGGATCGCCATTTGATGAAAAAGTGTTCGATCGACCGTTGGTCGGGTTTTCAAATGGAGCTGACCCCCTGTATGATGAGTATAAACGCCATATTGGCTCTTTTTACCTCTCTCCTCTGGAACTGTTCAGATCTTCTTTTCCCCATAATCCGGCACAGCCGCCAGAGCTAACCGTTGTTAGCTGGATTTTACCATCCAGCCGGAAAATACGAGAGGAACAGGCAAAACGAATCAAACAGCCGTCCAGGCGCTGGGCCCATACCAGGGCCATGGGGGAGGATTTCAATGTCCGTCTGCGTCAATTTGTTGTTGACTGGTTGAAAGAGAGGGGAATTCCTGCCATGGCTCCTATGCTGTCAACTTCCTGGAAGAGATATAATATGGGTCCATACGCTCCCTGCTCCAACTGGTCTGAAAGACACGCCGCTTACGCAGCCGGGCTTGGTACTTTCGGCTTGTGCGATGGGTTGATTACTGCTGTGGGCAAAGCCGTCAGAGTCGGTTCTGTTATTGCCGAGTTGAAAATAGAGCCCACACCCAGACCCTATAAAAACCATAATGAATATTGCCTCTTCTACCGATATGGTAGCTGCGGTGAGTGTATCAGCCGTTGTCCCATAGGGGCGCTGACTGAACAAGGGCATGATAAAAAGAAGTGCATGCGGTATACCGAACAGTCAATGAATCATTATATTCAGAAGAAATATGGACTCAATACCTATGCCTGCGGCCTCTGCCAGAGCGAAGTGCCCTGTACATATGGTATACCTGACCCGGATTAACCCTCATTTCTCATGAACAGTTTGTACACAATAGCTTAACTGTTTGATAATCTGATGGTATGGTGGATAAATGGTATTCACTAATGTGTCTAAAGGCTTTTCATGAGAAATGTATGGTTATAGGTGGAGGTCAGCATGAAAATATCCCATCAGAAGTTTTTGGCCATTCTGGCCGTACTATTTTGTGTTGAGTTTGTAATACTCGCCATATCACCATATGATCGTGCGGACTGGGCTCTGGAGAATGTACTGGCGGTTATTTTTGTTGCTGTCCTTGCTCTTACTTACAAACAGTTCCCCCTGTCAAGGATATCGTATTTTCTGATTTTCATATTTATGTGTCTTCATGAAATCGGTGCCCACTATACCTATGCAAAGGTTCCCTACGACTCATTTCTGACAGCCACATTCGGATTCAGTCTCAATGAATTCATGGGATGGGAGAGAAACCATTTTGATCGGTTGGTTCATTTTCTTTTTGGTGTCCTGCTCGCCTATCCTGTAAGAGAGGTCTATTGCCGAATTGCCAATGCTAAAGGATTCTGGGCATATTTCTTTCCGCTGGAATTGACCATGGCCGCTTCCATGATGTTTGAGCTGTTTGAATGGGGCGCGGCCGAACTTTTTGGTGGAGATCTGGGAATAGCCTATCTTGGCACCCAGGGAGATGTCTGGGATGCCCATAAAGATATGACGCTGGCAAGTCTGGGCGCTTTGCTAACAATGAGTTTCACACTGCTACTCAATATGAGAATTCAGAAAAATTTTAAAGAAGAGTGGCGCACAAGTCTTTCCATTAAGAACAAGTTGCCCCTTGGTGAAGATGAGATCAGCCGGTTGATCCGCGATAACGATTCGTAGCCACTGTTAATCAAAATTCTGTGGATGTATCTTTATTTTTCCATTTAGCCGGAATGACTTTTCGGAAAGAGGTTATCGACCAAATTTTCCAGGTTCAGCTGACCTTTAAACGATTTGAAAAAAACTGGCAGATAGTACAGGCTATTCTGCCCGACGAACTACTGCTCTTCGGTTACCCTTGATTCCTTGGCTAGAATCTGTTTTGAGTTTTACTCAAGTCAGGGTATGTTGCACAGCTAACCTGGGTTTATCATCAGCTAACACTATCTGAAACATCGACTTGGAAAAACTCTCACAACTGATTGATGCAGGCAGATGGAGAGTACTTGAGGTTGTTTTGTACAAAGGAAACAGGAATGGAAGATACAAGGGTTTTTGCAATTAATCCGGATTACAAAGAAGAGAAGTTTGACAATGAGATATTGCTTTACTCTGTTTTTTCCGGAAAAGGTGTCTATCTCAACGAGACCGCCTATCTTGTCTGGCAGATGTGCGGCAAGGGGCTGACTGTTAAAGAGATCATCGCTTTGCTGGAGGAAGAATACCACAGTCAGCTCGATGTGATCCGTGACGATGTACTGCAGACCATAGATGCGCTTGTGGATGAAGGGGTGATTGTAGCGGCTGATGACTGAGAAACAAACTTATACGATCGGTTTTTGCGAACAGTATGTGACGATCAACTGCTATGGACGCCAGGCTCGGGAGATTGCCGAATTTCTGTTTATTGATCTTTTTATAGATTCCGAGTTATCAACCTCCAACAGTTATGATATCATGGCGGTCGGCAACCAGCCCAAACTGTCGCTCTGGAACGGGGAGAAAAAACTCTA
Organism: uncultured Desulfocapsaceae bacterium; assembly: GCA_964623625.1. GTDB lineage: Bacteria > Desulfobacterota > Desulfobulbia > Desulfobulbales > Desulfocapsaceae > CAZLGM01. The sequence goes on from CAZUUJ010000020.1 coordinate 37,917, forward strand.
TTTTGGAGAGTGCCCTTACAGCCTGGCCTATATCCTGGTCAATGGAGTGATCTACCAGCCGATAGTTAAAAACGATCGCGGACAGGCCATTCATTCGGCAGCTCTTGGTTATGAAGACAAAGGGGTCTTGTTTCCCGGCAACAGCGGCTCCGGCAAATCCACGTTGGCAGCCTGGCTGGTGGCACGGGGCTGCAACTACCTGACCGACGAACTGGTTCTGCTTTCATTAGAAGAACAGCGTATTTATCCCTTTACACGGCCGATTTCAATCAGAAACATTTCCGATACCATTCTTGCCTCTTTTTTTAAAGGTGAACGGAAGAAGATTTTTATCGGCGAGAATGGCTGCATGTTGCCTCATCGTCTGCTGAATTCCAATTTTAGCCCGGATACACCTCAGCTTTCTCTGATCATTTTCCCTGAATATCGGTCCGGGGCCCAAATGAGTATGACCGAATTGTCTGGCGCCATGGCATGTTCCCGGCTTATTTCATGTTATGTGAATGCCAGGAATATCGAAGAACATGGGATAAACCGGCTGGCCGATGTCGTTCGAAAGACACCGGTTTTTCATCTGGTATACTCCAACTTTAATGACCTGGCGCCGGTTGTTACCGATTATTTCCCAAACCTGTTGAAATGATCGATTTGCTGATATTGGTGGAATTCGCCAGTATTCTGTATCCAAGATACTGCAAATTGATCCATTCAATTGAAATGGACGACAGTTTTTCTCACACGATGATCCAGTGACCGAATAGAATGGCCACAGAACTTCCCATCCTCCTTAGTTGTGCGAGACCTGAGCTGAGCACGATCCACCGGGAAATTCTCGTCTCGCGGTGTCACTCCCAGATTGATTGGGGACAGTTGCTCGATCTGGCTGAAGTCCACGGTCTGGCACCGCTCTTATATAAGCATCTGACAATGTTAGATATCGACTTGCCACTTGATTTTCTGCGCTCCTTGAGGATGCTTTGCCTGCGGCACCGTCAGGCCAACGAACTCATCATGCGAGCGGTACGTCGTATTTTAATCCTGCTGGGAAAAGAGGGTGTGAAGATCCTGGTCTTAAAAGGGGCGGCGCTCTGTCAGACAATCTATCCCCAGGTTGGCCTTCGTCCAATGAGAGATGTTGATCTGCTGCTTGCCGGCAGCGATGCGGAACGTGCCCATGAATTTCTGCAACAATACGGCCTGTCCGTCTCCAATGGTGTTGTTCCCGATGACCATTATCATCTGATTCCCCTCCATATGAACGTGGAGGGCTTTCAGGTTTCCATTGAGCTCCATCATGCTCTGTATCCGAATATTCCACCATACAATAGATCGAGACCCTTTAATGAACTCTATGCCAATAGCCGGATTTTCGATATTGAGGGGATGGAGGCCCGTACTCTTTCCCTGGAGGATATGCTTGATCACCTGTATCATCAAGGGTTTCATACACCGCTTATTCATGAACCGTACAGGCTGATATCGGTGGCTGATATCATCGGGCTTGTTGAAAAGGAAGCGAAAACCATCGATTGGCAAAAAATACAGACCGATTATCCGCATCTCTTTTCCGCCTTGCCTTCCTTCCACTACCTATCACCATTTGTAAAAGAGGTGCTTGATAAGATACCGAAGCCGAAACAAAACCCCCCTGACTCTGTTGGGGAACCGTTTGTCGGCTGGCCGCGTTTACGGATTGCCCAGTTAAAAGAGAAAGGGGTAGTAGAAATTATCCGACGCACCTTTTTCCCAGGACAATGGTGGTTTGAAATGTACTATACGCCCTCAAACAGATTGGATTCAATCCGGATATCGCTTATTCGTCACCCGCGCCATATTTACTGGTGGGTGAAATTATTTTGGGATATCTTTCTTGAGACGCACCTGCCGCCAGGCTGCAAAGACGAGAGGGGGGTGCGATCAAAATGGAGGATTATTCAACACATAAAACGATTGGCTGTGGCTATGTACAGAAAATTCTAAACTACTCCTTTTATCGTTGTAATGGCTGACATCAATACCATTAAACACTCTCCACCAGTCAGTTGCATGTGTCTGACCTATGGCCGGCCGGCCCTGCTTGAAGAGGCTGTGTTCAGTTTCCTTCTCCAGGATTACGCTGGTAACAAAGAACTCGTCATACTCAACGATTGTTCAAAACATCATCTGAGTTATGAACATCCGGAAATAAGGATCATCAACTGCGATAGACGGTTTTCAAGCGTTGGCCGCAAAAGAAATGCCTGTGTAGAATACTGCAGGTTTGACTATCTGTTTCCATGGGATGACGATGATATTTGTATGCCGCATCGGTTGAGTTTTTCCATGAAAAAACTCCTGGGTTCTGGTGCGGATTTCTTTAAACCCAATTCGGCCTATATTTGGAACAATGGCCGCATTACTGAACTGATATGTGGGGCTTTTTTTCACGCACAATCGTGCTTCACAAAAGATCTGTTCCAGTCAGTTGATGGTTATCCTGAAATCGAGTCTGGTGAAGACCAAGTATTTGAAAAGAGGATATTTAGAAAGAAACGAACATCTACAGACATAGATGTTCAGGACAATTATTATATATACAAGTGGGGTGGTTCAGGTAGTTATCATTTAAGCGGATACGGAGAAAATGCCAAACAAGTACCTGGTTCTCTGATGGCGAGAATTGGTCACGAGGTTGAGTCTGCCATCGCGGATGGCGAAATACCGGAAGGAGAAATCAAACTGTTGCCGAGATGGCGATTTAATTATCTTTTCCAGAAAGAACAGTTTGACAGGTTATCTCTGGAAAAGGTTTCCACGTAGCAGGATTACAGCTCAATCGAGATTGAACCGGTCCTGATAGGATTCCTCTTCCTGTTGCAGCAGTTCGATCTGGGTAGCAACAGAAGGGTGGGAAAAAAAAAGCCTATCGAGTGCAGATAAATATTGATCAATGACATGCTTTTCCTTGACCCATTGAGCCATTTTTTCTTCATTGTCCGGGAGTTCAGTCAAAATCCGATCATACACCCTGTGATGATAGGCAAGTGCGTGGGTACAGGTCAGACTTTCAGGTATTTTGAGGTACAAGCAGTCTTGCGCCAATTGTGAATCATTCCCCCATCGGTGTCCCCCAAGATAGAAGACCGACCAGTCCTGCCGTCTCAATTCAGAGACGCTTCTCTTTAAACACGTCAAGGTATTTTCAAGAAAGACGGCATCATCTTCAAAGACAAGGACATTGTCCAGATTCTGCAGTTTTGCCGCTTCAATGATTGACCGATGGGACAGGGTGCAGCCGATATGATGATTGTCAGGTGTTTCTACAGCTGGAAAAACGCGAACCCGCTGCTCAATACCAAGTATTTTAAAACGTTGTACCATTTTTTGCCAACGCTGAGTGTCGGTACCAAGAGTGATGCAGTAGATAGCATCGAAGAAATAAAAAGGCGATTCGAGTTCATCAACCACTTCTTCATAGAGGGTTGTTGCTGTCTTTTCCCCTAGGATTTCAATCATATGGTTTCGTATAGGTTGGGTGTCCATATCCAATTCCCGGAAACCGATCAGATAATTATGAATTCGATCTTTCCATAGCAGAGGATAGGGAACACCCATCGGTCGGCCGAAACGGTGCAGCCATCGAAGGAAGGGGAGACAAAGTGTGCGGTCGCCCGCCTGTTTGAATTTTTCATGAATATAGCCCTCTTCACCTCCGAATCCCTGAAAACGGGGATTGAATCCCGGCCAGCGTACCTTTCGGCAGCTGAACAATCCCAGACCCTGCATGGGGATTTCAAACGGGTCCGATGATGGATCATCTCCGCGTTTATCATGATCCCAGGTGCCGTACATCCCTCCGCGCCATTTAGGTCTAAAATGGGTAGAGATTGACTGCAGATCATCGTATATCATCGGCCCCTGGAGAAGATCATTGGTGTCAGGATGAGCATCGTAATAGTCAAGCAGCTTTTTTACGGCCCCGGGAACAATCAAGACATGGCTGTCGATACAGAGCACGTAATCACCGATGGCATGATAGAAAATAAAGTCACGCACAGAAGTGCTGCGTATCCCCTGCAACGGGAAATACCGGAACCCATCAATGGATTCGTCAAGTTTTTTCAGACTCTCAGAACATGGGCCGTCAGGATGATTATCGATAACGAGTATTTCAGTCTCAGAAGTGATTTCAGGGTGATACATTCTCAAAGCCTGGACGGAGAAATAGACACCATCAAAATCATCGTAGGTGGCCATGCCGATGGTCAGCTTCCTCTTTGGGCCTATGGGAGTAGGTGACTGGATTGGAAATGGTTTTGAGTCTTTCTGATGCTCCGGAGATACCATAACCGGGTCGGCGTCAAAGATCTGAAATGCTCTGATTGTCCGTGCGAATGCATCCGGATCACATTTAGTGTCAAGCACATTGCTGATTATCGGTTCAAGACTGCCTTCTAGCGGATCGAACCGGTTGTAGCCGAGGGAAAGGGCCGGTATTTTCCGTGTCAGAGAACTAACCTGAGCTAGTCCGTTCATCTTCTGGTTATTACTGTTTGAAACAAAGCCGAAAAGTTTACCTGCGGCCATACCGGGTGTGGTGGTTTCAATTTGCAGACTTTTGTTTTTCCTGTATTCGCTAAACAGAATAAGTGAGAGGATATTTTGATGTTGTCTCTGTTGTAAGTGGAATAATCCGGGGAAAAAAAGAAGTTCTCTCTCGTTTTGAATAAACAGCTTATCATCATGCAAAGGAAGGATATCTTCAATGACGCTGACACCGTCTTTTTTAATATGAATCGGCAGGGGGAGCCCGAAACAATCCTGAGTATGTTCATCGATCACCAGCAGGTTATTGGTGATCGCCTGATATCCCCGGGATAGGAGCCAGGTTGTCAGCAGACTTCTTTCTGGAGAATAATCACCGACAATCAAAACAACCTTGTTATTATGTGCCAGGGCTGATCCAAGAATCGCCGGTCTTCCTGTTATAGAACGGGAAAAAGTAAAGGCAACCCGACTGAGCAACAGCAAGGACAGCTCGACCGGATCAAGACCGGTTCCGGCCATTTTACCATCCTGATCGACTGTAAAGGAATCCTCTGCATCGTTGAATTTTACAGTGATCGTGCTCAATGGGGCAGTATCAGAAACGGTCTGGAACTGCTGGAAAGTGAAATCGATAGATTGAGCAGCCTGCGGAGGGTAGTTGATCAGCAGTGATTGATCGCAAAAATAAATGATCTTTTGAATCATTGGCAAATGATTGTATCGGGATTGAGCCGGAAGTCTGTCAAAAAGGAGAGACGATTTGGTCATCGAATCTCCTTTTTATCCAAAGATCATTTGTCAGTCAATTCCATTTCAAGAAGAGCTGACTAGGTGAAGTTTAGGCTAGGATAGTTAACGCACATCACGTCCTAACGTTGATTCACCAGTTGTAGAAGTGGTTGTTTCTCCTGCCGGGATAGTAACCGAACAGTGACCCTGGTTATCAGCACCGTCAACAATAGTAACAACGGAAACGGATGTGATTCCCGGTCCATTGCCGATGGTGATTTCAGCACTAAAGGTTCCATCAGCAGCGGTTGTGGTCGTCACTTTTTTCTGGGCGCCTGTTGAAGAGGTAGCCCAGATCGTCGCCTTAAGATTGGCAACAGGCGGCTCCACCCAAGCATTAACCACGATTGTTACGGTGGCTGTCGTCTGGTCTCCGGATTTCCGGTAGGTTCTACACGGATCAAGCACAGAGATGCCGCTGGTAGCAGCATGAGCCGGCAAAGCGATCTGGCCGACAATTGGCCTTGTCCATTTCTCAGGAAGTACGCTGATCCCTGCCAGGGCACCTATACCGATTCCGATTCTCTTTATTGCGATTCGTCGTTCACTGGAATCAATCTTCATCTGTTTTTCATCAATCTTTTTATTGGTCATTGCTGGTCCCGTATATCGATGAGTGTGAAAATTGTTACAATACAGCCTTCAATTAGTGGTACGCGCAGTATGTATCGCTCAGATTTCCTTGATATTTTTTTGTTTAATTTTGTCTCTCAAAATCGTTAACACATGATTGTATCACCACCTGTGTCAAGAGTCTATAAAAAAGGAGAAACGATTGGTTGATCGAATCTCCTTCTATCCAAAGATCATTTGTCAGTCAATTCCATTTCCAGGAATAGCTGACTAGGTATTGTTTAGGCTAGGATAGTTTGTTGTCATTCGTCTCTTGGCGTCGATCTGGAAGTTGTAGAAGTGGTTGTTTCTCCTGCCGGGATAGCAACCGAACAGTGACCCTGGTTATCAGCACCGTCAACAATAGTAACAACGGAAACGGATGTGATTCCCGGTCCATTGCCGATGGTGATTTCAGCACTAAAGGTTCCATCAGCAGCGGTTGTGGTCGTCACTTTTTTCTGGGCGCCTGTTGAAGAGGTAGCCCAGATCGTCGCCTTAAGATTGGCAACAGGCGGCTCCACCCAGGCATTAACCACGATTGTAACGGTGGCAGTCGTCTGGTCTCCGGATTTCCGGTAAGTTCTACACGGATCAAGTACAGAGATGCCGCTGGTAGCCGCATGAGCCGGCAGGGTAATCTGGCCGACAATCGGCATTGTCCATTTTTCAGGAAGCACGCTGATCCCTGCTATAGCACCAATACCGATACCGATTTTCTTTAGGGCAGTCCGCCTCTCACTGGATTCGACACCCAACTTTTTTTTGTCATCTTTTTGATTGGCCATTGTTTGCTCCGTGTACCATTTGATGGGAAGAGAGACCATCTCAACAATCCTCTGGCACTTTTGGGTCCGGCAAGGGTGAAGTGACTGTTAAATATTAGTTACTATTGCTCACCATACAAATATTATATCATATCCTTAATTGATTGAAATTGCTATCATCATAAATTAGATCGGTCAACACAAATGTATTCTTCTCATCTTGACCCTTTGTTAAAAATGGAATACGAAACTGACCATTGCTTAACAAAAGGGTGAAGAGTGCGAGAAAAGAACACTTCAGCCGGATAGCTGAAAGCTGAATATCACAAAGGGTAATGAAGAACACAGGCCTAAAATATAGAAGAGACAACGATGACTGAGAAAAAAACAATAGACTGTTCCGGATTGAGTTGCCCGCAGCCCGTTCTGAAGACAAGAGATGCGTTGGCTGAGATCGACAGGGGAGTAGTTGGGATCATTGTCGATAATGAAGCTTCAAGAGATAATGTATTCCGTTTCGGTCAAAGTCAGGGATGCGAAGTCAATATTGTTGAAGAAAATGGGAAATACCATTTGACGCTGACAAAACAATCGTCCTCTAAACTGTTAGCGGACGCACCGGCTGCTGAAGAATATTTCTGCCAACCGGATGGGGGACTTGTTTATATGATCGGTTCCAATACCATGGGAGAGGGTGATGAGGAACTGGGTATCGTACTTATGCGGGCCTTTATCAAGACGATCAAAGAAATACACCCGCAGCCCGTGAAGATGTTCTTTTATAACAGCGGGGTCTATTTAACAGCCAAGGAGTCGGATCTGACAGGTCCACTTCAACAGCTCGAAAACCAGGGTGTTGAAATCTATTCCTGCGGCACCTGCCTTGATTATTATCACCTCAAAGATACTCTTTTTGTAGGTCAACCGACCAACATGTTTGAAATCATGAGCGCTATGGCTACTGCCGTAAAAGTCATGAGTCCTTAGTAAAATGAAGACCAATCCGTCTATTTATGTCGATAATGGAGCAACTTCGTTCCCCAAACCGCCAGCTGTGCAGGAGGCCATCACTACAGCTCTGAATGAAGTTCCATTGAGTCCCGGTCGTTCAGCCCACAGGGGATCACTTGATGCGGCAAGGATCCTCTTTACGGCCAGAGAACGGATAGCTTCACTGTTCAACTGTGGTGATTCGAGCCGGATCGTTTTTACGGCAAATGTCACGGAATCGCTGAATATTGGGATCATGGGGCTGTTTCCTCATTTCCTGGGACCAGGGGATCATGTCATTACAACCCCGTTCGAGCATAATTCCGTTATGCGTCCGTTGAGATACCTGGAGCAGACGGCGGATCTTTCCATTTCCCTTTTATCGTTGAACGATAAAGGTGAGGTGGATGCTTCATCGCTGTTTCCATTGTTGCAGGAGAATACTCGGCTGATCATTGTTAATCATGTATCCAATGTAACAGGGGTGGTCGCACCCATTGAGGAAATTGGAGCCGTTAAGGGAAAGGCTCTGTTTATGGTGGATGCGGCCCAGTCGGCTGGGGTATTGCCATTGGATATTGAGGCAATGAATATCGATTTCCTCGCTTTTACAGGTCACAAAGCTCTGTTAGGTCCGACCGGAACAGGCGGCTTCTATATCAAAGAGGGTGTTGATGTCAAACCGTTGAAGAGAGGCGGTACCGGTTCCCGCTCGGAAGAGGAATTTCAACCCGGTTTCTCACCCGACCGATATGAGTCGGGAACACCAAATACTTTAGGGATAGCCGGTCTGGAAGCAGGCGTTCGATTTATCATGGAGACGGGCCTGGAAACCATCTATTCTCATGAACTCAAGCTGTCCACAAAGTTTCTAAAGGGACTTATCCGCATCAAGGGGATTCGTCTGTTTGGTCCACCCGCTGACACGCAAAGGACTGCTGTTATTTCACTGCAGGTGGAGGGAAAAAGTGAATCGCAAGTGGCACTGATTCTGGATCGTGAATATGGTATTCAGGTACGGGCGGGACTGCACTGTTCACCGGCCACCCATAAGGCAATAGGAACATTTCCCCAGGGAACGGTTCGTTTCTCATTTGGTTATTTCAACAATGAAGATGATGTCAGCCGTTGTCTTAATGCGCTAAACGATATTGCTGCCAGATGAAAGCATCCTCCTGTGTGATCATACTTTTTTCCATCCATTTTGTATTGAAGGCGGAAAAGCTGTTATTGGAAAATAATATCTCCATTGATGTCATCCCGGTTCCGCGGTCAATCAGCTCAGACTGCGGTATGGCTATCAAGTATTCCTGTGAAGAGACCGAACAGGTACAAGATCTGCTCAATCGTGAAAGAATCAATATTGCTCGAATATATACGTGTGAGGAAGACGGTGATTTTATTCAAGTAAACGGTGGGTAACGGTCACGGATTCAGGATGAAGTGAACGCAAACTATAAGTGGAATGAGCAAACAAAAAGAAATACGGCTTGCGGAAAAAGTCAAAGCTGCCGGCTGAGCAAGTAAATTACCTCCAGGGTACCTGGAAGAAATATTGAAAGACTTACCGGCCATAGAACATCCCGATCTTCTTGTCGGCAAAGAAACATCCGACGATGCAGGAGTTATCAGAATACGGGATGATCTTGCCCTTATTCAGACTGTTGATTTTTTTACTCCGATGGTCAACAGTCCCCGTGATTTCGGTCGGATCGCGGCGGCCAATGCGCTCAGTGATGTCTATGCCATGGGGGGTATACCGCTCACTGCCATGAATATTGTCTGCTTTCCAAAAGATGATGAACCGATCGATATTCTTAAAGAAATTCTTCAAGGCGGACTGGACAAGATTCACGAAGCCGGCGCCTTGCTTGTTGGCGGGCACAGTGTTGATGACCCGGAAATAAAATACGGACTCAGTGTTACAGGTGTGATTCATCCTGAGAAAGTGATGACCAACAGCGGTTGCCTGGAGGACGATCACCTTATCCTGACGAAACCCATCGGCACCGGTATTTTAACTACGGCCATTAAAGGGCAGTTTGCCGATGGATCGGCTGAACGTGAAGCAATCAAATGGATGTCATGTTTGAACAGTGATAGCGCCAGGATTATGCAGGAGGTCGGCTGTAACGCCTGCACCGATGTAACCGGGTTCGGCCTTCTGGGTCACGCTCTGGAAATGGCGGTGTCTTCAGGTGTGACTATTGAGATTACTATTTCGCAGATTCCCATTATCAATACAGTTCAAGAAATGGCGAATATGGGAATGGTACCGGCAGGTAGTTTTGCCAACAGAAAATATTGCGAGCAATCAGTTGTGATTGAAGGACAAGTTGATGGTGTGATGATGGATATCCTGGCTGATACCCAGACTTCCGGAGGACTGCTGATTTCGGTTGCAAAAAACAGGGTGGGGAAGCTCCAGGAGAAACTGGCGGAACACAATGTGATCAACGCCGATATCGGCCGGGTTGCCAAAAAGTTAAAAAGCGGCTTTATCCGAATTTGTCCGTAATTAACGCCCCGGCTCTCTCGATTATTCTACCGACAAGATGCTCAATAATAACGGTTCACAACGCCGAATTTTTCTGACAGAGCTTTCTTGGGAAAAAAACAGATCAGCTGATTCTTATAACAACAATATTCTTGCCGCAGATTTTCTGGTTTCCGCACGAACTGGTTTGTTGTTTTTTTCCTGAATGCAGCTTACATTCACTGACTCAGATATTCCAAACTTAGGTGTTGTTTGGACATAATAGAGGGAAGAACAGATTAAACCCGAAATGATTTAAACAACTTGCCCAGCCCGGATTTTCTAACCAGATCCAGTTTGTATTCCAAAGTGGCGATATGCTTTCCCAGGTTGATAATATGGTTCTTGTATGCCACGTTCTGGGTAAACAAAGGGTTCAGCATCTGGTTCTGTTTGTTGATTTCTTCCACAGCAGTCAGATAATCCGTTGATTGGGGCCAATCTATTTCCACTTCGAAGACAAGATGCCCATCTGTCGTCATATTTGTAATTTCTTTTGGAAATTCCACTATGACCTGAGGATTTTCGGATGTTGCCAGAAAAACATTACCCATCACACCCGAACAGTAATTGACGTTATCCAGAATCACGCTACTGTTGATCTCTTCTGCACCCTTTTTTTCCCAAATAATGACCGGTTCAGCCGACGCACTCTTTTTTTGCTTCATCGTCATCCGGTACAGATGGAAAAACCCGGGTTTATCAGCAGCATCAAAACGTAATGTTGTCAGTGAAGAGACATGTTTGGGGAGAGTGAAAAACAATGTCTGTCTTTTAGGGCCTATATGACCTTTCACTTTCTTACTGTTTATTGAAGACAACGATTCCTCTTCTGTTACCCAAAAGAGTTGAGTATCAAAGAGTGTTGAATGACGGGTTGTCACACAGTACTGGAAAGGCTGATACAGGAGACTCTGAACCTGGCTTATTCCTTGACTATCACTAATTATCTGCTGGATTTTGGCTTCCAGCTCCGGATATTCCCTGCTTAATCTTTCCGGGGGGGTGGGGATAGAAAGTTGTTTGAAGAAAAATGAGATAAAGTCGGCAATATTTGTCACCTTTTCTTTTGACATCTTCTTGGCAATTACTGTGTCATGGGCAAAACAGAACCACAATAGGGCTCGAAACAGGACAAACTCGGTACCCAGTTCGTTGCTGGACTGCCACTCCTGGTCAAAACTTTGATAATTCCCCTGATCATCGACAATGATATTAAAAGGAAGGAGATCGACGAATCGTCCGGTATGATCAACTTCTTGAAGTTGTTTGTTTATATACTGGTAATAGACCCTGAGTAATGAGACGAATTCTTCATACCCTTGTCTGGAGATAAGTGAATCTATCCACAGCGATGCCAGCAAATTCCCCTGCAGATAATCACTGCTCTCGGGGGTGTGGAACAGTTGGGAAATAGGTGTCGATTCATCGGTATGGGTCGATATTATTTCCTTTTCAATTATACCTTCTCCCGACTTTTTGTAGGTAATGGTCTGGTACCGCTTTTGTTGTTTACTCTTTGAGAGCTTTATAAAGTCATAGGGGAAAATGGTATCAATTGACTTGGGAGTATTGCCGCCAATCAATAGAAACGAGTTGCTGAAATCGGTAAGGTACCCTCTCTGATGCAACGATTTCCAATATAGATATTCGTCATGATCAGGCAGCCAGCCGGGATCCATGTAATCTCTTGATCTGATACGATAAAGAAGTGAATGGCTAAATGGATCTTTGACAATAAATTCTTCTGAGAGAATCATCTCAGTCAGGAGGTGATCGGGGTAAGGGTAGAGAAACCGGTGCTGGAAAATTCCGGATTCCTTACAGATCAGCTCCCACTCTTTTCTGCTGAACGACTGTGATGATGAGAGATCAGAAGTTAAATTCTGCAGACCGATATATTGCCCTTCGCCTGATTCTTCCTTAGACCCAAGCCAATATTTCAACCCCAGCCGGTTGGCGGCAGGAATAACAAAACAACCATCCTGGTTCAGAACACTTGTCAGCCGGGTCAGTTGCTGAGCTATGAATTGAACAGATTGATGAGCGAGGACCTGGTTAACACTTGTCGGGTTGGTGGTTTGATTCCCAGACAGATTTTCCAGGAATCTGTTTATCAGAATAAGGTCATAGTTTTCTGCAAGAATTGATTGGATTTCGTCTTTTTTCGAATGATACGTTACGTTTTTTATATCTTTGCATCTTAGCCGGGCCGTTTTTAGTCGATTGAGATCCTGGTCGACAACAACGACTCGATGTCCCTGATCTGCAAAATAGCGGCTGAGGATACCGCAAGAGCATCCAATTTGTAAAATCGAAGATTCCTGCTTTAATTTCAGGGCCCGTAAGAAATTGGCTCGTTCAGAATTGAGCTGCAGCTCAGTCTGCAGATCGACCCACGAATCAATTAGTTCAGGTGAATCAATGGAAAGATCACTGCAATTTTTAAGTATTTTTTGCACAAAATATGTATCCATAAAGACTCCAGTGGCAGAAAACCTACCACCTTGCCAATGTGAGGTCGGTAAGCGGCGTCTCGAGCTCATCGGCGGCGATAAGTTTGAAATTCGTCCAATTTCGGTATGGTCTCCTATGCCGGTAACCATACCGATACTTTGCCCGTATGTCACCAGGAGGGGGCTATCAGTCTATAAAACAATCTCTAACAAAGAAAATGACGTGACCGGTCAGATCACATCAATATCCCGAAAGAAGCATACTGACAACAAACCACACCCTGCCAAATGGGATGGTAGCAGACAGGGTATGGTCAGGGAGGGTGGAGAAAGAAGGGGTCTTATATTAAGTTGTCAACCGATAACCATGCTACCTTGACCATGGTTTCCAACGATCCATTCAAATTTCAACTCAAAAGAGCTTTTATTTATTTCCAGATTCCTCTTCAGTCTATATTTCAAGTGTTATGTTACAAAAAAAATATATCTAAATTCCCTTTCGGTCAAATAGATAATTGTGCTATTATTGTTCGGAAAAATAGAATCATAGGATCGCTATGGAATGGCTTAATTATCATCACCTGTTTTATTTTTGGACTGTTATGCGTGAGGGAAGTATCACAGCAGCCAGCAAAAAACTCCATCTTGCTCAGTCCACAATCAGCGCACAGTTGTCAAAACTGGAAGAAAGTTTAGATGTTAAATTGACACAAAAAAGAGGACGGCACCTGGAACCTACTGATGCCGGACAGCTGGTTTTGCGATATGCAGATGGGATTTTTTTATTGGGACGGGAAATGATGGATTCATTGAAAGGACGTCCTATCACTGGGCCATTGTCCTTGCGAGTTGGCATCGTTGATGCGGTACCAAAGCTTGTTGCCCAAAAGCTGTTGGCGCCAACGGGCAACTTGCCGGAAAAAATCAGGTTGGTCTGTCACGAAGGAAAGGATGAAAGCCTTCTCGCCGAGTTGGCAATGCACAATCTTGATGTGGTTCTGACCGATACCCCTATACGGTCTGGATTAAGTATTAAGGCATACAATCATCTGTTGGGGGAGTGTGGAGTTTCTTTTTTTGGAGCGAAAGATCTGGTAGAGCAACTTGATGGAGAGTTTCCTTTTTCTCTCAATAATGCCCCAATGTTATTTCCTATGACCATGAGCTCTTTGCGAGGGATGCTAGACCAGTGGCTTGATAAAATGGATATCCAACCTCTAATAGTTGGGGAGTTTGTCGACAGCGCCCTGCTGAAAGTTTTCGGACAAGCAGGAGAAGGGGTTTTTATTGCCCCGACAGTTATTGAAAATGAGGTTATAAAACAATACCAGGTCAAGGTGATTGGTAGGACGCGTGATATCAAAGAAAAATTCTATGCTATTTCAGTAGAGCGGATTATCAAGCATCCTGCAGTGGTAGCTATTTCAAAAACAGCACATCAAAAACTGTTTTTTGATCTCAAGTGAAATAAGAACATGCTGATATTGGCAAGTCGAATCTCTCAGCAATAACTATCTTGAAGAAGGTAGGCTGTTATTTATTGCTACATCCGTCACAAAAAAAATAGGTGATAAGTCGAAATGATCTTGACCGGATTTTTGGGAAGTTCCTGTTGAAAGTTGTGCTATCAATGTAGTGTTAACGGATGCACTCCAAGAGCACTCCCTGAGGGCGCTCACGGATTCAGGTTATCGGTATGTTTTGCGATTTGCGATTATGAATCACAATGGTCTGCTAAAAACCATTGTGATTCAATAGTCTGCTGACTAAAAAGTGAGAATGGTATATCCCTGTTCAATATACTCGGACATGGCGGGATGATCCGACATGTCGCCTATCAGTTCAATACCTTCGTTTTGAATGTCTTCGACAACACCGAGTTTGTTGGAACAGGCGTTGCAAGCGCCGATGATCAGCTGCTGTTCTCTGACCTGCAGATAGAGTTTATGAAGAAAATGGTCCTTCTTCACCATTTCCGGAATTAGTTTTACCGCCTCGCCTTCCAATACGATTCTGCCTTCCATACCTTTTGCGGCCATATCAAGACTGTTGAGGAGTACGTGGACAAAACACATCGGATTTCCACGAAAAGCGAAAAATACGGTTTTGGCTTCCATTACACCACCTCTCTAAATTCTTCCTGGCCGGCTCCGCAAACCGGACATACCCAGTCATCGGGTAAATTATCAAATGTTGTTCCCGCATCTATGTTGTTTTCGGGATCGCCAACTGCCGGATCGTATTCGTCTCCGCAGACGATACATCGGTATCTCCCGGAAGCGGATTTGCCGCCGGTTTTATCTGAGGCTTGAACCTGTTCTTTATCCTGCTCCGCAACAGAACCTGGACCTGCAAGGGGTTTAAAGGCCTTCGTGGACGCTCCGCAAACCGGACATCTCCAGTCATCTGACAGTTCATCAAAACCAGTTCCTTTTTTTATCTTTCCCTTTCTATCTCCTTTGTCGGGATTGTAAATATAGCCGCAGTTGACCATCTGGCACTGATACATTTCTTCCGGATTTGCCATTGTTTCACCTCATAATTCATTCGGCAGTTTATGTTTATTTTGCACGGCGCAATCAGTGATAGCTTGTTGTTTACTCAAGACCAGTTGTTGAGGATCGGGCCAGGGGACGGAACGCCCCTTTCCCAGCGCCACAGTTGGGACATTTCCAGTCTTGAGGCAGATCATCAAAAGTGACACCTTTGTTGATTTTTCCTCTTCTATCACCTCTGTCCGGATCGTAGATGTATCCACAGTCTACAGTCTGGCACTGATGCATCTCGTCCAATTCTGCCATGGTAAACTCTTTTTGTCATTTTTTTATGGATTAAAAGTTCAATTATAGATAACAATGATTCTCATCAAGTCAAGCACTTGATACAGACCACACACAGACTTTTACCGACCGGCTTATTTTCATTTTTTTTGAAAATACGATCTGCGTGCAATGTAAGGGGCTGATGTTATAAAAAAAGCACAACTTGGGCCAATGAGAAAACGGGTAAGGATAGATATCGACTATCGGAAGGATTGTTGATGGGGTTTTAAAGACGTGCGGGCACGTCTTGAAGGGATGGAGCTGGGCCAATGTTTTAGTTTTCTCTGTGTTCCTAAAATGGCTGAAAGGATGGACAGAGTTGTAACGCGTGGGGGAGGGGAAATTGTTGAAAAAGACGCCCGATCGTATGGAGTTGTTATTTCCATTCGTAAAGCAATTGGCTAGCCCCTATTTCTCATCAGTTCAGACGGCGTCATGTTCCAACACCACAGATGATATTCTTAAGATGTTAGGTAGTTACACAGTTATGAGCAAACTGTTTATGAGAAATAGGGGTTAGATCAGTTGTTCCAATTGCCACTCATCTTTGAGAAGACGAATCTCTTTATGATTGGTGAGGTCAAGGTGGATGGGAGTCACTGAAACAAAACCATTGTTGATGGCATATACATCGGTATCTTCACCCGATTCCGGATGGGTCGTCCCTCCGCCGATCCAGT
>CAZUUJ010000021.1:0-53623 GCA_964623625.1 uncultured Desulfocapsaceae bacterium
GTAAGAGAAAAAGCGCTTAGTTTGTATAAAGGGATGACCCTTTCTTCTTCGGACTTATTGGATCATAATAACAGGGTTGGGGACTCGGAAAGGTTTTTCAGCAGGCTGGGTATTCCTTATGTAGAATTTGGAGAAAAGCTCGTTTACACCAATGGCCGGTACCTCATTCATTATCTTTTGGAGTGTAATGGAAAAATGATGCATCGACGATTGAGACAATTCTTAAAAGTTGTGGAGCTGATAAAAATAGCGGTTGGCTTTCGGAATTAAATAAAGAGAGAGATTCAAATACCTTTACAATCAGTTTTGGCTGTGTCTATGAACGTGTCGGTGAAATACATAACAGTTGATACATTTCAGCTCCCACCTTTTGATAAACCAAGAGTCTGATATGCTTCAAAAGAGAATGCATAGGTCAGACACATTGCTCCAAGCCATTCCAGAATCTGTTCGTAATCAATTGCCCGACCGAATATTGTGATCATCCCTTCACCAAAAAAAGTATCAGCTGTTTGGGATACTCCACAAAAGATAACAAAAAGTGTGAGAAAGAGCCAAAAGCCATGACAAGCTTTTCTAAAGAGATAGAGGTTACCCAAGAGGAGAAGACCGTAAAAGCAAAATACAACATTTTCCGTAATGTTGTATGCATCCGATAGTTGTTCATGGATCATAAATGTTTCGTCCAGGGCGAGAAGGAACAAGAGTGATGAGGCGGCCAACCATTTGAAATAATGAGTCATATTTCGTCTGATACCAAAAAAACTCATGGTGAAGTAACAGACGGTCGTTCCTGCTATGAAAAAAGCGGATGTCATAAACTCAGACATTCCGGATTCGGTTGGTGGTTGTATGTGGAAAAGACGAAGGAGCCCATACGTACAAAAAGTGAGAGCCGGGAGCAGAAAAAGGAGTAAAAAAGAATAGAAAGTATGGGGCATGAGATTTCTTGAGCAGATGAGTATATTGTTAGGACTATGTTAGTGCAGAGCGTTTTTCCGGTCAAGGATTTCTTGTAAGACCGGATGGTTATTCAATCTTTGGAAATGGCTGGATAGCTGATGTTGCGATGAGAGGATAGAACATCAATGGCTCAATGAAGAGCCGAAAGATTCAATGCACTCCTGAGAATGTACGGTTGGTATTGAAGTTGTTTTATGATAGCATCCTATTACGACCAAAATATGTAACAGTTTGAACTTGTAGGGGAAATACTGGTTAGCAGAGGAGGTTTTGACCCTGTGACCTTGTGACCTTGAGTTCCTGCAATAGCTTAACCAAAAAGGGGATAAGCGTCTAGGCTGAAGCAGCTATGAGCAAAAAGAACAACCCGGAACCATCCCAACAAAGCCGTCTTTTTTTCTATTGTGCCTGTTTTACCGTTTTTGCCTTAGTCTGCCGTCTTGGCGAGTTAGTTCCCATCCTTGGTCAAATCCGTATCAACTTTCTTTCATTGGGAGCAGCTACTCTTCTCTTTTTTTTAAGTGGGGTTGTCGGCAGCCGGAAATGGCTTGGTGAGAAAGAGGTTAAACTTATGTTAAGCCTCACTCTGTTAGCCCTGGTGACTATCCCATTTTCCGTCTGGCCTGGACGTTCCTTTGAATATTTTGTAAAAGGCCCGATGCTTATTAATCTGGCTATTTTTGCTTTCATCTTATCAGTGACGGATAACACCAAAGATCTGAAAACGATTGTGAAAGTATTTATGTTCAGCTTGGTCGTATTGGCGATCATGCTATTTATTAATCCTGTGCTTGACTCGGAAGGTAGATATACAGTCAGTTACTCATTGGATCCAAACGATTTGTCTTTGCTTTTTGTTAGTGGATTCCCGATTGTTCTAGCCTTTTTCCTTATGTCAAAAGGAGTCAATAAGCTCATACCGGCACTTATAATGGCCATGTTGGTCTTGGGGGTTTTCAAAACAGGTTCCCGCGGCGGTTATGTCGCTTTTGTCTGTGTGGCGGGATTGATTTTTTTTTCACGATCAATTCGGTTGAGTGCTATGAAAAAATTAGCATTTGCGTTGTTGGTTTGCGTTTTGGTCTTTTCATCTCAGGCCGATAACATACGGGATAGATTGAAGCATATTGTTGAAGGGACAGATTATAATCTGAGCCAGGAAGAAGGTTCCGGCGGCCGCCTGGCACTTTGGAAGGACGGAACACGGTTATTGGTAAGGGATCATCTGCTCATTGGGGCGGGATCCGGTAACACGAGGGTTGCCATGGGTACGGAATATGGGGACTACCGCTGGAGGGCGGTTCATAATTCTTATCTCCAGATAGCTCTGGAACTTGGCGTGCTTGGACTTATTCTTTATCTGTTCATTATTTACACTGCAATTAAGAACTATACAAAGGCAATAAACTATTTTCGGGATAAGCCAAAATTCGTTGAGTTGAGCCATTTGGCCGCCTGTCTCAAAATTTCTGTTATCGCCTATCTCATTGCTGCCAGCTTTTTATCGCAATCCCATTCTGTGGTTGTTCCTTTCTTTTTGGCAACTTCAGCCGGGTTAAAAAAAATAGCGGAACGGCTTCAGGAAGATGAAAAAGCTGGAGAACATACTGTCAATGGAGGAGATAAACGTAATGTCATGGAGGGGTCGATTCACGTGAGATAACAGGTACCGTAGGTTATACGAAGAAGGAGAGCTGATGGCTGGGGAAAACAGTAGGAGGTATTGGTTGTACTTTGGTGTTGTGGGTGTTGTCTGTCTCTTGCTTGTCCTTTTAATTCTTTCACTTCTGGGTAACTACGAAATAATCGAGAAAGGCAGGCTGCTCGATTATACAAAGGGAGTGATTTACAAGGTTAGATTCTATGGCCAATACACAGTCCTGATCGAACCAGAGCGCCGTCTGGGACAAGATGTGTTTAACAGCTTTCTTCTGGTAGGTATCGGTTTTATTTCACTCACGTATGCGTTTATAATTGCCCAGCTAAAGTGCCAAGGAACAAAACAAAAGATTTTCATGTTTATGACGATGTTCGTAGGGATGATTTATCTGGCTATCGATGAATTTTTTGGAGTCCATGAATCTATCGGTCATAACATGCAATTCCTTGCAAATCTGCCATTTATTGAACGACCTGACGATGTGATCGTCATGTCGTATCTTTTTCCGGTTGTCCTGTTCTTCCTTTATTTCCGTAAAGAATTGCTAGTTTGCAGAGCCGCGATACCACCACTGGCCTGTGTTGTGATTTTTTTTCTGCTTTCTGCCATATCCGATATGTTTACTTTTCAATTTGAAGAAATTTTTGAGTTGGGCGCTTCCATATGCCTTGTATTGACGATCTTACTGGTGGGTTCAACCCATCTGCAAAAGATTGTCGGCCGCTCACCATGAGAACAAAAACATCCATTTTACGCGTTTTAAAAAAGTTTTCAGTGCCGACTTTGGCAAAGACCGTTACCAAGGGAAAACTGAGAATCCTCTGTTATCATGGATTTTCCTGTTGTGATGAGTATTTGTGGATGCCCGGTGTTTTCATGCGTCCGGAGACATTTGAGGCAAGGATGTATTTTCTCTATACCAATGGTTATCCGGTTCTTGATTTAACGGAGGCCCTTGAGCTAATGGACAAAGACCGGCTTCCCGATCAAGCTACTGTGATTACCATGGATGACGGCTGGGTGAGTATCAAGGAACGAGCCCATTCAATCTGTAAGAAATACAACCTTCCCTACACTGTCTATGTGTCAAGTTACCACAGTTTGAAGCAGAGTCCGGTGTTTAATATGTTTGTGAGATATCTGTTTTGGAAAACAGAAAAGAGTAGTGTGCCGGCAAGTGGATTTGTTAAACGTGGCAACGGCAGAGTCGACTTGGCAGATACAGATAGTCGGAAGGTGTTTATTGAGGATGTCATTCAATACGGCCAGACAGAACTGGACGACAGGGGGAGGACAAATCTTCTTACTGCCTTGGCTGATCAACTAGGAGTCGATGAGGAAGAAATAAGAAAAAAGCGTATTTTTGATCTTATGACAGCAGAAGAGATCAAAGAACTCCATTTGGATGGTGTTGATATTCAACTCCATACCCATCGCCACCATTTTCCTGTAGAAGAACGAACAGCTAAAAAGGAGATTATTGATAACAGAGCATTTTTGGAACCGATTCTGTCCAACGCAGCAAATCATTTCTGCTACCCAAGCGGCCATTATACAAAAGAACAATTCGGCTGGCTGCAAGAGCTTGGTATACTGAGTGCCACAACAATTCGAGCTGGATTCAATGACGGGAATACAAACAAGTTGGAATTGAACCGATTTCTCGATTTTGATAATTATGACCAGCTCATTTTTGAGGCGGAAATGTGTGGCATGCTCGAACTTGCTCGAACTGTCAAAAAGAAGATTTTCAGATTATCACCAAATGAAAATAGGTGAATACAAATGACCGCACGGACTATTTTCACAATTGCTTTTCTATTTATATTCAGCTTGAACGAAGAATCCAGAGCCTTTCCAGGGGATAACCTGTTAAAAGACGGTTCATTCGAGCACGTGAAGGCTAAAGATCGTCATGGCCGTGTATTTACCCATTGGCTGGGCTGGGTTCATGACAAAAACGGCTGGTTTGAACCAAGCAGGATAGCAAGCAATGGTCGTTATTCCTGCCGAATGCAGGCTGACGAAAGAGGAAAAATACGGATTTCCTCTCAAAAACTGGACCTAGCCCCAGGCAGGTACAAGGTCACCTTTGATCTGCGAGGACTGGATATCGCTCCTCATCGATATAATACTCCGATTGATTTTTCCATGGGATTTGACAGGGAATTCTTCTCCCTGAACAGAACCGGGAATTTTGATTGGATAAAGGTGAGCTATGTTTTTGATTTGCCAAGGGAAACAAGAAAGAAACCGCAGTTTTTTGTCGGTTTGCTTGGGGCCGGAATGATCTGGGTCGATAACGTCAAGCTGGTAGCTGTAAGTAGTAATACTCCTATAACGGACAAGCCTCGATGGGGAGTCGGTAAACCGATTCAGAGTGTGCAGAAGCCACATGGTTCCGTTCATTGTCCACTATGCGGTTTTAAAAACGAAGCAGCAGCAAGCCACTGTTTTGCCTGTGGAACACCGATTGTAGAATCATCTGGCAGCAAAGGTCTTCAGAAAACGTTCGTTTTGGCAGATTTTGAATTATCGAGGAAACCGTTTAGTTCAGGGAGAGTTGATTCCACATTTGCCGGACACGGGAAAAAAAGTTTGAAGTTGACAAAGGGTTGGACATCAATTGAAAAACCACTTGATTTTTCCGGCTATGATGAAATTCTGTTCGATGTCCATAATCCACAGAGTGAGCCTGTACCTCTTATT
The DNA here is from genome assembly GCA_964623625.1 of uncultured Desulfocapsaceae bacterium. Classification (GTDB taxonomy): domain Bacteria; phylum Desulfobacterota; class Desulfobulbia; order Desulfobulbales; family Desulfocapsaceae; genus CAZLGM01. The sequence goes on from CAZUUJ010000021.1 coordinate 5,333, forward strand.
GTGGAGATCAGGGATGTTGAATCCAAAGGATACTGGGGGCGGGTGAATTACAATACCATCGCACCGCCAGGGAAAAGTACGGTTTATATGCCGACACATCTCTATGTTGGGGAGAAAGCCAGACCGGGTCGAGCTCTTTTACGGGATCGCATTACCTTCTTCTCAATTGGTATTGGAAAGAAAGGGCCAATATACATTGACCATTTGCGTCTGAATCGTCTGGATCTCTCCGGTGCTCTGTTTAAAGAACTGAAGTTCTTTGATTTTGGCAAGGTTGGATCTCCTGTAATGAGTGGTGCTCTACCTGTTAACAGAGGGCAGGAGTATAACGACCAGCGCGGCTTTGGTTTTGTCAAGGCACGGCTGTGGCGGTCCCAAAATGTTCTGCAGCCGGATCCTCTGGTTCAAGATTTTATCTGTCCGGAAAATGGAATATTCAGGGTCAAACTGAAAAACGGTAAATACCGAATCCTGATGAAAATTGATTCTCCCGGTGGATACTGGGGAGAAGTGGCTAAATTCAAAAAGCGTCAAATAACATTGAATGGACGGCCGGTAATAAACGAGTCACAGACATTTGAAACATTTACTAAAAATTACTTTCAGGATGCGGACATAGAGGATGTGCCGGGAGCCAGTCCCTTTAAGCGATATGTTGAATCACGCATTCCCTGGAGAGAGTTTCAGGTTGAAGTGAGTGACGGCAAGTTGGATATCGGTTTTTTAGGAAAAGACTGGGCTGTTGCCCTTTCCTCACTCGTTATTTATCCCGAAGATCGTCTTTCAAAAGGAAGAAAGTTTGTTCAATGGCTTGATGGTCGCCGTAGATTTGTCTTCGATTATACTTTTCAGGAGATCGGTAATGATCCAAAGGGATTGAGTCCGCTTCAGAAAGGATTCAGACTGTTTCAGCGGCCCCTGGGTGATCTTCCTGGACCTTGGGACGGCCCTTTGCAGGAGAAGAGTATTGTCAATTCCCAGAAGACGGTCTCGCTTGTGTTGGCTGGCGCAGAACATGGTCATGTACAATTAAGTGTCCAGAGTGGAAAACTACCCACTCATGGGGAAATGGAAATCAAGGTGACTACGTTGAAAAATTCAGATGGATACACCTTGAAGCCGGATGATTTTGATATTGGCTGGTTTGATTTCAGAATTAAACGTGAAGAGATGGACGGGTCAGTCTGGTCTTTGAAACCTCGTTATTTTCAAAGAGGAAAGGTCTCAATAAAGCCGGGCTTGACCAGAACGTTTCTTGTCGGTGGCCGTTTGCCTTTAGGGGAAAAAGCCGGTCTCTACCAGGGAGCCATAGAAGTTTTGTACCCGGGAGAGCCCAAGAGGTCAATACCGTTTGAGGTCCGGGTTCTGCCCTTTGATCTTGAACCGATAGAGGATATTGCTGTTGGGCCTTGGGGTTCAGGGATTCGCCTTCCATGGTTTGCAGACGATTCCAGGACCCGGAAATGGAACTGGATGATGTTTAAAAAGAGTCTGCAGGCTATAAAAAACAGTGGTTCAACATCCTTTTCGGGTAGGCCGTCTGTTCAGGTGAGGGTCAGAAATGGTTTTGTTGATATTAATACTTCAGTCGCCGATAAAGAGATGGCGTTTGCCCGATCACTGGGTTTCCATCATATCATCAGCTCATATGGTGTGAACAGTAAAGTTTTAGGGTATCGATTGGCTGGAGGGTATAACGGGCCCGATACAAGGGCTGCAAGAAGGGCCGGTTTCCCCGGAATGCAACAATTTTTAAAAGAGGTCTATACAAAGATTGACCGACAAGCCGTTAAAAAGGATTGGTTGCCTGTTGCCTGGAATTTATGTGATGAACCGAGTGGGGGGAGATTGAAAGGTGCAGTGAAAAATGCCTATATTCACCGCATGTTGGTAAAAGGATTGAAAAGAACGACGTTTATGGGGGCCACTTCCCTGTATGGTGACAATATCCAAGGGGGAAAGAGGGAACTGGTTAAGAATTTGCCGATAGCAGCGTTGAATAAGCATGACAAAAGAGGTATCCAGGTCGTTCATGACGCGTCGAATATCTTTGGTTTTTACAACGAAGCAAACAGATGGACCATGGGTCGGTATATGAAAATGCTTGTTGAACGTTATCAGCTGGGATTGAGACTTGTCTGGCATTATAACGTTGTTGCCGGTAATCCGTATTATGCACTTGATTGCCGAGAAGATGATTACTGCTGGTATAACAGCAACACGGCAGGGAATGTTGTTCCTTCAGCAAAGTTATTAACGGAGATATTGCCGGGGCTCAACGATTACAAGTACTTAACGGCTCTGCGACAGAAGCTGGATAAATCAGTCCGACATCCCAATTACCACAAGGCCGACAAAGTCTGGAAAGCAATGATGGAGCTGGAGCCGGGAGCCGATCGTGAGCGTGGGCGTAAAAGAACAAAGGAAAGTCTTCAGCATCGATATGGAGAGGAGCGCCGGCAGGTTATAGCGGCAATCATGATGCTGGAACAATAGTACTGATTGTTTTCTAATCTATTTCTTATGATTTAATTTTCACCCGAGTTACAGACTATATTTAAGTCGATGTGAAATGTTCTGTTATCAACCGTTCCGGCTATTAATAATAGTATCTTCAACTACTTCTTGCATGATTAAAGGTAGGCTCGGCTCAATGAAATAGTGGCCCAATAGCCAGGAAAGGAATGGGGAGTAGATTGATAATTGTATTTTTTCCGAAAACAATGGTGAGTAAAAATTGAAAGAAATGAATAAGTGTAGTACAGTAGTCTAGTTTATTGGTAGATAAATTTTATTCAATTAAAGTATCAATATTTTTTATAGTAGTTCTTGGAAGGGATTGCGAATGGTTCCGGGCGTGATTGAACCGTTCGTCACTATTATTAATTCACAGTCAAGAGTAAACAAATGGGAAAGTCAATCAACACGTTGGATCCTACTTTTAACAGTGATGTCACAGCGTTGCCAGGCGGCGAACACCTGAATCTGTGTTTTGCCTGCGGTGCCTGCAGCGGTATCTGTCCGGTCAGCCAGGCTATTCCGGAATTTGACCCGAGAAAGATCATTCACATGGTCAGAATGGGCATGAGGGAGCGGGTGCTCGACTCGAATATGCTTTGGTTTTGCTCAGGATGTGAGTCCTGTGTCTTTGTCTGTCCTCAGGATGTTCGTTTCAAAGAGATCGCCTCTGCTCTCATGAAGATGGCTTTAAAAGAGGGATATGTAACTGAAGAGGACCTGGTGGAAAAAGGCAAGGCCGCAAAGGTTGAGCGGGATAAATGTGTGGCGTGCCTGACTTGTGTCCGGGTTTGTCCATGGGAGATTCCACAGATCGATGAGGGTGGCGTGGCCGACATCAATGTTGAAGAGTGTCGGGCATGTGGCATCTGCCCTGAGGAATGTCCCGCACGGGCTATTATCTTGAATGAGTCCGAGGATGAGCGGTTAATGGCCGCCTGTCCAGGTTAATATTGATTTGAATACGCATCAAATATATTCTGGCTTTTTTATATACGTGAGGAAATACAATGAGTTTTCAACCTGAAATCACTTTGTTCAGCTGTCATTACACATCCCAGCAGGGATGTGCCGATGATGGCAAGAAGCTCCAGGAACTTGGTCTTCCGGAATCCATTAAAATAATTCGTGTTCCCTGTACCGGTAAGATCGAGGAGACTACTATACTGAAGGCCTTTGAGGAGGGTGCCGACGGTGTTTACGTGGTCGGTTGTCCCGTAGAAGGTTGTCACAATGTGAAAGGTTCTGCCCGGGCGGCCAAACGTGTTGGCTCGGTTCGTAAAGCGTTGGCTGAACTCGATGTGGAGGACGGTCGGATTGAAATGTATCACCTTGACCGTGGTCTTCATCCCGAGTTTGTGTCTGCCGGTGTAGAAATGGAAGAGCGTATTCGCGATTTCGGCCCGAGTCCTTTTAAGTAAGCCTGTTATTTAAAAGAGATCACCGAGACAGGTGAGATTCCTATCCGGTGGTACAGGCGAAAAGGCGGCAAAACGAATCAATGAGCCTGAATACCTAAATAAATATTAAAAGACCTTTTCTGACAAAGGAGAAAATAGATGATTGTTGCGGAACGTAAGCCAATGGCTGAAATTATTGAGATGGTCAAGGATTGTAAGAAAGTGCTGGTCCTGGCCTGTCGGGGATGCGTGTCCGTCTGTTCAGCAGGCGGTGAGCGTGAAGCTGAGATTCTTGCTTCGCTCATTCGATTGGGAATGAAAAAGCAGGGTAAAGCTATTGAAACCATTACCGGTTCCCTGGTCCGTCAGTGTGACAAGGAATATATCGACTCCATTGATGAGTGGAAGGGTCAGTTTGACGCGGTGGTTTCCACCGCCTGCGGTGTGGGCGTCAATTTCGTTGCCAATCTCCGCAAGGACGACATGGTATATCCAGCATTGAATACTACCTTTTTTGGTGGTTCAGCAGAGCAGGGCATCTGGTCTGAACAGTGTGCCGGTTGTGGGGACTGTGTTCTCCATCTGACAGGTGGCCTTTGTCCCGTTGCCCGATGCGCCAAGAGTCTGATGAACGGACCCTGCGGCGGTTCCCAGGATGGCAAGTGTGAGATTCACAACACAGTAGACTGCATTTGGCAATTAATCCATGATCGTCTTGGTTCGTTTGATCGTTCCAAGCAGTTGGAGGCGATTGCCCCGATTCGGGACTGGTCGAGTGCCGGTCATGGTGGTCCCAGAAAAACCGTGCGGGAAGACCTTACCGTTTCTTAACGGTAGTTAGTGCTTCTGTTTACAGTCTCAAGGGAAAACGAAGCTTGCTGTTAGCACATATCTGAATAAATAATTGTGCTTCTTTCGGTAGAAACTGGAAGAAGCACATGAGTTTTTTGTACTCTCACAACCGTCGGTATAACCGACGGTTTTTTTATGCCAACAAGGTTTTTGCCGATCAATTCACTTCTCCAGTGATGGATGATACCTCAACAGCTTTCCATAGATCTTGCAGATGCGATCCGACTGATTGTTTCTAATTCTCCGCTGTGCGCAACTGAGCGGGTTGATTTACAAGCGGTAATGGGACGGGTTTTGGCCGATGCTCAGTTTGCCAGACATCACCAGCCGGAATTTGATCAATCTACACGGGATGGTTTTGTTTTAGCCGATTCCGGTGTTGGACTAGGTGAAGGCAGCAGGCGATACAGAGTGGAAGGCGAAGTAGCCGCAGGGTCCGATGTTCAATTTTCTCTTGCCCCGACAACAGCCAGCCGAATTATGACCGGTGGCCTTATTCCGGATAACGGCAGCCGGGTCATCCCCTTTGAAAACTGTCTAGAACAGGACGGTCATATCATCATTGAAGAAGAACTGTTAACGCTTCCCCAGACGTATATTCGACGACGCGGATGTGTGCTGGAATCGGGTCGACAGATCATGGAACCGGGTGAGATAATCGGCCCCGGCCATCTTGCTCTATTGGCATCTGCGGGCAATTTTACCGTAGATGTTCGGAAAAGGCCCAGGGTTGCATATTTTTGCACGGGAAGCGAATTGCTCCGTGATGGTGAAGCTGCCCGGCCCGGAAAAAAGGTCTCTACAAACAGGTATCTGCTGCATGGATTGATCAGTTCATTTGGGGCTGTATCTGACGATAGGGGTGTCGTTCAGGATAGTATCAGCGATCTGACCTCAATTGTCGAAACCCTGCAATCGGACAACATTGATATCATTATCTCCACCGGTGGAATGGGACCCGGGAAATATGATTTGTTGCAGCAGGTCTTCCAGGATGCTGGGGGTAAGGTCCTTTACAGTTCACTGACTGTTCGGCCCGGCAAAGCGACTTTGTTCGGATTGCTCGGCGCCAAATTGTTCTTTGGTCTGCCCGGTCCTCCACCGGCTGTGCGTGTTTTGTTCAACGAATTGATCCGCCCGGCTCTGCTGATCATGCAGGGTGTCAATGATGTGCTGCCCCCTTCGATGAGTGTGAAGCTTTTGGAAGATGTTCACTTCAGGAAAGAAGCGGTACTCGGTTTGAAGGGCGGCATAGTTGTCAATAGCACAGGTTTTGATGTTGTTCGTCCAGCCAGAGACGTTGAGGTGCCGAACTGTTATCTCCTTTTAGAGCCTGAGAGGACGCACTATCAAAAAGGTGAGATGGTAACCATCCACCGAACCGAATCACCCTTTCCTGTTTGTTGATTCAGCTCAAGTTTGAAAAAGATGTCGTCTACCCAAAAGGGCTTTTTCACGTCATTAATGGCTGTTGGTCGAAAGCTAAATCGGCCATTTATAACTCCATTTTTTTATATTGCAAGCAGAAGATGCCTGTTGGCCCAAAAATCCGTTTTTATTTGGAGGAATCGAGTTTTTTTAAAAAAGATTTTCTTTTTGGGTTGAAATTCAATCCAATAAAGTTATTTTGCGCAAAAGTGGTCTGGTACTGTTTACTGATTGTTGGAAATGAATAGAACACAGTCGGTCGACAGCGGTTAAGTTGGAAAAATAGAAAGAGTTGGAGTGAGCAGTTCATTGTAAACATGAACCAGCCGGCCCCATTACCAGAAGAACGTTTCGTTCTGTACGACTCCAGGTTTGTAAAAAACTGTCGTCATGTGTTGAGACATGTCGACAGTTTTTTTTTTGACCTGAGGCAGTTGTCGACATCAGAATGGATTATTCGGTAAATGGTGCTGGTTGAATGGATTCAAGCACATGACTGATACAAGAACAAACGAAGTTGTCATCAACAGGGATTGGTGTAAAGGGTGTAATATCTGCGTGACATTCTGCCCGAAGAAAGTACTGGAACTTGATGAAAAGGACAAGTCGACGGTTCTCCGGCCGGAGCTCTGTATCGGCTGCAAATTATGCGAGTTACTCTGCCCGGATCTGGCAATAACAGTACTCGCTGAAAATTCAGAAAACAACGACAGGAAAGATGAAGAACAAAGTTAAGTTCGTTCAGGGCAACGAAGCCTGTGTACACGGGGCTTTGTATGCTGGCGTCGATTTCTATGCAGGGTATCCCATTACACCGTCTACGGAGGTCGCGGAACTTCTGGCAAAGTATTTGCCTCAAAGAGGGGGTAAATTTATTCAGATGGAAGATGAGATTTCTTCAATCTGCGCAATCATTGGTGCTTCACTCACCGGAAGGAAGGTGCTGACCGCAACCAGCGGGCCGGGGTTTTCACTCATGCAGGAAGCGCTTGGCTATGCGATTATGGCGGAAATTCCATGTGTTATTGTAAACGTCCAACGAGGTGGCCCTTCCACCGGCAACCCCACCCATGTGAGTCAGGGTGATGTGAACCAGGCCCGTTGGGGAACGCATGGCGACCATGCCATTGTCACTTTGACGGCCTCCAATAATCAGGATGTGTTTGCCATGACGGTTGAAGCGTTCAACATCGCCGAGACCTACCGGACGCCGGTGATCCTTCTATTTGATGAGGTGGTTGGCCACCTGCGTGAGAAATTGGTGGTTCCTGAAGAAGGAGAGCTGCCTCTTATGAACCGGCTGAAAACGGATGTGCGGGAAGGCGTTGATTTTCACCCGTATCTGCCCAGGGAGGACGGTCGTCTGCCCATGAGTGATTTCGGTGGAGTTCATCGGTATAATGTCACCGGTCTTCATCATGATATGTGGGGATTTCCAACTGATAAACCGGAAAATGTCCATAGCCTGATGCGTCACCTGGTGGATAAAATTGAGAATCACAGGCATGATCTTGCCCGCTACAAGACATACCGGGTCGAGGACATGGAGTATCTGCTCGTTTCTTATGGTTCATCGGCACGCTCGTCGTTTCATGCTGTGGATACTCTGCGCAATCGCGGGATGCAGGTCGGCCTTTTGGAGCTCCAGACTCTCTGGCCGTTTCCCTCCCATATTATCGCCAAATATTCCCAGGGAGTTAAAAATATAGCGGTGGTGGAGATGAATATGGGACAGATCCTACAAATGGTCAAACTCTCTGTTAAAAATCCTGACGGGGTGTTTCTTATAAACCGCATAGACGGAGAGTTGATTACCCACACTGATATCATAAATGCCTTGAGGTTGTTTCAGGGACAAGGAGTATAAAATGGCTGTTGAAGATTATATTCGGGAGAGATTCTTGCCTCACATGTGGTGTGGGGGATGTGGTCATGGCACCATTCTCAACGGCATGATCCGGGCAATTGAGAAATTGGGAATGAGCAAGAACGAGATTGTCATGGTATCGGGCATTGGCTGCTCATCGAGAATTACCGGGTATGTTGATTTCCATACATTTCATACCGTACATGGACGTGCTCTGGCCTTTGCGACTGGGGTCAAACTGGCCAAACCGGAGCTCAATGTCATTGTTCCTATGGGTGACGGCGATGCTCTGTCCATTGGCGGCAATCATTTTCTCCATGCCGCCCGCCGTAATATCGATATGACGGCTATCATCATGAACAATCGGATTTATGGGATGACGGGAGGCCAGCATTCAGCGTTGTCAGGGACCGGTATCAGTGCAACAACCGCACCCTACACCAATATCGATCCGGATTTTGATGTGGTTCAGTTGGCAATAGCAGCTGGGGCAACGTTCGTAGCCCGGTCGACGACTTACCACGTTAAGCAGATGTCGAACCTGATCCGTAAAGCGATTGTCCATGATGGTTTCTCAGTAGTTGAAATCATGACCCAGTGTCCAACCTATTTTGGTAGAAAGAACAAGATCGGTGGCGCTCCTGAGATGGTAAAATACTTTAGGGACAACACAGCCCAGTCTGGCTCGAAAAAGCTAAAGGAGAACCCGGGATTAACCGAAATCGGTCTTTTTGTTGAAGAAGATCGCCCCGAATACTGCAGCGAATATGACAAGATAATTGAAAGAGCTCAGGCCGGTTAGTTTTAAGTCATCACAGACACTACATCTTTATACGGTCGATCACGCCTGCACAAACCTGTGGTATCTGAGATAACTTAAAGGCACAGGAAAGTGAAAATTTAGAACACACGCCTTTTGGTTAGATAATCAATGAAAGGCAGTAAATAGAAGAAGGACAAGAAATCCATGGAACGGTGTCGAATAGTTTTTTCCGGTTCAGGCGGACAGGGTTTGATTTCCGCAGCAGTCATCCTGGCTGAAGCAGCGGTTGTTTATGAGAATCTTCAGGCTATCCAGTCGCAGTCCTATGGGGCGGCTGCCCGAGGTGGTGCGGTTCGCAGTGATGTGGTTATATCCGATGACAGAATTTTCATGCCAAAGGTTTATCAGCCCAATATTTTGCTTTGCATGACCCAGGAGGCGTACACGACGTTTAACTCGATCATTCGGCCCGGTGGGTTGTTAATTTCGGATACTCGGTTTGTAGAGATTTCAAAGAGCGTGGATGCGCGTCAGGTTGAATTCCCGCTATATGAAACAATGATGGAACGAATTTCGCAGCCAATGGCTTTCAATATCACCGTACTGGGAGCATTGCTCGGTATTCGGCAACTGGTTAAACTCGAATCCATTGTTCAGGTACTCGATGATAAATTCCCTAAAAGTTTCCTGGACCTGAACCGTCAGGCTCTGGAAATTGGATATGAGCTAGGGAGTAAGGTCGACGAGTGATCAGCTCTGACAGGCAGGACAAAAAAACGTTGCCCGACCCCCCATCTTCACTTTCTCAATAGGTGTCCGGCAGACTTCACAGGGTTCATCCGCCTTTCCATAGACAGCAAAATTGATCTGAAAATAGCCCGGCTCTCCGTCTCCATCAGTAAAATCTCTGATAGTGGAACCGCCGCAGGAGATGGCGTACTCAAGGGTTGTTTTCATATTGACTACAACGCTATTCCACTGCTTTTTGGTCAGGGAGTCGACCCGTCTGCCTGGATCGATCCCGGCATGAAAGAGAATTTCGTTGGCATAGATGTTGCCTATGCCGGCAATAATCCGACTGTCCATAAGAAAGGTCTTTATCGGTCTCTTCCTTCTGGTTGCCAGCTTCATCAATAGCGCTTCATCGCACCGCCGATCAAGCGGTTCCACACCGCATGTGTGAAAAAAATCATCTTCGATACCATCGGCAGCTTCCGGGGATACAGTCTGAACAGAACCGAAACGCCGAATATCGTTAAAACGAAGCTCCATGTTGTTGTCAAGCTGCCAGCACAAATGATCATGGCGCTTTTTTTCATTTTTTTTCGGTACAAGTCCTAATTTGCCGGTCATACCGAGATGGATGATCAATACAGCTCCATTGTTGAAGCGGACAACTAGATATTTTGCCCGCCTGTTTATCGTCATTATCCGTTGACCAGTGATCAACCGACGCATCAAATCAAGCTTGACGGGTAACCGGAGCGGTTTACGATTATAGGAAATTCCAATAATTGTCCTTCCTGTCAGGGGAGGGTTCAATCCCCGTCGGATAACTTCGACTTCCGGCAATTCAGGCATGACTCTCTCTTCGGCTGTTCAAGATCGTTTCCAGTGAACGGGGCAACTGGCAGATGCCAAAGCCAAGTTCGTGTGTAAACAGCACAATCACAGTTAGGGAACCGGCCGTTGATTGAATATCCTCAATAGAGAATGAAAAGAGGTAGGTATGCCTATCGACAATATCAATACTGGAACATGCCATTTCGAGAAAACCAAACAGGCGATAGCGGCTCAGTGCCTTTCTCAGCGATTCTTTGGCAGCCCACAGCAGGGTGAGGGGAACCAGAGAGCTTTTGTTGTTGCCCAAGATCGATTGCAGAAGGGTTTCCTCAGATGCTAAACAATATTTCTCTTTTACATTGGCCAGCGATGGTCTTGGCTCCTGGATGTCGACTCCGCACCAGGTTTTGGAAACCATGGCCGTACCATATTGGCTTGTGTGGGAAATAGAAAGATCGGGCAATTCTATAAGCGATGCGAGCCGATTATTATTAAAAAACGGTCGTCCATTTTCCAATGAACCGATAATCAATTCACTGGAGAGGGGAATAGTTTGAAGCAAATGAAATTTTTTAATATAGTTCTTAAGAGCCAGTTTGGCGCAAAGGCGTCCGCCCAGCCACTCGACCTTTCGTTTTTGAAAACGAAATGAGTGATACCTTTGTTTTTCTGAGTCGCTTAGCCATTCCATCAACGGTTCGGTTCTGTTTCCCCTGTCGAGAATACGGGAGAGGGACTGCAGGTCAATACATACCGGGCCGCCATGTCGTCCGGGGATCAATCGGGATTGAATGGCGAGAAAAGAATCAGGGAGAATATCTCTAGAAGGTATCAAACGATCTGCCACCTTGAGCTTGCAGCACTTGGCTGTGTTTGTAGTTTGTTAGCAATCATGAACAACCATTACCGTACGCATACAGGAGAGCTACCGATATGGATATCGATATGACACTTTACGATCTGGTCATCATCGCACTCTTCCTGCTGTTTATCGGCCGGGGTTTATGGATCGGTTTTCTCAAACAGGTCATCGTCCTGCTGGCACTCTATCTCGGATATATTGTCGCAAGCCAGTATCACGACAGATTGTTTCCTTTTTTAACAGAAGTATCAGCCAATCCCAAAGTAATTTTTTTAACCGCATATGGGCTGCTGTTCATCGGTGCCTATGTCGCATTCATGCTAATGGGGAAGGGATTGGGGTATGTAGTAAAAATCACTATAGCCGGTTGGTTTGATAAACTGCTTGGAGGCCTGTTAGGTTTTGGTAAAGCAGTTATTCTGTCCATCCTTCTCCACATGATTCTTGGAACTGTGCTGGCACCTGAAAACCGAATGCTGACCGATTGTCAGCTGTGCGAAACCCTGAATTCGGCAACCGAAATATCCAGAAATCTGATAAAAGACAAAGAGGCACGGGAATCCCTGATGCGTCAGGAACCGGCGATCACCCTTGAAAAAGCCCGTGAGTTGTTATCACCCACCCGGAAATGAATTCAAATCCATCTCTTTCAGTCTTTAGAAGATTCCCCTCACTTTCTAAAACGACCTCTTCTTCACCTTTCTATAGAATTTTACCAGCTTCTCTGGTGTAATACCGATAGTGTAACCCAGAATCATCAGCTGATTGATTACCGTTGTCCGGATGATCCCTAATTTTTGCCAGCGTCTGACCGATGTGACCACCTGCGACTTCAGCGTGATTACTTCACCGAACTGACCTGCTTTTCTGATGAACGCATAATCTTCCATAACCGGTATTTCAGGGAAACCTCCAACGTGCAGGTAGTGTTCTCTGGTGAGGAAATAGCATTGATCTCCGTATGGCAGCCTGAGATGGGTTGATCTGAAATTGGCAAGAAAAACAATGAGCTTCAATAGGAAATGAGGTTCGTTGATCCCAAATTTGAAGGCACCTACGCAATCGGGTTTGTGATTGAGAAGCTCGACAATATCGAGATTGAAATTGGGGGGCAGGCAGGTGTCGGCATGTAAAAAAAGAAGAACTTTACCACTACTTGCAAGAACACCATGGTTCAACTGTGTCCCCCGGCCAGTCTCTGTATGGACGACTGGAAAACCGGCCGCTTCAGCTTTGATCACCGTCTGGTCGGTTGAGCCGCCATCAACTATGATCCGTTCTCCGACACAGCCGTCCAACATGGCAGCCAATTTCTTGATGTTACCTTCTTCGTTCAACGTCGGGATAATGACGGATATGTCCGAGGTCGTCAGGGGTGTCGATATCATGGAGTCTGGGAAGGATATGGTATGTTAAGTGAAGCTGCTGAATCCGGTGTATGGTATCATTATATACCGAATCGATGGACCAGCGAATACTTGAAAACAGTGTTTTCAACTGGCTTGGTTCCAGGGTTCCGCATATACCAATAAGGTAATAGCCTCCATCGAATGTTGGTCCAATCACCAGGTTCTTTTTTTTCAGACTATCAAGCGCTTCGTTGATGATAGATGGATCTACGCCTGGACAGTCGGAGCCGACCAGAACGATGCGGGCTGACGAGCCGAGGTGATCACTCAATGAGTTGAACATCCGTTCCCCGAGATCCTCGCCTATCTGTTCAACAAAATGTAAAGACTTTCCCAGCCATTTTGTCATCAATGTCTGGTTGCCGCCGTCATAGTGGATCAAGAGCCTTGCGCGGCGCTGTTCATCGATGGTTTTAAGTCTTGCGACCAGACTGGCGGTCATCCGTTCCTGGAGTTCGGCAGCGCCACGAGCTCCAAGGGCAGGGATCAGCCGTGTTTTGCTATGGCCAGGTATTGGATATTTGGTGTAAACAATAATGATCTCTTGATTGTTGTTCATTATTCGGCCATAGTTCTACACTTGAATCCGTGACGAAGATTGTTGTTCAAGCTGATAACAAAGTGAATCAGTCCTTGTAGCGATCCGGTCTCAACGATTTTTATAACCGGGCAACAGGTTCATGTCCAAACGAAAAAAAGATCCGCAGTCGTATCAAAATCGGACGTATCGACGGTTTTTCACCGAAACCGACCTGGTAGCCAGCCGGGCTCATATCCGGGAAACCGATCTGCAGATATTGGCAACCAATGATGTCGGTGACAGGGCAACAGAGCTTGTTTTACAGTACAGACTGCAGATAGAAAACTACATTGTAAAGCATCCGCATTTTTCCGCAACGCTCAAACCGCTGCCGTTCGACAATCTGGCACCACCCATTGTCCGAAAGATGATGAAGGCTGCCCGGGTGGCGGATGTCGGACCAATGGCTGCGGTAGCCGGGGCGATTGCCCAATTCGTTGGAGAACAACTGATTGCTGATGGATGTGAGGAGATAATTATTGAGAACGGTGGTGATATCTATCTCAGTCGAAAACGGGATTGCACTGCCGCCATCTATGCCGGGCAGTCACCGTTAAACTCAATGGTGGGCGTCCATATTCCTGCGACCCTGCAGCCTTTGGGTATCTGTACATCGTCGGGGACCATTGGTCATTCACTGAGCCTGGGGGAGGCCGACTCAGTCACCGTTGTGGCAGGCTCAACCCTTGTTGCCGACGCTGTGGCCACCAGACTGGGCAACGAGGTTGTGGGTGAAGGAAGTGGCAAACAGGCAATTGCCAGAGCCCTTGAGACAGGCAAGCAGATCGAGGATATCCATGGTGTCATCGTTATTTGTGATGAGGTGATGGGTGCCATTGGTGATCTCGAACTTGTTCGACTGAACTGATGGTGGTCGGTGGAATAACCAAAAAGAGGTGTGTAGTCCAATGTTCGTTATAAAACTATTCTTGGTTTTGTTGGGAATAGGCCTGTTTACTGGCTGTTCGGCCGATGATAGTATTGAACTGAACAGACCTGCGGAGTTTGTAGTACACTCCGAGATCCAGACATCCGATCCCGGGCCCTACTCATTCACCGTAGAAGAGGGACCGATCAATTCCTGGATACCCGGAGGAGCTTTTGAGCCGATGTCGTTCAGGACAAAGGTTCATGCCGCCGGAAGCTCGCCAAATGAGATTATTTTACCAAAAGAAGAAATAGACGGCTGGGAGACATTCAAGTCGGGATTCTTTACCGGGGCTAAAGTCAGGATCTATCGTATTGTCAAAGGACGTCTGCAAAAAATACGGGAAGACCGGATTAGGGAACATCAGGCCTCCGGTTGGAACGGTATTCAAGAAGCCTCAGCTGATAAACGTTTAATCTCCCCGGCGGCGGACAGTGCCCAAGTCGCCCTGGAACCCTGGTCGCGGCGCAACACTCACTACTATTTCTGTGTGTTTGGCATCGATACCCAAGGGCGTATGTCCAGGTCATCCAATACTGCAGCTCTGTATATTGATGATTCCTATCCGGACCAGCCTGGACAGCCGCGAAACCAGCACGTTGAATTCACGTTGTCTGCATGGCCCAAGCCCTCAGACAGCTTGCACCCCCCTGGCGATGTTACTGCACAACTTGACAACAGCAGTGGGTTGATCACTCTCAATTGGAAGGTGGAGCCGGGACGTGATCTCGCCGGTTTTGTCATTGGCCGTTCCGATTATCCGCCAGAACAGCAGAAGGGGTATCACCTTATTCTTGAGCACTCTCCGGATGATCCGCAACTCCACGTTCAAACGGGGGATATGGTGTTTATCGACCAGTACAGGCGGAGCTGGGAGAAAGAGAAGTTATTTACAAACAGGATCTTTAACAGTAGGGAAGCGGCTCCTCCTGATCTTCTCTTTGATCATACCGAAGACAGTCGCTGGTCCTTTGTCAGCCATCCACTTCCCCTGCCGGATGGTGTGATCGACCATGGCTCAACCTGTTTGCTGCTGGAGGCGGACAGGGACAATAAGGTTGAAATCGGTATCTATAATCACGCGGGAATCGCCCAGCAATGGTACAACGTACTTGATCCGGAGAAGCAATACACTGTCGAGTTTATGGCAAAACGGGCAGGAGTGGATGGGCCGGCTCGTCTTGTCTTCGGCTTTGAAGGACCGTATGAGGCAGATATCGCCCCCATTATCTTCAATGTTGGTGAACAATGGGAAAAATATCGGGCTGTTTTTTCGGTGCCTCATAAATTGAAAGAAGAGCGGCCCGGGAGAATGGTCCTTTCTTTTACGGGACCGGGCAAGCTTTTTCTGGATAACTGGCGGGTGTATGAGGCCGGGACGCCGTTTCTGGATTTTACCAGAAAAGATTACCAGATGTTGAAAGACTCGGGCATGGCATTTTTCAGAGCCCATTCCAATATCAGGAGTCGTTGGGGTTACTCAATGAAAAGCTTCACTGATCCCATCGGCAACAGTGAATTATGGGGCAACAGTCTCTCAACCTCCCACGGCTTGTCGAGCCTGTTGAGGATCATAAAAAATTCCGGATGTAATCCCTGGCTGCAGATTGAAATGTGTATGGATGAGGAGGAATGGCTGGGTTTTGTCGAGTATTTCTGTGCGCCCTTTGATCCCGACCATGATACACCATTCAAAAAACCGTGGGCCCATAAACGGTATCTTCAGGGACAAAAGGAACCGTGGCTGGGTCAGTTTGACCGGGTGCTTTTCGAGATCAGCAATGAAACATGGAATCCGCTTTTTAAACCATGGTTTTTCAACTGGATATCGATGGTCGACCAAGCCGATAAGCATCAATATAACAGTGGCGAGATATATGGTCTTTTTCAGGAATATGTCATCGGGGTACTGAAATCGAGCCCCTACTGGAGCAGGGAGGCAGAACAGAAGTTTGAATTTGTGTTGGGCGGCTGGGCGCAGCAGACAGGAAAAGACGGTTATGGACAACAGGCCCGGCGGATGAGTCCGTCTTCTCATCATTTGATGATTGCGGCCTACAACGGCGGTTGGGACGAGAAGAAACCTCCGGCCAAGACAGGTCCCAAAGGATATTTCGATGCTTTAACCTGGGCTGCTATAGAGTCGAGACCAAGGGCAATGGCTTTACTTCAGAGGCTTGACGAAACCCACGGTGCCAATCTGCTCGGAACATATGAGGGCGGCCCTGGATATCACCTTGACGGCTTAAACGGTGTGACAATGACACAGGAACAGGTCGAGCAGGAAGCCATGACCATGAAATCACTGGCAGCCGGGACGGCTACCCTGGACCTTTTCCTCACCCAGAGTTATCTGGGATTTGCTGTACAGAATTTTTTTACCTTTTCACGTAATCGTTTCTATTGGTCCTCCCACGCAAAATGGCGAGACGGAGGACAGCCGTATCCATCCTGGAAGGCGTTATCCCTCTATAACAATCAGGGAAGAGGTGATTTTCTCAAAGTGGAAACAATCTCCTCACCGACGTGGGATTTCACTGAGTCGGATCGGCATAAATTAACAAAGGATGTTCCTCTTGTGGCTGTCTATGCTACTAAAAAGGGAGGCCGTTTGAACCTGTTTATCATTTCCCGCAAAGTGATCGACTACCCGTTGCACGGCGATGATGGCTATTCTCCGGTAACCGTTCATCTACCCATCTCAACAGCAGAATCGGTCACCCTCTACAGGATGACGGGTGATCCGGCATCCCATAATCTGGATACCGATCAGGTGCGGATTGAACGGTTGGAACTGCCGAAGAGCGTTGCCAAAAAACGATTTATTGTCGGTGAACAGTCAGGATCATCTGCGGAGGGTCTACCTCCAGCCTCGGTTTTTCTCTATGTGTTTGATGGGATACAGTAAGGCGGTTTGTACGTAAGTGTCTGCCTAAGTTGCCGCTTCAGTCAACAACGACTCTTTAAATGAGTCGACATACGAGTCGATATCTGCCTGCCAGTGAACAAAACAGTTGAGACCGGCATCTTTAAGGTTTTTATTTTCAAGGATGGAATTTGCCGGCCTGGTCGCCGGTGTCGGGTATTCGGCCGTAGTGCAGGGAGCCATCCGGTACTCGACCCCCATGCGGTCCAGAAAATAACAGGCGCCTTCATACCAGGTTGAGTAACCTTCTGCGGTTGTGTGAAAAATGCCGCTCAGCTCCGTATCGATGAGTTTTTTAATCTGTTTTGCCAGGGTGTAACTCCAGGTCAGCGAACCATACTGGTCGTTGACTACGTTAAGTTCCCTGGTTGCATCCTGCAGAGCAAGCCGCAGCATGGTTTTTAAGAAATTCGGACCATGCGCCGAATAGAGCCAGGCCGTGCGCAGGATCAGGTGGGAAGGACAATGTTCTATGACTGCCTGTTCTCCGGCCAGTTTGGATTTTCCGTATTGGGAGATTGGTGAAACAGGATCGTCTTCGAAGTAAGGCAGGGGAATTTCCCGGTTGCCGTCAAACACGTAGTCAGTGGATACATGAACGAGCCGAGCACCTATCCTGTCTGCCGTCCGGGCAAGATTCCCAGGCCCATCTGCGTTGATCTTCCAGGCCAGTTCCGTCTCCGTTTCGTTTTTATCCACATCGGTATAGGCAGCACAGTTGATCAATACTTGCGGTCTAAGGGATGACAGCAGGCTGTCCACCTGAACAGGGTCGGCAATATCTAATTTATACCCGGCATTAGCAATATCACTACAGACTAGCTCATGTTCCGGGGAGAGAAGTGTATAGCAATCTTTTCCAAGCTGGCCGTTACATCCAATGATCAGTATCTTCATGGTGTCGATATCCGTTTACGGGTAACTAGGGGGAATAAAGCAGGCTGTTTAGTCTTTCGACTCGGCAGCAACTTCCATCAGATACTGACCATACTGGTTTTTCAACATATCCCTGGCCAGTTCGATCAATTGGTCTTTGGTGATGTAGCCGAGTTCATAGGCTATTTCTTCAATACAGGCGATTTTCAGTCCCTGCCGGTCCTGAACGGCCTGAACATAGTGAGATGCCTGTTGAAGTGATTCGTGGGTGCCGGTGTCAAGCCAGCAGAAACCACGACCCAACGGTTGAACATTAAGTTTGTCCTGCTCCAGATAGGCATTATTGATATCGGTGATTTCCAGCTCTCCTCGGGGAGACGGTTTCACCTGCTCGGCAATGGAGACAACCGTACTGTCATAAAAATAAAGACCTGGGACGGCATATTTGGATTTGGGAATCTCCGGTTTCTCCTCTATGCCGATTACTCTATTGTCGTCATCGAATTCGACAACACCATATCGTTCGGGATCCTTGACCAGGTAGCCGAAAATGAGACCGCCTTCGCTAAGCCTGGCACAGTCTTGAACAATTTGGGAAAAACCGGGACCAAAGAAGATATTGTCGCCGAGGATTAGTGATACAGGGTCATTGCCGATAAACTGTTTGCCGATAATAAAGGCCTGGGCCAACCCCTCAGGACGAGGCTGCACCTCGTAATTGATAGAGAGACCCAGTTGAGATCCGTCACCGAAGAGCTCCTGAAACAACGGCTGATCATGGGGCGTGGAAATAATGAGGATATCCCTGACGCCGGCCAGCATGAGAACCGATAACGGATAATAAATCATCGGTTTATCGTAAACCGGGATCAGCTGTTTGCTGACTACTTTTGTTATTGGATAGAGGCGGGTGCCTGAACCTCCGGCAAGAATAATCCCTTTCATAATGAGGTACCGTTATGATTTTTCTTTACTCGCTGGGTTATGGTCGGATAGAGTAACAGGGAATCTGTCCTGTTCTTTGCAGTATACTGATCATCGTAAAAAAAGAAAATGAAAAGTAGGACGAAACATCCCGGTTGTTTTAAGTCATATGATATTCGCGGCAAGGTACCGGATGAATTGAATCCGGATATTGCCTATCTCGTTGGCAGAGCATATGTGCAAGTGTATGGCGTGCAAAAGGTTATTGTTGGCTATGATATTCGCCTTTCCAGCATAGAACTGTCCATAGCCCTGATTCGGGGCCTGAACGACTCCGGCTGCGATGCGCTCAATATTGGGCTGTGCGGAACGGAAGAGATGTATCATAGAGTTTTCAGCCTTGAAAACCAAGGGGTGGATGGCGGGATTATGATCACGGCCAGCCACAATCCTTCCGATTATAACGGTATGAAATTCGTGGTGCAGGGTGCAAAACCGGTAACAGGGGAGTCGGGGTTGGACAGGATGGCTGAACTGGTTGGTGAACACAGCCTTTTTGATATGAAAACGGAAAGAGGTATAGAAACAGGGCTTGAATCAAAAGATACCTATATTTCCCATCTGCTGAGTACTGTCAATGTTGATGAGCTGTGCCCGCTGAAGGTCGTTGTGAACAACGGTAATGGCTGCGCGGCGCCCATTATTGACCTGCTGGGGCCTGAGTTGCCGTTTACCTTTATTAAAATGCATCACACTCCTGATGGTTCTTTTCCCAACGGTGTACCTAACCCACTGTTGCCTGAGCAGCGGCAAGAAACCAGTTCCCGTGTGATTGAAGTGGGAGCTGATCTTGGTATCGGCTGGGATGGTGATTTTGACCGCTGTTTTTTCTGGGATGAAAAGGGAAATTTTATCGAAGGCTATTATATTGTCGGACTGCTTGCCATGGAGCTGTTGGTTAGTGAGCCCGGAGGGACTGTGCTCTATGATCCCCGGTGTGTCTGGAATACCGAGAAACTGGTGAAGGCGGCCGGTGGAAGACCGGTTATGTGCAGAACCGGCCACTCCTATATTAAGGAGCGCATGCGTCTTGAGGATGCTGTTTATGGTGGAGAAATGTCAGCCCATCACTACTTCCGGGATTTCGGCTATTGTGATTCCGGTATGGTTCCCTGGCTGCTGGTCTGTTCGCTGCTTTGCCGCAAAGGTGTGCCCCTGTCCAGGCTTGTTGAAGATATGGTTTCTTCATTTCCCGTTTCCGGAGAAATTAATTCGGTTGTTGATGACCCGGATGGCGTAATAGAGGAGTTGAAGCAGCGTTACGGCCATGGAAAAGCTGAGTTTGTGGACGGCCTGTCCGTCTCCTTTGACAATTTCCGGTTTAATGTGCGTAAGTCGAACACCGAACCACTTCTACGCCTTAATGTGGAAAGCAGTGGAGACCGTGAACTGCTCAACCAAAAAACAGAGGAACTGTTATCAGTTATCAAACAGTATAGTTGATCTGTCCGGGCTGTTTGAAAGATACGGTGTAACTATTATTTGTCGGAAGAAGGCGATTCTGTGTCCATAACGGACGGGTTTTCCTGCCAGTCGATACTCCGACTAACAAGAGGATAAAAGCGGGGGTGCAAGTGAGTGCTATTCAACCTGTTATTCTAGCCGGAGGAACCGGCTCCAGATTATGGCCATTGTCACGGGAGTTGTATCCAAAGCAGCTTCTGCAGCTAACTGAAAATACATCGTTATTGCAAACCACGCTTCTGCGGATTCTTCAACTGGAGAATAGTATGCCGCCCCTGGTGGTTGTTGGGGAAGAACATCGATTTATTGCCAGGAACCAGATGGAAGAGTTGGATAAAATAGGTGAGTATACGATTGTTCTTGAACCGGTTGGCCGAAATACGGCGCCGGCGGCCTGCGCGGCAGCAGAATATTGTTCGATGAAGAGCGATGATGACATAGTGATGCTGGTTTTACCGGCAGATCATTTGATCACAAGAGAAAGCCAGTTCCGCAATGCGGTCAACCGGGCGGCTGAGTTGGCCGGCAGCGGTGCAATTGTAACTTTCGGAATTCAACCTCTCTATCCCGAAACCGGATACGGTTATATTGAAAAAGGAGAGGGCAGCCAGGTTGCCTCGTTCAGAGAAAAGCCGGATGCAGCCACTGCTGCCGGTTATCTTGAAAGCGGTAATTATTTTTGGAACAGCGGCATGTTTGCTTTTTCCGTACATCATTTTAAAAAAGAGATGGAAAAGCACGCACCGGAGATGCTTGAATGCATGAGAAACTCGGTTAAAGCCGGGGCCCGGGACGGCTGTTTTTTCAGGCTTGATCCTGGAGAAATGGAAAGATGTCCCGACAACTCTATCGACTATGCATTACTGGAAAAAACCGATTGCGCCGCGGTTGTTGCCGCCGACCTGGGATGGTCCGATATCGGTTCCTGGCAAGCTTTATGGGATGTATCCGAAAAGGATGAGAGTGGTAATGTGTGCAGCGGGGATGTGGTTGGTGAAGAAAACTCGAACTGTCTGATTCGTGCAGGCAATAAATTGGTAGCTGCGGTTGGTTTACACGACACCCTTGTTGTGGACACTGATGATGCTGTTCTGGTTGCGCCCCTCGGCCGGTCCCAGGATGTCAAGAAAATCGTTGCCCGGCTGAAAAAAGATCAACGGAAAGAATATATATACCACAGAACGGTCTATCGTCCATGGGGCAGCTACACTGTCTTAGAAGAGCAAGACAGATACCAGATGAAACGCATTACGGTAAAACCCGGAGCCAGGCTGTCGCTGCAGATGCATCATCACAGGCATGAGCACTGGGTTATGGTGACAGGAACAGCCAGAATTACCAATGGTGATTCGACCTTCCTGCTGCATGAGAACCAGTCAACCTATATTCCGGCAGGAGTAGTCCATCGTCTTGAGAACCCGGGCACAATCGCCCTGGAATTGATCGAGGTGCAGATCGGCAGTTATCTGGGCGAAGATGATATTGTTCGTTATGATGATGACTTTGGGCGTGAGGAGCGGAAGGATTAACTGGCTTCCTGGAATGCGTGCTAGCCGCCTGGTTTCGTCTGTCTGGTCTCGATAAAAACCTCAGAATATTTTTTGAATATTCTTCTGCCCTCATCGGTGATTTCCGAAAACTCCACTCCGGTGATGAAGCGGCCTGATTTCTGTTTGGAATAGGCAATTTCGCCTTGCAGGTCGATCAGGTCCTCTTCCAGACCCACGGTGATGATCAGCGTGTCTCCCAGAGCAAGGGGCTGGTTGGTTTCAAGTTTGATCCCGTTTTCACTGACATCAAGGGTTCTGCCCATGGAGTACCTGCCCCTTATCCCATATTTGTCAATGACGATGTAGTCGAGCAGGTGGAGAGATTCCCGCCTGATATAATTCCTCTTTTCCCCCTGAGTCATAAATCTCTGTAGGATGAATTATTTTGTTGTGCTGCTATGGTTGCAACGACTAACCGATTTTTGTATCAACTGTAGCACATCCTATGGTTTATTCCAAATATATTGAGATAAATAAAGGACGGCAGTCCTTTTTGTGGCAGCAAAGAAAGCTGCTCTATAAATCCTTCTTGTTATTTTTTCACCTTCTCGGGAAAGAGTCCATGAATTGCCTTTTTCTCCGGACGAACAATTCCCCGCTCGGTGATCAGACCGGTAATCAGTCGTGCCGGGGTCACATCAAAGCTGTAATTGGCTGCCCGGGTAGTCTCGGTGCCAACCAGTACTTCCATGACATCACCGTTGTTTGTAAGGCCGCTGACCCTGAGAATTTCATCTCCTGATCTTTCTTCTATGGGGATGTCTGCTCCATTATCCAGCTGCCAATCAAAAGTTGAAGATGGCAGGGCCACATAGAAAGGGATGTCGTTATCCTTTGCGGCCAGCGCCTTAAGGTAGGTGCCGATCTTGTTGGCGACATCTCCCGTATGGGTTGTTCTATCCGTTCCCACAATGACCAGATCAACATCACCGCGCTGCATCAGATGCCCTCCGGCATTGTCGGTGATCAACGTGTTGGCGATACCTTCCTGCTCAAGCTCCCAGGCGGTAAGCTTGGCTCCCTGGTTCCAGGGTCGTGTTTCGTCGACCCAAACGTGAAGGTCGATGTTGCGATCCCTTGCCGCATAAATAGGAGCAGTGGCACTGCCGTAATCGACAAAGGCAAGCCAGCCGGCATTGCAGTGGGTGAGGATGTTCACTGGAGCGCCGTTTTTTCTTTGGCTGATCTGTTCAATAACGGAAACGCCATGTTCACCGATTTTTTTGCAGAAGTCAGCATCTTCATCGGCAATCAGACAGGCAGTATGAAACGCTTCTTCAATTTTCTCACTTGATTCCTTTTTTCTGCTGACTGCCTTTTGTACTCGGTCAACAGCCCAGGAAAGGTTTTTTGCCGTTGGCCGGCTTGCATTCAGCTGTTCTCCAGCCTGGATCAGCTGTTTGTCGATATTGCTTGATTGAGCCGTTACCGCGGCAAGATACATGCCGAAGCCGGCAGTAGCGCCAATCAGCCCGGCGCCGCGTACATGCATATCTTTGATCGCCTCAATAGTCTGCTTCGGTGTGGTGAGTTTCTCAATAACAAATTGGTGGGGGAGGTGTCTCTGGTCAATGATGCAGACACGTTTGCTATTGTCCGGGTCGGGCCATATGGTCCGGTAGTGGGTGTTCTGTACTTTCATTGGTTCTTTCCTTGAAAATGGGAGGTAGGACCTGTCCTTTGTGTTTTAGATCATATACCCCGGAGTGATCGAAATGTAAATGGTGACTCCTTTTGAATCAACAGGGTGCAGCGAGCCTTCTTCAACACGTGGGTCACATCGGTGATGAGAAAACCAGCTTGATGAGACAAGAAATTAATTGACATATTTCCCAAGCATGTTACAAGGACTTGATAGAAAATAAAATAAATTACAATAATGTAAAAACTGAAGCGTTGCACCAGTTGCTTCAAGTGTTTTGTGTATTGTTTGTGGTCATAATGAATAAAAGAGTTGTGAAATGAGGAGGTTATGAAAAAGATAGAAGCAGTTATCAAACCGTTTAAACTTGATGATGTAAAAGACGCGCTCAACGGCATCGGCATAAAGGGGATGACCATCTGTGAAGTTAAGGGATATGGCCGTCAGAAAGGGCACAAGGAAATTTACCGTGGGGCTGAATATTTGGTCGACTTTATTCCCAAGGCAAAGATCGAGGTTGTCGTCGAAGCGGATCAGGTGGACAATGTCGTCAACACCATCAGAGATGCGGCCAATACAGGAAAGATAGGTGATGGTAAAATTTTCGTCGTTCCTGTTGAAAGGATCGTTCGTGTACGAACCGGCGAAGAAGATCATGATGCAGTCTGATTCTTCGGACTAGCTGGTCGTAGAGAGTCAAGATGAAAGCAAGTCTGCAGGCGCAGCAGAAAGTCTTGGAAGAGTTGTGGGAGCAGGGCTTGAGCGGGCAGTCCCTGCTAAGGAAGCACTCCGGGCTCATTGATGCTTTTATTTGTGACTGTTTTGCCAAGGTCGCCAATGACAACGTCTCAGAGTCGGTCGCTCTGATTGCTCTGGGTGGCTACGGTCGGCAGGAGCAATTCCCCTATTCCGATATAGACCTGATGGTTCTGTATAGCCCGTGGTTTAAGAGAAAAATACAGGAAGTCAGCGACGCTGTGCTTTATCCGCTTTGGGACACTGGTATGGAGGTGGGTCACGGTGTCCGCACCATTAAGGAGTCAATTTGTCAGGGGAAAGAGGATTTCTTTTTCCAGGTTGCCATGACGGATGCCCGTCTGATTGATGGCTCGCAAGAGCTTTTTGAAGAGCTGCAGGTTCAATATAAAAAGAACTTCATTGAAGGGCAGCGAGACGAGTTTGTCCGGACAATGAAGCTGTTTCGGTCGGAGCGGCGGGAGCAGTTTGGTACCCATGCTTTCCTCCTTGAGCCTCATATTAAAGAGGGAAAAGGAGGCCTGCGAGATATCCAGGCAATGCTGTGGACGGCAAAGGTCGTTTTTGGCCTGGATGGCTTATCTGAAATTGTTAGCGGTGGCATACTGCTGGAGGATGAGGCTCATGAGTTCTCCTCGTCCTGGAACATGCTTACCAAAATCCGAAACCGTCTTCACTACATTTCCCGGCGGAAAAACGATCAGCTCTATTTTGAACAGCAGCTTGATATGGCCGAAGCCTTTGGTTATGCAGGACACGACGGGGTCCTCGGCGTTGAGCAGTTTATGCGGGAGCTTTACAGTCATTTACAGAGAATCGCTGTAACAACAGATCTCTTTTTTGAGCATATCGATGAGGTATTAGGACTCAGGGAGGAGAACGAACGTTCTGTTGGTGACAGAGTTGTCGAGAAGGGGATTGAGATAAGAAATAACAGAATCTGTTTGACCGAGTCAGTTGAGACTATCAGACGAAGGCCGCAATTGTTGATGCGTGTTTTTCTCGCCTCGGCACGAAACGGCCTGCCCGTCCATCATCGCACTCAGAGGGCTGTGTCTCTAAATCTGGATTTGATATCTGATAAAGCGCAGCATTCCGGCAGATTGTCACGGCCGTTTTTTGAGATCCTCATGGAAGGGAAAGAGGTCCTTTCCGTTTTGGAAGCCATGCTGGAAACCGGAATGCTTGGTGCGTATATTCCTGAATTCAAGCGTATTCATACCCTTGCCCAGCACGATCTCTACCATATTTTTACTGTTGACAGGCATACCCTGCAGGCAATCTCAGAGTTGCAAAAGGTTCTGCTGGAGGAGCCGCAAATAGCCAGTGAGGTTGTCTCGCTGCGTGTTCTCTATCTGGCTGTCCTGCTTCATGATATAGGCAAGGGGGCGAGCAGTGATCATTCGATTATCGGTGCGGAAATTGTCCCCGATATCGGGAAGCGCCTTGGTTTTTCAGAAGAGGAGTGCGTAGCGCTGGCTTTTATCGTCCGCTATCATCTGTTTATGCCGGAAAATGCCATGCGCAGGGACCTGAGCGACGAGGCCTTTATTGGTCGATGCGGTGAAATGATCAGGACTCATGACAGGCTTGCCATGCTGTATTTGCTTTCTGTGGCCGATTCCAAGGCGACCGGCCCTTCTGCCTGGAGTGACTGGAAGGCGGCGCTTTTAAGGGAGATGTTTTTGAAGATCCATACTCGGCTGGAGGTCGACCGGGATGGTGAAGGTGCCGATTTTCAGAACCAGGAATATGAGGTACAGGGTGCGGCCTGGCTGAGAGAGCGGGTTAGGGCGTTATTGGTAGGTGAGCAGTTTTTTATTGATGTGAACGATCTTGCCGATGATTATTTAACCAGTTTTACTCCGGAAGCTGTGGCTGGCCATATTATTCTTCATGCCGAGAACAGAACTCTTTTGCGACAGAAATCATTAGCGCTTGGCAGGAGGCAGAGTGACCGATATTCGCTTCTGATTATGGCCCATGATAAGCCGGGACTGTTGGCCAAGATTTTCGGCGTTCTTGCCTTGCGTAATCTCAATGTGCTCAATGCTCAGATATTTACATGGAAAGACGGTACCGTCGTTGATGTCATAAGCGTCCGGGGTGTTGAGGGAAATGAGTATGGCAAAGAGGGTTGGCAGGAATTGAATCGTGAGCTGGATCTTGCAATTAATCACCGGTTGGATCTTACAAACAGGCTGTATGAGAAGCTAAGACGCCTTGATGGTCGGCAAAAGGGCCCAGCGGCCCGCTATGAATCTCAGGTTGTGATTGACAACACCAGTTCTGGCAGATTTACCGTAATCGAGGTGTATTCGGTTGACCGGCCGGGTCAGCTTTATGCGATCACTCAGGCATTAGCCGATTTTGGTATTTCAATTTTCAAAGCCTTTGTGGCAACCGAGGTGGAGCAGTTGATTGATGTCTTTTATGTGCTGGACAGCAGCGGCAAAAAGATACAAGACCGGTTGACGCAGGAGAAAATGCGAGTGGAACTGCTGGGCACGGTTGAGAGTCCCGGGTGGCTAAATGAAAAAAAGTAACAAAAATGTAATAAATTAAATTTTATATTTGCAAATCTTGCCAAAAATGTTATGTAGGGTGCATTCGTTGAAGTTACATATTGATTGTTACTGATATACACAGAAGAAAAATTATATTCTAGAAGGAGAAACAAAATGACTAGAGATGAAATAATGAAGATTATTGAGGAGGAAAATATTCATTTTTTCCGCCTCCAGTTCATAGACATTTTTGGTATTATGAAAAATGTGGCTATTCCGCGAAGCCAGATCGGTAAGGCTTTAGACGGAATGATGATGTTTGACGGATCGTCAATCGACGGGTTTGTCCGGATTAATGAATCGGATATGTACCTTAAGCCCGATTATGATACCTTCTGCATCCTGCCCTGGAGGAACAAGGAGGATATTTCTGCCGCCAGGATAATCTGTGATGTATACAAAGCTGATGGAACCCCATTTGAAGGCTGTCCCCGAAATAATCTCAAGCGTGTCCTGGCCGAGGCCAAAGACATGGGCTACACCATGCAAGTAGGAACCGAGGCGGAATTTTTCCTCTTCGAGTTGGATGAAGAGGGCCGTTCTACAACAGTTACCAATGATACCGCCGGCTATTTTTCTCTAGATCCTGAAGATATGGCTAATGACTGTCGTCGTGAGATCATTGAAACCCTGGAAGATATGGGGTATGAGATCGAGGCTTCCCACCATGAAGTAGCCGAAGGTCAACATGAAATCAACTTCAAATACTCAGATGCTTTAAAATGTGCCGATAATACCGTCACATTCAAATGGGTTGTCAAAACCTTTGCCGCTCAATACGGTCTGCATGCTACCTTTATGCCCAAACCGATTTACGGTATTAACGGTTCGGGTATGCATACCAACCAGTCCCTGTTCAATCTTGACGGTACAAACGCCTTCTTTGATGAAAGTGATAAACTGCAGCTCTCTGAAGTGGCCTATCAATATATTGCCGGTGCCCTTAAAAATGCCCGTGGGTTTGCTGCGGTAACCAATCCGCTGGTTAACTCCTATAAACGTTTGGTCCCCGGATATGAGGCACCTGTATATTCTTCCTGGTCGGCTTCCAACCGTTCGGCGCTCATTCGCATTCCAGCCTCCCGCGGCTTGGGAACCAGAACAGAGATACGTTGCCCCGATCCGACCTGTAACCCCTATTTGGCCCTGGCTATGATGCTCTGCTCCGGTCTTGACGGAGTGAAGAACAAAATGGCTCCGCCACCTTCAGTAGATGTTGATATTTATAAAATGACTGATGCCGAGATGAAAGAGGCCAATATTACAACCATGCCGGCCAATCTCAAGGAAGCGGTTGAAGAGTTTAAAGTAAATCCGATATCCAAAGTTGCCCTGGGTGATCATATTTTCAGTAAGTATGTTGAGTATAAAGAAAAAGAATGGGATCGGTACAGGACCGCTGTCACCGATTGGGAACTTGAGGAGTATCTGGATCTGTATTAATCTTTAATTGAACAAATCGTGCTGTAATTAACCCGCATGTTCGTTTGAACATGCGGGTTTTTTTTGACGTATTCTTTCAATATTGTTTAATATTAGATAATAAAACGTAAGAATGGATAAATACTGAGAGTGAGAAAGAAACTGATTTCAGATAAAAAAGATGTGCTAGCTTCCTTTCTGCCGGGGCTGGTTAAGGAAAAAGGTTGGGAAGTCCAGGTTGAACTCCACTCTCTATTTTTGGATTGGCGGGAGATTGTAGGCGAGATTGCCGATTACGCTAGTCCTGATAAAATAAAGAAAAATGTTCTCTTCATTCAGGTGGGAAACTCCGCCTGGATGCAGCAGCTTCAGTATCGCAAAGTCGAGTTGCTGGATCGATTGAACAGACGGCTGAAGCTGTCTCAGGTTGTGGATATTCGTTTTACGTTGGCCGACAGGGATACAAAAGAACCTGATAAACAGGATTCAGATACCATCCGTTTCGAGCCGCCGCCCAAAGAAAAGCAGGAAGCATTCCGCAACCAGATCAACTCCATAAAGGACGAAGATGTGCGTGAATCGCTGATGCGTATCTGGTACCTCTCGCAGGCATGCAAGCGAAACGACTGATTTTTCCCTAAATCCTTCATTTTCGACAGGTAAAATAACCTTCAACTGATTATCTGTCTGATCAGCACAGCTCATCAAAAAGCCCAATCAAGCAAAGCTGCAACACAAGTGAGACTAACACAAGGGTACTTGTTATGAGCATTTGTACGTTCAGGACTCCCCAAGCAGACGCAAAAATGACTTGACCGGGTGGCTGAACAAGGTATTCTTCCAAATTGCGCCGAAGTAACTGCTCCGGCAGGAGATAATGGTTATTACAGCCGGTTATTGGATTGTCTAATCGGTTAACAGAACAAATAAGAGCTGATGATTTACAATACTATCCTGGAAGCTGTCGGTAATACACCTCTGATAAGAATAAACCGCCTGACAAAAAGCGATTCCGTCTCGGTTTATGCCAAGCTGGAATCGTTTAACCCCGGGGGGTCGGTCAAAGAGCGAATTTCTCTGTCCATGGTCGAAGCGGGTGAGGCTTCCGGTGAACTGACCAAAGAAAAAATCGTTCTGGAAGCTACCAGCGGCAATACCGGTATCGGTCTGGCGATGGTCTGTGCAGCCAAAGGGTACCGTTGTCTGCTTGTAATGCCTGAATCAGCTTCCATTGAACGGCGAAAGATCATGCAGGCCTATGGCGCCGAAATTCTTCTCACCCCTGCAGCCAGGTCAACAGATGGGGCAATAGAAAAAGCTTATGATATGGCCAGGGAATTTCCTGAGCTCTACTTCTTAACCGATCAGTTCAATAACGAAGCCAACTGGCAGGCTCATTACGAGCGGACCGGCCCGGAAATCTGGGAACAGACGGCTGGCCGGGTGACCCATATCGTCGCCACTCTTGGAACGTCCGGGACCGTGATGGGGCTCAGCAAATGGTTTCATGAGTTTCATTCCCACGTCAAGATCATCGCTGTTGAGCCCTATTATGGTCATAAGATTCAGGGACTCAAGAATATGAAAGAGTCCTATAAGCCAGGGATTTTTAACAAAAAAATTCCTGACACAATTGTTAATGTAGAGGACGAAGCCGCTTTTCAGATGGCCAGGACGTTGGCGCGTAAGGAAGGTCTGCTTGTGGGTATGAGCAGTGGCGCAGCAATGAGTGCCGCTCTTGAGCAGGCCCAAGTCCTTGATGAGGGAATGGTCGTCGTCATATTACCGGATGGTGGTGAGCGCTATCTGTCCACACCGCTTTTTACCCAAAAAAAGAATGAGCAAGAAAAGAAATCGAAACTTCGTTTCTTCAACTCTATGACCAGGAAGAAAGAGGTATTCAACCCGGTAGTTGAGGGTCAGGTGAGTTTTTACTCATGCGGCCCGACGGCCTATGAGCCGGCCAACCTGCCGCATTGCCGTCGATTTGTGGTTTCCGATCTGATTAAACGGTATCTGGAGGTTAAAGAGTACCAGGTCACCTCATATATGAATTTTACCGATATCGATGACCATACCATTGGTGGAGCGGAAGCGGCGGGGATTCCTCTCAAGGAATTCACCGAAGGGTATATCACCGGTTTTATGGAAGACATGAAAGCCCTTGGTGTTCAGGAGGCAACCGGTTATCCAAAGGCATCTGATCATGTAGCCGATATGATTGAATTGACCCATGATCTGATCCATAAGGGGTATGCCTATGAAAAGCATGGCTCTATTTACTTCGATATTTCCAAATTCAAGGATTATGGGAAGCTATCCGGGATCAATCTATCCAAAATCAAGATCGGTCGAACTGTTGATCTGGATGATTATGAAAAGGACAATCCGCGGGATTTTACCCTGCTCAAACGCTCGACTCTTTCAGAACTAAAAAAAGGAATTTTCTGGGAAACCGACTGGGGGAATATCCGGCCAAGCTGGCATATAGAATGTTCAGTTATGTCAACAAGGTATCTGGGAGAAACCATCGATATCCACTGTGCGGGCAGGGACCTTATTTTTCCCCACCACGAAAATGAAATTGCCATAGCTGAGGTGGCAACCGGTAAGAGACTGGCCAACTACTGGCTCCATTCAGAACTCTTGTTGGTGGGCGGCAAGAAAATGTCCGCAGAGGCCGGCAATGTCATCACCTTAAAAGATGTACTGGACAAAGGATACAGTGCAAGAGAACTGAGATTTCTGCTGCTGTCGGTCCACTATCGAAAGCCGATTCAGTTCAGCTTCAAACGTCTCGATGCTGTCAGAACATCACTCAGACGTCTGGATGAGTTTACCTGCAAATTGCTCTGTTTGCCTCCGGGTAAGCCTCATCCGGAAGTGACCGCCTATGTGACGGCAATGGAGGATCAGTTCTTTGAGGCTATGGATGACGATCTCAATGTCTCGAAGGCCATGGGAGCAATCTACAAGTTCATCAAGGTGACCAACACCATCCTGCAGATGAATAATCTGGACAAGGACCAGAAAGGTTATTTACTGGGTGCCCTGCATCGAATCAATAAGATCCTGGGTGTTCTCCGACTGGAAGGTTGTCCGCTGGCCCCAGAGGTCAATGACCTGATCCAGAAGCGTGAACAGGCCCGCAGGGACAAGGACTGGCAGATTGCCGATAAAGTCCGGGATGAATTGACAGCACGTGGCATCACCATCATCGACACACCTAACGGTCCCGCCTGGCGGCTGTCAAAGGATGGCCGGGAAGAGGAGTGCGGGTTTTAACTTTTACCTGAATCCGTGAGCGGCCCGAAGGGCGAGTGAGTTTTTAAGGTTAATGTGATAGTATCTATTAATATTGTATAATATCAAAATATTATCCGGTTATATACCAATCTTCGTCACGGATTCAGGTTTTACCCTTATGCAACTCAGGCAACGTTATAATAAATTTTGCTCCGCGTCCCGGTGAACCTTGGGCTGTAATTGAGCCGTTATGGTTCTCGATGATCGTCCGGCAAATGGATAGCCCTATTCCTGTCCCCTTGTATTCTCCATCTTTGGGGAGCTGTTCGAAGATGTTGAAAATCCACTCGTTATGTTCCATCTCAAAACCGATTCCATTATCTTCCACGGTTATTCTGTAACTGTTTTTTCCCCCCGGTTCATTGTCAAGGCTCTCTGTGTTCACTGATATTTCTAATTTCCTTTCGGGGTGGCGATATTTAAGGCTGTTGCTTAAAAGGTTCTGGAAGAGTTGTCGCATTTGAATGGAATAGGCCTCTATTGTCGGTAAGGCCCCCACTTGTATGGCAGCACCTGTCTGTTCGATAGTGGCGCTCAGGTCGTCTATTACATTTTTCAGGATTACTGCCAGGTCGACTTTCTCAAACCGGCCGTGGTCGGAAGTCACTTGAGAATATTGCAGCAGGCCGTCGATAAGTTCCTGCATACGCATATTCGAAGAATCGATTCTGTCCAGGTAGCTTAAGCATTGATCATCTAATTCACTCTGACATTTCTCTCGTATCCGGCCGCTGAAAGCTTGAACAGCCATGAGGGGTTGCTGCAGGTCATGCGATATGATATGAGCAAATTGATTTAGCGCAGTATTGATTTGACGAAGATTCGCCGTTCGTTCCTGAACCGTCTCCTCCAGGTTGTCACGGGCGTTCTGTAATTCCTGCTGGGTCTGTTTCCTGTTTTTTATTTCTTCCCAAAGGGATGTGTTGGTTTTAATAAGCTGCTTTTGTTGTTTAAAGAGGCTGTTACCGAAAAAGAGGATAACAACAACCCCTGAAAGAATGATGAACAGGTGGCTCAGTATCATTTTCCAACTGTGCAGCGGGAGTTCCACAGGCAAAGTCAAAGAGATGCCACCCCGGATGTCGCCCACCTTGTAACCTTGTTTGGCATGGCATTTTAAACACTCTTCTTTAACGAACAGTGGGGCCATATAGCGAAATTGGGTATTTCTGGAATTCCCGGTAAATTTTCCACGCTCTTGGACTCCATTCTGGAAATCCAGGAGCCATTTCTTCTCCCAATCTGTCGCTTCATTCTCCGGGCGAATAGGCTTAAGACTGGTGATGTGAAACTGTACTCCGGCCTCTTTTGCCGAGATTTCAGCAAGCTGTCGGGTCATGAAAGCGGGGTTGATTTTTGTCAGCCGCAACCCTTCTTGGGTAATCACATCCTGCAGAGGATCAACCAGGTATGGGTTTGGTTGAACATCTTGAGTCACAGGAACATAAATTCCCCCATGCTGGGCATTCCATTTTCTTGCCTGGATAAGTTGGGAAAAAAATGTTCGCCCGTTATTGAAAGCCAGGGTTTCCCTTTCTTTTCTCTCATCGTAGAGATTCCAGCAGAGCGAGAGGATCCCTATGATAAACCACAGGGCCAGAGTGACAGTTATGTATCGTTTCATAAAGAGCTCAACAGGGTTTTAGTTGTCGGCTTTTAAGAAAATTGTTCTTTGCATTATGCTGTTTTTATCTGTTGATTTGCAAGATATATCATGAAGATTGTTGGAAAGACCGATAACAGGCAGGCCGAAAATGGATCACAACACTTATTTAAAAGATCGAGCTTCGTGGAATACCGGGGATGTTTGTATAAAACCGGTAACGGTTTTTCAAGGATGTATAGCAGCTCTTCCGCTGAACCTGATAAACTTGTAATAAAGTGGAGAATTACCTGGCATGTGTCAGACGACTTGCAAAAAGTGTATCATTGGTGTAAAGAATCCCCACAATTTTAAGCGCTCGTAGCTCAGCTGGATAGAGCAACGGACTTCTAATCCGTAGGTCGCAGGTTCGAATCCTGCCGAGCGTGCCAGTAATATCAAGCACTTAGCTCATTTTGGGTTAGGTGCTTTTTTGTTCCGTGTGAGAATTTGTGTGAGAAACTTCTCTGGCACGTTCAAGGGTCTTTACTGCTTCAATCTCTGAATTACCAAGGCTGTGCAAATAGATTTCGGTTGTCGTTCTGTTTTCGTGGCCTAAAATTCGCTGGATAGCTCCTACTGGTACCTGGTTGTTCTCCATAACTGATGCACCTGCATGCCTGAGAGGGTGAAAGCGGAAGTAGCGAACATTTGCTTTCTTACACAGACCCTTCATTAGGTTTTTCCTGTCCCGATATGGCCCTTCCTTCCAGGCCTGTTCTTTCCTGGAAAAGTACCTGTGCCAGAATACCCAGGGTTTTTCTGGGTCTCTTTCCCCGTGTCTCCTGGATAGAATCTTAAAAAGACGGGTTGTCATCGGCACTTTTCGGGGTGTCAGATGTCCACCTTTTTTCTTCCTTGTATATAGAATAACATATGGTGCTTTCTGATTGAGGTCGACATCGTCCCAGCAGAGACGGTTAATTTCACTGACACGGGCCATTGTATCACAGATTGCATAGAGATAGTCTTGTGTGTCGTGATCGGCCAGTTTAATGACCTTTTCAATATCTTCTGTTGGAGGAATGTGCTTAACCCGTTTCTCAACAGGAAGAAAATCGAGGTTTTTAGTGGGGTTTGATTTTACCAGTTTCTTTTTTTGGCCAAAATTAAAGGTGGCACGTAAATAACGGATTTCTTTGTTGGCAGTAAAAGCGGATACTTTGCTGCGCTTTAAAACAAATTTCTCTATCATTTCTGTCGTTATTTCTTCACAGCTTAAGCCACCCCAGAGTGTGACCCATCTTCGAGCCATATAACAATAGTCACGGTAATGTGAAGCTGAATTATACGCCTTTACATGGTCCAGCCTAATGTTAACCAGTTCCAAGAATCCCATGTCTGTTTTGGTTTCCTGAGTCGGTTGTGGATTTTTTATCTCCTCCTTTTTTAATGCCTCGGCTCTTAGAGCCTCTTTTTTTGTCCTGAACCAGGCCATTGTGTACCTGAGTCCCTTGTGGGTGAAGTCGTATCTCCACCCCTTTGCCTTTTTTAAATAAACACTCATATAGGTCCTCCTTACTTGGAAAAAACAGAGAACCTCCGAGCTTCACACCGCCCAGTTCTTTCCAGTTTTTATACACCCAGCTGGTGCTCTTCTGGAAAAATTGGGCAACCTCATCAGGAGTCATTATCCTTGATTGAGATTGTATGTCAAGTTTTGGGTAAGCCATCAGCGGTCCTGTCCTTTTCCTTAAGAAATTATTTCTTCCTTGCCTTCACAATGTAATGGCCTACAAAAACTGTAGGTTTTGTTAAATGGATGAACTTTTAAGAAAAAAAACCCAACAGACTGAATATTCTTCTAAGCCTGTTGGGTATGGAAGGTGTTTGTGATTAGATACCAGCTGCTTGATTTTTAACTTCAGGATTTTGAAGTTCCTGTGTGTGGATTGTGATATTTCTTTGTCCTGATTTGCTGAACTCTATTTCAATGGAGCGCTCCCTGAGGAAAGATGCACAGCGACGGAGTTTTGCAGAGAGGATATTTGCTCGTTTTGGCCAAATTTTTAGACGCTTTACTTCTTCTGATGTAACAGTGTTTAATGCTGCTAGGAGCTCAGTTGGAGTGCTGGACCAGTTACCATTCTTTTTGATGAGAAGCTGCACTGATGAAGCTACAGGGTCAGATTCGATGGCATTGTCGATGATTTTAAGACGATTATTGGTGTACTCATTTATGAATGTGTATTTGTTCCAGGGAAGAGCTGGTTCTGCGGAAACAACCCAGTGAGTGAAGTCAGCCATACGGGGATATAATTCCAGCTTAATAGAGTCTTTGTTCTTTAATGCTGTTGAGACAGCATCGAATATTGCTCCCATGATTTCAGGCTTTGCTTCTTTCCACTTAACTTTCATAATACCCTCAGGCATTCTTTTCTCTTTAGGGATGTGTTTGGTAGTGAGAAAGATTGCTCTGTCGCTGAGGTCGTGTCTGGTAAACAGCTCTGTGATGCCATTTACGATTAAAGGCATTTTGATGTCAAAGACAGCCTCAGCGTCATCTGTGTATAAAGCCCTGGTTGCAAAACCTCCACCAGTCGAGAGGCGACAGAATGCATCAGAAAGCCAATCACTG
This sequence comes from uncultured Desulfocapsaceae bacterium, assembly GCA_964623625.1. Lineage (GTDB taxonomy): Bacteria > Desulfobacterota > Desulfobulbia > Desulfobulbales > Desulfocapsaceae > CAZLGM01. The sequence goes on from CAZUUJ010000021.1 coordinate 41,215, forward strand.
ATATGTGAAATGTTATCGAATGCAAGCACTCTGCTCTTGAAGGAAGAGATGGCCAAATCACGTTCTGATTTTGGCAAGCTAGTAATGGCTGGAAATGCAGGGTCAACTAACTCACGGAAAAGTTTACAGAGTGTACTTTTACCAGTTCCTTGCTCGCCTTGAATATTAAGAATGGGATAAGGGCCATTGGGCTGGAAGGTGCTCAATAACCATGAAAGAGCCAACACTTTATCGTGCTCTGCCTCCAGGTTTATAAAATCCCACAATTTTTCAAATGAACCATTTTCTGCTGGTCTTGCCATTGGTACCATACGAGGGGACCTGACAAAAAAGATAGGAGAATGTTGAGCCTGAATAATTGTCCAACCCTTTGCAGTGATTTTTACTTGCTCCCTTTGTTTGTTTGCCAAGTCGACAAAAATAGCGTCATCTTCTTCTGCTACTCTTACACTTACCTTTCTTTCTGGGCCATTAAATAACGCTTCTGCCTCAACCATATTGATTGTGTTTTTCATCAGACTGGCAGAAGGAACTTTGCCATATTGTTCGTAATAGAATCTTGCAATCAGCAGTGAAAACTCTTTGTTCTTTGTAGCCATGGTTTCGATGTGTCCATCAACCCTGGCAGAAATAAATGGTTCACCGCTTGAGGTGCGAAAAGGTTCGCATATGCTTTTTACTTTTTCAAAGAAAGAGAGTGGATCTGTTTTTGCAATTGTTGGTGTTTTTTCCATACCTATACTCCTTATGTAGAAGATGAAAATTCATGAAGAGAAACGACTTCTCTCCTTCGGTATGGAATGGCCTACAAAAAGTGTAGGTTTTGAAATGGGTGGGGACTTTTTTTAATACTTCGGGTTATGTTGATAATTTTGTTGTGTGATGTCAGGCGGTTATGTGAGTGAAGATTTTTAGGTGAACCAAGTTATCTTATTATCCACAGATGTGTAGAAAATTTTATTTCCGTAAATGCCTTTTATTGACTTTTTGAAATGTTGGGCAACCTCTTTGTAATCTTTTTGTTCTAGCAGATTTATTGCTCGTTTAATTGCGTTTCCTATACGGGTTTGGATTTTCTTATAATTACCGCGTTCTATTTTAATTTTGCCAACTCTAGAATGAGTCTCACTGTAATATGCTTCAAGTTCTTCAAGTTCTTTTTCTAATTGTAATGCATATTCATGTTCATCTAGTGACAATGCTTTTTGATGTTCTTCCCGAAGGCGCTGTATCTCTGCTTTGATTTCTTGGCTACCCTGTTTGTCGATTAGCTCAAAAGTATCCGTACCATCAATATTAAGATGCTCGTTGGTAAATTGTTTACCATTTGCTGCTGCCCCATAATCCATTTCATTTAGCTCTGTGTGTAAAAAGGATTCATTTTCGTGACAAACCAAGAAATGAATGTATTTAAATCCATTCTGTTTAAGACCAGTTATCGGCTTTCCATCAAAAGTTATTTTCCAGGCTTCACCTTGTTTGTAAAATGCGTAGTTGGCTTCATCACGTAATCCTATTCTAACGGCTGAGTAGTAACGGTTTATATACAGCTTTTTTAATCTCCACAAATCAGCGTACGACCAGCCAACTTGGTAAACCGTTTTAATGTAATCATTAATAAAATCATCTGCAGTTTCTCTAAGAAATTTTTGGGAAAAATCCTTCTGGAAACATTGCTGTAACTTTTTTGATTTTTTCTCAAAGTCCTGCTCGGCTTCTTTATCCTCGATTTTTACTTCATATAACGGTTTCAGATCTTCTATTTCCCTAAAAGGATAGAGGGTTTTCCAAAGAGTTTGCATTTTATTGTCGTAGCTAGGGAAGTCCCACGGGGGAGGGTTGTCTACGATTATTTCGTGTAAAACGGATGTTAAACTAACATCCTTGTTATCTTGTTCATGCTTTTGTGCGATAGCGATATTAAAGAGTTCTGGTGATGAGATATGACCAACCTCATCTGTTTGTATTTCAGGTGGGATAGTTTTAAGTGTTTCTTCAATCTTCTTTTTACTATCATCTAAAAATGCTTCTTCAAGACAATGTTTCCAACAGAAATCCTCTACTATTTCAAGCAAGTTGAATTTTTGGATGTAACGGGGGAAAAACTTGATGCCAGTTTGAACTTCTTTAGTGATAAAGTCATGAATCTGTTCTTGGCTGAGCCATAAATTGTAAAAAAAAGGCCCTACTGGAGGTGCAAGGCCGTTAATATATGTACGATAATACCTTTCGTTTTCACCAAAGTTTTCATCTTCAAATAAGAATATCTCTTCTTCAATAGTTTCTGTCTCGGTGTCATCTGTAAAAGTGGTGCTGAATCTTAATAAGTTGTTTTGCTCTGCCGGAGTAGAATAGGGAGAGAAATATTTGAGTTGTTGTTTAACCTGCAAGTCGCAGAAAAAGACTATGCTGTTAAATGATTGAACAATCTGGTCAAATGTTGTTTTTTCTACATGAACAAAGGTGATTAGCAAACATGAAGGGCATGTGAGGCCAATATATCCATCATCTTTTCCCTCCAGTAAAGGGATGCCATACAGGAATATTGTGATTTGTAAATCTTCTGCGAAAAGGGTTCGTTTACAATGGATACAAGGTATTTTAGCGTTGGTGAAATGAGTCAGCATTCTTCTTGTCTAAGCATCGTCCAAGCCGTCCTATTCGTCCATATGGACAGTTTGGGCGATCGGGACGATGCTTTCTATTAAATTATTTTGTTGTTGGCAGATTCAACCAAACGAGGAAAGATTATCTTAATACTTCCTAGCACATCAAAGCAATTGATTCATTATTGCGACACCTTTTTACCAGATATTTCTGGCACTATATAGCTGTCATGGATGGAAAACTGGGGAAGAGTCGCTTAAAACTCTAGCGAGAGCGACAAATCAATAGGCATGTAACATGCTGAAACAAAAGGATATTCAAAAAAAGTTGCATTATTTTGAAAAAAAATTTCCGATTGTACCCTTCTCAAGACAATGTCTCTACCAAGCGTGATGTTAATGAAGTTGTTTCTCTACTTTAGATGAATTCAATTAGTGATCATAACCATTACTCTTGACTACTTTAACAAAAGTACGTTTCTTCAAGTACAACAGCTTTGTGTACTGATCGTAATTCAACTTGTGACGTAAAATAACATCTTGTTTAGAGTCGATACCCAAAAGTACTCGGAGGTCTCGTTCTCCGAAGTGAGCTAATGCCAGTACTTCTAATTCCTTTTGCTGGAGTAAAGTCTCAGGATTCTCGTACACAGAACCCATATAGTACCAGTCTTCCAACTCCTCAAATGATGTCCTAAAGTTCGCATTACAAGGGGCAAATATATCACGTCTGGTATTAGGTCCTTCTGACTCCGACCGAGGCCTAAATTTTCTTAGCAGGTTATTGATATTGAGATAAACATACTGCCTTATCCAAGTGGAGATGAGAGCAATCTCTGGGTCATATTTTAAATATTTTTTGCTTTTTAAATAGCTACTAAAGAGCTCTTCTATAGCAATTGAGTTTGTTTTGTTGATGAGTAGTTTTCGTATAAAACTTGGCTCATACTCCCAGCTGCTACCATGGATATAGCCACAGAGTATTTTTATTTTTTTACGAATTGATTGAACCTTATTTCCCGTGAAATTATCTGAATAAAGAAGAGCACAGAACAGCTGATAGTGTCGGCCCAAGTCCACATTATCAACTGTTTTCTCTGGTATTTCCAAAGAACTTTTTTTTATGCCTCTATATAAATTGTTATCGACACATTGTTCGGCTAGCAAGCCTTCGTGTACCTGTATTCCCGAGTGAGTTGTATATGTATTTGTATCCATATTTATTGTCTCTACTGTAGTGCTCCCCAGCATGCATGACGCCGGGGAGCGATTTGTTTAATTATTCTGGTTTGCTTTTGGCAATCCATTCAAACTCCACCACTCCACCCCCTTTATTTGTCAATTTACTCCTATTTTTTACTCTATTTTGCTTTAGGCAATTCACCAAGTTCACTGTTTATTAAAAACAAACTCCACCACTCCACCCCTATCATTTGTTATTTTCCTCATATTTTCCACTCCATTTAGATTCATTGTTCAACCAAAATGAACTCCACCCCCATTATTTGTTAACCCCATCATATTTTTTTCTCCATCGTTGCCTTCGCCTTTTCTACTGCTGCTTTTAGTTGATATCCTTCATCCAAGTACTGCTTAATAGTTCCGATAAGCCTGATATCCCCTGATGAGTACTGGCGATAAGCCCTATCTCCACATACAACTCTTTCAGGTTGGATATAGGACTGCTCTTCCCAAAATCTTAGCTGTCGTTGAGATACTTGGGTTTGCTTTGATACTTCTCCAATTCCCACAGTTTTGTGCTTTTCCATTCTTCCTCCTAATTTGAGATTAATGTTTATGACTTCTCTCCCTGGCATACAGGGACGGAAAAGTCCGACTCTTACCTTAAGGGAGGTTAGTTTATTCGGAGAGGATATTGGGACTTTAAGGAGGAGTAAAAATGGTACTAATGAAAAGGCACACTACTCAGTGAGCGGAACTCGAATCTGGATATTATATTGCCGAATAAGTGGTGAAGTTGCCCCAGAGTGAGGCTCATCGGGAGAAATTAGTTCAGACTTTTAAAACCATCCGAAACCTAATATCGACGCTACACATACCAAAGATAGCGCTCTGGGTGAGCTGCCGGCCCCGTGCTAGCAGAAAAACGCATAGTCTCTTCCGGTCAGACCAACCCTGCTGTTAGGACTCTTTCAATTATGGGTAGGCTGCGGCCAAGCCTTCGCGATGTTCTTCAGACATATCAGCTTCTATTGCGTCCAACCACTCCATAAATTGCTCCCAATTGTTTAAGCTGAAAATTTGTACTCCATATTTTTTTTCTATGTCAATTCGACCATCAGTGACTATGGATGCCATTGCTTGGTCCAATACGAAACCATCACAATAAGGTGCATAAGTAGCAACATGCTTTACATCTTGATAAAAGCCATTTAAGCGTTTCAACGCTTTTTCTCTGTTTGTATATGCACCTTGTTTAACCATATTTTTTAAGGTTGCATAAATTCGGTCAGAAATCCATCGGTATGGTGTTTTTGAAAAATGTGCAGACTTAAAAAACTCTCCTATTACCTGTAATCTGTTTTCAGGAGGAATATCATCTGACAAACAATATAGAAGCGACTGCACAACCATTGACATAATTGGAGAGTCAAAAAGAGCATTATAATCTCCGCTAGCAATACGTGCTGCATATTTAATATAAGTATCCATGTAACCTTTTGCAGCTGCTTCTGTTTCCAAGTCGAGATCTTGTTCAAAAGAGTTTTGTGACTCTCTCCAGTCAGGAAAGAGATCAACTAGTCCTTCGATTGATTGTTGCTTTAGATCACGCATGAGTTCAATTTCTCCCATGTAGCGACCAACATCGATTCGAAAGTAGTCGTCCCACTCATGAATATCTCCGTGCACGGCGTCCCGATGTTCAATTATAAAATCATCAGACTCTCCTGATTGACATGCCTTAAAAGCTCTGACAATTTGGGTTTGTTCAACTTCGTAAGCTGCTTCAAATTCGTGTCCACGAGATGTAGATTTAATAAACTCCATTAGATCTTCTTTATTTTTATCATCGTAACCACGCCATTGGTGTGTTTCGTCTTCGTGAATGGATGAAAACGGAACAACCAGAAGTTGTAACGCGGAAATTTGGCGAATTCGCTGAGCAGCTTTAATAAAACGAGCATCTCCCTCACGAAAGGCACTACTGAAGAAAAACTGATCAAGATAGAGTATTTTTTTTTTGACTTCCGGAAGCAAAATAGTAGTTTTATGATTACAACTTTTGCATCCGCGTAGAACTCGGTTGCCCTTAACAAAAACATTCCCGAATTTTGCTTTCCCGCCACAACTTGGACAATCTCCCAAAATACGAGTTACGAGCATCTAAGGCCCCTCCATGTAATACATTTCATGTGTTGTCCTAGCTTCTTAATATCCACATTGTGGTTTTTTGGGTCTTTTGACCATTTTGTGTCTATTTCCCTATATCTTATCTCATAAACAAGATTGACCTTACCATAAAATTGAGCGACATGGTAGTACAACTGGTGTGACCTCAGTCATATCTTTTATCTGAATAAACGGAGCGAAAATACCGTTAGGTTACACCAGTTTCACCATTAATCCTTCTCCCACCACATCGGTTCATCCTCATCTGGAATTAACGGCTCTTCATCTTGTTGCAGACGCCTCCTTCTTCTCCTTTCCTCTTCCATTATATCAGCAAACCCAAGAGCAATAGCCAGCTCTACAGCAGTTAAATCATCATCAAAAAAATCATCGCACATTTGCTTACCTCCATAAAAGAAAAGCCCCCTGGGTTTACAGAGGGCTATATTTGTTTGTCAAATCTTTTCCAGACGTACGGAAAAGTCATATTACCGGTGTACAAGAGCACGTTTTTCGAAGAAATCTCCAAGACCAGAACTTCCGGTGTTCTCCAAAGAGTCAATATAGCCGTTTATAACCTGATTTAAGGCTTTGTTCTTCTGGGGCATAGTCAACAGGCTAGAACCCTTCAAAACGTCTGTGGCGGCCTCGTGGAAGCCGTATAATGAGTCATCATATGTACCAGCGTAGAGTTCGTTAAACCGATGGAATTTGCTTGGGGGAATTACGACGCTATTGGTCATTATCTCCACAAGCAGAAGCTTCATATGCTCTTCAGCAAGAGGATATCGCCTCAGGCCAAGATGCCATTGCTGATAAGCCTTTAAAAGTGGAATCATCTTTCGCATAGAGCGATAAGCCAGAAAAGCAAGCTCATCTATATCAAGAGCTGCTGTATGCCTTCTAAACGCTAAAAATTCGCCTGAAAATGACAGATTCTCGCAAACAAATATTCTGGTACCGGCAGTAATGCCGATAGACATCGACTTGTTTATTGAATTACGGACCCCAATGGACCAGGATAATTCACTTGTTCCATTGTCCAGGCCATAAACACCAAAGAAACGCTGCCCATTTTGGCCTAAGACATATTCAGACTTTACGATATCCAGCCCTACCGCCTGTATACCTTCCTTCACGACAGAAATAATATCTCGATGATGGAATGGTTTAAACGTAGGCGTAAATGGAACGTCTGGTACTGCGAACACTTCTTCTTCCGATACACGATTATTTCCCATTAATGTTGAAGTCATAACAATCTCCTTATGTTGTCAGTTTGTAATAACAAAGCCCCTTCCACCAAATGGCTGAAAGGGCTGCGATTAAATGGTTGTGTTGTAATAGTTTAGGCAGGACCTAGAGCAGCAAAGAGATACCAGGTTGATTCCTGTAGTTTATTGCCCGTAACAGGACAAACCTCCACTAGGTCAGCGTATAGATGCCAGCCATTCATCCTGATATCCCTCATATCTTCTGTTCCTCTGTATTTTTTGACCTTACAGGCATAGAGACGGGAAAGGTCAAAGAGTTCCGGGTTTATTTGAGCCGGGTCGACAAATGTCCACTTCATGCTTTCCTCCATAAAAAAAAGCCGCCAACACCCTGTTACAGGACGATGACGGCTCGTATAGTTACTTCGTATTTCAGTTGTCTAGTTTACCACTCCTCCTTGCACGCGGTTTGATATCCACAATCGGCGCACATCCACGATTTACAAGGGATGAATACCCTGTTGTCAATCCCCTCTAAAACAGCAACAGCGAGCTTACTGAACTTCTTCCTCTCCTCCGGCCCTCTGCTTGTGTAATAGTTCTCGAACATTGGTTTCTTGAGTTTTCGTAAGACATCAAAGCGACAATCGACCCGAGCCTTGGGGAAGATGTAACGGTTAGCGGCCAGCAAATAACTGTATACTGTCATCTGTAAATCATCATCCACCGTACTCTGTGATTTCTTCTGCTTTGAAGTCTTCAAATCCACTATCAAAAGCCTTCCCTTGTCATCTTTTAGCAGCAGGTCAATAAACCCTACTAATTGTATATCAAGCGGATCTCCATCAGGGCCATGAATAAGAGCCGTTAAGGGTAGCTCAATACCGACAATTTGATACCCGATCAGATTAACGTTCTCATAAAAAACCTCCACAAGCCGCTTTCCCATGGATAAGGCACTATCCATATCAAGAGTATCCTTCTTGAACAAAATTGGAACAGAGACCGATTCTACATTCCTGAGTAGGCTTTCTTTAAAAATATTTTGAAGCATATCCAGGCTAAGCAGATCGCCATCTTTTACGGACAAATAATAGCACTCAGCTGCTGTATGGATAGCTTTGCCAAAAGGAAGAGCTATGCTTATCCGTTCTATCGGCCTTTGCTCTACATATTGGTACTTGTATTTTTGGCTACAATTAAGATACGTAAATATTTGTGAATGACTTATATGGAGACAGTCTTTTACAATCTGCAATGGTTGTGACATCGTAATCCTCCTTTCAGTTGACACAAAAAAAGAGGAGCCGATTGCTCGGTACTCCTCTTCTGTGCAAACCTGTATGTTTCTGTTAATGAGCAGCCATTTCACCGATAAAACTTGATGCATCAGCTTTACTCAAAAAGCCGGTGACACAGCCGTATCGTTCTCTACTCATGCTGTCGAGTTCCTTACGACTTACACCTCTTTCATCGGCCAAGCTTAACAAGTAAGACAATTGTTTTTGAGACAAACGGCCATTATTGTTCGTTCGTCCGTTACCGTTTCCGCTACCATTGTAACTGCTGTTAGTTCTGGAATGATTGGTATTGTTTTTCTGCTCATGCCCGTTGCCGTAAAGATGGAGACCTACACCAAACAAGGTCGCACATTTCTTCAAGGCATCTGTTGCCGCAGCTTTGAGGTCATCAGCAAGAGAGATTATCTCACCTGATTCCTTTATCCTGGTAATACTGCTGGCCCCAAATTGTGACTTTACAAAGCCCTCAGCTGATAATTTCCCGAGAACAAGAACCTCCTGTTCCATGATGTCTTGAGAAACGATTTCAAACGACCACTGGCCATCTAAAGCGTCATTTAGTCGCTTAATAACGGTATGGCCCTCAACGTAGTCAAGGGACTGTCCAGAGTGTCCTGCTCTTTGTTTAATTTGCTCGCGGGTAAAAGGTTTTTCTAAAAGTTGACGATTCATAATAGACCTCCTAATACAGTTGCTTTATTAAGACTTGCCCAACGCAAATCTCTTCAAAATGCTGTACCTCTCAAACAGCAACTGATAGGGGGGCTATAATAAATGCAAAAGAACAGACGACCCTATGTCATACTCTTGGTAGCAAATAAACACTGTGGGGATCAGGTGACAACTCGACCATGATTAATTGTTATAAGGCAGACAAAAAAAGCAGTGAATAAGACCAGTACAATACGCCTGGTACTCTTTCGACTAGCAGATATAAAAAGAGAAGAAATGGAACAGAAGGTGAGGTGAATGGTACTCTATATTATTACTACTAGATGGAGTTACAACAGTACCATAGTGGCCTTAAATCAAGCCTTACAGGCACCTTGATGGCAAAGACATATCCAGGGGTACCTTGACATGAGAACGCCGCAACGACCCGTTTAAATGTATAAAGTGATGACCTTATTATAGGGCCGGCAACAATTTTATTACGTATACAGTAGAAACCCTAAGTTTGCTGAATTGCCTTGAGGTGAGAGATTGCCACTGGCAAATATCGGTCGTTTCAGGCTACTGTAGATAAAGTGGAACAACGCATCATCCAGCCTTATGAGCAGAGTACTGATACTGTCAGCATTGGGCAATACGCAATTTATAGTTGACCTGGGATTAAGATGGTATAAGTACTCTAGTGGCGAGACTAGAATTTAACTTGCTATCACTAAAAAAAGGGGAGAAATTTCATTCAATGAGTTCCTCCCCTTTTTCCATGCTAGTGAATATTTAGTTCAGTTGGGCATCTATATCGAAAGATCCATTTCCACAATCGTCGACGTCGATATCAACGATGTCGTTGCCGTTGTTGCCAACAAACGAAAAAATGACTCCAGTGATGTTCGAAACGGTAATGTCTCCATTCCCCGAGACGATGATGGTGGTGCCAGGTTGCACCGAGATTGGCAGTGGGCAACCCACTAAAATTGTTTATTGATCAATTTTAGAGGGTTGCCACTGCCAATCTCCACCATTTGAGTGAAATTGAAAGTTGACCTTCTTCCTGATAGTCTTGGGTCCCTGTTTATTAAAGGAAATGTCAGGTTAAATAGAACCTTAGGATACATTTGAGTCAGATCGGGTCTCAATTTCTACATTTTAGGTGCCGGGAGAGTCTTGACAACCATCAGAATCCTACCCTTGCATACCTCTTTCACGTTCTCCACAAATCGATCTCTATAGCTTCCATCATGTCCTATAATTAAATGGCATGCTGGCTTCCTGCAGAGCATCGTCATATTATTCGGGTCAGCCGCTTTTTCGGGTGCAATGCTGACCGGTTCGTCGTGATGAACATCGAGCCGCTTCGTTCTTTAAGCTGTATTCAGTTTGATTTTTAAAGGAGCTGGAAAGTCCTCTAAAGCCTTCTTGTTTCTTTTACGGTTCTTTCTCCAGGCCCACCATGAACCCAGGAAAAGAGCTGTCCAAGCAATGCTGTCTAGGATTCCCATGTCGTTAATCCAGACAGCCATTTCCCTGAACTGCTTATCAAAAAAATACCGCCCCTTGGCCCCTTCGATTATCTTATGGTTCTTATCCAGCCAGCAGTTATATCTAAAGCCAAAATCATGGAAAAGTGAGGGAGAAACAAGATGCCGGTTGGTTGTAGAAATATGTGAAAAATCCTGGCAATTGATGCTCCGTCAAAGATAAAATCCTTGGGGATCTTAACCTTTCCAATCCCATGGATGAACAGAAAATAATCTTCTACAACCCTCCACTTTCGGCGAACAGTGAGCCAGATCCAGACCTGAACGATCTTGTTTTTCCCTTTTGTTGGGATGATGACCGGCTCGAGTATAGGGAAGGTGAGTGTCGCGCTCATAACAACACCATCTTCAATCCTTTGATAATGGCGTCTGCGGTCGCCTTGCTCTCAAGCTGGTTGCGATATTTCCTGTAAGCCTGACGGCCTTTGAGGTCTTGGTCCTCGATAATGTCGTTTTGCTGTTCCAGGATAGACCTGGTTCTGGCTGGTAGCTTCTTCCAGACTTCAGGGGCGGAATACGCCTTAAAAACAACTTTATATGCGCCAATGGCTGAGCTGTGAGCAGTCACAAACTCGGCAATATCATCGTCCGTCGGGTTGCCCTTGCTGGCAAAGGTCTCAGCTGGACCAAAAAAGCCTTTAAGGGCTTTGTCTTTTAATGGAGTCTGAATAACCTGCAGGGCTACATGAGCTGCTTGCTGCCGAATAGTCACTGTATTTTGCAAAGACTCCCAATCTCTATGTAACATGATGGAAAAGAGATTGTTTCCTCGGGATTTTATACTGACATTTCCTCTCTGGCCCGCTAACCCTTTTCCGTCACGGCTCAATCCACGAAGAACCAGGCTTAAACTGCTTGGTGTGCTATAAAAGACTCAAGCCTCGTAGCTTGAGAGGCACCGTGGCGGGAAAACCAAAACGGTGGAGCCCTCCGACATTATTTTTATATTCCTCTTTGAGAAGTTCTGAGATTTTTGATACTGAAAACTCTGTGGATTTGATATAATTAAGTGAACATGGTCTTCCTGGACAGGTATTTTCAGAATCTCCAGTTTCTTCCAGGCAGACAGTTGCAGTAATATCCCTCTACTACACTTGAAAAGCGGTTTTCATTACAGAATTGAGATTGATGAAAAAGAATTACTATCAAAGATTAAGTAAAATATTGACAGCTATATTTTTTGTACTTGTCATTGTCCCTATTCTTATAATTTCTATTTTTTCAATCAAAAATTTAAAAGAACGCAGTATCCAAAAAATTGGAGTCTTAGAAAAGAGACTGGTACAATACCAAAAAGAAACTATCACATCCTATCTCAACCAGCAGCTTGAACTCCTGTCGACAATTGTCGGCATGTTTTCTATGGAGCAGATGGCTGATAAAAAACAACTTGAGCAGCTGTACATATCGATCAACCGGAGTGGTGACATAGTTGACCTGCAGATTATTGATTCATCGGGGAAGCAGCTCTCGTATGTAGGGCCGTACAGAAAAAATCTTCAAGGGAAAAACTACTACGAGGCGTTATGGTTTCAAGATGTTCTGGTGAGCGGCGAGCACATTAGTGACGTATTTAAAGGTGTTAGAAATTTTCCACACCTGGTGGTTGCGGTTACCGATCCTTTAAAAAATTATGTGCTGCGTGCAACCATCAACTCTGAGACTTTCAATTCCATTCTTCACAGCGCCCAGATCGGTCCTAATGGCGATGCCTTTATTGTCAACCGACA
>CAZUUJ010000022.1:0-52432 GCA_964623625.1 uncultured Desulfocapsaceae bacterium
GACTGAACATGTAGTCTGACGACGAATCCGCAAAACTCATGAATGGGTATTGAATTCATTCTGTTAAGAATGTTATTCCAAGCAAGGTTTTGAGGGTTATCTTACTACTTTCTTGCAATTTTACTACAATAATTAAACTGTCTTTCTACAATAATTTCAGCAAGTTAATTTATTTTTAGGGACGACTGCTTAGTTAAACAGCAAGCTTTTTCACGGATTCAGGTTTATATCAGGACAATCCATACAATTACCATTTTCTACTGGCTTAACAAAAATTGTCTGGTCGAATTGTTCTGCTTAAAGCTTATCAAAATGGTAAATATGTTGAATTATCGCTTCACAATGCGCAACTCAACAGTTCGATATGTAGTTAACATGAAATCGACGAATCGACTCAACAATTTATTTTTCAGTAATTTTCCTATTATTCTGTGTTGAACTACTTTAGGGTGATGAATCGTTTCACAGCTCACATCAAACCCTTCATTTGAGAAAATCTTCTTTACATCTTTAAATTTTCTATAAAACGTTTTGTTAATTGAGTACTGAAAATAGGTGTCAACTCTTTCTTGAAAATCTTTCTCTTTCAACTCTGTCCACCTAGGCTCTTTTCCAAGCAAAACATAAAACGCAATTAATATTCTTCGCATTCTATTTTTTGGCAGCCAATGAATAAAAGGCATAAAGAGATGTCCTTCAACGATATATTTTTGGGCAGGATAGATGTGAAAACCGACACCCTTTTTTTGACTGACCCTGTGTATTTCTTCTGCAACAGCTTCAAGATTTTCAATATGCTCAAGAACCTGCTCGGAAAATATAAAATGAAAAAAATTATCACTAAAATCCGTTTTAGCTGAAGGAGTGAGCATCCTCAGAACATTGGGATCATACCCTTTTTCCATCAATAGGGGCTGGCCATTTTGAATCGGTTTGTTATCGATATCAACACCATATGCACTATATCCTTTTTCTCTCAACCACAAAACGGATCTTCCACGACCGCATCCCCAATCTAGAACATTGATCTCTTCCTTGTTGAGTCTGCTATTCTGTGCATAGAGTTGTAAATAATGGAGAATCCTTTTATTAATAGAAAATTGACCAAACTCTTCTTCAGTTAAAATCTTATGCTTAGAAGACATAGTTACACCCAAATTTGTTGAAATTATATTTGCACACTCTTTCTATCTAAGTTCAACACCCATATTGCAAGTTACTTCTGTTATAGGAAAAATACTCTTTTTGAACTTAAGGAGGTATTTTATGTAGATCGTTGATTCTCCGCCCGATTCTGATCTCGGCCAGCTTTCCAATGGATGTTATCCCTGTCTTGTTCGGACATGATTTAAAAAGCTACTCCCCAGTATCAAAACATGAGTGGGTGGATTTGGAGCGGGAATAACAAACCTGAAAAAGGATTCTGCAAATACAAATAAAACAATTAAAAAAGAAGAGTGATTATTATGAGATTTTCACAACGTTGTTCATTTCGTTTCACACCTTGCAAATGAATCCGCAAGCACACTGGAGGCTCGTTTTTCCCAGGTATACTTATGAAGAAACAGTTTCCGGACCTCATTTCCCATTTTTTTTCTCATCTTGTCATCACGCAAACGATTGATAGCTTCAATCCAACCGTCATAGTTGTCCGGTCTGACCATTACAGCAATTTCTTCGTTTAGAACTTCTCTCAAAACGGGCAGATCGGATGCAACTATCGGCTTTGCGTAAGACATATATTCAAACATCTTTAGTGGGGACGTATAGGTCGATATATTTTTCACTTTTTTTGTTGAATCGGAACCATAGGCCAGCACTTCCGTCTGGTTTGGTAACAGACAAATATCCAGAGCACGGATATATTGAGGCAGCTTTTCCTGAGTCACAAACCCATGAAAGTAGACATGAGGCAGGTTAATTTTCTTTTTCCAGCTTTGAATATCTTCTTCAAGTCCGCCAATGATATGAAAATCGACATCCGGCATCTCTGGGGCTATGGCCTCAATAACCTCCACACCTTTTCCTTTATACAGATGACCGACATAACCAACCTGTAAAACTCCGGGACGTCCAAATATCAGTTTGTTTGCCGCCTGGATATCTGCTGCCGGGTCTGCGCCGTCTGGGGCGACAATTATGTGATCTTCCTTCAGGTCATTATAGTGATCCAGGTAGGCTCGACGCAGAGCCTCGGTGATAACAACAATATTTTTACACTCTTTTTTAGTTACAAGACGCCTGAAAGCAAAAGCTGCTATTTTTCCATGCCATACAGGGAAATGTGATTCGACAATGACATCAATTCCCATACAGGCCGCCACATAACAGCTGAATATATGACGTCCATAGACAAGATCAGGTTTTATTCTTCGAAACAGACGGGCAAGAGATGGGATTGAGGCTATATGAGAGAGTAAAAACCGGACTTTGCTCCTATTATCCGCTAATACAGGAACATTGACGATCCGGAAACAATCATCAACATCATAAAAGCTGTACGATTCTTTTACATTAAATTGTTTGTTTTCTTTTCGATCGTTGAGAAGACACAGCCAGACGTCATTGCCGTTTTTTGCAAGCGCCTGGCTCATTTTCATAACATGTATGGAGTTTGCAGTTCGGGAAGGGACATAAGACTTGGCAATATAGAGTATTTTCATTAAAAATCCGATATGTTATGAACAAACTCCTTAAGAAACTCCTTGTCTTTTGCACATTTTGCTAAAAGCCTTATTCCGTTTTAACAGCTCTTCCCAACTCCCCTTCTCTATAATTTCACCGTCCTTTAAGACTAATATTTCATCACAGATCTTTAGAGTCGATAACCTGTGAGCGATTATTATAATTGTTTTACTCCCTAGCAGTTTCTCAATGCTGTCCTGGACATATTTTTCAATTTTACTATCAAGAGAGGCCGTTGCTTCATCAAAAATCATAATTTCTGAATCTAGATAAATTTCTCGAGCAATTGAAATCCGCTGTCGTTGTCCACCGGACAATTGTATCCCCTTGTCTCCAACAATTGTATCAATACCTTCTTCAAGTTCAGATATAAATTCTGAACAACCGGCAATCGTTATAGCCCGATCAATTTTTTCTTCGACATCTGGATATTGATCCCAAAAGGAAATATTATTTCTTATGGAGTCATTAAAGATAATTGGTTCTTGGGTAACATATCCAAAATAGGAGCGTAAATTATCCTTCTCAATACTGGAATAATCAGTCCCGTCAAGTTTAATGTTACCTGTTGTGGGCTCAAGTAATCCTGTAATTAAATCAATGAGTGTGGTTTTGCCCGAACCTGATGAACCTGCTACACCAATACATTTTCCTCTTTCAATATCAAGAGATATATTCTTCAGAACTTTTTTGACCTTATAAGCGTAAGAAACGTCAATTAATTGTATCTTCTTAGAAAACTTACTCACTTCACAATCACCGGAATGCTCAACATGAGATGTCAGCTTTTCCCAAGCTTCCTGAAGTGCTTTTATACTTCCTGTAACACTTATAAACCCCTGCCATTTTACCTGCATGTTCAATGCCATCCCGAAACTCCGCGCAATAAGCGCCAATGGCACAAAAATGGTTGCTACTTTTTCACCTCTCACCTCTACCATGTAATAAATAGCAGCCAGCAATAAACTGACACGAAAGAATTCAAAGGTAGTGGTTGTGAAATTATTATAAATCTGATTTTTAAAATCTAACATCCGCCCTTTATATAATAATGGGAATAGATGTTTAAGATAAGATTTGCTGTTGGAAGTTGCTTTTAGATATTTGTAATTATTTATATACTGAATAAGAACGTTTTGTGATTTTGCATTAACTTCTGTCTTTATATATGAAATTGTTGCCACCCTACTTCTTATTTTCTTATACGATATATGAAGCACGAGACTCGCAATTATTATTCCAGTAGTCAATCTCCAGTTAAGAATAAACGAAAACGATAAATAAGCAAATATGTTCAAAATAAATATACATACATCTGACAACTTCTTAAAACCAGTAACAACATGACCTGTTTCTGTTGTAATTATATTATTAAAATATCCTATATTTGTTCTAACATAATAATCATATTTCATTTTATTATAAGCTATAGAATATTTTCTTTTTAAATACTCTACAAGCCAAGATGAAATATATGAACTCACTCCAAGCTGAGTAAAGGTAAAAATGAGCTTAAAAAGAAAAATAATAAAAATTGTTAGGAGAACAGCTTTTACCGTGGGATCAATGTCACAGTACGAGAAAAATGAGAAAAACAACTCAGACATTGTATCCCGTTTTTCTGACCCTTCAAAATCCAGTGATATCAATGGTAATAAAGCGCTAACACCAAGGCCATCCAACAAACTTGCAAAAAATGCCAGGACAATAAACAGATAGAACTTTTTCCCTGCTATCTTTCGATAATAGGTGAAATATGAGAAAAAATCGTGTTTCACTTATATATTCTTTTACAAGTTATTTATGAGGTTTTTTTCTTTTTAATTAAAAACACTACCAAGTCAAACAGATACATTGCAAAAAACAGTATGTCGTCAAGTCTTGTTATTTTCTTCTTTTTAGAACAATAGTCCACAAATGAAAGGGTCATGGCAGATAAATATTTTCCAGGAGTATCAGCTATGTTAAAAGTAGTGTCATAATCCCTCAACCTTCCGTAAAGATCATATTGTTCTTTTTTCCAATTAACGCGAGGCTTATCATCACCAAGAGTTTTACTTAAATCGCCAATTAATTTGCTAGTATTTGGTTCAAATATTGAAGTAAAATTCACATGCATCCCGGGACATCTTCTTGATTTTTTCTCGTAATTAATAAATCGATTATAAAAGCCATGAAGGAGTATTAATTTAAACTTATCAGGTTTTGAGAATCTCTGCGAAACAATAGATTCAACCCAATCTGTGAAGTCACGATGTAAATGAATAAATAACACATCACCAAATTCCTGTTTATATACTTCACTTAACTTTTCTGTATCATATGTGTCAAAATAAGTTGTATATTCTACATGTTTACCCTTATCATGATAGCTTTTTTTATATATTAATGATTTAGCATAAATCTCTCTGAATTCTTCGTAAATTTGAGAAACAGTCGTATGTTCCTTTTTCTCAAATAACGCAAGATCGTCTTCTACCGGCTTTTTATTTAGGATCATATATGGTGGACTCGAATCTCTATCAATCATATTGACTCCACCACTTTTAATCATATGATCTCCATGTCTTTTTATGACTTTAACCAGGTTCTCTTTAAATTCATCCAATTCCTTTTTTCTTCTACTAATCAGATATTTGTTCATCCCTTTGTTCCTAATCGGTAAAACTAAATATCCGAACTTCTCAATAAGAGATCCTAAAACGGAAGCACCCATAGGACCAGTAGAATTAATAACTACAATTTTCATAGTTCCCCAAAACCAACCTTTAGGTTTTAAACCGGCTTATTTTTGTCTAACCCCTCAATAGCCGCTCTTCCCATGGCTAGAATCGCCTCTTTGGCACTTCCGCCAATGTGTGGCGTAACCAGAAAATTAGGCAACTCCAGCAATTCCCTATCTTCCGGTGGTTCAATTGCAAAAACGTCAAAAGCCGCAGCAGCCAGCAGACCCTCTTTCAGCATATGTTTGAGAGCTTGTTCGTCAACCAGCCCTCCCCTTGCGGCATTTATCAAAATTGATTGCTTTTTCATTAAAGCAAGACGTTCGGCAGTCAGCATATTTTTTGTGGAATCATCCAACGGTACATGTAAAGTAACGATATCTGAACGTTTTAGAAGCTCCTCAATTGAAACCGGTTCAATATCGTGTTGAACATAAAAGTCTTTATACTCTACGATATCATTAACAAGAACAGGGCACCTAAACGGTTTCAAAAGGTTGACAAGATCTTTTCCTATGTTTCCGCAACCTATGATCCCGACGGTTCTTTCCGAAAGATGACCACCCATATGCTGTCTCCATGTCCCCGACAGAACCTCCCTGTTTGCAGCAATAACATGGCGCAACATGGCAATTGCGAACGAAATAACCAACTCGGAAACTGACCTGCGATTGACTCCCCCGGTCCAACCAAGACGTTTACCGTATTGACGCATCGCCACAAAATCGATCATATCCAACCCAACTCCGTATTTGCTGATCACTTTGAGTTCGGGGAGTTCCTTCAACACACTCTCATCAATTCGTTCCAAAGCAGTGATGGCTTTATCGTGCCCTCTGATGAAATCGACAAGGGAATCCTCTTCCAGCTTGGCACCTTTGTCATTATAGGTAATATTTGTGTATCGCTGCTCAAGCTCAGCCCGCAATACAGGGTTACACGAAAAAGAACGTGAACAAACAGCCACTTTTTCAACTTTATTTATCATCATCTAAACCTATCCGGGTTATTCAAATTGTATGACTCCATTAGAAGCGACGACATTCAAAGCTGCTGGAGTTTTTCCGGGACCTATTTCCAGTTTGCCCCCTGCACCTTCTACTATTGCCAATCCTGCGGCGACATCCCAAACCATTATCTCATTTTCCATATATATTTCCGCAGCTCCCTGGGCAACTTTGAGAAGAGAAAGTGAAGCCGCACCCAGCATCCGGACTTTTCCAAATCTGCTGATTCTTTGAATATAACGAGAAACATCTTCAAAATCATTGAAACGAAAACGAGACGGAAACCCTGTGCATATTACAGATTTAATTGGATCGGAAATTGATGAGACCTGGAGCGAGTCATTGTTGAAAAAAGAGCCTATCCCATTACCTCCCCATGCTAAATCACACTGAGGATAAATAGCAAGTACCCCGAAAACAGGTTCTTGCTTTCGATATAGAGCTATAGAAACAGTGGATGACCCTAAGCCACGTACAAAGTTGACCGTTCCATCCAGGGGATCGATAATAAACTGTAAATCTGAGTGTTTACTTCCTTCGGTAAAACCGCGCTCTTCACTTAAAACAGGTAAACGGGTGGGCTGAAGACGTGTTAACACTATTTCTTCAACAATCTCATCAGCGACAGCTTTCATCTCCCTTGGCAAACGGGAATCAAAAGAGAAAGAACACCTTTCTTTGTCTAGTCCGTCACATAATTCTCGGCAGGCCGAAAGAGCGACATCTTTTGAAAGATCTAATAAATCCTGTATTTCACTCAACTCGAATAGCCCTCATCAAATACGCCGTTACCAGATGGTCCAGAATCATATGTGCATCTTCAGCGGGGCCATATTCTTTGTAGTCCGTCGGAACGTGGACACCATCATCGGCGATTTTCTTCATTATCCCACCGTCAAACGCAGTAATAGCTACAGTGTAAATCCCGTTTTTCTTCGCAAATTCGAAAGCTTTAATAACATTATCCGAGTTCCCCGAAGCGGAAATACCTACAAGAATATCACCCTTTTTCCCTTGTATTTTCAACTGTCTGACAAAGATTTCATCGTAACCAAAATCGTTGCCAAGGGCAGTTAAAATAGACACATTATCCGTAAGGCTGGCGACCTTGAATGGTTGTTCATAGTCATTACAGCCAAATGAAAGATCATTGGCAAAATGACTGGCGGTGGAAGCACTGCCACCATTTCCGATAAAAAAAACTGTATTACCGTTTTCACGAGCATTTAATAACAACTCTATGAAACGATTGATTTCCGAGAAATCGATACTATCAAGGACACGTTTCAGATAGTCGAAGTAGCCCTGTGAGAAGGTCTCTGTGTTTTCAGTAAATATTCTATCAAGATTATTCATAATTATTTAATTTATAATACAATTTTAACTGTTTAGATTGTCAGGATTGGGTATAGCATATGTGTCACGCCATTGCGGATCCGCATGATAAATTCTATAAACAAGCTTCATGGTTTCCAAAGCATCGGTTGAGGAGCCGCTGTTGACCGGCAGGTCGTTGACTATACATTCAGCAAAAAACCTGATCTCTTCATCCCATGAAGGATCATGGTTATAGCGGGTAAGTTGCTCTTTGGGGTCACCACAATCATTTTCAGGATCAGCATTTATCACAGTAAGGGTCTCGGCACCATAACTTTTCGACCCTGTCAGTATTCCGCCAAGAACCAGACTGCCTTTTTCCAAATTGATATAGAGATGAAAACGGTGTCGCCACTGGGTTGCTGATGAGTTGAGCATGGCAACCACACCCTCTTTATTTCTCATCAACGCATAAACGTTATCTTCAACATTGAAATTCCAATGACTGTTTGAAACAAAACTGTGTACCTGGTCAAAATCGCCGGCAAAAAGCCTGATCAGATCAACCATATGGATTCCCTGATCCAATAAAACCCCGCCACCGGCTATTTCCCTCTTTGTTCGCCAGTCGGGTTGATTGAACGTAATGAGTTTTGACTTACCATACACACCACTCAGATTGATAATCTTGCCAAGCTCTTTTGAACGGATTATCCGCAGGGCATCCTGAATCGATTCGTGGTAACGATGATTGAAGCCATACATAAGCTTCAAACGTGGATGCTGTTTCTCATGCTGTATGACATCAACAATATCCTGCACATTTCTTCCGGGCGGTTTCTCACAAAAGACATGCAGACCTTTTTGTAGACCTGCAATCGTCACTTCCGGTGCGATATCATTAGTCATGCAAATGATCAGAACATCAATATCCTCAGTCAGCAGTTTACGGTAGTCTGTATAATACCGTAAACCATCCTCCATTATTCCATCACTCTCAAAAGTTCGATCGCATACTGCTACCATCTGCATTCTTTCATGCCTGTCAACACATTGACGACGACGTTTACCTACGACACCATATCCGGCAATTCCAACTTTCAAATCATTCATTATTTAGCTTTTAGATTTTAGATTTGCGCCCGGGAAGTGAGCATTCGTGATTAAAGGATGCCAATATTTAAATAGTCCACTAGTACCCTTTTAGAACGAAGACCAACCACAAGTCTGACATAGTTTGTCAATAGAAAAATGCTGGCTGAATTATAAAAATTTATCTTTATAATTCAAATATAAGGAGTCATCTTGCAATGCAGCTTCAACTTTATCCACATCCGATGGCACATCGACACTTAAACACTCTTCTGTTGTAATAACCGACTGAATGGTTCCGCCATTTTCCAGTACTCGCATCATATCTACCGATTCACATATTTCTATAGGTGTCTGGTCCAATCGATAGAATTTTTTCAAGTACTCTGCCCGGAAGAAAATTAAACCGAGCTGCTTGTACCTCGACACCTCATCTAAACTGATGCCTTTGGAAAGCGTTGGGATGGGTTCACGCGAAAAAGCGATTACTCGCCCTCGATTGTCGAGCAGTGATTTTACAATATTCTTGTCATTCAACTCTTCTTCAGAGTCAATTTCCCCTATAAGATTGACAACATCGACATCTTTCTGATTTGATAAAATAGCAATTGGTTCTTTAAAACTCTCTGGATCAACCATCGGCTCATCACCTTGAACTATGGCAATAATGTCGATAGTGATACCGAGTTTTTCTTCGAGCTTCTCTAAAGCCTCTGCAGACCGATCAACGCACCTGGTATGTGTATCAAGGGTCATTACCGATTTTCCGCCTATGGATTCAACGTAGTCATAAATAACATCGTCGCAGGTGGCCACATATATACCGGTAAACTCTTTGCACATTACAGTTCTTTCAAGAACATGAGCGACCATCGGGATATTCTTAATATTTTTCAGTGGTTTTCCCGGAAAACGACTGGCGGCCATTCTGGCAGGAATAATTGCAAATATATTCATTGACTCCACCTCGCTAACAGGCTTACAGTTGACCACCATTAATATCTATTGCCGCCCCATTGACATATGCTGCATCATCGGTAGTTAAAAAATAGACAACTCCCGCTATGTCTTCGGGGGTCGCCAACCTTTTAGCCGGTACCTTTGCGGCTAATTCATTTAAACGCTCTTGTGAAATATTATCTATTAGCATGTTTGTCATGGTCTGAGAAGGGCAAATTGCATTAATATTGATATTATACCGGGCATAGTGGTAGGCTAATTGCTTGGTGAGACCGATCAAGCCATATTTAGAAGCTGTATAGGCGGCAGAAGCTGTCTGGCTAAAGGACCTTCCTGCTATAGATGATACTTGAATCACTTTTCCGTATCGTTGTTTTTTCATTACCGGTAAACAATATTTACAGCATAAAAACGAACCCTTAAGGTTTGTATCGACCACCTTATCCCATTCGCTCTCCTGCATCGTTTCAATATCGCTGAAACTGACAACTCCTGCATTATTGACCAGGATATCTATGTGTTTATACTTATCAATAATTTTTCCAAATGTGTTTTTTACCTGATCTTCATTCGTAATATCACAACGATACCTATCTTCAGCGGGATCAACACTTCTGGAAATTTGAATTGGTAAAATATCCTTTTCTAAAAACTTGTGATAGACAGTTTCTCCTATTCCCGCTGAAGCTCCTGTAATTACAGCGACTTTTTTACTCAACATAGACATGATCCATATCCCTTGCTCCTCCTGCCAGTCTAATTCCAGGAGTTTTACTTGTGCAGACAATCTGGTGAACAGTACCTGCGGGAAGCAGAATTACTTCTCCCTTATTCACGTTTATTTTGGTACCGTCATCCAACTGCCAATCGAAACTACCCTCAACGACATACCACCATTCATCTTTTGTAGCATGAAAATGCCTCCTGCAACCTTCCCCCGGTTGTTGACAAATCAGGCATATTTGATCATTCATTGTGTAGATGACAGGATAGCACCAGGAAGACGCATCACCCATCTCTTCAACTATTTTTGAGAAAGCCTTGTGAATAAACCCGCTGTCAAATTCTCCAAACTGATCAACACCGTCCTCTTTAATCAATTTGACAAGGTTGTAATCAATATCGACAATATCGTGATTAAAGTTAAATTTACCGAAATTATCCCGTCTCTTTTTATGGTTCAAAAATGCTTCGGCCAGAAATAAATTTTCTTTATCGGAAAGGTTCAACCATTCTCTGTCCAAACAGGATAATTCAAAGGAGTTCAGCTTACCACTACCATTACAATATCCGGTGAGTGCCTTTTGCTTTATTTCACATTCACCAATTTTGCGAGTACTAATGATATTAACTCCTTTATCAATGAGTTCAGTTGCAAAAGACTTTATTGTAGCGGGCTCCAGCAATGCATAATCCAGATTAAAAACCACAACATGGTTACCGGAAAACGTTTCAATCAATTTTGACTCTTCAAAGCCCTTCACATAATGGTAATCAACATCAAACACTTTGGCCATATGAGCAAAAATCCGTTTATCTGAACATAAATACAGTTCATCGAACACATTTGACTCCTTACAACTTTGTATAAGGTAATAGGCAAGAGGGTAACCATTTATTAGTAAAACATCACGGTCTTGAATTTCACTGTTATGATTCCCAACAGGGATAAGGCCAATAACTTTTTTCATTTAAGCCACCTAGGTTCTTTCGGACTATGAATCGTATTGCAATACTGTCCAAACATCACGCTCAAACTGTTGTTTGTTGACTCGATTTGACAATGAAATCCATAGAATTAAATTTTACAAGTTTACTACAACGACATCCTTTTCAGCCAGCTGTTACCAAACAATTTCTACTGTGCAACTCGGTAAAAAGACAAATGACAACATCTGATGAGCAAATGTTGTCTAGGCGATACCAATATAGGTGAATTTTCTCTGTCGACCAATCATCTCAAGTTCTACACAAAATATCTCTCTACCTATTGAGACAAATGGAAGATTGAAATGTAAATCAGAACTTTTATCGGTGCCTCCTTATGCTGATTCGGACAGCAATATTATCTAGAAACACTTTTCAGTGTTTATTCAATAAAGATTTCCATTGAATTAAAAGTGGCTTCCAATACTCTGGAACATAATTGGGAGGCTCAAGATTGTTTTCATTCAATATATCAACCACTAGATAATAAAAATCCTCTGGAGTTCTGGCTATATTACAATGCTTCAAAATAGCTTCATCCATAATATTTGATGTTGCATAACTTGGATATATCACTGGTTTATTAAGGACAAAGGCATCAAACACGGCTGAAGATTGGAAAAACACGACATAGTCGGCCCATCGAGCACATTGAACCATGTGTTTTTTTGTCAATATGATGTTTTTAGAATAATCGGAAAAGAGTTTTGCTTCGTCATACCCTCTTGGATGGATTTTTATCAGAATATTGAAGCAATCGAACTGCTCAACGATTCTGATACAACGAAATACCTCGTCGTTGTATATATTCTTTCCTTTTGATTTGGTATGAATAAATAAAATATTTTTCCGTTTATGGCCATTGCTCTCTGGCAGAGTCAGTTTGTTAGAAGAGTTTGTTTCATCAATCAGCGTGCCTACCCATTCAGCGGTATATCGAAGAGTTGGGAGGGTGACTGCCTTTGCCACACCGTTGCTATCAAGGAATGCAAATTCTCTGGTGCTGTGACAAATAAGTTTATCAAAACCAGGCCAGTTGAGTGGTTTCTCAGGTTCTATTTTATTTATAAGTCTCAATTTATTTGTTGACGGGCACATCCCGTGGGGCAACGCCATAATATTAATAGTATCGTTTCCCCATTTCTTTAAAACATCTATCATTAAACCTACTTTCTTATTGGTCGCATAATCGAAAATAACTGTATTAACCTTTTTCGAATCATATGATCCAAGAGCTGATTCCAATGAGCGAAGCAGGTTTTCAGTCTCTTTTTTGTCAAGCTTGTGGACAATTTTTTCTACCAAATCAGTACATCTTAACTCTCGCAATATACGTATAAAAAATCGTACCCAAAAAGGCCTTCTGTTCTCCAATAAAAAGACAGGATCAATATTATTTTTTCTAAGAAGTTTTATCCTGAAATTCGTTTTATCGATTTTTCCCCAAATAAATACAATTGGATCACAGCCAAAAAGCATCAATGGTAGCATGAAGTCCAGGTCATTTTCATGGCGAGCCATAAAGATAACTTTCTTGTTTCGCGGGCCGATATCCATTTGATAAACAGACGGTTATAAATTGATTGAAATGTAAGAAAGAGACAGGAATCTAAGAATCCATACAACCGATTTTAAAAAAACAACCACATGTCAAGGTGAATAGCGATATCGACTAACAGTTTCTTCATTTATTTCGATACCTAAACCAGGCCGCTCGTCAAGAATAAAATAGCCCTGTTGAACCTGGTATGGAGATGTTATCAGGTTGTCTCTCAAAGGATTAACAGTCGTGTTTCTTTCAACCATCTCACATTGCTGAGAAGAGCAGGCAAGGTGTAAATTCGCAGCACAGTTTATATCGTTGGTCCAGTTGTGCAGAATAACGTTTTTACCATGCGATGAACCAATACTAAGAACTCTTTTTGCCTCTGAAATCCCACATAAATTACAATCCGGCTGGAAAATATCTAGAGCGTCTTGCCATAACTGGAATTGTCTCCTTGAAATAAAACACTCACCACCGGCAATCGGAATTTTAACTTCTTTCCTCAATTGTTGGTTTTTAGATAGATGACGAACAATGGGTTCCTCGACAAAACGAATATTTAACTCAGCAATCCTATCATCGAAGACCATAGCTTCTTCTACACTCTGTAAGCGACAACCCATGTCAATCATGATATCCATGTCATCACCCACGGAAAACCTGATCTTCTCAAGGGTCGAACAGAGCACGTCCAAATTGATGGATGGCGGGCTGAGATTCCTCTGAAAATGGTTTGAAGAATCGGGAACAGGTGGTCGCAATTTCCAGGCACTAAATCCTTCTTCTTTTGCCTTTATTGCTTCTTCCACATAGAGTTCCGGTGGTTGGGTTTCATAAAACATCCCCCCACTTGCATAAGCTCTAATTCGATCCTGATAATCGCCATCTTCACTTAAAAGCTTATAAACAGGCTGGTTGAGCACTTTACCAATAATGTCCCAAAGAGCCTGTGAAATACCGGCCACTGCAGCCTGATACACTGTGTTACCATAACCCGGTATGCCATTAACTTCTTTCTGAGAACATAAAAGCTGAACATCAAATGGATTTTTGCCAACAAACAGCGCAGAAAGATCACGAACGATAGTCGAATATAGATCTATGAGACTTCCACCGTATGGACTGGGTTCTCCATACCCGTAGACACCCTCATCCGTTATCACTTTTAAAAAAAGCATGCCTTCGGTTACAAATGAAGCCGTTGGGAGCAGATAACCTTCGGGTAGGGAGCATTTCAGGATATTCGTTTGAATTTCAGTAATTTTCATTTCATTTCGTAGCTCTATATAATTTTCAGCTAATCCTAATTGTCATTCGGCCCTGGGTTCGTCACCCTAGACGAGATCCAGGACCAGGTTTGACGGAGCTGGAATCCAGAAAGTATTATACAAACTGGATTCTGACTTTTGCCAGAAGGATAGGTAAACCAGTTATAGAGCAGTAAGTTGATTGATCACAGCTCGGATTCATTCACCGGCATCTTTTATTGCAGATATAGCAAGTGATTCTATTCTTATTTCAAATTTTTATCGTGCAAAGGTACTCGGCGATAGTAAAGTCAAATTCGGTGTTGATATCAACCGCTTCGATTTCAGTAAGACATACGGCTCTGGAGTCTTCACCCAGCCAGTGCCCTTTTGGTTCTTCATTTTTTAGAAGCGATTTACTTCGCAAATAGAAGCCTCCGGTAATATAATAAGCACGCTCTCTCTCCTGCCTCCGTTTTGAAGCACCCGGGTTTGACGCACAGACGGTGCAGAATGGAGAAAGATGACCTTCGTCCTCCATTTTTTTAGCAGTATATGGATGTCCATGGGTGAACTCAGCCACCGAGCAGACACTGTCACAGCCGCTATGTCTCATAAGTTCAATGGACTCGTGAAGAGCTTGAGAGGATAAAAAAGGAGCTGTCGGTTGAATTGATAAAACAGCATCATATTCAACACCCTTTTCTGCAAAGTAGTGAAAAGCGTGGTGGATGACCTGGGCTAATTGCGACGTATCCCCAGCCAGTTCATCGGGTCTCATAAAAGGCGCATCAATCCCATATTCTCCTGCCACCGCAAAGATCTCCCTGTCGTCGGTGGAAAGGATAACCCTGTCGATTGTTTCTACACGTTTCGCTGTCTCTGCAACATGGACGAACAGAGGTTTGTCATCCAACAACCGAAGATTTTTTCTTTTCACACCCTTTGATCCACCACGGGCGGGTACTATTGCAAGGGTTTTAAAACCGGACTGATTATTTTCCATATCCTCATTTATATTTTTGAACGATTCCTACTTCCTGTGCCGCTTCAGCGATTATTTTCCGGTGAGCGTCTGACAACTCCTCACCGGGAAATCTTACAGGCCCGGACGGCAGCCCGACAAGTTTCATCACTTCTTTAAAACCTCTGTAACCGGTCTGTCGAATAGCATTAGCCAATGGCCATTCCCTGTTTACCAGCCCAATGGCTTTATTGAACTTTTCGTTTTTCACATAGTTGAAGAATTTCTCTTCATGGTCGGGATCGAACCAGGCATAATTAGTATGACGGGCTGAAGCGCCCCAGACCAGAGACCATAATTGCAAAGGTTTATGGAGACCGTCATAACTAGCAATTTTTTGTCCTAGAGTGGAGTATACAGCCTGTCGGGCGCAGGGGTCGGCCATATGAATTTTAAGACAAACAACATTATCGATGGCGGCAATATCTTCCAGGGCGGAATAAGAAAGTCCAAGCCCGTTGGCAAATAGTTTATCATGAAAAACGATCGGAGCTTTTGAACTCTCGGCAAATCTTTCGATATAATCGACATAATAATCATCATGTCGTTCTGCTGAATATCCGGAACGCAAATACTTACAGTTAAAAAACGTGCTACCCTCTTTCACCGGTACCGGCATTACCACAATTGCATCGGCACCAGCATCCATCAGCATTTTGGCCTCGTTAACCTGATCATCGATCCAACCTCCCCCGACAGCCTGAGCCAGCACAAGCCCAGTATTTCCTACCACCTCGGTAACGGTTTGTGTGACTTTTACACGCTCAGCCATTGTCATATACCCAAACTCCGATGCGGAGTGAGCAAGATAGAATAGCTTCATCTCATGTTCGAGGAGAAACTGTAGATGATCACGATATCCAGGTAAATTAAGAGAAAGATCTTCACAAAACTGACCCGGTACCGGAACAACATTGCCGTATATTTTTTTACTGATTTCGTTAAAATTCATTTGACATTCACCTAACCATTCATATTTAACGGCTATTTTTCAATAGTTTCCGCTATCGCCCGATCCATTTCGGAACTGAAACTGAACTTTTCACGATCATTCTCAATGTTAATCAAGCCGACTTTTTCTCCTAGTTTGTTACCGTTATAGAGAAAAGATGGGTGAGTTACACAACCAAGACCAATCAAGCCACGATAAAGCGGATTTTTTAACCTCGAAGGTACCATTCCCTCATCGACCCGGACAAGCTCATCTCCCTCGGATCTCCATAAAGATCCATACTCCCGGCAAACGGCTATAACGCTATCGTAACCACCGTGCAGCAATCCTTCAATCATCCGGTTGACAAGATCAGGTGAACGAAAAGGATACTTCTCCTCAAGAAGGACAACTAGATCGGGATGATCTCCCTCTTTTGCCAGTAGATCCAGTACGTATTGATAAACCTGTACCAGGCCTACATACGAGTATGATAACTCTTTGGGTCGTAATAACGGGTATACTCCTTTTTTTTCAGCAATCTCAAATGTTGATTTGTTATCAGTCGCAACGATGATTTTATTGAGAAGTTTTGAGTCAATAACACTGTCTATAGCCCTCTCAACCAACGGTTTTGAGTTGAGCATTCTCGGCTTACCCCGTGACGGAATGATGGAGACTATGTTAAGGCCTTCGATTTTATAGCTATCACTGTTCTCATGTATTCGCTCAAGTATCTGAACGATCCGCTTGGCACGGGATATATTTCTTCCCTGATTGATTCCATGATAATGATAGACACTTGCTTCAGGGTCATAGATAATCGTATGATTCTTTTTTAAAATTTCTTGAGCCCATATTCTGTCCTCTATATGAAGTGTGTCATCATCGAAGTTGTGCTTTTCCCACACTTCCCTTCTGATCATACTGTTGGCATTGTGGAAAAACGGATCCTTTTTCTGGATTTTCCTGTCCAGGCCAAACACATTGATCAGATCTCGCTTGTCAAGATCACTAGTATAGGGAAGAGGCTCCTGGCGGCCATAAACACCAGCGACATCAGGTTCATCGAAATTCCTCAACAGATTTTCAATCCAACGGTCATTGACCGGAATACAGTGGGCTGAAATAATAGCGATAAACTTTCCGGTAGAAGCTCGTATCCCTTTATTGATTGCGTACCCCGGCTTAAAAACATCCGACTCATAATTAATGATTTTCAGGCCGAACTGTTCAGCCTTCTGAACGGTTTTATCACTACTGTTGTTGTCAACAAGGATGATTTCACAGTCCTTTACCGTCTGTTTTGAAATGGCTTCAAGACAGGAGGTAATCCATTTTTCTTCGTTCCTCGAACGAATGATGATCGATACTTCACTCATATTCAGTCGTTATTCAATAATAAAATCAGCTAGGTCCTGTTTAACTGTTTCAAGATCCACATTAAAAAATGTTTCGTTTCTTTCAATCTGTTCATCACTCCAGTCCCACCAGCGTATAATTTCCAACTGTCGAATAATTTCATCCGAAAAACGTTTTTTCAATAGTTGAGCAGGCGTTCCATAAACAATGGCATATGGTTCCACATCTTTGGTCACCACACTTCCAGCCCCAATGACGGCACCGTTTCCTACACTCACGCCAGGTAGCAATGTGACATTATCACCGATCCACACGTTATGACCAATAACCAACTCACCCTTATCTCGAACAAGTGATACAAAACCGTGCTTCCTCTGCAGGGCAATTTGCAGATTAGCGTGTGACATCTTATGATCTGTTGTTAAGATGTGGACATGGTATCCGATTGCGCAGAACTTCCCTATTTTACAGGGAGCACTTCCACGAATATTTATTGGTCCATTAATTCTTGTTCCTCTCTTGATCAGAATATCTGGACATTGCAATACCGACGCCATTGGCAATCGAACGCCGTTTTCACATCGAATCCTCTGTTCTCTTGCGGGATCACTGCAGTGTTTCACAAGTCAACCTATAATCTTTCTTATTTCCTCAATTTCTTTCATGAGTTGTTTAAAGTCCGAAAAACCTAACGCCTGCAACGGGTCAACCCACGCTTTTTCAGGATCTGGATGGACTTCAATCAGCAATCCATCCGCACCGGCAGCAATTGCCGCACGCGACATAGCTGCTACATATGAACGTTTAAATGTTGCATGACTGGGATCGATTATAATCGGAACCGACGGGGCGTATTCCTTCATTGCTGGAATTGCCTGAATATCAAGAACCGCTCGAGAATCAACATTGTGGGTATGAGCGACCGAAACACCTCGCTCGCAAACGGCAAAATCACTTTTGCCTCTTACATCGAAATGCTCGCACACACCTAGAAGCGACCTCAAACTCTCTCCGTAATGGCGTTTAATAAGAAGTGGTTTATCTGCCTTGGCAAGTGTGTCTATAAGATCCATGTTAAACATATGCCGATAACCAACCTGAAACATATCCACATATTTCGACATCATTTCCATGGTATCGGCATAGACAATCTCTGAGACCACGGCAAGACCATATTTTTCACCAGCCTCTTTTAAATAACCAAAACGTTTCTCGGCAGCCTGGAACTGCTGATCTTTGGACAACAATCCACCAGTTGATTTCTGATCTTCCTTGGAATCACTGTCAGGTAAAGCGAGAGGATCCCCGTAGGGGAAAGTCAGTGGTTTATATATTCCTCCACGAAGCATATTTGCCCCGGCATTTTTGACAGCCTTAGCTGTTTCAAAAATTTGGGTCCGACTCTCTACGGTACAGGGGCCAGCCATGATAGCCAATTCACCATCACCGATTCTTACCGATCCTGCGACAATCTCCCGCGTATAGTTCTTTCTGGTTACCAGTGGAATATTATTTTTAATGTCATTGGGGGCTATATCTTTCATTACTCTCCTCTTTTATCTTAACATCGAATATTTACCAGACAGGTGACATCAGCCGGCGAACTTCATCCTGATTCGGTTGTCGTAATCCGGCAGTCGTTGTCGCCTTTTCAAAGGCAATCACAGCCTGTTCCAGGTTCATGCCAATTCCATTAAGGATCGGAAACTGAAGAAGTTGAGCACCGAAAAGCAGCATTGTCATTCCCGGCTGGTAAATGATATCGTAAACCACCGGACAGTTCATACTGCTTAAAACGTCCATCATCTGCTTGAAATTCTCTCCGATCTCCGTTTGTACTTGTTGAATGTAATTTGTATGGATTTGCTTTTCATCTTCCACCCGTGAGTTTATTTTAACAGGACCAAGAGGTGAATAGTATTTCAAATTGTAATATCCGGATGCATCCTTACGTGTGGAATCAAAACCAACAGCAGAACAGTTGATAACAATATCAGCATGTTTGACTTCATCTCTTTTCACGGGCCATTCGACTATATTGACTGAACAGTATCCTTTTAACCTTTCTTTTAGCGCCTCACTTTTTTCCCGGTTGCGATTTGAAAGCAGCAATGTTCCGGTTTTTCCCATATCGGATGCCACATATGCCGCAACGGCTGCCGCTGCTCCTCCTGCACCGATAACAAGAATCACCTTGTTCTCAAGAGTTCGCCCATGTTCCAGCAGGCAACTATTCAAGCTCCATAAGGCCCCTGATCCATCCGTATTTGTTCCGATCAGTTGTCCGTCATCCTTATAAATACAGTTCACGGCCCCAATTGTTTCCGCTTCAGGCTCAACTTTATCCAAAAAAGGTAAGATATCTATTTTATATGGCATAGTCACGGCGCCACCAATAAAACGATTATCTTCTTTTAGAGCTAAAACGACAGATTCAAGTGCATTACTCTCAACATCCATCGGGTGCATCAAAGCTGAAATATTCAAACCTTCAAAAGTAGCATTCCATAAAGATGGCGACTTGGCCCCCTGCGACGGTGTCTCTCCTAATATACCGGCATAACAATCTGTTGAATCAATATCAATCTGCTGACCGTTACCTAATAAACTAAGAACCGATCCCATTTTTTATTCCCCGTTGTTTTGTTTCTTCTTTCCGAGCCTTGCTGAAACTGGACGATTGGCAATGGACACCCAGCCACCCTGCTCAACGCTGCAATATAAACCATGAACAAGATCAACCACTGGAATGCAGTCGCTTCCAGTGATGGGTGGATCGAGACGACCTTGGCTTAAACGATCAACGATTTCCTGCATTAACGGCCCATGGGATAGACCATACCCGGTCGGAACCTCTTGCGAATAGTCTTTTGGAATCGTTTTATCTTCCAGTTCTTCCTCTACAAATTGCCAAGTTTCGATATTATTCAGTGCAATTCCTCCGATTACCGCCATCCCTTTTTCCCCAACAACCGACATGGACGCTTCAAAATCTTCGGGCCTTGCGGCAGTCGTAGCTTCAATTGCACCCAGAAAACCGTTTGCAAACCGGACTATGGCAACAGTGGTATCTTCCGCCTCCAAACTGTTCAAGGCGTTATTCTGGGCGCAACAGACATCAGTAATTGGACCACATACCCATTGCATGGCATCAAGGTGATGAATAGCCTGTTGATTAATAACACCTCCATCCTTATCCCATGTCCCATGCCAGCCATCTTCGTAATAATCCTGATATCTGCACCATCTTAGCCTGATTGTGGCCAGGACTATTTTACCGAATCTCCCGCTCTCAAAAGTTTCTTTTAGAATTCTCATGGCCGGATTAAGCCTGTTCTGAAAAATAACCGCATACATTAAATTTTTCTGTTTGGCAAATTCCTGGGCCGTAATCACTTCTTTAGCCAGCATGGCAGGAGGTTTTTCAACGATTACATGTTTTCCTCCATCTAGGGCAGCCATGACATGTTCTTGGTGATTACCGGATTCGGTTGCAACCAAAACAACATCGACATTTTTATCGCAAACCAACTCTTCAAGACTATAAACAGGCCTGCAGCCAAGCTGCTGTGAAACTTTATCCGCATCAGCTGCTACGATATCAGCAACGGTTGTTACTTCAGCATTCTTTAATTCATTGAGAAAAACGTCTACATACCTGTTCTGTACGACGCGACCAGCGCCTAAAACCCCAATTTTTATCATTGTTGTGGCACCTCTATTAAAAGATCAAACAACTTGTTACGAACAACAGCAAGAGCCGGAAACTTTACCTGAAATTCCTTTTTCCAGAAATAGTTTCTTATCAAACGATAGAACCGTAAAAATATAGTTTCTGCAGGCATCTCTCTGGCAGCCAAGGAACCATTTTTTTCCTTTACTCTGCATCTATCGATAAATTCATTAGGGAAATTTCTTCTAAACCTGTTGAGTTCATAAAAAATATCCCTATAATTTTTTTGCTGTTCCCAAAGATAATCAAAGAAAATGGTTCTTTTTACAGGCCTGTTGGAACAATAAAAATATCCTTCTTCATGCAAACAACGATTAACCAAATGAAAATAATTATCGACCTCATTTTGGTTCATTTCCATAAAAGACGCCTTGTTGACTGCCAAATCAAAATAGGTGTCGGGAAGCAATTGAGTCTGTGCCGGTGTGACAAGAACAAAATCATAACCGTCAAAATCGATCGAACCATCGATCTCATTGGACAATAAAAACCTTTTATCCGGGAATGTATACATTAAAAAGGCGGAAGAAACCGTCAGCATTTCAGGTAAATCGACAATAAATATCTGTGAATTAAAGGTTTCATGCATGAAACCTGCCAACAAACCGCTCCCACCACCGATTTCAAGATATTTTTTCGGTTTTATACCGGCAAATTTTAACCTTTCCAGGGTGTAAAGATTGGCTAAACAGGTGATATTATTCTTGTTGTACTGCCTGCTATTTATCTCAAACAGCGGGTTTTCAAAACCGGTAGCCTCAAGGGTCAACATTGCATCACAATAAGCTTTCCAGGCCTGATCCCACTTTTGTTCCTCAGGCTCTGAATCCATACCTTTCACACTTGGCAGATAATTGTACGTACCAATATTTTCATATCCTTTATCAGTAAGAACAGCATCAAATCCCGGAGACCTCTCTGTCCAGAATTCTCCTCTACTTATTGAGTCTGAAATACTTTTAATATCTAATCTGAATTTGGCATGTCTATCTATTAGCTCTTGTGAGACTTCCATCTACATAATACCTCTGATAAATGTATTTTGTGTTGAAAAATCATTATATATATACGGACAATACTATTTACCCAAAATATCGACCAGACGCTTTGATAATTTGCGTATTTTGAGACTTATATTGATCCCCTCGATATTAGCTATAGTATCCATTTTAAAATATATATCGCTTAAAGAAAGCTCTGGGAATTTATTCCAGTCATTTGCGTTTCTTCGATAGTATATTAGATACTCTTTATATCTAGAATAACTCCTTGAGATAAGATGGTTTAATCTTTCAAGCGCAGAGCATGAATCATCAATTCTCTCTTCATCAATAATATCAATAATATTCCCTGAGGAGCTTCCATCGGTATCTCCAAAGTACATTGAGAGTACTTCCTTTTGCTGGTCATTTAAAAGATATAACTCACTTGAATCTTTAGACAATATCGACTCAACAAATGAAACAAGTTCACTCAAATTGCTTATTTCTTTGCTAAGATATATTGGAAGCCATGCAACTATGTCTTCATCCTTCTTTGGAGTATACGAAACTGACAACTTATTTGCGATTACAGCTTCAACACCTGTTGTACAATCATGTTGGACTACAATTGTTGACCCAAGAATCCATTTAACTACACTACCGTTATTATTAACGAAAACATTATCTATTTTTGAAAATTCCTCGCTATATATATCTTTCCTCTCAGATGGATGGGGCCTAACTACAATGTTCAGACCATCTGCAGATATAGCAATTTTCTTGATAGCTTCAATAAATTCACGTA
Organism: uncultured Desulfocapsaceae bacterium; assembly: GCA_964623625.1. GTDB lineage: Bacteria > Desulfobacterota > Desulfobulbia > Desulfobulbales > Desulfocapsaceae > CAZLGM01. The sequence goes on from CAZUUJ010000022.1 coordinate 23,123, forward strand.
ATATTTGATGACTATATTTTTTTTTAGCAAATAGACTCTTCTTAAATGATTCAGTAAAGTCTTCATGATTAGAAATATAATGATCAAGTGTTTTCTTACCCATATATGGGTTCGCATAACCAAAATTAGTATTAACAAGTATATAATCATTATATTTTTCTTTTATTTGATCTAATTCTCTTTTAAAAAAGGCGCGATACTTTGGTAAAAGAAGGTCGAATCTTGGATCGCCTGTTGTGAATATTCTATTCACATCAACATTAGATATGTACTTGACTATATTGTCTTTAATTTCTTTACCATTTACAAGTATTTTATCTACATAACTTATACAATCTTCTGGAAATGCAGAAAGGATGTCATGTTTAATTTTCTTATAATACACATTCCCCTCAGCATGGAGTAAGTAAAGTTTATGTCCCTTTTTTTTAAGCTCCTTATAAAATTCTATTGATCGATTTGAAATACTTTTTAGTATGATGATATTCCCATTTGTTTTTAATATATCCCTCTCAACTTCACTACGGCCACCCAAAACAACATTATAACCTCTTGCCGTCAAATGTGTTGCGAGAAGTAGTTTACCATCAAGTTCTCTTGTGGCAATTTCTATAGGCATATATATTTTCGGTTTCCGTTTAACCGTGGCCATTCATGTACCTCTTCCAACTCTTCCCATACGAAATCATATCGTTACTCTATGAACAGAAAACCATACGTTTTCTGGCTCAATTATCATATTAAGTTCACTAATTCATCAAACAAACTACCCCGTCGCAAGCGAACGGGGTAGTGAGTAGAAAAATTCTAACTGAAAGTTACAACCTAACAGAAAACTTACCTGAGAAGATACATGTAATCATCCTGGTAATATTCAAAAACAAACTCAAGCTTTCTGAAATCACTTTCATAATCAATGTTAATATTTTTATCAAAATCCCCCATGATTACCTTTGTCTTTTTCCCTTCATGATCGTTGGCCGCAATAGTCTGCTCACATTTGTAGATATATATCCTTCCACTTGGAAAAAAGAGGTCTGGCAACTCCTGGGATCGAGTGGTTTCATGATAATCACCAAACCAATATCCGTTATTCACTCGACCTGTAAATAATTTCAGGGTATTAAGCTCTATCAGCCTATCGGCACTCTCATCAGAACAGATTTCTGAAAGTCCTTTTGGTATCAGGTCTTTTTCACGTAATGGACTTGTCGGCTGTAAAAGGACTATATATTGAGGAGTATAGTTAATGGCCTTACACTGGGTCGAATAGATATGTTTTAAAACGTCAAACGTACTTGCCGTATCCGTTGCAAGCTCTTCAGGTCGCCAGAAAACTTCGGCACCATATTCCTCGCCTATCCGTGCCGCTTCTTCATCATCCGTACTGAGTACGATCTTATCGATTTGACCGGCAAACTGGGCTGCCTTAATTGACCAGGCAAGCAAGGGTTGCCCTTTAAACGGACGTATATTTTTTCCAGGAACCCTTTTGGAACCTCCTCGGGCGGGAATGACTGCTAAAATTTTCGGCATACAGAGACTTAGAGTATAATGCAGTTCAACGTAGACACGACACTAGTTATACAGCGGCAGCTTGACACGGACACCATAGGAATGAGAACGTCTTACGGCTTCAACGATTTCCATGGTTTTATACGACTCATCCCCTGAAACAGTGTAACCACCATTACCCCGGAACGAAGAAATGATGTTACGATACTGAGTATGATAGATTTCATCAAAGTTGAGTTCGATTTCCTCCAATTTCCACTCTTCATTGTCCCTGGTGTTATATTTTATGGTGTTATCCACAATATCGGCAATCATGACACCTTCAGTTCCAATCACCTTGCAGTACCGGCTTTCAGTAAATTGCAACAGATCCAGCTGAATCTGACCTACAATACCATTTTTAAAGTGAAGAATTGCCAGAGCTACATCATCACTTGAAATTTCAAGATCAGATATAGTGCCGACCATCCCCTGCACTTCGTCAATATCGCCAAAAAACCATTGAAGATAATTAATTTCATGGCTGATATCCAAAAGGGCGCCGCCCCCACCTGTTTTCCATGACATATAAAAATCCCGGTAATCTTCCCAGGGGTGCCATTTGGGCAGATAAAAACCTGCTTCGGCACGTACTGTCAGTATTTTTCCAAGCGTTCCGGATTCGATCATATTTTTAGCCTTTAACAGAACAGGATGGTGGTGCAGCATGTAACCGACTGCAACCTGTTTGTTCTTTCTTTTTTGTTCAAAAAGCATCTTCTCACAACCTTCGATAGTATGAGAGAGAGGTTTTTCGAAAAACAGATGGAAGTCACCCAAGCCTTTTATTTCATCATATATAGGGATGTGTAATGAGGTCGGCGTGCAATTAAAAACAACATCTGTTTCCTGAACTGCTTCTTCCAAAGAATTACAGCATATTGCTTCAGGAATCTCCTTTCTGACAATTTCCCTTCTCTCCGGATTGACATCAAAACCTCTAATCTCTCCCAGCTGTAATTCCGAGCTCATGGCGGTTAATCCTTTTAAGTGACGACGACCAATAGAGCCATTCCCTAATACTGTAATGTTCATATTTCTTCCTTATCTGATACCTGTTGATAATTTGATTGAATATATTGAAAAATTTGTTTTGAAGGTCGATCTCTAACACCCAAATTCCTTTTTACCGCTTCCATATAGTTGGACTTTTCACCGTGAACAGCCCTATTTAACAGTGAAAACAATTCACCACGGCTCCGGCATGTTTTACCCATTCCACTCACTGATCCGGGAATATCGCTGGTTCCAATAACATGATAAATAAAATCTGTCAGCTCTTTTCCAATATTTATATAGAATAAATCACCCATTCTTCTATTGGCATACAGTTGCAGGTAATTATGGTCAATACCAGCACTTGAAAAACAGGTCGTTATAATATCAGCCTGGCACAGTACCGGCTCAGCACCAAGATCCTCAGACAGGATCTCATATGGGAATGCTCCTGTCTTCAAAAGATTCTCGTATATCTGCAGGTTATCAAAATCTGCGGGATGCAATTTTAAAAATAGTTTGAACGACCCTTTAACCAGAGCAAGTGTTTCAGTTAACTGTCTGAAATTCTCGAATATTCCTGGAATATTTGATGGTTGGCCGATATGGACAATTTTGTTTTCTTCAGAAGATTCAAGAGGTTTTATTTTATTCCATTCCGAATAATATTTCTCATACGCCTCATGCTTAGGTGAACCGGTAATGATGCAACGGGCTCTGTTTTGTGTCTTTTTTTCCGTAATTTTTTTTGCCTGTTCGTCCAGTACAAAAAACGTATCAGGTAGCTTATCTAAATCATACCGTCCTAGATATCCCCAATAATCCTGGATAACGCCACATGGGTACCCTTTTTTCAAACAGATATTTCTGACAAGTTCATCAATTCCGTAATCAAACGAACTGAGGCCAAGTAGAACAAAATCGGGACAAAACTCTTCACTATACTTTTCTACCTGGTTGTAATTGGCTTTGCTGTCAATATCTTTATTCAGCTCAAAACGGATAGAGGGAACATCATATTTTTCAAAAACTTTGGTCCCAATCCCTTCCGAATACACCTGGAAGTCAAAAGAAATGCCCAGCTCCTGGCAGTTTTTTATAAATGCCACATTTTGAAGGGCTGAGCCCGTATCTCTAGCTGTTAATAAAAGACGCATAGTCACGTTATCTGTCTATTAAGGAATCTGAAGAATCATCTTTATCAGACGAACGCAGACCATCAGGATATCCCGCCTTGCTCCACAATGGCTTTAAGGATAACAAGGTCAATAGGTTTGTCTATATCAATAGACCGTTCATTGGGCATTATATAGGCTGCGGTTTCTTCAGTAACAAAATGGTCCTGATTCAACAACCAATCAGTTTGAGCAGCATAAACCGCACCATTGAGCACATAAAATTTTGGAGCATCCTGTCTTCTCAATGGTAATTCATCATCAGAAAAGACCGGGGATAATTTACTTTCCGTATCAATCCTGAACATCCAGAGTGGAGATTTATCGGACTCGACAACGCTTACACATGCTGGAACATTGTTTTGTTCACAGCACTGTATACAACCATCAATATCATCAGTGTTGCGTAAAGGAGACGTGACCTGCAACAAAACCACATAGTCATACTTCTCTTTCAAGACCTCTAATGCATGAAAAACAACTTCCATCGAAGTGGCGGTATCAGTAGCCAACTCGGCAGGACGAATGAAAGGAACTTCGCAATTATATTTTTTTGCTATGGAGATAATTCTTTTATCTTCTGAAGAGAGAATTAATCGATCAATATATTCTGACGCTTGAGCCTGTTCTATGGTCCAGGCCAATAAAGGTTTGCCGGCTACCTTTTTAATATTCTTATCCGGCAGACCTTTTGAGCCACCTCGTGCCGGAATAATTCCCAGAACTTTTTTATTGTTAATCATTCAAACTGAGAGTTAAAATCATGCTGCGCTCGATCAAAGTCATCAATTCTGCCTATATCGAGCCAATATTCATGAACTGGAAAGGCACTGATTTTATTTGAATTATCAGACAACTCGTTAATGAGATCAGGCATATCTTTATAGGAATTCTTTTCGATTGTCTTGATCACACTCGGTTCGATCACATAGATTCCGGCATTAACAAAAAATTTATGCACGGGCTTTTCGACAATATGTTCTACAATGTTCTCGTCCACTTCAACAATTCCAAACGGGACCTGGAAATCATACTCCCGGACACAGACCGAAACATCGGATTTATTTCTATTATGAAACTCCAGCAGATCATCGTACTTAATTTTTGTCAGGATGTCGCCGTTCATCATGATGATCGGCAATCCATTGAGCTCAGGCAGTAATCCAAGGGCTCCGGCAGTCCCCAGTGGTTCTTCTTCGTGAACATATTGGATATTTACATCCCAATTGCTCCCATCTCCGAAATGTGTTCGCACCATTTCCGCTTTGTAGTGTGTGGAGATAAAAAATTTATGGAATCCGGCATCGACAAATTGATTTACAATCGTTTCAAGTATCGGCTTGTTGCCGATCTTTAACAATGGCTTCGGAATATCATTTGTCAAAGGGCGCAAACGTTTGCCAAAACCTCCGGCCATTAAAAAAATCGGATTATCAAGTTTTTTCCCCTTTTCAAGGATATGTTGCAAGGTTTCAAGACCGATAATTTTTCTGTCATCATCCAACACCGGAACCTGGAGAAGGTCTCGGGCTTTCATCATAGCCAGTATTTTATTCCTGTCATCTTCCAGTGTGGCAACTATCGGCTTTTTAAACATGATATCGGCCAGAAAGGAATTCATTTCCTGTCGACGGATCAAGGCACGCCGTATATCTCCGTCAGTTACAGTTCCCAACAGCCTGCCGTATTCATCGGCGACCAGCACAATCCTCAGGGATTCTTTATTGAGTACCTGAATAGCCTTTTCCATGGTGTCTTCAGGCTTCAGTATAACGGCTTTCCAATCGTACATATATTAACTCTTATTCTTAAGCAACCATTTACGAACGTTTTTGTATAAGCGGATCAGTTCCTTTAAAATCCTTGCAGACCAACGATCCTGCGCCGATAATACTGTTCTTGGCAATGGATAAATTCTGCATAATTGTTGTACCTGCTCCTATGAAAGTTTTAGAATGAACATGCACCCCTCCGCAACATATAACACCGGGAGCAAGGTGACAATTATCTTCAATTCGGCAATCATGATCAACGAGAACCCCGGTGTTAATGACACTATCCACACCCACATAAGTCCCAGGCTGTATAATGGACCCGGCCATGACCTGAGCACCCTTTGCAATTTCAACATCAGAGGCGATTATTGCTGAAGGATGGATAATTCTGCAAAAAGTAAATCCTTTTTTTCGCATTGATTCGGCCAGACTCCGTCGAGTGTGCTGATACACCATAGCTCCTATTCCATTTGCCAAAACCACTTCATCGGCTGTAAGGTCATCCAGATATTCATCATTACCGAGCACTGGGAATCCGCAAAAGTGATCTCCTTCTTTGCAATCCGGAGTAACAACACCTAAAATATTTCTGCCGGATAGAACCAAAGCCTCTAGGACCACCTTTGCATGACCACCGCCCCCAAGCAAAATAACCGGACTATCCTGAAAATCACTCAACTCAGCACCTCGTCAGCTGAATAATCTTTCTGACTTCTTGTTCCCAACAAATCCCAATACTCCATCGGGCTCCTTCCAGTGCCGGGACGTTTTATTGTCAGATTGCTCTTGGTAAACAAATCTCCTTTTTTGATATCGGTTGCAGTGACCAGACTTTTTCTTGCAATTTTTCTATTTCCTATCTCCGAAGGCATCGGTTGTTTTGTTTGCTCGCCCAACGCTTTTTCCACTTTACGAATAGAAGAAACCATTTCACCCAGCTCTTCTGGATCAAGTGAAGCTTTATGATCCGGTCCGGCAGATGTCTTATCCAAGGTGAAATGTTTTTCAATCAATACGGCACCAATTGCTGCAGCAGCTATTGGAACAGCTGTACCTTCACTGTGATCGGAAAACCCGACCTTGAGCCCAAACACCTTATTTAAAAGTGGGATAGCGTTAAGATTGATTTCATTTACAGGTGCAGGATATTGGGTTGTACAGTGCAGCAGAGTAACTTTGTCCCGTAACAGCTTTTTAGCGTTGGAAGATGAAAATATTTTTTTAAAAGAATGCCTCGAAGGTTTTTCCTGAGGATCTGCTCCATATTTTAAACCAAATGCGATGACACTGAGTGCCTCTTCAATTTCCTCTATGGTTGCCATGCCGGTCGATACGATCAACTCGCACCTGGTCTGGGCAAATTCAAGCAGCAAAGGGCCATTCGTTATCTCTCCTGAAGGTATTTTCAGAACCTTTAATCCAAGATCGTTAACCAGAAAAGCAAGGCTTTCGGAATCAAACGGAGTGGATAAAAACTCGATTCCCTTTTCCTTACAGTACTTCTTCAAATCATAATGGGCTTCCCAGGACAGCTCAAGCTGCTTCAACATACAAAACTGGGACTCGTCAGATCCTGTCGATTCTTTCTGATACTTGGCCTTTTCGGCATTTCTGGTGACGATATTTTCAGTTTTAAATGTCTGAAATTTTACTGCATCTGCACCCGCTCCGGCAGCCACATCAACTAGTTGAAACGCTTTATCGATATTGCCGTTATGATTGACACCGGCTTCAGCTACAATACGAACCGGGTTACGTTTTTTCATATTGTTTTTACTCATCCTGAATCTGTGACGGAGACGGCTGATTTGTTTAATAAAACTTTAATATTTCATAAATTGAACTAGCTTTTTTCCGCCACAAAATTCCTTAAAATCGCCAAACCGGCATCACCGCTCTTTTCCGGATGAAACTGGCAGCCTGTAATATTCTCTTTATTCACAGCCGCCGGGACCTCAAGACCTTCATAAACGCATGTTGCCAATAAAAATTCCGGATCATCGGGAACAGCCATAAATGAATGGACAAAATAGTAATACTCACCTACAGGTGTGTCCTCCAACATGGTGGTGTGCCAACTCGTATAGCTTGGGCCCGGATGCAGAGCATTCCAGCCGATGTGTGGAATCTTTCGATGTTGAACCATTTCGTCGCCCTGGGGGATCTGGATTACCGTACCCGGTATCAGATTCAGGCCCTCATGACTTCCATGCTCAAGACTTTTACTGAGCAGCATCTGCATGCCCAGACAAATTCCAAGGAACGGACGTCCAGTCCCTACAAATTCATGAATAGCCTCGTCAATACCGCGTTTTTTCAACTCATTCATTCCACCCTGAAAGGCGCCGACTCCCGGCAAAACAACCCGGCCAGCTTTCCTGATCATTTCAGGATCGCCGGAAAGAACGGGCGACACTCCGACTTTCTTAAGGGCTCTCATGACACTGAGGGTATTCCCAATTCCATAATCTACAACAACATGGCTCATGAATGTTTTCCCTCCGGAACAGGACGAACAGGCAACCGTTGATCAAGGCAAAATTGTCTGATTTCCAGTACTGATAATTTTTTATAGTGCAGTACATGGGCCATGGCGACAGCATCTACCCGACCTTCGGTAACGACTTCCTGCAAGTCTTCCAGTTTGCCCATACCGCCGCTAGCTATAACAGGGATGTCAACCTCATCGGTCACAGCCTTTTTCAGCTCAATATCAAAACCTTTAGCAGTTCCCTCACAATCAACCGATGTCAGAATAATCTCTCCAGCCCCCAGTTCCTGTCCTTTTTTTGCCCACTCGATCACATCTAGACCGCTGTGTTCGCGGCCATTATCAAAATAAGCCTCCCAGCTGTCGTCTCTTTTTTTGGCCTGTATCGAAAGAACCATGCATTGACTGCCAAATCGGCGTGACACTTCAGTGATGATCTCCGGTCTCTTGATCGATGCCGTATTGATGGAGACCTTGTCAGCTCCGGCCCGCAGGGCGGCCTCCACATCACTGATTGTTCTCAGACCACCGCCGACTGTAATAGGCACAAACACATCCTTTGTCGTTTTTTCTATGATATCGAGCAGACTGTTTCGTTCGTAGAGACTTGCCACAATATCATCATAAAAAATCTCATCAATGCCCTGATTATAATAATCCCGGGCAAATTCATTGGGATCACCGATTTTTCTAAGACCCTCGAGCTGAATACCCTTGATCAGGTTGGGCGCCTTAACATCAAGCCTGGCTATGAGACGTATATTTCTCATTGTTTACATTACCCCTACATCCATACGGTCTGTCGTAATTTCCATTTATTATCCGACTTTTCCCACAGGTGCGGTGAACGAAACGAATCGGCCAGGTCATTAAAATAATCACGGTCCATTAGGGGCTGCTCAAACATTTTGCTTGCGATCGGATACTCCTTTTCAGGAATACTCAGGTATTGAAAGATCTCTTCAGCAAACCTTTCCGGAAACTCACCATCAAACTTTTTGACCAGGGCAACTCCTTCCTGGCGTGTGATCTCATCATTGCGAATTTCCTGAGCAGCATCATATGTAGCCCGCCCAATACCGAATTTGATATAAGTTGTGTAATAATGGAAATCATCGATCTTATCATCAATACTGTTATACTTACTGTATGTACCGGGAGTTCTTTCCGGCGAGGCCTGAAAACCGCCGTGCTCCACCGCATAATAATAGGCTCCCTGTGGGTGCCAAGGTAAATAGTAGCCCAGATAATGAACCTCTATTTTCTTTTCCCGGAGACGATCAGGATGAATAGGCAAGTAGGGTTCCATATCGACACGGCTCACCCCGAAATAATTGTAAAGGTCCTGAACGGAAACCCCGCCAAAATATATCTGAGATGAAGCATCAAGTGAAAAATAGGAGCTTTCACGCTTTGCTGTGTTGGTATCCTTTATCGGATTGCCGTATTCTGCCTCATTCTCCCCGTAAAATATGAGAGGAATATCCATTAAAGCCGCCATTTTAGGAGCGTAAGACTTCTGACCAAACATAAACGGTTGAAATGGATGAAACAGATTCTCAACAGCCAGGCGGGTCATCAAGCGATGTATCAGCGGATTGGGTGTAAGCAGGTAATTATCAAAGCCTGCTCCAAGCCAGGCCTGATAGTTTTTCCATCCCCAATCCGTATAGAGATGAGGAGCCCAGGTAACCGTCAACGGATTCATGTTATACTTGTACTTTAAAACATGGGCCTGATAAAAACTGTCCTTACCGCCGGATCCGGGGACTAGACAATCATATGATCCATCGTTCTTTCTGAAACGATTACAGAGATCGACCAGTTCTTTCTCCCGGACCTCCCAATCCACCTCTTGACTTTTTCTCTCGGCAAATCGACAGGCATCGCAAACATCTGCTTCATCAAAATGGATTGTCTCCTTTTTACTCGAATCGGTGTGGCTGAACTCAACTGCCGAATTCGGTCTTTGGTTGGAAATAACACATTTTTGACAAAATCTGATTTCTTCAGGAAGACCGTATTTGGCCTCAAGTTCTCCTGAAGGTTTCTCAAACAGTTCAGCAAATTCCCTACTATGAACCAGATCCCTTTTGCTTTTATATCTTTCAGTTTTCATTTGAGATTATTGTTATGCAATATTGTAGAATTCTTTCTTTAATACATTGTTAAAATTGTGTTGGCGGATGATATCGACGATTTTACGAGCAACAGCACCACTGCCATGAGGGTTGCGGACTGTTTTGAGCTTTTCTTGAAATGGCTTGCTGTACAGTATTTGGAGCGCCTGTTTTATCCCCTGTTTTGTCGAATCACAATCAATCACGCTTTCAGCCCGTATTCGGCCTTTCTGGCGATCCCCTATGTTAATCGTTCCAATTGAAAAACTCGGTGCTTCAATCAGGCCGCTGGAAGAATTACCGATAACAGCATCCATATATTTCAGGGCGGAAAGGTATCGAATCTGCCCCAGCGATGTGTAACCGCCAGTGTTCTCAGGATATCTGGACACATGGTCATCTATCATTTCATTAATAATACGCCCTTCGGTATCGGCATTGGCTTTTGTGAAAATGATTGTGGTCTCATCAAGCTCGGCGAGTATTTCCAACAAATTGCCAAATTGTTGGCTGGCAGTAGCATTTTCCAGAGTCACCGGGTGAAACGTCACTAATAAATTCCGCTTATTAAGGTGAAGATCTATAGATTCTTCAAACTCCTCACGTCCAAGCAGCGGTAAGCGACTGATATTTTCTATCCCCGGCGCCCCGAAATTAAAAACCCTCTTGGGATGCTCTCCAAGCTGCACAACTCTCTTCCTGTACTCTTCAGTCGCCGTGAAATGAAGATAGGCCATCTTGGTAATTGAATGGCGAAACGCCTCATCAATGACACCTTCGGTCGTCTCTCCTCCATGCAAGTGGGCAATGGGTATCCTTGCAACTGTAGCTGCTGCTGCAGCTGATAGGAGTTCAAAACGATCGCCTAGAACAACAATTAAGTCTGGAAACAAATCAGCATACGCATCCGCAAACCCGACCATGGCCAGGCCCATGGACTTGCTGATACTTGATGGAGTATCAGCGGACAGAAGACACTCGACCCTGCGGCTTATTGTAAAACCATCACTTTCAATCTGCTTATAGGTCAAGCCGAATTCTGGTGATAAATGCATCCCTGTTGCAATGATCTGCAGGTCGAGATCATTGCAAATTTCAATTTCCTTCATCAACCAGTACAACAGGCCGTATTCGGCCCGGGTACCGGTTACCACACATATTTTTTTTTTTGATTTCATCAAATAACACTACTGGGAATATTCACAAGTCTGTTTTCAATCCATTCGGCTTCAGACAAATCAACCTTTAAACATTGTCGATATATATCAAGGACATGCATAGGCGTCCACACCGGACGCGTCATTACCCTGTTTTGATTTGTATACTCCAGTACCTTGTCCCTTTCCTCACGATTATGTGTTAAAAAACCATTAAACCAGTAATTGGCCTTTGTCCTGTCTGGCTCTATGATGAACTCATAGTCTCTTTCCTTAAACCACTGGGCATAACGGCCGGCCAGCGCCCTTTTCTTTTCAATAAATTCTGGCAGCATCTCCATCTGAGCACAGCCTAGAGCAGCATTCAGATTGGGGAGCCTGTAATTAAAACCGAGTTCATCATGGATAAACAACCATGGATGGTTCTTCTTAGCTGTTGTTGTAATATGTTTGGCCTTTATTGCAAGGGATTCATCATCAGTCAAAATCATGCCACCACCACCAGTGGTTATGATCTTGTTACCATTAAAACTGATGGCTGCCAACAAACCAAAACGCCCTGTATGAATACCATCGTAAAAACTTCCAAGCGATTCAGCGGCATCCTCCAGAAGATGAATTTTGTAGCGTTCACACAGTTCTTTTATGGCCTGAATACGAACAGGGTGTCCAAGATTATGCATTGGAACACAGGCCCTGATTATCCTTCCAGTCTGTTTATTCCAACACAAGCTGTCGTCTCTTACTTCAGCGTACTCGTCCAGAAACTGAGCCAGGCTATCAGGAGACATACCAAGTGTTGCACGTTCTACATCCACAAATACAGGATCTGCTGCACAGTAGCGAATGGCATTGCATGTTGCGACGAATGTTAACGGTTGGGTAATAACTTCATCATTTCGCTGCACTCCGGCTAAGACAAGAACAGTATGAAGAGCGGAGGTCCCATTTACAGTTGCAATCGCATACTTAGCTCCTGTAAACCGGGCGACCATCTCTTCGAATTTTGTTACATACTCACCAACAGTAGAAACAAAAGTCGAATCTATTGTATCGAGCAGATACTCCTTTTCCTTACCAACAAACCGGGGGGCATGCAAAGGTATAAAGTCGTCTGTACCAAACTGTTTACGTATAAAAGCGACCAGATCGTGAAGAAAATCATCCATTATTATTTGGCGGTAATTCCTCTGTTTTCAAAGATATTCTCTTTATACCAGTCGTAAGTAATTGACACTCCATCACTAAGAGCTACCTTAGATTGATATGAGGTCAATTCAACAGTACGACTCATATCAGGCGCTCGGCGTGTCGGTGAACCAGGCGATGGGGGCTTTGCATTGATAAACAGTTCTTTGTCAACAGTCTTGTAACAGGCCTCAGCCACCTCTCTAATTGTTACTTCAGGTTTCTGAGTTCCGATATTAAGAGTTTTCCCTTCACAGGCTGAACGCTCTATTATTCTTACGAGCATTTCAACGGCATCATCAACAAAACAAAAACAACGGGTATGATCCACTGAAAAAACATCTATACTGTCACCGGATCGGGCATCAAAGGCCTTCTTTAACTGTTCCGGGATGACATGTGCCATGCCCATGCGAGGCCCATATATATTATGCGGCCGAATGATTGTAAAGGGAACACCTGCCTGCTGGCAAAGAGCTTCTCCGTAGATCTTTGACAACATATAAGATGTTCGAGAATGTGATAAATCAGAAACGGCCAGCGGAGTACTTTCAGGTGTCGGCAGTGGCAGATCAAAATATTGTAATGTACCTGCATACACTTCACTGGTCGATGCAAAAATAAAACGGGAAAGATTTGATTGGTTTCTGGCAAGCTCAATCATATTTCCAAGCATTTGCACATTGTCATACAGCACATTGTATGGTCTCTCCAATACATGTACCACTCCGATAATTGCCGCCAGGTGGAATATTACATCATAATCCTTGCCAAAGGATTCAATTGTCGTTGCATCCAGCAGGTCCACACTGGAGAAATCCACGTTTGTTCTTGCAAGAGTCTTTTTTAAAAAATTATCTTCCACAGCCCGGGAGAAATTATCCACAAGATGAACAGCTAATCCCTCATCAAGCAAACGATTAGCAAGATGAAGACCAATGAAACCCGCGCCACCGGTTATGAGTATTTTCCTGCTCATAAGCCATCTCCTCTACCAATACTTTCAATTCTGATACCTCTGTCACGAGCAGTATCTCTTTGTTGTTTATTAAAAACCAGATTTGCATCAAGCACGAGACAGCTTTTATTGACCCATTTAACTAAGTTCAACTCTTGATAAGCTTTATGAGGTACTGCAACCACAACGGCATCAAAGCCATTTGTTTCAGGTAATTGTAAGGGCAATTCCATTTCCATCTCTTCCCAATACGTCAAATACGGATCATGACATGTTATCTGTGCATTATGTTCCATCAATTCCCGTACTAGAACTTCCGTTGGTGAATAGCGACTATCTCCCACATCCTGGCGGTAACTTACACCACACACTAAAATATTTTTCCCCTCCAAAACACCTCCAAGAAGGGATTTAAGACGATTAACAGTATGGAGAGGCATGTCATGGTTGACTCGCACAGCAAGGTTCGAAAAGGGAAAATCAAGATTCTTATTAAAGAGTTGTTTCGATGACGCCGGGGTAAAAGTCGGATCTTTTGTTAAACAATAGCCACCGACCCCGAGTCCGGGAAATCTAATATTTGAATGAGTCGGTCTTACTCTTATGGCTTCGATAATCTCGAACAGGTCTATCCCTATACTTTCAGCGTACTTCGTCCATTCATCGATAAAAGCTATATTTGTTGCGCGATAGGTATTTTCCATCACCTTTGCCGTCTCTGAAGCGGTAGTCGAGGATAACCTGGTCAGAGGATATTTATCGCAGTTGACAACAGATGACAAAAATTCTTCACAGGCATCTCCGGCTTCCTTGGTATTCCCTGCAAATACACGCCAAAAATCTACAATGGATGAAAGATAATCATTTCCTGGCATTACCCGCTCATATGAATGAGCCACATGAACCCGTTGAGCATCGAGTTTGCGCTTCTCAAGCTCCTCTCTCAAAGTCGGTTCAACTACCTTTTCGCAAGTACCTGGCGGAACTGTAGTTTCAACAATGATAAGGGTATCATGGGCAATATGTTGACCAATGGTTCGTATAGCTTTTTTGAATCCTTCAAAGTCAAGCTGAGGTTCATCGTCCAAGTATGGGATATCCAGTGGTATATCGATAATGACAATACTGGCATCGCCATATTCTTTCGAATCAGTAGTGGCTGAAAGATTTCCTGCACTATGCGCTTGAGCAATCGCCGCTTTTAATTTTTCATCACTGACAAGAAAAGGAAACTGTCCATTATTTATTGCCTCAACCCTCTTCCGTCCAATTTCATTCGGTAAATCGATACCAATTACATTAAACAGATAAGAACCTTCTTTATCCTTTGCAATAGCTACTGCAGTTGCCATTGCAGCCCCTACAAAGCCAAGTCCCTGAATACAAACTTTTTTCACAGTTATTCATTCCTGTTATTAATGTTATTGTCAATTAGGATAGTCTTGACAAAAAAACAAATACGATCCCCGGACACATATTTTCGCCTATAGGTGGGATTATACGGGTCAAATTTAGACAGTAAAATCTACATACTAGATAGAAATATGGTAGATTGTCAAGGAATATACTCGCACACTCAGCACTCATCCGAATGCATGAAATGGTCGTGCTTTTACGGAGTAAACAGCTTGGGGATTTTAAGGGTGGTAGTTCACTCTGAAACCAGGATCAATTCAAAAATCCGTCCTCCGGCTCAGTCGAATTTTTATGGGCTGACAAGAGCACAACATATTGACTTGCATGGTTTTTGAGACTGTGTATCTTTCCGCAAATTGAATATTTCTCCACATAAAATCCCGGATTTATTCATTGCTTCTTAAAAGACAATACTCAAGGCCACCATAAAAGATTGCCTTTTCGCCCAAACTCTTGGTTGTGAGAGAAATTTTATCCTCGGAATATCAATTATATGCCTGTGGTAAAATTCATCTCACGCCTCGATTTTGAACGAAAATGAAAATTTTTCAAGGTACCCTCAGGTATTAAGAGTATAACGCAACATTCATTGAAAGACAGCCTCAACAGTCGTATCACCTTTTAAATGAAGAGTCAGAACTTCATCATCCAACCGCTCTCCGTTAACAAGCCAATAGCTGAACTTATTAAGCCCCTCTTGCACAACCGATATCTGAGAAGTAATACCGGTATAATATCGACCATGGTAATCGTTTTTGACTGGGAAACCATCTACCTGATAAACACTATCAACATCTCCTTTCAACCGTAAGTTTACAATTTCTCCTAATTGCAAATATCTCTTCAAATCCTTCAATATGAATGTTGATCGATTCATTAAAAAATCTCTCATCTTCTCATTGAAAGGATGATCAGTTTTTAAATCTTGAGCAAGTTTCATATAGTAATCGGATCGCTCTTCCAAAAATCTTTGTGTTAACAGATGGTTACATATATCCAAGCTCAATCGGACAAAATACTCCCGATACTCAGGGCTAGTCTGTATCAGTCGCTGAAACAGATTCTGTTTAACATCGAACGGATGCAATTTGTCTTTAAACACAAGTTTAAGACCTGGTTTTTCCCATATTTCCCTCTTATCCCATCCGGACAGATGATCGGCAAAGCTATGATCCATATCCCATATGACCCAGTGCCATTTAGCATCGGGCTGATTATTATCGAAAATAGATACCCCCTGTTTTTCCCAATCATCATCGCCGCAAAAAATAATGGCAAACATATATCTGGAAAGATTGTTAATATCGACAAGCTCTTTTACCGCCTGTAAGGACGGTTTTTCACCTAAACCGGAAATCTTTTTTGCCAAAAGAAAAAACTGATTTCGGCTATGGATGTCATTGTCTGCCATGCTGCGGTAGAGAAAAAAATTATCATTACCGATATGATTGCTCCACTGCTTTTTGTTGATCTGATCCGCTATCCAGTACACACCTTGCCGTTCTCCATTCAGGTAGAGAATCAACGGTTTAATTCGTGGAAGTATACAACCGATTCGCCGGGCAATATCAAAAGCCATGGATGTTGTAAAAGGCATCTCCAAAGGCCTGTCAAGATGAACAACCATTCTTTTCAGCGGTATTGTCTGACGGTCGTTAAATAAATAACCTGGAAATCCGCTGCCACTTAACTCGTTTCGAAAATAGAGGCGATAGCTCTTTTTAGGGTCCTTCCGGGATACATGGCCGTGGATACGAATCCCCGCTGATGAGGCAAACAGGAGGCGATGCTTTTCAAAATAGGAGACATAGGCTATCCTTTCCCACAAAGCTCCTTTATGAAATGGATTGGTAATAATCCCCCTTTCCTCACCATACAGATCGCTGTCATCGACTACGATGGACAGGATTGGGTAATCGCTTTGAATATTGTTTTCTATGATTTTTTGGGTGGAGGGAAAGTGCAAATCACCTTTTGGATTTGCCAAGTAGAGATAACCCTTCTTCTTTCCAAGATGCTCGGCAGAAAGGGGCCTGTTTCTTTCATGATCAGGTACAGGCCTGACCAGGTTAAGTTGTTTCAACACCTTACCAAGCGTTCCTTTCTCAAGTATCTTTCCGGATACGTGTTGTGATTGGACCACTGGCTTAAATTGCAAGAAGAATCGTCCCAGGTCAAGCAGAAAATAAAGGCAAACCGCAACGGTGATAAAGAAAATAATTGAAACATTTCTTTTCATCGATCAGCTCTTCTTAAAAAATAAGGACAACAGGCGATATATTCGCTGATCCAAGTTGATAGTTCAGGACAATTTATCGTGTAATTGCCGTACCGAGTAATTGAACGATAGCTTCTGCAGAATTGCCACTCCCATACGGCTGTTCCTGAATTGTCTTCCATGGATTTGTGTTTGCATTTTTTAGTTTTTCCCACTCCTGCAGAATCAGGGTTTTATCCGTTCCACAACAAACATTACACCCTAGCTCAATGGTTTCTACCCATTCAGTTTCATCACGCAAAGTTAAGCAAGGCACACCAAAAAAATACGCTTCTTTCTGCATTCCGCCCGAATCGGTAATGATTGCCGCTGCAGACACCTGCAATCTTGCCATTTCCAGATAAGAAACCGGATTTAACACATTAAGATCATATAAATAGTGATCAATTTTGTATTTTTTTATCATATTAAGCGTTCTGGGATGTAATGGTATGATGACCTGTTTATCTTTATTGATGGTCTGCAATGCCCCGAATATCCCTTCCAGCTTCTCCTGTGAATCCGTGTTTTCTGCACGATGTACGGTACATAAAACGTACTGTTTCTCTTTAACTCCCCAATTTTTAAGTGAATATTCGTTCATCGCTTTTTTACGGCAAAATATGGACATATCAAACATCACATCTCCGACATTATGAACCCCCTGGCTGACACCCTCCTTAGCAAGGTTATTAACTGCAGTAACAGTTGGGCAGAACAACAGTTCCGACAACCTATCGGTTACAATTCTATTTACCTCTTCCGGCATGATCATATTAAATGATCGAAGTCCGGCTTCAACATGAGCAACAGGAATGTGAAGCTTTACCGCAGCAAGAGCCCCAGCCAGCGTAGAGTTTGTATCGCCATACACCAGGAGACACTCCGGTTTTTCCTGCATCAGCACTTCTTCAATTTTCATCAGCATCTTACCGGTCATTGCGCCATGACTGTTCTCTTTGATACCGAGGTTGTATTGAGGCTTGGGAATCTCCAGCTGGTCAAAAAAAATATCCGACATCTTTTTATCATAATGCTGTCCGGTATGAAGAAGAATCTCACTGATAGGTTTATCACTGTTCCGGTTATACTTGGAGATTGCCCTACAGACTGCTGATGCTTTGATAAATTGTGGCCTGGCGCCAATTACTGTTACAATCTTCATTTCTATTTTTATCAGGTGGAAAGAGGATGAGAGTTGCTAAGCGCGTGCTGATATACTTTTATTATCCTGTTTGCAAGAGACTTCCAGGAATATTTCCTTGCTTCTTGAAGAATAAACTGTCTGTTCCACTCCATTTCAAGGGCCTGTTGAAGGCTATTTTGTATACCTTGTTGGTCTCCGGGTTGAAACAAAACGCCTAATGTATCCTTGTTTATTATTTCCGGTACACCACCAACTTTTGATCCGACAAACGGTATGCCACAGCCTAAGCACTCAAATAATACTGTGGGATTTCCTTCGTTTAAACTTGGTAACACAAAGAGATCACAGCTGTTAATCCATAGATTAATCTCTGCATGGTCTTTTCGGCCAATAAGTGTGACGTGTTCTTGCAGACCCAACTGGTTGATTTTTCCCTGAAGAGATTTTCTTTGATCACCAGTGCCTATGATATAACAGCATATCTGTCTGTTTGACGACACAAGGGAATTGATGGTGTCGATCAAGAAGTCATGTCCTTTAATTTTTATCAGATTGCCGACTGAGACGAGAATTGTTTTATCCTGCGGTAGCTTGAGTTTGTCCCGTGCTTCTTTTTTAGAAAGAGGATAGAAAATATCAGGGTCATATCCGTTTGGAATGATGGTAACCGGTGTTGAAATATTGAGTTTTTTGATATATTCATTATTTTTTTTACTGACCGTAATAATCCTGTCTGCCTGTCCAAGAACAGCGGTTATCCGTTTTTGCCAAAATTGATCTCTAAACGGAAGGTCATAAATATCAAAGCCATGCACCGTGACAATCAAAGGGATGTTATATTTCTGCTTAAGTCTCATTCCCACATATCCGGAAGAATACGAAAAGTGGCAATGAATACAATCAAATTCGAGCCCCTTCTTCTCAATTACCCGCTTCACTGCCTTTTCATGCTTTTCACCAACTGTTTTATACATGGAGTTGAATGGTAGATAGTTAACCGCTGTGGGAAAAACGGTCAAATTATCCGGCAGGTTGGTCAAGTTGATTTTCTCTTTCTTCCGAAATGGTTTCAACGAATCAATGGGTAAAAAATTGGAGAGTTCGGCAATGGGACGATAAACAGGTAAAACATGAACATGTTTCCATTCACCAGCAATGCAATCCAGCTGATCCTTTACAAAAGTTGCATAATTTTGCGAAACGACCAGCAGCTTTTTTTCTTTTAAGTTACTCACAGGTGGGCCATAAATAGATCAGAATCGATCGGATAATTGCCAATTGGAACGTGTTATTTTTTTGCAATAAGATTCAGACTGACTGCAAACTCCAGACCAGCAGACTCAACCGTCATTTTCTTAAAACTCCAATCTTGATCTGTAATCATTTCATCACGGGTCAAATCTTTTACAGAGGAAAAACCGATCTCCAGCAATATTTCTTCCAAGTAACTACGGTTAAAAACAGAATAATGCATATTATAATCATGATCCTGTTCACCCATCAGGGGTGATTTAATGTACTCAATCTGTTGACCGGTCTGATTATAAATTGAGATGATCTTATCAAAATCAGGTACTGAGAGGATCAGACTGCCATTCGGCCTGATGATCCGAAACCAATGTTGAAGCACTGAGTATATCTTCTGATGGGAAATATGTTCCAGCGTATGGGATGAATAGATTTGACAGATACTGTTTGCGGCAATAAAGGACAGATCGTTGATATCGGCTACCAGGTCGACACCGGGTAGCTGGCGTATATCGATATTAATATAGCCGTCGATGATTACCGACTCTGGACCAAGATGAATTTTCACATCATCTGTTTCTTGGCTTAACTTATTGAATTTCCGACGAAGAAAGAAGTTTGAAACAGCTTTTTCAAGGAGTGATAGCACCATTATTCGCCGACTCAATCGGCAGGCCATGGTAACAGATTGTTTCAATCGAGTTTCCATTCAGACCGGATGTAGTCCAACAGCCAGTCAGTAAGATTGATCTTATCTTCAAGAAACCGTTGACGCTTTTTCTGCCAGACGGAGACAAGATTATCCATTTCCAGCAACTGGTCAATTTTTTCTATCATTTCGTCTGATTGCTCTGGAAGATAACCAAAGGTGAGTCCATATTTATGATCAAGCTCTTTTAAAAGGCTTAACTCACCAACAAAGGTGTTGCAGCGCAATGCAGGAACCCCGAGAACAGCTGCTTCTATAGCCATGGTTTGACTGTCACCTATACAGAGTGAACAGTAATTGAGCAGGTGATGTATTTTGTGGGGGGCAACTCGTAACCTGTAGGGCTCAAACTCTTCATCGAGCTTGCCTTCAGATGTAATAAATACTTTCCCATGCTCAAGCAGCTTGTTTAAAATCGTTTTTTTCTGTTTATAGGACAAACCTTTTACAGAAAAATCATGACTGGCGTTGAGAGAAACAAAACGCATAATAAAATACTTCTCTCTTTTTTGCACACCTACCTCCTCTAAAATCGAAGGATCAGGTTCATAATTTTCCGGATGCAGATAAGCAAGCTCGTGATAACTCGGATAAACAATATGTTTTTCTCCGTGCTGTTCATGGGCCAGAAAATCAGGAGTGATGATCTTGTCGGCAAACGGATAGGAAAGATAGGTCATCAATTTGGCCTGGTCAGCGTCGTCTTCCTCAAAAACCCAACTTTTTGCTTTACAGAAAAGACCAGCATGGGTGATTGAAACTGACGTTCCTACCATCAGGTCAATATCATTCTTTCTAGCCTCCCGCCACACCTTATAATCATGGACAAGAAGCTCCCAACCAAGGCGTACAATTCCTTTTTGTGCTTTAGTCAGGATTTTATAGTCCAGCTTATATTCATTTAGCAGCTGTACAGTAATGTCTTTATCCCGTGTAACCCAAAAAACAGAATGCCCTTCTTTTTCCAGTTGCTTCATACTATTACGAAACAGATGCAGGTGTGCGGGATGATACAGGTCGACGAGAATATTCATAAAAAGTTATATCGTTACGGTTGAACAGATCCGGTTAGTCACTCTTTGTAGATGGCTCTTTCTTTGGTTGTTTTTTTTCATACAATGACATGTTAATCTTTTCCAGTAGTCTCCTGTTCACACTGATCAAATCGGCAATAAAAGCAATCAAAAAGGTATGAAAACCAATACCGATAAGAATACTTGAAATGATAAGTGACTGGATGTGGCCGGATCCACTTTCAAAGAAATAGAAATAGAGAAAGCGAAATAACAACAAACTTCCGGCTGAGATCAACAAAGCACCAATAGTGGCAAAGAACCTGAACGGGCGGTATACAATAAATATTCGAATGATCGTGGTAATGGACCTTGTCACATAAGAGGGAATACTTCGAAGCAAACGGGACGGTCTGATGGCTTCATTTGTCTCTACCGGAACCCAGGTGATGGCAATCCCTTTTTTTCCGGCCTGAATAATGGTCTCAAGGGTATATGTATAACGGCTGAATACATTCAGTTTCTTGGCTGCCTGTTTTGATATTGCCCGAAATCCACTTGGAGCATCAGGTATATCGGTTCCGCTTGCAAGCCTGACTGTCCAGCTGCCAAGCTTTTGGAGTATTTTTTTAACTCTGGAAAAACTCTGAATTGTGCTGATTGGTCTTGCCCCAATAACGAATTCAGCACGATTTTCCAGAATAGGCTGTATCAGGTCACCAATAAACCTGCTTTTATACTGGTTATCTGCATCTGTGTTGACAATAATATCGGCTCCTTTTTGAAGCGCTACCTGAATACCGGTCATAAAAGCAGTTGCCAGGCCAAGATTTTTCGGATGGGAAACAATATGATCGACACCATGTTGCCTTGCAACTTTTACAGTGTTATCTGTTGAACCATCATCGATCACAAGCCATTCCACCGTATCAACGCCAGGTAATTCTCTTGGTAACTCAGCCAAAGCTATCGGCAATGAGTCCTCCTCGTTCAAACAGGGAATCTGGATGATAACTTTAATCGGTTTTTGTGCATGTAGCTTGACCATTGGATACTCCCTTCAGGATACCTTTAATAATCAGGCATTGTTATTTTCAATCCCAGCAACCTGTTATCCCTTTTTGCTCCATGATTTTTCGGATTATATCCCGGCCGGATAGTCCACCTTATCAGATCATTTTGTTTGGCTTTCAGCTTTACTGTTTGACATTCATCGATCTCTAAAACCTGATGGGCCACCTGATGATCGGACGATTTAATTTTTAATTCCTGCTGGTAGGGAGTCGGATTGCAGAATTCTACCGCAAAAAAATTATCTTCCCAATTTCCAAGAAAAATTCTCCCATTTCTTTTGGTCCAGCCATCTTTCCATATTCCTCTTTTAACCAACCAGGTATCGCCTTTTTTCCCAGGTTCTATTTTAACAAGAGCAAAATGGGTGCCACGATGGGAACGTACGAGATTATAAGAATCCTGAATGAACAAAGAGGATAAATTCTTGGAAACAAGCGCATCAATCCCCCTTCGATTGAACAACTCATCATTTACAGTCAACGCCTGGGTTGAGGCTATATAATCCGATTTCAGCTCCCTTCCAGTTCTAAAAAATTGCGCTTTCCATGAACCTTTTGAGAGAAATAGGCCTATTGTATTAACCTGTTCAGGTAGTTTTTTCACTAGTTGATCCATGTCATACCAGTAATGGACGTAACTATGGGCTTTTGAGGGGGATATGAATGATCGCCATCCGTGAGTTCGGCTACTGTAGGCGACATTAACCGAAATGCTAAATTGATACAAAAAGACAAGCAAAACCGGAATGACAGCCAATCTCCGTCGTTGCTTCATAGCATCCTCTAAACTTGCCAAGAAATATATACCAATAATTGCAATAAATGGAGTAATCAAAACCGCGTATCTGTATCGATGGGCAGTCCAGCCTACAATATAGCAAAAAAACAGCATATAGAGCAGGCTGCTGATAAAAAGAGTTAATACGGCGATTGTCTGCTGTCCTTTATTTTTCAACACTCTTATCAAGGCTACTATGCCGCCAAAACAAAACAGAAAAAACGGTATCAGGCCAAATGAAGCATAGTCCTCACTCATTTTTATACCTCGAAACCAATAGGTGGCGGTGTTAAACCGCCTTAAAAATGATCCTTTGACCTTTTCTGTTTTTTCTCTGATATCTTTTTCCAGCCAATCAAAAAAGAAATTGCTCACAGGATGAAGAATCTTAAGGGTTGAACTTGGCTCAAACACCTGATATGTATACATTTTGGCCCTGAGAACAAAACTTTCAGCTTCAGTCAGATTTCGAGTCTTGCCCGCCTTTTTATCACCTTTAACTTTTGCCTGGTCCGAGTCCTTTATTGATTCAATGTTCTCTTTTGGCCCTAAAAAATTACCAAATCTGACCTGATTTTGGGCGTAAACAAAGCCTCCTGTGATAATAAGGAAACAAACAAGTACTGACATTCCCCTAACAAACACAGACCACAACAGTCTTTTTCTATGAAAAAAAACAAGACTCAGGAAAAGTAAAACAAGGCCAGGTCCCCATAAAAAGACCGTGCTTTTAGACCCAATCCCCAACCCTAGACCGAGACCGGCGAGCACATAGTAGAAAAGCTTCCGGTGTCGTATTGCTCGAAACAGAAAAAGAAGCCCTGAGACCAGGCAGCCGGTGGTAAAAAGGTCCGTCTGGGAAGTAAGCATCTGGTTTGCGGAATTCGGAATTCCAAACCAGAAAATAATCGCCATAAGCCTGTAATGAAGCTTTAACCCGATCGAACCAAGAAAAGAAAAAAGCGTACCACATATAAGCAGACCTCCAAAAAGCGAGATCAGATGAACAAATGGATATCCTTTCTTAAAAAAGGAGGTAATCCATAACATAGCAAAATCGCAATTGGCGGGCATCAGGATCTGCCGGATATCATTGGTTGCAAATTGCCAGACATGGCGCTCCTGGAGCCAGAATCCAACTCGAGAAAGCCGGTAGTCGTTTGAGTCATAATTCAACGGTAGAGTAAAGGCCGCCGGCAGCAGATAAACCAGGACAAGGAACAGTATGGAAAGCAGAAGAAATGAGTTACCAATATTGAGCAAATTTCTTTCTTTTGGAAAGAGTGTCTCTTTTATAGGGAAGTAAATTAAGCAAGTAATTTTTCGTATATTTTCATATGATTCAATTACTATTTTCTTAACGCTCAGCTTTGCGGTTGTATAATGAACTCCAAGCCATAGGACAAGATGGGCGATCAGTAAATTCAACGCAGTAAGCTTGTGAACGGCACCAAGCATGATTACTGACAGAATTATTATACTGAGAAAGATGATGCCGATTCCGACAAACACTTCCCCTGCACCCTCTTCGTCTCTTAAAAAAGAACAAAAAAGCGTTGCACTGATACTGAACAATATCAACCAATCGATAATAAGCAGAAAGAAGCTCCCCAATGACAGACCGAGGAGATCCATCCTCTCGATGGTGACAGTATAAAATTGCGTTAAAAGCTCTTTGCAGTACCGAAAATAATGAAACTTGCCATCAATCTTGAGTTCGAACCCTGGATCCTTTCCGGTTGATTCCAGCCGAAGAGAGCTATCTCTTTCTTCAACAGAGTGTAATTGCTGAATAAATGACAAAGATTTCCAATCACCTTCTGATTGTAAGACAATCGGGTCAAAACCAAGTTGACTGATAACAATCGAGTGAATGACCAACTCTGTTTCTCGGTCTGCCGGATCTACCCTTAAACGGGATACTTTTTTCAGACTTGGAATATAAAAAACATCATATTTATCTCCTGGAGCGATGCGTCTCTTCCTGGAATCTTGTTCCGTATAACCGAGACTGCTGTTTTTAGCCTGCTTTTTTGTTTTCCAGAAAACCTGAGCTTTAACCTGTTGTTCAACGGTACAGGTAACGACTACCTTTGCTTTCTGCCAATATGGAAAAACAGCAAAAAAAACTGCAGAAACAATAAAAATGAGTATGATGGATACTGTTTTTTTACCCATGGATCAATACAACAAAGTGGAGAATTAAATAAGCTGAACAGCTTATAATTAATAGCGTAAAAAGCCTAATTTAAACAATTTATCCAAGATAATATGCTTTTGTAGATATTTTCTGATATAGCCTTCAAGCTCCTGATCGGACAACTCAGGTGAACGATATTGTTTCCTTAGCTGATTCATTTCATCGACACCGATGGTATCGAGATTTTTTATACTTTTCATATCGTCATGTACTCGAAAGGCACCTAGGAACCGAGGTAATCGAACAAACCTTGCTCCAGCCTCCCTGAACCTCATGATGAGTTCCCAGTCCATGGCAAACTGTTTTGTCTCATCAATTCGTGCACCGGTTTTTTCCCACAGGCTTCTTCTCCAGAAAAGGGTCTCCTGCGGAATAAAATCGTGCCAGGTAATGGTATAATGACAATGGGGAGGCATAACCCAGCGTCCTATCTCATTACTGTCTGAATCAATGAGTATTCTGTGTCCATAAACAACATCAACATCAGGATGTTTGACAAAATAGTTACAGATATATTGAAGCGAACCGGGCAACAGAAGATCATCAGCATTCAGGTAAGCCATAATATCACCATGAGTCTTTTGAAAACCCAGGTTAATAGCTTGTGATTGCCCATTATCCGGTCTCGACTCCCAGTAAAAGATAGTATCTTGATACTTCTTCAGGATTTCAACTGTCCCGTCATCTGACCCGCCATCCTGAACCACATATTGAAGTTGAGGATACTCCTGGTCAATAACACTCCGAACAGTTTCTTCAAGATATCGGTTGCTGTTATAACTGGGCGTGACAACTGCGATAGGCAGCCTTTCTGTCTTTTTTACAGCCGTCTTATAATAATGGGGAATAGCGAGCGGTCTTGGAGGATAGTGAAAAAGTTTTCCAATACGCGGATCTAGAAAAGCGTCTATTCTTTGGGATAGCCGACGAGGTAGCCTGATCAGACCGCTGAGGTTTTTCTTAAATGCTCGTATTGAATCATCCATTGTCGCTATCAATCTCAAAAGAAATCGGCAGGTTGAACATGCCTAAAAAAGGTGCTCTTTCCCTTTCATAATCCCATTCGACTACTAGTGGTCCAATCCAGCTGGTCTCGTCTACCAGAAAGCCTCTATTAGGAGAATCAACCGGTTTGGATAAATTAAAAAGCAAAGTATAGTTACCTGCCTCAAGGTCACACTTCACCTTAAAAACGATTGTTCCACTGGATCCTTTTTTCAGAACAAAGGGCTCTTCGTTACTTAAATATGAGCCGTTACTGCTGATCAAGCTATTCAACCTGTTTTTTATGCTGATAGAAGCATGCAATGGCTCTTCCTCATAGACCTTAAACCGGACTTTAAAACATATTTCTTCACCGATTGCGGCTCTCATTGATGGATGACCATTTCCGTCTTCCATGGCCACAGAAAGAATTTCAGCACTCTTACCACCACCCTGTCCTGATTCCGCCCGTTCCCAGACAAACCGCTTTCCTGGTCCTTCTTTCTCTTTCTTTTTTATTCCTGTTTGTGTTTCGAGGTTTTCCGAATCAACTTCATCATTTTCATAGTACAGCTGTACCGCCTTATGACTGGAGCCATAAAAAGCGACATTTCCTTTTTTAAGCAAAATTGCCTTCTCGCAAAGATCTCTTACAATCCCCATATCATGGGAAACGAACAACAATGTCGTGTTCTTCTCTCTGAGTTCCCGCATCCGCTTAAAGCATTTCTGCTGGAAGAAAATATCACCCACACTGAGCGCTTCATCAACGATCAGAATATCCGGTTCTACAAACGCCTGGACAGCGAAAGCCAGACGGATATACATACCGCTTGAATAGGTCTTTACCGGGTGATCCAGAAATTCTCCAATATCGGCAAAAGCGGCAATATCGTCGAAGCGCTCATCCATCTCTTCATCACTGAAACCGAGGATGGCACCATTCATATACACATTTTCCCGGCCGGTGAATTCTGGATTAAAACCGGCCCCAAGTTCCAGGAGCGCTGCTATTCTGCCATTAACCGTCACCTTCCCTTCAGTTGGCTGTAATATTCCGCAAATAATCTGGAGCAAAGTCGATTTACCGCTACCGTTTCTACCGATTATTCCAAATGTCTCACCCCGATCAACCTGAAATGATACATTTTTTAAGGCATGAAAAGGCGTATGATACTTTCTGCCAAAAGGATGGAACATTTCCAGCACTCTTTTCGACGGCTTGTTAAAAAGTTGATAGGTCTTGACCAAACCTTCAACCGTTATTGTTGGCTCTGGACTATTCATCTGTTTACAGGACATCGGCAAATTGCGGTCGCAATCGTCTAAACACGAAACAACCTAGGAAAAAAAGTAAAAGAGCTACTGTCCAGAAATAAAGCGTCTGATAGGGGTGCTTCCAGAATGGCAAAAAATAGATAAACGACTCTCTGTACCCTTGAACAATATAGTACATGGGATTGAGTTTCAGAATGAATTGAATTTTTTCAGGCATCATTTTAATGTCCCAGAAGATTGGGGTAGCCCAAAATCCAACCTGTAGAATCAGGCCTACGAGTTGGGTGACATCACGGATAAAAACGTTCAATGAGCTGAAAAGCCAGCCCAGTCCTGAGGCCAATACCAGTAGACAGACAAGGTAATAGAGAAACTGAAAGAAATAGAGCGAAAACTCCATTGACTGGAAAAGCAGTAGAGCTAACAGGATAATTAAAAAAACAAGATGTGTGACCAGTGATGAGATAATTTTTACTACAGCCAGAATCTGGGAAGGAAATATTGTTTTTTTTATCAGGTTAACGTTACTGATGATAGACGCTGTTGAACCGGACACCATATCGGCAAAAACAAACCAGCTTGTCATTCCAGTTGTGAGCCAGACAACAAAGGGGACATCGCCGGCGGGCTTTGCCCTGAACCCGATACTGAAAACAACCCAGAAGACAGAAATCAATACTATTGGAGGAATAAAGGTCCACACTATTCCCAGGGTTGAACCGACATACTGATTCTTCACTTCCCTTTTTGCCATGGAAAGGATCAGTTTTCTTCGCTCAAATATCGTATAAAAAAAATCTGATAACCTTTCTCGCTCAAACAAAGTATTTCACCTTTTACAACTCTTTCTTCATTACATTCGCAAATAAGTTTTCAATAGCCTGTTATCAGGTCTGCCGGTCCTTCTTAAACTTGGTGGGTTGTCAGGACTTATCCTACCATACTCACACGACTATCTTTTAAAATGTAGCGTTTGTCTGTATGAGGGCAGTTATATTCTCCATCACCCTCTAAAGGTAAATCCATCTTTTTGCCAAAAGCGCTCACCCAGCCGACCTGTCTGGCTGGGTTGCCAACCATTAGTGCAAAAGGTGCGACATCATCGGTCACAACAGCTCCGGCTCCAATAAAAGCATATTCACCAATCTCTATTCCGCCAACAATTGTACAGTTTGCTCCAAATGTTACACCGTTTCTCACAATTGTCCGGCAAAACTCATCCTTTCTCGAAATTTCAGATCGTGGATTCATCACATTGGTAAACACCATACTGGGGCCGCAAAAAACATGATCTTTCAAAGTGACACCTTCGTAAACTGAAACGTTGTTTTGGATTTTACAACCACTTCCAATGCTGACATTGGGACCGATGACAACGTTCTGCCCGATATTTGTTTGCGAACCGATTTCACTTCCGGTTAATACATGAGAAAAATGATAAATTCTGCAATCATCACCAATGTCTACTCCATCATCAATAACTGCTGATGGATGGGCATAGTACTTTTTTTTATCCTGATATTGATTTTGAGTGAGAACGATCTTCTTTTCGGTTTCCAACGATGTCTGGCAACAATTAAGGATTTTCAGGACACGCAGCCCTTCCCGGCCATCGGTCCGCGGCACTTTACGCTGATCCATACATTCGAGGAAATGGGAACACTCTGCCCGTAATGGCTCATCTTCATCAACTGTCACCGGTTGCGCTTCAGCTTTGCTGACCACAGGGATGTTTTCTGTCCAATGAATTGAATGGGGATAGAGAAGCAGTTTATCTTTCCATTCAATGGTAT
>CAZUUJ010000023.1:0-52206 GCA_964623625.1 uncultured Desulfocapsaceae bacterium
TATGTCCGCCACCATCTCCGCCACCGGTGACTCTCTGATGTTTTTTTCTGCCGGTTCTCAGATCGACAGAGAGCTTGCCTGAGAGCTGGGCACCAAGAGACGGACCATCTCCCCCACGTCCACCTCTATCACCACCGGTCGGTTGCCCTTCCTCAGAGCCCTCGTCAGTATCTCCACCCTCATCATCACCACTGTCACCACCGTCAGAATCACTTGAATCATCAGATTCATCTTGATCACCATCATCACTATCATTACTATCATCACTGTCATCACTGTCATTATCGTCACCGTCGTCATTGTCGTCATTGTCGTCTCCATCGTTTGTATTGCCGCCGGTTCCGTCATTGCTGTCAGAGGTATCATCACTGTCGGTGCCGATCAAATCAGCTATCTCTTCAGGAGTAAGACCATGACCAGGATCTGGTGGGTGACCGTCGCCCATGATGTCATCAAACCTGTCTTCCAGCCAATCTAAAACGTCGGAAAGTGGATCCCACCCACCAAGTGGATCCCACCCACCACCACTATCTCCACTACTTGGAGGAGGACCATCAGCAAGGTCATTTGCTCCACTTTGGTCTATGTCTTCATCAATCCATCTAAAAAAAGCATCAATATAATCATTACCGGCAGCACCACCTCTTCCATGTACTTTCCCCCAATCGATTCCTGCTGGGAGCGGAGTTCTAATATCTTTTTCCAGGTCAGGTTCAAACTGACCAGGATCCTTTGGTCCACTTCCATCACGCAGTAACCCTGAACCTACCACCTGAGGAGAAAGCTCGGTCAAACCTCTATTATGCTTTTTGATAAGAGAAGCAGCACTCACAGAAGAATGTCTGTTCATTCTCCGAAGTTCTGTTTGTGCCCCTTCTAGTTTGGCATGAAAGGAACCTTTACGATTGCCGCATACTTTTTCACTTAATCGAAATATTTTACGCCCTGTGTTGCAATAACCGATCTTCAGACCCCTCTTTTCTTGTAAGGAAGAAGTGGATAACTTTTTTTGTTTCCGAGCAGGAGAAAGAGATGATTTTGATTTGCTCTTTTTCCTCGTCAAAGAAGATTTTTTAATTAACTTGGATGACTTTTTGGTGCTAGAGGAAGATTTCTTAATTGACTTGGTTGACTTTTTGCTTTTTGAGGGAGATTTGTTGATTGATTTGGCTGGCTTTTTGCTTTTTGAGGGAGATTTGTTGATTGACTTGGCTGGCTTTTTGCTTTTCTTAGACAATGTATCCGGTTTCTCTATTTTCTCAGCCGGAAATGATACTGCTGGATATCCGACACAGAGCGATAAAATAATTGGAACAGCAATAAAGATGTTTTTTAAAAGCTTCATATCCTCGCCTCCCAAATGGGTAAAATTATCTTGTAAAAATAACTCTTTTATCAATTGTGTTCCTCCAACAGACAAAAATGTTCAATTTTGTTTGAATAAAGACTCAATGAACAGGAAATTGATTTCTAGACCTTACTCCCTTTTTTTAGGAGGAGGGAGAAGTAGAATTAATCCTTTATGGAGCGGCTGACTGAATGGAGATTTCTTTTGTGGCAATTACCTCACCGGTCTGATTAATCACCTGTAATTAGACTGTCTGTTCCTCATTGTTGATTTTTATTGAAACAGTAAAGGGGTATCGACCGGCTGCCGGTATTGAGCGTAGAACTTGCTTATCAATAAGAGCTGATTCAAGATAGACAAGATAGTTGGATGCTTTTTGAATAACAATTACATGATATTGAATTGTTAAGATTTGTAAGGACAATATCAAATTGGATCAGATTCATGAAATATCAAGATATTTCCTGATTGTTTTAAATGAGATGGTCATTGTAAGGAAGTTCGAATCTGATGAGAATATTGTCAGATTGGGGTGTGGCTTTCTACTGCTGAATACTGCTTAATATCACCATCCAGATTGTCAGTAAATTTCCAGAATAGTATTTTCCCCTGACATGTTAAAAGACGTTACACGCCAGATGACGGGAGAGGCAGTTCTCACGGCCGGTTCAGTCAGTCAAAACAAATATTGTTGCCTCTTTTCTTGACTCATCGGTCACCAAATTCCAGTTTCAAAATCCCAATTCCGGCCGTGTGGGGATGGGAGGAAAAGCAATTACTTATCACCAAAAGTGCGAACGAGTATTGACACTACCTATACCAGTACATTACCTTAGCACTGCCTTATCATAATTAGATGAAATCAGGTTATTCTAATCTGGGATATCATAATAATAGTGGCATTAATTTAAGAAAGGAAATATGAAATGCATTTTAATAAAGCCTATCTGTTTCTTATCATTCTATTCTCTTTAATTGGGTGTGCTACATCGGGTCAGGTAACTGATACAGGAATCAAGCCTCTCGAGATTTCAGATGCTGACTCGAATACCTATTCAATAGTCGTTGGAAGATTCCCTCGTGAGAATTTCCCTGGTGTATCTCCTTTTTTAAGCGCTCGTTGGACTATTCGAAAAGACGGCGTCGATAGTGTTAACAACCTACGCTATAAAGGGGATTATGGGTTTGGTACATTATATAATAATGGTGTGTATTCTATAGATGCATGGTCTGATATCAATCTCTATGCTTTTTTCATACCGGAAGGGAACTATACGTTTCAGTATCACTTTCCAACGGGAACCGGTTCTACTGCGAAATCAAAGATAGTTTATATTAGGAAAGTTTCGGTAAAACCTGGGAAGGTTATTTATATGGGCAACCACATACCCAAAATACAGTATCAAACTCGCAGGAGCTTTAATAAGACTGATACTACCTCACAATATTTAGGAATTGAGGTTGTGAATAATATTGAAAAGGACCTTAAAGAATTGGAGAAGAGATTTCCGTGGGTCTTTTCAGGGGATAAGTTCGAAGTAATAAACCTGACAATTTAGCTACGTTAGTCACAAAAAGCGTTGACAATATGTCCTCCGGCTCCGCTTTTTTAAAGCTACGCCTCCTTGCTGAATTTCCGGATCTGGGGTGATTCCGCCAAGCAGAACAATCTAGTCTTTGGCCAATGCATAGTGCATCTCAACCAATCGTATATAAAACTTGGTACAATACCGGTATAAAACGGTGCAAACCAAAAAAGCACTTACGGCCACAATGCTATAAGTGCTTGATATATCATGAACGTTCTGCAGGAGCATAAAAGACTCTTTTCACACTTGGTCTTTCCCTCTATGTAAAGCAACACTGTTGAATCTTTTTCGACAAAACAAACACCAAAGGTAGCCGGTGGGTAGCCAAAAAAGAACAAGCACTTAACTCATAACGAGCTAAGTGCTTGTTCATACTGGAGCCGATAAGCGGAGTCGAACCGCTGACCTACTGATTACGAATCAGTTGCTCTACCAACTGAGCTATATCGGCTTTTTAAATGACCTTGAGTACGGCATCTTTGGGTGATCATAAACAGATAGCATAGGTAACTATAGCTACCCGTTCATGCTTATCCAAACCTACCGTACTCAAGGTCATTTAAAAGTGAAATATACTTTTAATGTAACCTGCTATTCCGCTAATCCACTAAAAGACGTTCCATGAATCGACAAAATCTGCAGCACCCACAACCATTTAAACTAGTAAGTTAATTATTTCTTTTTTTAAAACAGCATAGGCAACTATTACTGTCTAGTCATGCTTGACCAAACCTGCCGTACTCAAGATAATTTTAATCGAATCAGCTAATCCTATTCATGTTATCGGTTATGATAACGAACGGTTGCGCTGTATAGCACCTCACGGAGAATAATTCAAGAGCTACTTCTGGGCGAATCGGTCGCGGATCTCTTCGATCAGCATGGCGTCTTCCTTGAACATTCTTGGATACGGGTTCCAGTCAATGCCGTTGATTGTCCATTCGGAGATGATCTTCATTTTATACTTCAACGGTTTTTGCTGTTCAATGGCGGCAATGAACTCGCTGCGCAAGCGAAAGTTGCCCCTGACGGTCTGGAAGGTCTTCTCCTTTTTATTTGATTCGATATATCCGGATTGGGGGTCGAGCTGGGTAATGCCTGAGTATCGCTTGGTTACCGTATCGACCAGCCGATGCCAGGTTTTCTCCGGGTTCAGGTATTGATTGACAAGGATATAGTGCCACTGATTTGGTAATGGGGATTCAACGGTCTCAGTCCACATCGGACTTGAACTGAGCTTGATCGTCAAACCCGTTTCGCCGTAATCGGCAAGCTTCGAGTTACCGATTTTTTTCTCCTCGAGAAAAAATCCGGTCTTCTGGGCGGTGATCGTATATTGTCGTTCAATCAAAATGGCATACTCGTCATTGGAGGAATACTTTGGCGCTTCAACCTCAATCTTAACCGGGGCTTTCCCCCGGTACACATCATCAACCGTAATATCAGCTCCAGTGGGAAAAGTCTGAATCATCACATGTGTGGGCGGCTTGGCACAACCGCCGAACAAAAGAGCGATTACGGTAAGACAGATGATTAGGATGCTGCTGTTTTTTGTTTTCATGGCTTATTTTATTGCTTGTGATTTTTTTCTATAGGTTAATAACAAGCCTTCCGTATCTTCCCCGTCCACAAAGGGAGTGATCTTAAAGAGAAGCCACCCTTCCCTGGCATACTGTTCATGAAGCCGAGTGGCCTTTTGAGCAAGGTCTTTCGGATTATCCTCTTCCAGGTAAACAGTTACCGTTTGCACACCGGTCTGCACCTCTTTGAAATGCTCCGGCAACAGCTGGGTCTTCGGTTTCGCATAGGCTCCATGAACGACTAATGAACTGACAATGAACGCGGCTATCAGTACGATCCTTTTCGATACAAAAATGTTCATTCATTTTCTCCTTTTCAAAAATTGAATCCCAACTGATGACAACTTTTCAACCGCCACCCCATGAGCTCATGATTTCGATCGTGCTGCAGGTATGCCTGATTTAACAGTTCGATAGCAGTCAGCTCTATCGGACTATTAAATCAAGCAAAGGTGCAGTGGTTGTTATTGCGTAAGCTCTCGGGGTTACAGCACACCCGTCCTAACTAGTCTAAATCCTATGTACGGCACTTTGGTTTTCTGATCAATTCCCATACGAACGGTGGAAGACCGTTTTTCCTTTTCTTCCACATAGGAACCTCCCCGCACGACACGATTGCCGCACTTAGGATAGCTATAGGCTTTCTGATAGTTATGGGCCTCTGTATACCGCTCCGACCAGCAATCCTGAGCCCACTCCCACACATTGCCTTTCAAGCCGTAAATTTTACACAGATCACTCTCGGCATTATAAACAGTCTCAGCACGCTCCGGTTCATCCTGGTTTTCACCGATGTCGGTCTGGTACAGCAGTGGAGATGTCTGTTCCACTTTGTTGCATTTCTTGGCCACATATTCCCATTCCGCTTCTGTTGGCAATCGATAGGTCGTGCCGCTCTTCTGGCTCAACCAGATAGCAAAGGAAGCGGCATCCCGCCATGAAATATTGGTCACCGGAAGCTCTTCGGCCCATGGTTCATGCAGTTGTATATTGTCGCCATGTTTGCTTTTCATGTACTCCTGATACATGCCGATGGTCACTTCATGGATCATGATCGAGAATTCCTGCTCGATATTCACACTATGGACAGGTTTTTCATTATACCGTTCTCCTCCCATGGAGAAAGACCCCAGAGGGAAAGGCAGCATCCACGGTCCATAACCGCCGCCCTTAAATTTCTCCCGCCTGGCCCGTTCCGGCACACGGGGATCTATCTTATCCCGATTATGCAGCCATAGCAGTTCTTCCTGCTGGGCGGTTTCATCCTGTGCTCCTGACTGTTCGGCCAATTTCTCCTGATCGAGCTGGTTGATCTGGACCTGTTCTGCTTGATCCACGGCTGTTTCAGGTGGGATGGGTTGGTTTATTGTCTCAGCAGCTTTAGGTATAATACCTTCAGCTTCTTTAGGCTGAAGCAGGGCTTGATCTTCTGTTGGCTGATTTTCCCGGGCAACTTCCGGTGCTGGTGCCGTTCCGGTGACTTCTATATCTTCCTTCTCTTCTCCCTCCGGTTGTACGTTATCGGCAAACACTATATCCGGATCGACGGCCTTTTCAGGAGTTAGGTCATCCCTTTCAGGAGATGATTCTATTGGTTTTACTGCAGCCGATGTATCACCCGGACGAGTCACACGGATTTCCTCCTGAGCATCCTTCAGCAGCCGCATGTTGTCCTCCTTCGTTTGTGCAGGCTTGTCATCACGACTGATGGCCCGATCATCGATGGTCACAGTATTTTGGATATTCAGGTCGGTAACCGGTGCAGATTTATGTTGCTCGGTTTTTGGGGCTGCTATGACCGGTTGTTGCTGTGAAGGCTGTTGGGCAGGTTGTTCGCTTGTGGTCTCTGGAGCAGCCGGAGTCGGTTCGACAGCAGGCATCGACTCAGCCACTTTCTTTTCCTGGGTATCAACAGGTTGTGCTTCGTCGGTAGTTTTCGCCTGCTCTTTTTCTAGTAAGTCTTCTTCTGCACTAACGGCGATTTCTTTTGGCTGAACTGACCCAACCTCTTCTACCTTCTGTTCGACTGTTTCAACAGTCTGGGATTCAGGAGTTTGTGGTTCATCAGACAAGGATGGCTCAGGCTTTTCAGGTTGTTTCCGGGCGACCTGCTCTTCTGATTTTTCTGCTTTATCCTTCTGTTGAGCAACCGGCGGTTCTTCTATCTGCCGTTCAACGACCTGCTCCTGTGAGTCCTGGGACACCTGTTCATGACCAGTCGGCTCGGCCTCTTGAACAGGCTGGATCAATTCAACAATCTCTTTCTTCTTCTTTTGTCCGTCCTTTGGCTGGATTACTTTCTCCTCTTCAACCTTGCCGCTTTCAGCCAGCTGCTCGCTTTCTGCCTCTAGTGCTTCTTTGTCGGATTCTTCAGCGACCGGTTGAGGTGGTTCAGATGAAATCGGCTTGACGTCTATGGGCACCTTTGATTCGATCTCTTTTTTTGGTGCCGCAGAAGCAGTTGCCGTTTTTTTCTCCTGATCCGCATTGTTATCCCGCTGCAAATCCACATCCGCCTCGTTTTTTAATTGCCGGGTATACTCAGAAGCGCGCTCCAGCCTCTTTGCCACCATCTGCGGCTGTTCCTGGACATTAAAAACGGTTGTTATACTTCTTGAGAAATAATTGGAAAAAACAACCTGTAGAATTTCATACTCACCAACGACAGCGGATGCCGGAATGAGAAAAGTAGTCTCAATAATCCATTTTCCATCGGTGCGCCGAACCTGTTTTTTTTCCAGCAGGGCAATCTCGTTGCCATCAAATTTTAGAGACTTTCTCTCAGTAACTTTAAGGCCGTCATCATCTATCCCTTTCAGCTCGTAAACAACGACTACTTTAACTGTTTTATTGGGGGCAACGGTTTTGGGCTGGATGTCAATGGTGAGAAAACGGAGCCCATCCTTAGTGCTTAGACGGCAATGAGCCTCTGGAGCAGGCAATAACAAGCACAGAAGTGCGACAAAAAGGATTTGCATTAATCTCGGCCAGGTCATTATTGTTTAACCAGGTATCAAATGAATATCCGTTTCAACGGTCAACTCCATTTATCGATCATCTTTCATAATATGTTTTGTCATATCTTTCAATCTGTCATAATGTACTGTAGCATCAACATTTTGTTCAATAACCCTGTGATTATTTTAACCTTCCCCTAATGTATCTTAAAAAGTGAAGAGAGTTTCCCCTCTGCCAAAATACCGAAACTGGCGTAAAAGCAAGCAGATAACAACAGCACAACTTTCTTTCCGGCGTCCAAAATTGATGTCGGTAGTTATAGTTGATATTTCAACTTTGCTCGCGCTTCTTCTTCTATTTGTTGTTTTCTTTTTTAGCGGTTGCGATAATAACCAGCAATCCAACACCTCAACCAGCCATCAGCAGAAAATAAAAAAGCAGACTGGCTGCAGACAGTGTCATGACATGCGTCTCGACAAACACCATCAACTTGAGTGTACAGTCTGTCATAGGGGAAATGATTTAAGCGACAGGGAAGAGATCGCCCATACCGGTCTCATCAGTCAGCCCGCCCATCCGGATAACATGGAGAAGAGCTGTGGAGAATGCCATCCACAGCAGGTAGATACTATTTCACGGTCCCTTCATCTGACTTTGCGCAACAGTGTCAATATGGTCCGGCAGGCGCTCGGTGCCGACAACAATCTGGCCAGTCTCACTGACATCCCCATTCCGGACAAGATCGAAACCGTTGTCGACCTGGGAGATGACCTGCTTCGCAGGCGATGTCTCAGATGCCATCTTTATTTTGAAGGAGATAATCACCCTGGTGTCCGGCACGCCACGGGCTGCGGCAGTTGTCATCTGGATAAGGCTCTGAAAACAGGCGATCACACCTTTCTGAAGCAGCCGACGGACGACCGATGCCTGCAATGTCATTACGGCAACAGGGTCGGTTTCGATTACTATGGACGCTTTGAACAGGATCTCGGCTATGAATACCAAACACCCTTTCATGAAGCCGACTACTCCTTACCATCATTCGGCGTGTTGTATCACCGATTGGCTCCAGACATTCACTTTCAAAAGGGATTGCTCTGTATCGACTGCCATTCCGGTTCTTCACTAATGGATGGAAAAAATGAATATGAGTCGATAACCTGCCGTTCATGTCACGACCAGAGTGTGGTGGAAGATGCTGCACCACCGGGGCTTTTCAAAAAGGGGCAAGAGTTTTTCTTTCGCTCAAAAAAGAATCCGACCCTTCATCCGGTTCCGCTTATGACCCATCCGGCACATGAACAGTACAATGACAAAATAGATTGTCAGGTCTGTCATGCCCAATGGAGCTTTCTTGATCAACCGATTCACCTGCTGCGCAGCGACCTGGATGAATATGACCAGTTTTATCATATAGCTAACCAGATCAGCTCTGAGGTCAGCGATACTCTTCTGACCAGCTTTGATTTTGAAAAGGAGGATCCGGAACCGTTCATGGTTGATAAAATTAGCGGTGAAAAACGACCTGGACTCTGGTACAAAGGGTTTGGAACCAGGCGTTGGGAATCGGTTATTCTAGGCAGAGATGACCAAGGCAGAATCCGGGTCATGCGTCCCATACTCGACCTTCAGCTATCCTGGATCGATGAGGATGAAATTGTTCGGTTCGATTCCGTGTCCGCCAGGGCCGGACAAACAGGACTGACACCATATACACCGCACACAACAGGAAAAGCCGGGCTGTTCTATTATGAGCGACTGCAACAATTTCTCGACTCGGAAAAACAGAAACAGTGACGGCTCCTTTCCGGTTCAGCCAACTCCATCTTTCTTGCTTAGTTACAGTAACCGACTCCGCCTTTTCTTCATTGTTGTTACCCTGTTGTTCTTTTGCCAACTCTTTTCGATAGTCGATAGGGTGAATGGTGCGGTCAGTACCATCCCAACCCAGAGACCCTACGTCATCAACAATCGAACCTACTTCCCTCTTCCCATTTCCAGAGGATATGTCGAACAGGGTGTTGCTTCATGGTACGGACCGAATTTCCATGGCCGTCGGACCTCTAATGGCGAACAGTATAATATGCATAAGCAGACGGCCGCTCATAAAATACTGCCGATGAATACCATGGTCCTGGTGACAAATCTGGAAAACAATCGGAAAACGGTTGTCCGTATTAATGATCGAGGGCCGTTTATCGATGGCAGGATTATCGACTTGAGTTACAGTGCCGCCAGGGAAATCGGTTTAATTCGCAAAGGCACGGCCCGGGTCCAGGTCACCGCGCTTATGCAGGACACACCAAATAGAGATAACTACAGAAAAGGTAATATACCCGACTTTTACAGAGGCCGATTCTTTGTCCAGATCGGTTCATTTGTCAGTAAGGATAATGCTAATAGACTGCTGATGCAGTTTACCGATTCCGGGCATAAAACCGTTATACAAAAGTACTACACACCGGACACTCTGTATTACCGTGTACAGGTGTGGGTGGGAAATGATCTGCATCAGGCCCGCAGAGCACGGCGAAAACTTATAGAGAGCGGCTATAAAAAGGCTTTTATAATCGCTCACTGAGTCTTACAACTAGTACTCCATCGATCTCACCTGCTATCCTAGCCGCACATTACACCAGTTGCCTAAATCGTGATCGGGGTCGGGATCGGGTATCGATACCGATATCGATATCGATATCGATTGTATATCATAAATTTCTGAAGCGGAGCATTCCTGCTCTTTTTATCAAGCTGGCACTTAAGAATGGGATACACCAGAACGAGATTATGTATGCTGTTGAAAGTTCATACAAATTAGGTAATCTCTGACTCAACCAATCGAACCTTCGTTATTAGATCTCGCAGCTTTTGATGGTCCTTGACTCCAGGCCTTTTTTCAACACCTGAATTTATATCAATTCCAAAGGGTTTGACCGTCTTCACAGCCTGGTCGATGTTATCCAGCCCCAGGCCACCTGCCAGGATAACAGGACGCCTAAGCGAAAGTCTTTCAACAATCCGCCAGTCAAAGGCCTCACCTGTTCCTCCTGGAATCCCCTTTTTATAGGTATCGAGAAGAAAACCATTCACTACATTATCATAAATCGAAAAATCGTCGGCCACGCTGTCCTGTGAAACTCGAAACGCTTTTATCAGCGAGCAGCCGCACAGATCAGCCAACACCCTGCAGTATTCCGGCCGCTCTTTTCCATGCAACTGAATATGGGTCAGGCGGCAAAATTGTGCCAAGTGAACAACCTGATCAATAGGCTGATCAACAAAAACGCCGACTCGACTAATAAAAGGCGGCAGTGATCCGGTTATGGCTCGTACAGCATCCGGATGAACATTTCGTGGACTCATCGCGACAAAGATGAAGCCAAGCCCATCCACACCGGCATCTATGGCTGCAAAGGCATCATTAGAATTGGTTGTGCCACACAATTTTATTCGGATTCTTGCCATTGGGTTATGCCTGTCAGTCTATTGCTATTACTCGTTGAGGGTCTTTAGCAGATCGCTCCGGGCCCCGGCCCGCATAAGTGTTTCACCGATCAGCGCCGCGCAGATATCAGCCTCGCGAAGCCGCCGCATATCCTCTTTGGTCTTCAAACCGGATTCACTGACCACCGGAATTTCTTCAGGAATAAGCTTCTTCAGACGAAAAGTGGTGTTAATATCCATTGAAAAATCATTCAGGTTCCGGTTATTGATGCCGATCAGGTCGCTTCCCGCCTCTAATGTCTGTTCCAATTCCTTCTCATCGTGTACCTCAATCAGCACATCCATCCCAAGCTCCTTTGCAGCCTGAGAAAAATCCCGGAGCTGGTCAAGATCGAGAATGGCAGCGATCAGCAGGATACAATCGGCCCCATACAGCCCGGCCTCATGTATCTGAATCTCATCTAGTATAAAATCTTTACGCAGAACCGGTAAACCGACAGCATCTCTTACCTGAAGAAGATACAGAAGGCTTCCCTGGAAAAAAACGACATCGGTTAACACCGAGATGGCACGGGCTCCCTGGGCTTGATAATTGCTTGCAATGGTAACCGGATCGTAGTCAGGACAGATCACACCCTTGGAAGGAGATGCCTTTTTAGCCTCAGCTATAATCGCTACTCCCGGCCAATCGACCAGGGCCTGTATAAATCCACGGGGAGGATCGATTTCTTTTTCCCTGAACTCTGCTGGTAAATGGAGGCCACCTTTTTTGAGGACCGCCACTTCCTCTTTTTTTCTCTGAACAATGGTATCAAGAATCATGTTGTCTCTTTCAGAAACGATTCCATACATAGATGCAGACCCGCCAGCCTTACAGCCAGTAACTGCTAAGTTGACTCGGGCCGACTTACTGTTTCAGCTCCTGGGAAAAGGAGATGAGCTGCTCGAGTTTCTCCAGTGCTTTGCCGGAATCGATAATCTCAGCTGCTTTGTCGACTCCTTCTTGGATGGAGTCGACAATACCGGCAGCCAGCAAAGCAGCGCCACTGTTGAACAGGATCATATCCCGTTTGGCACCGGCCTCGCCTGCCAACACTGCCCGCATCTGGGAAGCGGATTCCTGGGCGGTTTTTCCACCGCGCAACTCCTCCAATGTTGCCTGGGACAGGCCAACATCTTCTGGAGAGATGGTGTAGGTTGTCACTTTGCCTTCATGGAACTCTGAAACTTTGGAGACACCGGTCACCGTCAATTCATCAAGGTTTCCTTCACCATGGACGACCAAAGCCCGTCTTGATCCGAGTTTACCAAGCACATTGGCAAGGGGCTCGGTCAATTCTTCTGAAAATACGCCTAGAAGCTGAACATTGGCTCCAGCCGGATTGGTCAACGGACCGAGAATATTAAAGATTGTCCGAATACCGATCTGTTGGCGCGGACCGATTGCATATTTCATCGCTCCGTGTAGCATGGGGGCAAAAAGAAAACCGATGCCGACTTCCTGTACGCAACGGCTCACCTGCTGGGCTGTCAGGTCAAGCACAACACCGGCAGCTTCCAGTACATCGGCACTGCCGCAATGGCTGGAGATCGATCGGTTACCGTGTTTGGCTACCGTTACGCCTGCCGCGGCAACTACAAAAGCTGATGTGGTCGAAACGTTAAAGGTTCCGGAACCGTCACCTCCTGTCCCGCAGGTATCGGCGACAGTGCCTCCGGTCTCGGTGTCGATTCCACTGTCGATGGTTGTCGCTTTCTGGCGCATGACCCGGACCGCGCCGGTTATTTCATCAACCGTTTCACCTTTCATTCGCAGAGCGGTAATGAACGAGCCGATCTGGGCGTCAGTCGCTGCTCCCGACATGATCTCATCCATCACATTTATCATCTCGTCTTCGACAAGATCTTTTCCATCAACAACTTTTGCAATCGCTTCTTTTATATTCATACCATCTCCAACTCAGATGTCTTGTTGTGCTTTTTTAAGCAACTCGGGATACTCAGGGCTCATGAATGTTCTGAGAATCGTAATGCCCTGAGGAGTCATAATCGATTCGGGGTGAAACTGGACCCCTTCCACCGGATGTGTTTTGTGCCTGAGCCCCATCAGCTCGCCCTCATCACTACGCGCGGTTATCTGCAGACAATCCGGCAAAGTGGTTTCTTCCACAATCAGGGAATGGTAACGCATACCGTCAAAAGGATTGTCGAGACCACTAAATACTCCTTTGTTATCATGGCTGATCGGGCTTGTTTTTCCATGCATGATGCGACCGGCCCGAACCGTGCGACCGCCGAATGCTTCTCCGATCGACTGGTGTCCAAGACAGACTCCAAGAATCGGAATTTTGCCGCTGAAATATTTGATCGCTTCAACTGAAATACCGGCCTGCGGAGGATCACACGGACCGGGGGATATCAACAGACGGTCGGGACCAAGCGCCTCAATCTCCTCGATGGTGACCATGTCGTTGCGATACACCCTGATATCGGCGGCATTACCATCTTTGATGCTGTTGTCCCCAATAGTCTGGACAATATTATAGGTGAATGAGTCGTAGTTA
Organism: uncultured Desulfocapsaceae bacterium; assembly: GCA_964623625.1. Classification (GTDB taxonomy): domain Bacteria; phylum Desulfobacterota; class Desulfobulbia; order Desulfobulbales; family Desulfocapsaceae; genus CAZLGM01. The sequence goes on from CAZUUJ010000023.1 coordinate 13,484, forward strand.
TCGATTAAGACAAGCATTGTTCCGCATTACATGGATAGAGATTTATAATTTATTCGCATTAGCGTAACGTGAGCTATTCAGTTTTGTAAAAATCTACTAATAAAATCGCTGCGGTCGCATTGTTCCCTTGCGACGACGTAAGTTTTATTATTTGCAATTGATGAGTGTTCCAATCATTACCTGTGAGCCGTGAAGATTGATTTTGGATGCTGGAGGTTTGCTCAAGTTCTTTTATCATAAATAGCTGGCTCGGTAAATGGCTTTGAGCGCTGTAGATTTGTGCAAGCGAACCTGATCGCTATAGCATCAACCTATGCGGACAGGTTTGATCGTGCAAAGATGCAGTACTTAAAACCATTTACCCTAGAAGCCTTTGGAGGCTAACTCTACAGCCCTTCTTAACGCCATAGACTTATTAACAGTCTCTTCATATTCTTTCTCGGGCACCGAATCGGCAACAATTCCGGCCCCGGCCTGGACCCAGAGATCATTCTCCCGCATGACAAACGTACGGATGGTGATACAAAAATCCATATTGCCTGAAAAACCGAAATAGCCGACCGCTCCGGCATAGGCTCCCCTCCGCTGCGGCTCAAGTTCATCGATAATCTCCATGGCTCTGATCTTCGGCGCTCCGGAGACCGTACCGGCCGGGAAACAGGCGGAAATCACATCAAACTGATCCTTTCCCTCTTTTATTTCGCCATGAACCCCTGAGACAATATGCATGACATGGCTGTAACGCTCGACAACCAGCAGATCTCTGACCTCAACCGTTCCATGTTTGGCTACCCGGCCAACATCGTTGCGCCCCAGGTCGACAAGCATAAGATGCTCGGCACGTTCTTTCGGATCTGCCAGCAGTTCTTTTTCAAGGGCCAGATCCTCTTCCGGGGTATCTCCCCGTTTCCTTGTCCCGGCAATGGGACGAAGCTCGATTATATCTCCCTCCTTGCGTACCAGAATCTCTGGAGATGAGCCGATCTGTACCAGATCGCCAAGTTTCAGGAAAAAGAGGTATGGACTGGGATTGATATGTCTGAGAGCCCGGTAAAGCGTCAGGGGATCAAGACCTGTCTTCGTGTGGAATCTCTGGGAGAGGACAACCTGGATAATGTCACCGGATTTGATATACTCCCTCGCCCGTTCAACCATTTGATGAAACAGTCTTTTTTCGACGTTTGAAGTAAACTGATGTTTGATATCGTTTGGTTTTTTATCAAGAAAAAGAGAACGGGGAACCGGTTTGGACAGCTTTTCAACAATCTGATTTATGTGTTGTATTGCCTGTTGATAAAGTGCTTCCCGGTTATCATTCCCTCCGGTGTCAACCCAACAGACAACGGTTACCAACTGCCTGAAGCTGTCATGAATAAGAACCAGACGGGGAATCATAAAAAAGGAATCGACCATGTCAGATGGCTCCTGCGAGTCAGGCAGCTCTTCCATGAAACGCACCATGTCATAGCCTAAGAAACCGACAGCTCCACCGCAGAACCTGGGCAACTCTTCATTATCATAAGCATTGAGTTCTTCGATCAACCTTTTAAGCTCGGCCAGCGGGTCACCGGTCAACTGTCTTTTAGTCGAACCATCTTTCTTTTTTTCAGTGATTTCTATATCGCTGTCTTTTGAACTGAAGGTCACAATCGGATCGATACCGACAAACGAGTATCGGCCCCATTTCTCACCTCCCTCCATACTCTCAAACAGAAATACATGGTCGTCGGCCGCCACTTTGGCAAACAGCGTCAGCGGAGTATCAAGGTCGGCAATGATCTTACGATAAACCGGCACTAGCCGTGATTGTTCTGTCTGTTTTATGAAGTCTTTCAGTTCTGGAAAGCTCTGACTGGACATGACCTGGTCTCTGCGTAAGATTAAGTATGTTGCTTACCCCGTGATTGGTTACGTCACTGCGGGATTTTCCTGTTTGAAACGCTGAATTATCTGTCTGGTAACAGATGGTTCAACAGGTCAACAGATCCTACTAAAAAAGGCCATGGAACGATTACGCTCCATGGCCTCTACAACTCGATGAACCGATTATTCCTGATTGATAGACAAACAGGATAATCAATCTAAGCAGCCTGAATACTTTTCACGCGTTTGGTCAAACGCGAGATATTCCTTGATGCTGTCTTTTTATGAATTGTTCCTTTGGAAGCGGTTTTGGCAATGATTGATATTGCCTGCTGAAGTTCTTCCTGGGCCTGTTCCTGAGAACCGGCCTCAATCGCTTGATGAACCTTTTTAATGGCGTTCTTCATACGAGTCTTATTCATCCGGTTTCGCAAACGGCGAACTTTTGACTGACGATTTCTTTTCTCGGCGGATTTATGATTGGCCACGAGATACTTCCTCCTTCTCTACTTGTATATGGCGAATTGACTCATTAAATGCTGTTATTTACTCAAATTTTTGGAATTCTCTTCCGACAACGAAGTTCAATCCCTAAAACTTCGTGAGTTTAATTCACTCAAATAAAATAGTCAACAACAATAGTTATCTCTGTTTGTTTGGTTTTTTAAGAGCCAAAGTCGTTACCTTGCCGAACTCTCAATTACTTCCGGATTTCTGCTGCTACAAACGCTCTAGAGAAGAGATACCATAGCGTCGCTGGATAAAGATATTTTCCTTTTCCAGGGTATAACGGTTAAGAAAGACTTCCTTGCTGTCGCCAATGAATGTCAGATGATGAAACTGGCCGATGGGCTTCTGCAAAGCCGCACGCACATCCTCAATTTTTAAGATAGCCCGGTCGTTGACCATGTTAACAATCATATTTGAAAATTTGGTATAACCGATCATCGCCCTGGTCGGCAACACATGACTGAGAACGACCAGACGCTGTCCCGGTTTGAGCAATTTCCATTGATTAAGGTAATAATGGACAAGGTTTTCCGGAGCCTTAACAACCCATTGCGGGCCCCATTCCTGGAGATACTGTCTGCTTAATTCGGTAATGACCAGCCCCCCAAGGATCATGTATTTGGGAGGTGCTCCTTCCATGTAGGTCGGGACCGGCGAATCCACCAGGCTTGCAGCCTCAAGCCTGACTGTTGCGCTTTTCTTCACCCCATCTCTTAAAAATTCCAGTACCACGGATTCCCCACTGTATTTCCTGATGGAAATATAATGACTGAGGTTGGTCAACCCGAAAACATCATCCTTATACTTGCCGAATTTGTTGACTACCAGACCATCCATTGAGAGCAGAACATCACCCTGTTTTAATCCGGCCTTTGCCGCCGGACTTGCCGGACGAACCCGGTAAATATAAATGCCGCCCTTGTGTTGTCCCATTTTCAGGTATTCCCTGATCTGCACATCATCAAGCGGCGAAAAGTCGATGCCGACAAAAGGCAACCCCTCATATCTGCCGTCGTTGTAATCGTTTAAGAAGTGGTGGAGCACGGGTACCGAAATCGCTTTTACCGTTTCCGAACTCTGGTGATATCCCATCCCAAATCCGCATATTGCCCCATCTTTTACAATCACCATTGATGAGGCATCCGTAGCGGCCGGCAGACTCACTTTGATCTTTGAGAGCATCAGTTTTGACTTGTACGGATACCCTCCCGTATCGATCCCGGAAACACGACCCTGCAAACGCTCATATTTGCCGTCTTTACCGCTCAACAACACCTTCACCCTGTCACCGGCAGCAAGTTTGTCTCGTATGGGAATGGACTTTTTCCCCTGTAAAACGGAGCTGTCTTCAACGCCGAGAAGAGCCAGGTTCGACCTGTAATCAACCTCAACGATATGGGCGGGGCTTCTATTACCGCTGTCTCCCTTTTCAAGTTCAATATAAGTCGAATCCGCCACCAATTGGGCGGTTACCATAACCAGGCCTTTTTTTACAATAACCCCCAGCCCTTCCCTGTTTTGACCAGCCTTGGTGTCCCAGGGCCTGACATAGGAATAGGTTTGCGAACTCACCTTCACCCGTACAAGTGAATCATCAATATTCCGGTCATCGGAAACGGCTGGAGTCGAAGACGTGGGAGCCTGGACGGAAACAGAACATCCGGTCAGGAAAACCAGCATAGATAGGCATACGGTCCGAAAAATTTTCATTTTTTCTCCTCGCCAAGATAAGACATCCTGCTGATCTGATATTTCTTTTTTATTCGGTCCTCTGCAGCCTTCAAACTCTCTTTTTTCATAACAATCGGCCGCTCCCCATTGAAGAGCTCAATAACATGGAACTCGGTATCCTGCTTCAATGCTTCAGACATATCGGCCAGAGTTCTGATTTTTCTGCCATTCACCTTGTCGACGATCTTATATCGCATCTCTTTGAGACCGGAATTGATCGAATCCACCAGCACCCTGGTGAAAACTACAATTTCAGGACGTTCCAGAAAGAGATCTTCGTTAATAAAATCCTTATAGAAATGAACGATTTCCGGCGTTCGTATGTTGTGGGCGGTAAGCAGATTTCGGTTCAGCGGCTGAAAAACAAGGCCTGCAAAAATCAGATAACCGGGCTGCTGATCATACTTCCAACCGTAAATCTTCAGATGGTCCGCACCGGTCAGAGTGAGTGTCACTGTCTTGGTTTTACCGTTTCTGATTATGCCGAGCTCAACAGTATCTCCCCGGAACTTTCTCTCTACAGCCTCTTCCATCTTTACCTGCTCTCCACCGATCAGGATCGACCCCTTACTCGAAACCGGATAACCATCGATGGTCATCAGCACATCCCCTTTCTCCAGGATGCCCTCAGCGGAACCGGAACTGATTACCCGGGAAACCAGATAACCCATATTATTGTTTTCCAGTTTCAGATAGCTGCGATAATCGGGATTGAGCAGATTCATTGTACTGATCAGCAATTCCACATATCCGTTGTATTGCCCATCTTCTATATCCTTTAAGAATCTATGGATAACCGGAGTGGGGATGATATAGCCGACATTTTGCGCCCGGACGTTGTTGTAACTCTGGAAGGCTACCCCGATTACTTTGCCGTTTTGAATAACCGGTCCCCCGCTGTTGCCTGGATTAATGGCCGCATCGATCTGAATGGCCAGATGCGAATCGATACCCGAGTGACTGTACAGAACAAATTCGATCCGGGACACTACCCCCCTGGTAATTGACAGCCGCTCTCCACCGATAGGGTAACCGACTGCTGAGACCGTCGAGTGAAGCTTGGGAATCTCATCGAACTGGAGGGGGTGGCTGTCGTTAAAAAAGGAAACATCCTCAGGAACGATAATCGCCAGATCGCAGTCATGGCCGATATGGGCAATGGTTGCCGGATACTGTCTGGGGTCGTTTTCACGTTCGAGCAGAATCAGTCTGGCATTGGAAACCACATGGGCATTGGTCATGATACGGTTGCCCTCGATAACAAACCCGGTGCCGACCCCACGGGATATTTTACCCGGCTTCCAGGGCGCAGAGTAATCCGGGGTCTGGGTTGTTGTATTGATTCGAACGAGACTTTTTCTGATCTTCTCAATATCGAACTCAGCCAGTGCCCCACCTGAGCGCAAAAACAAACATACACACACCACCGCAAAAACTATTGTTCTATTCATACATTTCATTGATAGATTCTTGAGATTCACCCATTATCTGGTCGAAGTAAAGTGGACAGTGAATAGCAGCTGAAACGGCTAAGTCCCTTTCAGTACAAAAAGTACTCTGTAGCGAGTCCTTTTAAGGAAATTGATCAGTTTTTAACTACTTCAGTGCTCATAACAGACTCTCCACTCTTATACAAGGACATTTCAGCCTGTTCCAACCATCTTCACGTAATTCCCGTTTTTAAGCAACCGTTTTGACTGTGCCCGCTTTTCCGTAGTAGAGTAGTTTTAAGAAATGAAACTTTGTCAATATTCACGGTGAAACGAGAGATAAAAATCATATCCGGTGGTCAAACGGGAGTTGACCGGGCTGCGCTTGACGTGGGGCTGAGATTAAATATCGAGGTTGGCGGTTGGTGTCCCGAAGGCAGAAAGGCCGAGGATGGAACCATTCCCAAACGGTATCCGCTCAAAGAGTTGCCAAGTGGTGGCTATCAGGAACGAACACATGCCAATGTTTTGGACAGTGATGGTACGCTGATCATCTTTTTCAACTTATTATCAGGCGGGACCAGATTGACAAGACAGTTCTGCAGAGAATTACAGAAGCCCCATCTTCATATTGACGGTTGCTCCTGCACCATTAGCCGGGCTGCTGAGCGGTTATCCTCATTTACGAATGACCACCGGATCATTAATCTCAATGTGGCAGGCCCTCGGGCTAGCGAGGAGAACCTGGCTTTCTCTTATACCTATGATTTTCTGATGCTGTTTTTTATGGAGGGAGTCAAATAATGAAGAAACAACTTCTATTGATAGCAGTTCTGGTTATCTTTTTACTTTTTAACCTTCCAGCTGCCGCCGCTGACTACCAGACGCCTGAACTTGTTGTTACCGGCTTTATTCATGCAGTCCAGCAACACAACATATCTGCCATCGACAGGTACGCCGATTTAAAATCAATTAAAAACCAACCCAGACACAGCTATACCATTAAGCAGATACAGGCAATCCTGGCACCGGTTAATCCATCACTGATTCGTTTGAGCAAACCTTCATACAATACACGGAAACAGACCTGGACAGTTCGACTGCTTGGGTCTATCAGCATTGATTTTGAGTTGAAAAGAATTCGCCAACCTTCCACCGAAGAGAAGAAGCTGATTATTTTCTCCCTTCACCCTTAAATGACAGTGATTAAAATCCCCAGATTGCTGCATCCTGGGCATCATTCTGATTACTGGAGTTTTCCCATGTAATTAAAGGTCGGCAACTTCGGATGATGAGCGCGGCCGGAGAGCATATCGGCAAGCCTGAGCAGTTCCTTTTTTGAGGTTTTCATATTGGTGAGATCAATCACACCATAGTCAAGCCCCATGGTCTGCAGTTCTTTCAGATAAGGCAGTAGAGAGAAAGGCCGCTGGGGAAAGGTCTGGGTAAAACCACCCACTTTTCTGATAACAAACTGTTCGTTCTTGGGGCTTGTTAACTGTCGATTGTACAAAAAGTGCTTAGGCGCAAGTCTGGCGGTGAACAACGGTGGTGTTCCATAGACTGTCAGACCGAGGCGGCAGTTGATACTGCTACTGCTATTGACCATTCCGATAACCTTTTGAATGCAGTCCCGATCGAGCTCGATTGAAAGCTGTACCGATTCAAGTCCGCCTTTAATCGCCCAGTCGATGGCCTGATGATTCATCAGGTTGAGTGTATAACCTCCATGTAGATGGATACGGTCGCCATCGAAAAGCTCCACCTGGGAAATATGACCAATCTGGAAATTAACAAAACCCGAACGGATAAGTGAAAATATCGCTTTTCGAATCCGACCAAACTCTCTTTCAAGCAGGATAGGAGGAAGCGACCAGATCACGTTACGAATCGATCGGCCGAGATATCGCTTCAACATTCCCGAAGACGCCACATTCTTCTGATTTATCTCGACAATGAAACGATCCGCTTTTATTACCGATTTATGGAGCAGCGGTTCAACCGTATCCAGCTTCAACCAGTACTCAAAAGACGATTGTCTCTGTTTATGTGCTGATCGGTGTCCTCTCTGTCCGCTTTTTTGTTTTAGCGTTGTTTTTTTCTTTTTTCCTGGCTGATAGTGACCCAGAGCCCGCCCACGTATAGCTTCAATCCGTTTCTTCTGTTCAGAGGTAATAGCGGCTAACCTCTTTTTGGCGGCCGCCAGCTGGTTTTTGTCGTCAATATTTATCACCTGCGTGCCCACATCAACTTTAAAGACCTCTATCGGACCGGAAACAGAGTGGGGAAAATCGTCCGGGAGTTCAATATTCACCATCTGGCCGGCTTGAACTTCTTCCACACTCAAGCCGTTAATCGACAAACCCCTGACAGTGAACGATTTACGCTCGCCGCTATGCTCAAAATGGCAGCGCAGTCGATCGCCGCGAGCAAGCGTGTATTTACAGCTCAACTTTACAATCAGCTTACCGTTGACCCTCTTCACCCCGGCTAGCCGGCCAAGATGGATTCCCATATTTCCTGAGTGAAACGGGGTAATGGCATTTGGTGGCTGGGGTCCATTAAAATATCCGGCAGCAACTTTGCGGCCCATTGCTTCCTTAATCAGCCGGGCGCCTGTTTTTAACGCTTCTGCTGAGGTACGGTTGTCGGCGTCTATCATCAGCCTGTAGGCCTTCACTACATTGGAAACATAATGAGCCGTGCGCAGCCTTCCTTCAATTTTCAGGGAGGCAACACCAATATTTTTCAACCTGGGAACCGCCTGGAGCCCGGACAGATCATTCATTGAAAATAAGTACCCTCCCTTTGACTGCCCCCTGGACTTCTTCGAACTCCTGCCTCGCTTCCCTTTACCTTTACTATCCCAACCATACCGCCTGCGGCAAGGTTGCACGCATCTTCCTCGCAAGCCGCTTTTACCACCGAGGAAGGATGAAAACAGACAGAAACCGGAATAGGAAAAGCACATCGCCCCATGGATAAAGACTTCCAACTCAACCGATGTTGAATTTGCAATGGAACCTATTTCATCGACAGTCAACTCCCTGGCCAAAACAACACGTTCGCACCCCATGGAAGCAAACAGCTCAACGCTGTCTCTGTTATGGGCTCCCATCAAGGTGGAGGCATGCAGGGGCATTGTAGGGAAATGGGACGAGACAAGATTGATCAGCCCCATATCCTGGACTATCAAACCATCAGGCTCCAGGGCTTCAAGGACTGCCAGAGTTTTAATCAACCCGGCAAGATCCTGCTGTCTGATCAGACTGTTGGCGGCCAGATACAGTTTTTTTCCTTTTTGTTTGCAGACAGAGATCATGGCGCCGATCTCTTCCATCCTGAGATCCCGGGAAAGGGAGCGGGCATTGATATCTGGAGCACCCGCATAGACCGCATCGGCTCCCGCATCAAGAGCGGCGATAAAGGTCTCGAAGGTGCCGGCAGGTGCTAGAAGCTCCATAGGGAATCACAGAGGTGTGGAGAATGAAAACAGACCGGAATCGTTTGAACTGCAGTTTTATGGTCAGTTCCTATTGATGGATTTACAAAAAGGAGCAGAAGGAGCAATCGAGTCATTGTAAGAAGTGAAGGGACTTGGCAGGTACACGTCAGACTCCGATCTTGCGATCGCAGCGTTTTGCTGGCGATGACCTGTGATGACCTTTTGAGAGTTCAGTAAACACTCAGCCCTCGACAATTACCTCATCGATTTCATCCTTTTCCGTAAGGCGGACCTGGATATTCTCATCGCCGATCATGACTGTATCCATACCGATATAGTCGGGTCTGATTGGCAGTTCTCTCCCGTCCCGCTCAACAAGAATTGCCAGTTGGATAGATCGGGGACGTCCATAATCCATTAAGGCGTCCATAGCGGAACGGATGGTGCGGCCGGTGTAAAAAACATCGTCTACCAGAATCAGATGTTTCTCTTCGACCTCAAAAGAGATGTCTGTTGTCCGGACCACAGGACTCTGGGTCATCAGGGACCAGTCATCCCGATACAGGTTGATATCAAGCGAGCCGTAAGGGACCTCGACCCCTGTCCTGTCATAAATGATGCGGCGTATGCGCTGGGCGAGGAAAACTCCACAGGTATGAATACCGACAACCGCAAGCTGTTCCGCACTTCTGTTTTTATCGAGTATCTGCGTAACGATGTCATCAAGGGCAGCAGTGATCTGCTGCCCATTGAGAATCACTTTCTTTTCACTGCTCATTGGCCAACCCGATCCCAGAAAAAATCAACTCCTTTCTCATCAACCAGGTTGATTGCTTTGGGAAAGGCTTCACATTCCACATCAAAAACCTTAGATGCAATATCATTGATGGAATCATCAAAACCAAGATCCACGCTCATCTGGCAGATAATCGGTCCTTCGTCGTAAAACTCGTTGGCAAAGTGGACCGTACAACCGCTGATCGTGCAGCCGCGCGCTTTTACAGCACTATGGACACGAGTGCCGAAAAAACCGTCTCCACCAAAGGAGGGCAGCAAGGCCGGATGGATGTTGATTACCCGCCTGGACAGGTCCTTCGGTGGTGAATACAGTTTCAGATAGCCGGCCAGACAGATAATATCGATATCATAGTCTTTCAATATCTCGTTGGTGGCCTCATTGCCGACAGCATGAAATGCCGGATACCCATAGTTCTTCGCTTTCTCAAGGCCGAGCGCATCCGCCACATTTGAGATGACGACCTGGATTTCACCGTTCAAGGTGCCGGCCTGAATTCTTTCATGGAAATTATCTAGCGTTCTCCCGCTGCCGGACAGCAGCACAGCCATTTTCAACATCGTTATTCTCCCTTAAAATACTCATTGGTGTCCACATCGACCTTTTCCAGCCAATTGGAAATCGTTGTGTCATAGGTCGAGGTCAATGCGAATACTTTTGCAGCCAGCTTAAACCGGGTTTTCAACGTTGTGTTGCCGGTCTCTTTCATCTCGGCCAATACCTGCGGATAATCGGTAGGATCAACAATAACCGTTACATCATGAAAATTTTTAGCAGCGGCCCGCAACATGGTCGGTCCGCCGATATCAATGTTTTCGATAGCATTGTTTAAGGTGCAGTTTGGATCAGCAACGGTTTTTTCAAAGGCATAGAGATTAACCGCAATAAGGTCAATGTTTTTCAGACCGTGTTCGGCACACTGTTGCCTGTGTTTTTCGTTTTCACGCTGGTTGAGAATACCGCCATGTACAAGCGGATGAAGGGTCTTGACCCTGCCATCAAGCATCTCAGGAAAACCCGTGAATTCAGAGACATCCATTACCTTGATACCGGCCTCCCTGATCTTGGCCGCAGTCCCGCCTGTGGAAAGAATCTCCACACCAAGGTTTTCAAGTTCCCTGGCAAAACCCTCGATTCCGGATTTGTCGGTTAAACTGATAATCGCTCTCTCGATCTTTTTCATTTCTATTTCTTGCTCCTTCTTTTCACTGTTTTGTCAATCTTATCCAGTAAACTGGAAATGGATGAAAGCTTATCAACGAACAGGTTTCTATTGATTATTCGACCTGAATTCGTAGATATTAGTCTCTTCTTGTAAATCTCTTAATCTTTCTTCTATCACGTTTGGAAGGCCGTTTTCCCGGCGCCCGATAACCGCCTATTGCCGCTTTTCTCATTTCCCTGGATTCATTACGCGCCTGTATGGACTCTTCCGACTCCTGATAGAGTGTGCGCGCCTCAACAGCCGGACGTCGATACTTGGAAACAGCCAGAACGGTGACTGTAAATTCGGTCAGCCCCCTGGTTATCTGGAGACAATCTCCGACATTAACGGCTCTGGCAGCTTTGGCACGCTGACCATTCACATGCACCTTGCCTCCATTTACAGCCTGAGACGCCATGGAGCGGGTCTTAAAAAATCTGGCAGCCCACAACCATTTATCTAGTCTGATTCTTTCTTCCATCGTTTCCAAGGATCCTTCGATCACCGGTGTTTCAACCACAAATGAAAACCTCAGTGAAGGGAGAAAACTAAAGAAGATACACCGATTCAAAAAGAAATGCCCGAAAAAAGATGCCAGTCAATATTCCGGGCAATAGCACGTAAAACAGATGAATATTACACATAAAAAAGAACAGCAGTACCCTTCTGCAATCGTTTATCAGGGAAAACGCTATTGTGCAACCTAAGAAAAAGGAGTAAAAACAGTTTCGCTTATGATTTTGAATGGTGTGGGGTTTAACCTGAATTCGTGGGCATTCGATAGTGCTGCAACTTTGCTGGCGGATGCCCGGAGAATGAAAGATTATTTAAGATAAAAACAGTCTATTCCTTCAATATTGTATTCTATAAGCAAATTATGTGAACAAACAGCAATCCTCTTCACGGATTCAGGTAACAACCTATGCGTATCCAAACAGTCGGCATAAAGGACATCCGGATTCCGGTTAGGGTTCTGGAAAAAAACGGAAACCTGCAGGACACCGTGGCCACCGTCACCTTGCAGGCAAGCATGCCTCGCCAATACATGGACAGTTGCGTCGATATTTTCACCACAGCCCTCAACAAATATATAAACGAAATGAGCGCTACCATTTTCAGAGAACTGTTGAGCGAGGTCAGAGAGGCTCTCAATGCCAAGTCTGCTAAACTTGAAATGTCCTTTCCCTATTTCATTGAAAAAAAGGCACCAGTCTCACAGACCCGCAGTCTGATGGAGTACGAATGCACCTTTACTGGCGTTGTCGGTAATGATAGCGATTTCGTTTTAAGTGTCAAGGTCCCCGTCACCACACTTTGCCCCTGCTCAAAGGAAATCAGCGAAGCCGGAGCGCATAACCAGCGCGCCGAGGTTACACTGAACATCAAATTCTCGAAATTCGTCTGGGTTGAAGAGCTTATCGAATTAGTTGAGCAGTCAGCCTCATGTGAATTATGGTCCCTTTTAAAACGTCCAGATGAAAAATACGTCACCGAAAAAGCTTTCAGTAATCCGATGTTCGTTGAAGACGTTGTAAGAAAAGTGGCGGTAACCGCACTTGAACATCCCGATATCACCTGGTTCTCCGTTGGAGTGGAATCATTCGAATCGATCCATAAGCACAGTGCTTATGCCTATGTCGATTCCGACGAAATGCGCTGATCGTACACCCCTTTTTCCATCACCCTTTGGTACCCACATATCCCTGACAAAAGTCATCCTGGATCTGTGACTGAAATTGTTATATAGGTATTCAGGGCCTTACCGAGATTGCCGACACTACAGATGACATCTCAACAGCTTTTGCCAAAATAGGGACAATCAGAGAAGGGGATTCAGTTGATAGCGCTCTTGGTGAGATTATCGACACGCCATACTTCTGGCTGAACCGGAGATCAAAAGGATAGTAACGGATTCGGTCGACAGCCTCACTGACACCTGCAATGCCATGAATGGTGCCCATTTCGGAACCAGCCTGGAAAATGTATTTTCCATCCGGACAATCTCTATGTCCGGGATTGCAGACAAAATCAATGCATTAACAGGAGTATACAACGATGGATAGAACCGGTCCTACCGGCGGGCAGCTCTTTTTCGTCTTTCGTCTTCCTCCATTGCTGCCATAATCAGGCGAAACACCTCTCGGTAATGGACTTTGCTGCGTGTTCTGACGTAAGAAAAAATCACTTTCTCAAGTTCTTTCCGCTTGATGGCAACATACTGACTTCCAGCACGATCAAGTGTTTCACTTGGCCATCCGGGTTCCCACTCCAGATTATCCGCTCTATGGATGTTATAATCTTCCAGCGCTTCATTGATAACGGCATCACGTAGCCTTTCCGCCTCATGAAACAGGGCCTTTTCCTTTAATTTTGACCCTTTTAATGTTCCCATAAACGCGTATATTTGATCAATATCTTCTCCACGCAGTAGTTTTGCCAGATATTTGATCTGCCTTTTTCGTGCTCCCGTTTTTAACGTTCGGATAATAGCAATCTCTTCTTTTACATCAGCAGATCCGGGAAAGGTTTTGAGATCGTTGTCGCTGAGAATGGCCAATTCTTTTGCCATCTCCTCAATCCGCTTAAAGCGCCTTTTCTGCTCCGATCTGCTGATCTTATCAGTCATGGTGATCTACCTTTCCACCAGTTTGACAAGCGATGAATCATACTCTTTGGGGGGGCTTAATCCCAGGACAGTGCAAATTGTTGCCGCCACGTTGGACAATCCCCGTTTGTCCGGCCGTGTAAGGGCAAAACTGTTTTTTCCCGAAAAATCTTTGACGATAAAGGGCACCCGGTTTTTTGTATGGGCGACCATGGGTGAACGCTCACCATTTTTTTCGGTCCACATACAGTCGGCATTACCGTGATCTGCGGTGATCAAAGCTACCCCTCCAGCTCTTTCCAGTGCCGCCAGCAATCGCCCCAGACAGAGATCCACCGTTTCGACCGCTATCCGGGTCGCCTCTTCAACTCCGGTGTGTCCGACCATATCACCGTTGGCATAGTTAAGCCTGATAAACTTGAACTCGTCGGACTCAATCGCCTCAACTGCAAGATCGGTAATTTCCGCCGCTTTCATCCAGGGTCGTAGATCAAAGGTGATTTTATCCGAGGGAATTTCAACATATTCCTCAAGTGTTTCATCGATATAGCCCGACTTGTTACCGTTCCAGAAATAGGTGACATGGCCGTATTTCTGGGTTTCAGAGATGGCATATGAAGTGATACCCGTTGCGCACAGATATTCGCCCAGGGTTTTGTCAATTGCCGGAGGCTCCACCAGGTAGTTGGCCGGTATCGAGGTATCGCCATCATACTGCATAATCCCGGCATAAAAGACATCGGGTACCCGCACCCGGTCAAATTCATTAAAATCAGCCTCATCAAAGGCCCTCGAGATCTCAATGGCTCTGTCGCCGCGAAAGTTAAAAAGGATTACGCCATCTCCATCTTCAATTGTCCCTACCGGCTCCTGGTTTTCAGTGATGACAAAACTGTCCATATATTGATCGGTTATTTCAGGATCTTCGGCGTAGTATGTCTCAATAGCCTCACAGGCGGACGAGAATTGTCTGCCTACCCCAAGCACATGAGCCTTCCAGCCGTATTCCACAACTGACCAGTCGGCATTATAGCGGTCCATGGTTGTGACCATTCGACCGCCGCCGGAACCAACACGATAATCCCTGCCGTTTGTTGACAGTTCACTCAACTTCTCTTCCAGGGGCTTGAAGTAATCAAGTGCCGATTTTGCTCCAACATCACGGCCGTCCAGCAATCCATGGACCCGTACTTTTGATATATTCTGCTTCGCACATTGATCAAGCAGCATGTAGAGCTGATCGATATGACTATGGACATTGCCGTCGGAGACCATGCCGATAAAATGGACAGTCCCGCCATTGCCGGCTCTGGCTGCGATCTCCTTCCAGCTTTTTCCGTTATATATGGTGCCGGATTCGATTGCCTTATTCACCAATTTGGCACCTTGGGAAAACACCCTGCCGGCGCCAAGTGCATTATGGCCGACTTCGGAGTTTCCCATATCACCATCTGAGGGCAGGCCGACGGCCAACCCGTGAGCGGCAAGATCGGTAACCAGCTCTTCTTCCATCAAGTTATCAAGAACAGGTGTATTGGAAACGTGAACACCATTGGAATCATCCAGCGGCCCAAGGCCGATACCGTCCATAACGATGGTGACAACGGGACCATCAAACGCAACATACCCTTCAAGGGCTTCCAGCTTTAATTCAGACATCGCTTTTCCTTTTCAAAAATAACAAGTTAGCCTACCGACTGCATCGGCATCAACCATATCCTATTTTTTCGCAGGCAACAAGCGTTCTACCAACTCCCTGAGTCGTAACAAATACCATCCTGTATAGTCGTAAGAATATCCTGCTAATTACAACCCTGAAGCAGGATACTTACAGCAGATTACGATGAGAATATCAGAGGAATATATACCGTGCTGAATTGCACATATCTGCCCAGCATACCACCTAGAAAACAACAAACATTTTCAGCAGCTCAACGGTTGTTTGATAGTTAATCAACTAGATATGATCTTGTTTCCCGGATGGAATCAATAAATTACAGAAAAGCTCTTTGTATGAGTTTAGCGCAGAAAAGCAGCAGAATAACACCAAACAATCTACGAACGGTTTTACCCTTTAGTTTTTCAACCATAATTCTTGAACCGATCTGCCCACCGATAAATGAAAAAAGGGCGGCCGGCAAGATAAACGACCAGTCGACAACACCCGCCGCCATGTAGGTAAAAAAACCGGTAAAGGATGAAAAACAGACGACAAAGATTGAAGTTGCCGCCGCCGTCTTGGTCTCGATCCCGAGGGAATAGATCAACATCGGCACAATAAAAACGCCCCCACCTATACCTAAGAGGCCGCCGATAAAGCCAATAACCAAACCTATCCCACCGCCGGCAATTATTTTTTTCCACTGACGCAACTCTTTCTTCGCCTGTTTCGGCGAACCGCTAATCATCATCTTTAAAGCAGCTACAAACACAACTGTTGTCAGGAAAAATAAAAACAATCTGGTATTGATATATGACTCAGTCAAAGCTCCCAATATGGCCCCGATGGAAGATGATATGATCAAAGGAATAGACAACTGGAAATCGACCATTTTCTTTTGACCATAGACAAATGCCGCCGATACGGCAGCTATACCGTTTAAGAAGAGAGAGGCTGAAACGGCTACAGGCTTCGCGTATCCCAACAGAATGAAGAGCGGTGAAAAAATAAGCCCTCCGCCAAGTCCGATCATTGTCAGGACCAGTGAAATAGCGCCGATGGAAATAAACAGGATAAAAGTAATATTCATAAAAAGACACCTGAATCCGTGAGCGCCCACAAGGAAGTGCTCTTGGAGTGTATTCGATAGTGCTGTAGCTTTGTCGGCTTTAATTGTCTGATAATAGTAAACTATATCAAATGGTTAAATTGAACAAAGATGCAGTGCGAGCGGATGCCCCGAAGGGCGAGATTCTCAATAAGGTTAGTGTCGAACGACTGAATAACTTCATGATATATCCTGGGGTTTTTAGCACAAACGGCAAATTTAGTCACAGATTCAGGTAGACAGTCTTCTTCTGTAACAAACAGGCTTTGGAACAACGAAGAAAATGATTAGTATCTCTTATGCTCTTTGATTATAGTATGTTTAATAAATTCGAAACCCGGGGATATTTTAAACATATACAAGAAACCGCTCACCATGGCCAATAAAATCGTACACGCCATCATTTCCGGAAGGGTTCAAGGGGTTTTCTTCCGGGATTATACCCGGAAAGAGGCAATCAACATCGGATTGACCGGTTGGGTCCGCAACCTTCCGGACAGAACTGTGGAGGCAGTCATATCCGGAGACAGTGAGACCGTTGATCAAATGATCGGTTGGCTGCACAGGGGCTCTCCTGGATCACGGGTTGATCATGTTCAGGTAGATGTACTTGATACCGACAAAAGCTATTCCTCATTTGAAGTTCGATACTAAGGGTCTGTCATGAAATAACTGTCACATCCTGCTTGCCCTTTTGCCCATTTTCAGTACGGCTAAAGAAGTTGCATAGCGGGCCTATGCAACTTCTTTAGCCATACTGAAAATGAACAAAATTTCGTCGCAATATTGTTACACTAATTTCATGACAGACCCTAATCCTTCCTGCTTCCTCTACCATGCTCCTTGAAATAGACAATCTCAACACCTGGTTTCAAAGTGACTCTATTGAGGGTGCGCTGGAGTCCAGTCAGGTCCTGTTTGATGTTTCACTTTCATTAAAGAAAAGGGAAACCTGCGCCCTGGTGGGCGAATCCGGTTCCGGCAAATCGGTGACCGCCCTTTCCGTTCTCAGGCTGCTCGAAGATGCTTCCAGGGTAGACTATAGCGGTAGCATCTGCTTTGAAGGCAACAACGTTTTTGATCTTTCAACTAAGGAAATTCGGGCAATCCGGGGAAACCAGATCGCCATGATCTTTCAGGAACCGATGACTTCACTCAACCCGGTCTATTCAATCGGTAATCAGCTGATTGAACCGCTGATGGAACACCAGAATATGGAGAAGCAGGAGGCCGAGGAAGAAGCTGTCCGTTTACTTACGAGAACGGGAATAAAAAACCCTCGGGAGCGACTGCAGGTTTTCCCACATCAGCTTTCCGGCGGACAGCGGCAGCGGGTCATTATCGCCATGGCTCTGGCCTGTCGACCGCTGCTGCTCATTGCCGATGAACCGACCACGGCTCTTGATGTGACAATCCAGGCCCAGATCCTCGACCTGATCCAGGATATCCAGCAGGAATTCGGTATGGCTGTACTACTGATTACCCACGACCTGCCGATGGTCAGACGTATAGCAGATAATGTTCATATTATGAAAGACGGGCGGATTGTTGAACAGGGCCCCACAGACCAGATATTTAGCCGTCCGGCCGATCCGTACACTATTCATCTCATGTCTTCCATTCCCCATGATTCACCAGGGAAAAAACAAGCCAAAGAATCCCTTCTGGATATCATCGATTTGAACTGTCATTTTCACCTGAAAACCGGTTGGATATCGCCATTTAAACGACGGGTAAAAACAATCAAGGCAGTAGACGGCATCAGCCTGTCTATTCCAAAAGGATCAACATGCGGAATTGTCGGTGAATCCGGTTCCGGCAAAACAACTCTTGGCATGTCAATTCTGAAACTTGTGAAAAGCAAAGGGGAAATTAAATTCAAGGATCATCTGCTCAACGACCTCTCAAACAGGGAGATGCAGCCGCTTAGAAAAAACATCCAGGTTGTTTTTCAGGACCCTTACTCTTCCCTATCTCCTCGTCTGAATATTTTTCAAATTGTTTCGGAAGGACTGGCTATCCATTATCCTGAGTTGACCAAAGAAGAACGACGGGCGGCTGTCGCTTCAATCCTTGAAGAGGTGGACCTGGACCCGGATATGGCTTACCGTTATCCCCATGAATTCTCAGGCGGCCAAAGACAGCGGATTGCCATTGCCCGGGCTATCATTCTCAAGCCGGAGCTATTGATACTCGATGAGCCCACTTCCGCACTCGACATGACCATTCAGTCACAGATCATTGAACTTCTTCTTATGTTGCAGCAAAAATATAACTTGACCTATCTCTTCATTTCCCACGATCTTCGGGTAGTCCGGGCACTTTCCAACCAAATTATCGTCATGAAAAACGGGCAGGTCGTTGAACAGGGTGATGCCGATGAGGTCTTTTCCAATCCACGGCAGGAATATACTAGAACCCTTTTTGAGGCAGCCCTGTAGGAGACCTCCTGAAAATGCCCTTTCGGAGTCTATGCTTATCTGCTCTCAATGTCTATTCCCAGACAATCTCCTAGTAATTGCTCATTTGGTCATTACAATTTGCATATCGTTTACATCATTATTCTACCCTTTGAACCTGAAACTGGCGACCAACACTCGTAATGCTGCCGTCTAAGTTCCTACAAAAAGCTCCCCATTCTCCGGGTGTCTATCTCATGCTGGACAAAACCTCTGTGCTTTATGTTGGAAAGGCAAAAGATCTGTATAAGCGATTGTCTTCCTATGTCCGTTTCTCCGGTTCAGCTCATAACAAAACCGGGGTCATGCTCTCCCAGGTGGTCAAGGTTGATACCATCATCACCCACACGGAAAAAGAAGCGCTGATACTGGAAGCGTCTCTGATCAAGAAACACAAACCAAAATACAATGTCATCCTTCGAGATGACAAGAACTACCCACTGATCAAAGTGACCGTTCAGGAAGAGTGGCCCAGACTGTTGATGAGCAGAAGAAGGATGGGAGACGGCGCTGTTTACTTTGGACCTTTTTCTTCCTCTTCAGCCATGTGGGCCAGCCTGCGCCTCATTCATTCAATTTTCCCACTGAGACGATGTAAGGGGAAAAAAGTAAAAAAACGTAAACGTCCCTGCCTGAATCATCAGATCAATAACTGTCCGGCTCCCTGTATCGACCTGGCAGATAACCGGGAATATCGAAAAATGGTGGACGACGTTCTTCTGGTTCTTGAAGGCCGGAATAGAAATGTGATTGATCAGCTTAATAAAAGGATGCGGGAATCTTCTGAAGCCCTTGATTATGAACAGGCCGCATTTCTGCGTGATCAGATGCTAGCCCTTGAGAAAACCCTTGAAAAGCAGGTTGTGGTTGCAGGACACTTAAAAGACCAGGATGTCTTTGGTTTCTTAAGAAAAGAAACGGCTGTTGCCGTTGTAATCCTGTTTATCCGCGAAGGAGTTATCAGCGGCAGCCGCACCTACTTTCTCGATGATCCTTACGGTGATGACAGGGGCATCCTCAGCCAGGCGATCAATATCTTTTACGACCAACAGACACTGCCCACCGAGATTATTCTGCCTTTTGAACCGGAAGATAAGGAGCTGCTGGCTGAGCGTTTTTCCGATAGTCTTGGCAGAAAAGTACACCTTTTTGTTCCTCAGCGTGGAGATAAAAAAACACTTCTAAACATGGCTCAAACAAATTGCCATCAGGTCTTTGAGGAGCTCGAAAAGAAGGAGCTGTCATGGCAGAGCCTCAGCCGGACAATGCAGAAAAAATTGCGTTTGACACGGGTTCCGGAATCCATAGAATGTGTCGACATCTCCAATATAAGCGGCAAACAGGCTGTCGGCTCCCTGGTCCGTTTTTATAAGGGCGAACCGGATAAATCCGGTTTCCGGCACTTCAGGATTCGGACAATCTCCACTCCTGATGATTACACTATGATGGCCGAGGTGTTGGAGCGTCGCTTTGCCAGAGGAATCAAAGAAGGCGGCCTACCCGACCTTTTTATTGTTGACGGCGGCAGAGGTCAGTTGAATATGGCCATGGCTATTGCCGGGCGACTTGATATCGCCGACAAACTTGACTGGATAGGCATCGCCAAAGAACGCGAGGATGAAGGCGAAAAACTCTACAAACCCGGGCGAAAAAACCCAATCCTTTTACCCGCATATAATCCGGTTCTCCTCTACCTCATGCGTATACGGGATGAATCACATCGATTCGGCATTACCTTCCATCGCAAGCTGCGGCGCAAAGCTACCTTAACCTCCCAACTCGATGGTATTGAAGGCATCGGTCCGGATCGAAAGAAGAAACTGCTCAAACACATGGGCAGTTTAAAACGAATCAAAAAGGCGACTCTGAAGGAACTCGAACAGGTTCCCGGTATCGGCCCCGACACCGCAAATAGAATCCATAAGTACTTTCATCCCAAAAAGCAGGACAGATAACTCGTTATGACAAAAGAAGAAGAAATCCTGCTTAAAATAAAGCCGGGCTGTCTCTGTAAAGGAGTTAGGCTCCATAAAATCATCAAAGCCATTGAGGAAGGAGCGAGGAGTTATGAGGAAATTGCCCGTAAGACCGGTATCGGCGGTGGCTCCTGTGACTCAAAACGATGCGGTGAAAAAGTTGCTGATTTATTACGTGAAATAAATTCCAAGGATGCCTGAATCCGTAAGCGACCTAAAGAAAGTGCTCTTGGTGTGCATTCGATAGTGCACTAGCTTTGCCTGACTTAACATTTCAATAATAGTGTACTATATTGGAGTGTTAAGTCAGGCAAAGATGCAGTGCTAGCGGATGCCCGAAGGGCGAACTATCCATTTAGGTTAAAATTGTATATTTCAATAACTTGACGATATATCAAAGTGATATCAAACAAAACAACATTCTCCGTCACGGATTCAAGGGGTGATCAAATTGGAAACTCTGGGTTTTATTGGTATTGGTGATATGGGCGGACCAGTGGCCAAGAATTTACTTACAGAAGGAAGCTCTCTTTATATATTTGATATAAAACAAGAAAAATCGAAAAATCTTGCTGAGGCTGGAGCAGTTGTATCTCAAAACGTTCAGGAACTTGCCCAAAAATCAGATATCATTTTTATCATGGTCCGAACTGAAACTCAGGTTCAAGATCTCCTGTTCAATGAAGATGGAATTGTAAACTCGGTTCAACCCGGAACGATAATCGTGTGCATGAGCACCATGTCACCACAGGTAAGCCGGGACATGGCTTTTCGGTTGCAGTCCAAAAACATACATATGCTTGATGCACCGGTTTCCGGTGGGGTTACCGGTGCAGAGAAGGCCAATTTGGCTATTATGGTTGGAGGAGAGCAAAAAATTTTTCAAAAGGTTCAGCCCTATTTCAACCGAATGGGACAAAACGTATCGTTAGTAGGAGAGAGTGGTAGCGGCCAGGTGGCAAAAGCGGCGAACCAGATCATCATCACCTTAACACGGGCAGCCATAGGCGAAGCAATGTTACTTGCTTTAAAAAACGGGGCTGATCCCGAAAATGTACGGCTCGCTTTGACTGGGGGGCTTGCTGACAGTGCCACTCTCCAAACCTATGGAACCCGTATTACAAAGATGGAATACCCGGTTGAGTTTAACAGTTCCATCCTTCGAAAGGATATCAATGCCGTTGTGGAAGCCGCTGAAAACTGGAACTCGATCTGCCCTTCTCCTCATTAGCCCAAATCATGTATAACAGGGCTGTTTAATAACAAATGGACTCAGAGAGGAAAATCGATAACCTGTCTATTGTTATCCCGGCAGCGGGAAATGGTGAAAGGCTTGGGCTGGGGCCCAAAGCAATGTTGCTATTGCAGGAAAAGCCGCTTGTACAATGGGTCTCCAACAAAGCGCTTCGATTAACAGATGAGGTTATTATTGCTACTCCGCCAGGACTTTGTAATACCATACAGGAGCGGTGTCCAGACAGCCGATGCATTGAGGGTGGCGAATCCCGCCAGGAATCTGTTGGTTTGTTGCTTGAATGCGCAACTAGAGAATGGGTGCTGACTGCTGATATTACAAGGCCATTCACCAGCCTCGATCTTTATGATTCTGTGCTAACGGCTGCAAAAACTACCGGTGCAGCAGGAGCCTTTATGGCCCACGAAGTTGCTGTGGCCCAACTGGCTAACGGGAAAATTAAGCAAATCATAAAATCGGAAGAGACAGGACTGTTTCAGGCTCCCCAGGCGTTTTCCAGGCAACTGCTGGTTGATGTCTACAAACAGGCTGAAATTCATAGGTGGCAGGAACAATCAACTCTTGAGCTGGTTCTAAGAGCAGGATACTCGGCTACTCCTGTTCCAGGGGAGAAAAACAATATAAAAATCACTTCCGAGATTGACTGGAAACTTGCACAACTATTAACCGAATACTTAACATGAGTTCAGGGCATTTGGTGATTCCCAACAACAGCGAGTCTTTCTGGTGGAATGAAAACTTGGACCAGTCTCAATATTTTGTTGTCACCTATCGTATCTCGACATCGTTGAACCCGGAAATTGCCGCCATAGGAATGGCAATGGAGCAAAGTGCTTCAACCCAATATATCCAAGGGTATGTTGAAGACTCCACACTGGATGACTGGACTATCCGAATAAGTAGTATAATTCAATTGGATGATGGGCTGGTCCATTCGGTTGCAGACCAATACTTTCTCCAAACAGAAGTCTACCATGAACAATCTGAAGGTACTACTACCGGTTATGATATCGTTCTGGCTATCCCAAACTGTCTGGTTCAGAACAGGCCCTCCCAGCTTCTCAATGTCATTGTAGGGGAACTGCCTCGTCTTGGCTTTTTAACCAGTTTCACGGTTATCGACATCCAACTCCCGCTTAATCTTGGTCCAGGACCTGCTTTTGGGTCCAAGGGTATACTCAAACTCCTCGAAAAGGAGAGCGGACCGCTTCTCTGTAGAGCGATGCGACCCGGGATAGGTCTTGATACCCAAGTGATGTCCCGGTTGAATAGAGATGTTCTCATAGGTGGTTTTCACCTTGTAAAAGATGATGAGTTGATCTGTTTTCCTGATCATAGCTCTTTTGCAACTCATCTACGAGCCATGATTTTAGCACGTAATGAAGCCATACAGCAATCCGGTGAAAAGAAGCTGTATCTGGCCAACTTAATTTGCGAGCATGAAGAGCTTCAACAGCGATGGGATACCGCCTGCGAGCTTGGTGTGGATGGTGTCCTGGTGGCACCGTTTATCCAGGGTTTAGGAGCTATGTCCTGGCTGGCAAAGCAAAAGGTATTACCCATCCTTGCTCATAACAGCTTTGCTGACTTATTGACTCGAAATACTAACTGGGGGCTTGATAATGCTGTTCTGTGTACATTGGTCCGATATTTCGGTGCAGACTGGTTTGTCACACCCGGAATATTCGGGTCCGATCTAATTGACCCGTTAGCTGCAAAGAAACTGATGCTAGCCTCAAGGTGCAACAGCGACAAACTGCCTGCCCTCATGCCCAACATTCAGGGAGGAAAACATCCTGGGGATTTAGATACCTATTACAAGGCTGTCCAACATACTGATTTCATGCTGATTGTTGCTCATTGGGTGGACAGTCACCCCCTTGGTTTGCAACAGGCCGCCCGAATCTTCCGATCAGCAGTAGATCGACTGAATTCTTCAGACTGATGGATGATTTTTCAAACCTATTTCCGGATCAGCGTGACCAGGGAAAAAGCAACCTGGAACAATGTCAATACGTTCTGTTGCGAATGCTGCGTATTTTTGATTTTCTCTGCCGACAGGAAGGCATCGAATACTGGCTGACAGGCGGAACCTTATTGGGCGCCGTTCGACACGGTGGTTTCATACCATGGGATTGCGATATCGATATAGGTTTGACAGAACAACATTATGCTCGGTTGCAGCGCCTTATCCCTCTTCTCCCCCATGACATTTTCTTTCAAAACTATCAAACAGACCCCTTTTATCCACCACAAAATATTTTTTTGACAAAATTGCGTGATAAATACAGCAATTATCAAGAGTGGTCTATGTATAACCAGGATGCCAAATGGCAAAATGGTCTGCAAGTTGATTTGATATGCTTTACCAAAGAGGGGCGCTATTATATCAGTTCCATCTCCAAAACAAGAATGGGGGAAGAACTGTTATTTCCTTTGCGAAACATAGAATTTGAGTCGTATCCTTTTCCGGGACCTAACAATCCGAAAGGCTATCTGACAAAGCGATACGGGAATTACTTAAAATTGCCGCCCAAACATAAACGAGTACCTCATGAGGGTGTTGTTCAACCGATGACTTCTTGTGATCACCCCGAAAGCCTTGGCAGTTGGGGTCCGGCAAGTATAGTTCGATCCGATTCCGGTAATCCCTCTCAAACCAATAGAACTTGTTTTAAAAAAGAGAAGAAACCAAAAAAACACTCGAGTCATTGTTAGCGTTTCGAGGGTTTGGTATTCGTCTGATATATCCAATAGAAGCGGCAAAAACTGTTAGGTTTGTTGTTTCTAACAGGGAGAATCCACCACAATTACAACCAGCAGCCACCATACAAATCAGTCATGACCGGAAATTCTCAGCTTTCTGTTTATATAGCTTGAACAGGAATACGAAACGGTTTGCTTCGGAGGAGAATTTCGTTTCTGTGCTGATCTCTTTTATTTCTACTGAATTTCTATACAGTTTTAGTAAAGGGCCGCTCTTTCAGGCAGCAGTCATGGAGTATGAAAACAAAGGGATACTTATACCGGGCAAAAAAACCAAAGCTGTCGAGGCCTTGACACTACTTCTATCTTCCTGCGGTTACCGGTATGTCGCCAACGATTTTTGTTATGTGGATCAGAAAAAACTCACCCTTAGTCGGCCGTCACTCCCTGTCAAAATCAACACACCCTGTTATGAAAAGCTTACAGCAGGAACTCAATGGGATATTACTAGCAAATTTGCCGATCAAAAATCCACATTTGTAACGTTTCCAATTAAAAATACAATAGAAAACAATACTATACTGCCTTTGAATATTCTGCTCCTTCCACTCCATTCAAATGAAAAACAACTCTCTTTTGAGGTGCTCTCTTCTGCTCAAACATCTTTTCAGCTGATGAATCATCTATTAAATGCAGACATTCTCGGAGAGAACTGTTTGGGCATCACATCAGCGATGGCCAGGAAAATACATGGGATAATAATGACATTTAAAGGGTTAGAACGCTGTGACGACATTAACGATATGTTGAATCGGTTACTCTGTGGGAATGATGTTCATTAACGGCTTGAAAGTTAAAACGATAATTCTTGTCAACAACCGCAGACATTGACTGTCTTTCCCCGCACCTTAGAAATCCAGGCATTAATGATGTAGGCGACACAGCCGCAGCCGTCATCGGGATTAACGTAGATGGCGTCTGCCGGGCAGTTCTTGGCACAGGCGCCGCACTCCATGCAGCCGTTATAATCGACTATTTTGGCCTTTTGGGAGTTCATCGTAAACACCCGGTGTGGGCAGACCGTTTCACAGGTACCGCAACCAACACATTTTTCCCGGTCATATTTGAGGATGGCGGCGCCATCAATGTAACGAAATTTCTCCATTGTTTACTCCTGCCTGAACCTGTGACGAAGATTGTTGTTAAATCTGTTAACTAATTGATAGTATACAATATTAATTGACCCAACCGCTTAAACCTTAAATACGGACTCGCCCTACACCACTATCGAATGCTCACAGCCTCAGGTTCTATATTACAAACGGCGCAGCAATCCAAAAAGCAATCCCTATAAATGCTCCGCCTATCTGAACTGCCAACCCTTTGCGCATCTCCCACTTAACCCCGGATAAGGATGTGAACGGGGTTGCTCCGGTGAAATTCATTCCCACATAGGAGCTGATGGCAATCATAAGCATCATAATGCCTGTCTTCTCCAGGCCCGTTACTGACGCACCAAATGTTAAAATGGCTGTAAGACCCGCCAAAACACCGACCCAGAGCCCCTTCAGCCAGAACTGTCTCCCCGGGAGCCAGGGCAGAAGAAGAGGCACTAAAACAGCGCCTGCCAGCACTGCCAGAATGGTGGCACCATCGATTATCAACCCCCTGGTCATTGACGCCTGAAAGGAAAAAACCTCCTTGCCGATCCCGGATAACATAAACAGGCCCAAGAGGACAGAGAGGATGATTTTCCAGCCCAACGCCAACTCTACAGGAATGAGAATCGCCCGTTCCAAAAAGGTAAAGGTCACTTTACGCATTGACTCATCTACCTTCATGCCGTTTTGCAGATAATGGGGAATATCCTCAGCCCGGATCGGGCCAAAAACACCTTTAAAGCCGCATTTCTTTTTCAGAGTATGAGAAGCAACACCTGGAGCTGAAAACTGCGGCAATATCAACTCTTTATGCGAAACAACTTCTGCAAGCTGCGCTCTTTCCACCTGCAGGGCGATCTCTTCGGCTGAAAAGGTCTTTTTACCGGCAGCGCACCAGACATTAATCCCCCTGGTATCGACCACCAATATCCAGGCATTGATATCGGCCAGCTCTTTCCGTAAGCTGTCAAAACTCAACTTATAATTAGCAGTTACCAGAACAGGAGATGTGGAAGCAGGATTGCCCACACAGTACAGGCCCGGATTAACTTTATACTGGTTTCTGGCAATACCCATTCGCGTCCTGACGGTGCCGAGATGATCCCGGCTGTTCAGCCGGGTGTACACTCGGGGAATTGAACCGACGGCTGTCTCGACAAAACCTTCAACATAAGGAAGAAGCCGGTAACCTGGCAAGTCATAGACCCCGCTCCTGGGGTCGGTTTTGGGGCCTCAACATGGTGCGTCGTCGTCAGGGCCGATCTGGGCCAGTGGTATTTCTGACGCTGAAGGTATTTGGGTTATTGGCTGCATTTGAATGCTCTAAGTTTGAGATGACTGAAACAATGATGATGTCATTTAAGATCGCCTCGGCCACTTTGCTTGCTTGCGACGACCTTGTGTGATCTTGTAGTAGCTAGGCCATAGGCTGCGGGATCTCAACAATGGACCATACTGACAATAACTACGGTAAGCATCAAATTACTGATCTGTCAAGCGGCTAAACAGGAACAGTCTTGAACTGCATCAAACATTGCTTAACCTGGTTGATCCGGCTGTGCAGAGCAATCACTGCCGTATCAACTTTCAGGATACGATTTCCAATGGAAAAGGGTAAAAAGCCCTGTTCACCGAGTTTGTTGATTTCATAATCGATCCAGCCGCCTTCCGGCCCAATGGCAAGGAGCACCCGATTAACCGGTTTCCCAGACATTGACTGTAATAGAGTAGAGCCGGCCTCAGGATGGGCCACTAACAGATGTGAGTAGAGATCTTTTACCAACGGCAGCTTATCTTCTACAAACGGTTTGAACTGTCTGTGGATATCGACATCCGGAATCCTGGTATCAACTGCCTGTTCTAGTCCCTGCAGCAGTTGAAAACGGGTTTGCTTTTCTTTAAGGATCGAACCGCTCCAAAAGCTTTTTTCTACTCTCCGGGCGTGAATGAGATAAAAGCGCCCAACTCCCAGCGCGGCAGCCTGACTGAAAATTCTTTTTAGCATAATCGGCCTGGGCAGTGCCAGGACCAGGTCGATTGTTGGTTCCGACCGGACCTTGGCTGTCAGTGTCACGGCAAGTTCAA
This sequence comes from uncultured Desulfocapsaceae bacterium, assembly GCA_964623625.1. Lineage (GTDB taxonomy): Bacteria > Desulfobacterota > Desulfobulbia > Desulfobulbales > Desulfocapsaceae > CAZLGM01. The sequence goes on from CAZUUJ010000023.1 coordinate 41,477, forward strand.
CCTTATAGGGCCGTTTTTCAGCAATGGAGAGAACAGTTCCCGTTCCCTCGGAGCCGTTTATAACTCCCAATCTAAGGTTATCCCCCACTTTAGCCTTCAGGACACTTGTGATATGCTCGGCCCGACGATCAACAAGCACAACTATGTGGTTGTTGATCTCTTCGGTTTCCAGCAGGATAATATTCATTGTTACTACAATCCTTTTCTGGTGTCTTTTCTTTTTCTGTTTCTTTTTTCTGCTCTTTCATTATGATAGAGCGATCCGATACTTTACACAAAGTGGGAACACACGTTCACCTGATTCTGTGAGCGCCCCGCAGGAAGTGCTCTTGGAGTGCATTCGATAGTACTGTAGCTTTGCTTGCTTTAAACGTATGATTATAGTGAACTATATCAAATGGTTAAATCATGCAAAGATGCAGTGCTAGCGGATGCCCCGAAGGGCGGAATAGTAGTTTGGGTTAAACCGGCATCATCTATCAATCCTGTATTATCTCAGTACACTGTTGGGAAAAATAGCAATCTCCTTCACGGATTCAGGTTTCATGCTTTTTCTTTATAACACTCTACAACTAATTTTCCTGGCGCTTTTTTGGCCGATCGTACTTTTTGTCATTCTTCTCAAAGAAAAATATCGGTCTCGAATGATCAAGCGGCTTGGATTTGGTCTTGCAGCCAAGATGCGCTCTTCCGAAAGGGGAAGCAAAAAGACGATATGGGTGCATGCCCTTTCCGTTGGAGAAGTGACTTCAGCTGTGGTATTCGTTCAGGAGATACGCAAACAGATGACTGATGCTTTTATCGTATTGACCGTTTCGACGAAAAGCGGCTCCAGATTAGCCAACGAACTGCTCACAGACCAAGTCGATCTACAGTATGAGTCGCCTCTGGATCTCCTTCCTGTTGTCCGCTGGTTTGTAAAAACCATCCGGCCAGACATTTTTATCCTGGTGGAAACCGATTTCTGGCCAAACCTTCTTTCTCATCTCAAAAAGCAGAATATCCCTCTTTTTCTGATCAATGGAAGAATATCCAGAAAATCTTTTTCAAATTACAGCCGTTTTGGTTTCTTTTTTCAACCGCTGTTTAACATATTTACCCGGCTCTGCATGCAGACAGGTACGGATAAAGAGAACATGAAACGCCTCGGTATCGATGAGGGCAAAATCCTCACGCTGGGCAACCTCAAATACGATACCCAGTCACCGTCATCGGAATTCGGTTTATCGCTTGATATAGGACTTGCTGAACAACGCCTTATCTGGATTTGCGGATCGACCCATCCAGGCGAGGAAGAAATCCTGCTGTCGGCTTATGTGCGTCTTAGAGAAAAACACCCTGAGCTTTTTCTCATTATTGCTCCGCGAGATATTGATAGAACTGAAGAAATCAAGCAACTCGGCCTTTCCAAGGGATTGAAAAGTACTTCACGCTCACAGAAGCAACAAGTTGACGGCCACTATTTTCTGCTCGACACCATCGGTGAACTGGCAGCTTTTTACCATCTGGCAGACATCGGTTTTATCGGCGGCAGCCTGGTTGACGAAGGAGGGCATAACCCCATTGAGGCGGCCCTTGCCAAGATTCCTGTCCTTTTTGGTCCCCATATGGAGGATTTTGAAGAAATCAGTTCCAACCTGGTATTGTCAGGTGGTGCTTTTGTGATCAATGATGAGGCAGAACTTGTAAAAGTCCTGGACACTCTACTTCAATCGGAGAGCAACAGAAGAACATACGGCAAGCTTGGATATAACGATGTTCAACAGCAAAAAGGGGTTAGCAAGCGTCACCTTGACCTGATAACAGGTTATCTGAAGTAGGATGTCTAACCATCCGATCAACCGACCTGGCTGATCGGTAACATCATCGAACAACCGCAACCCCACATATACATCTTGGGTGTGGAATAATCCGTATGCTCTTTCGCTCCTTACAACACTACTTATTGATAGCTGTTACATTTGCATTTGGTCTGGGAATTTACTTCTCTTCCCATACCGAACTTTTGCTGTCAAAGATCACAGTTATTCTTACTGCTATGGGATTGGCCGCTGCTGCTTTTCTCTGGCAAAATAAAACAGTGTTTTGTCACATTTTACTGCTGGCCCTGTTTTTTGTCCTTGGCTGGTTCAATGGTACTCTGAGCGCTCAGAAACCTGCCGACCCGACCGACATCAGCAACCAGACGACCAGCGGGGATGAGGTTGTCCTCACCGGATTTCTTCACGATCTTCCTGCGTACAATGGAGAAAAATCAACAGGTGTTATTAACATAAAATCCTTTCGCCGAAAAAACGACTCCCATTTCATCCCCGCATCCGGACTTGTCAAGCTGACCTTACGACACAAATGGCCGACTGAAATTGCAGCCGGAGACAGAATCGCGGTCCGTGCTACTCTGTTCAAACCCGGAGGATATCGGAATCCTGGAGGTTTTGATTACCAACAATTCCTTTTGGAAAAAAACATCCGGGTGACCGGCCGTATTATTTCTCCTCTCCATGTTGCACCAATCAACCACTTTAATACTTTTAGGGAGCGGTTTTTTTATTGGCCTCAAAGACTTCGAACCAAGATATCCAGGGCAATCGACAAATCTGTCCCAGAACGTTACGCCCCCCTTTATAAAGCTGTTCTTATCGGAGACCGGTCGGCAGTCGATAACAAGATGCTGGAACTGTTTAAAACCGCTGGCTGCATGCATATTCTCGCTATTTCCGGCCTGCATATGGGAATCATCTCCGCCTTCCTATATTGTATCTTTTTCTGGCTGCTCACCCGCTCAGAATGGCTGATCATGCATATTTCAACAAGAAAAACAGCCGCCCTTCTCTGCTTTGCCCCCCTTATCCTGTATACGCTTATTGCCGGAGCCAATACACCCGTTGTTCGTTCCTTTCTTATGTCAGCGGTTGTCATTCTTTGTTTATGCGTAAACCGAAGAAAGCACCCTATTACCATAGTATCCCTGGCAGCTCTTATCATTCTCACCATTAACCCGCAGAGCCTGTTTGCAGCCTCTTTTCAACTCTCCTTTGCAGCAGTTACATCGATTATTGCTGCTCTACCGGTTTTCACCGAATACTACAACCAGACCGCGACTGCTGAAAGCCAACCGACATTTTTTCAAAAGTCCAAAAGCTGGCTGCTGTCAGCCTTGTTTATTTCACTTGCAGCAACAATCGGTGTTCTGCCTTTTCTCATTTACCATTTTAATCGTTTCTCACTCGTCGGCCCTCTTGCAAACCTGATCGTTGAGCCGCTAATCTGCTTTTGGAGCCTGATACTTGGTTTTCTGGGTATCGGATTTTTATCAGTCTCTGAGCCTGTTGCCCAATGGTTCTTTCAGCTTGGTTCCCTTGGCTTTGTTCCCGCAATCTCCACTCTTGAGGTGCTTGGCAGACTGCCGTTTGCCTCAATCTATTTACCGACACCGCCAGCCTTTCTCTTGATGTTGTATGGGATTTCTTTTGTATCTATTGTTACAATACCAACCGGTAAGTTCTTAATAATCCGATTTGGAATTTTTGCTCTTTTGCTTACTCTCTTTTTTATCCCGTCTTCCACTCTTTTTTCCGGATTGAATAACCGGTCGACAATCACCTATATTGACGTGGGACATGGCAGTTCAACTCTAGTCCAATTTCCTGGAAATACTGCCGTGCTAATCGACGGTGGAGCCATCACATCAAAAAGCTTCAACATAGGCGAACGGGTAATTGCTCCATATCTCTGGCATCAGGGTATCCGCCGATTGGAGGGGGTTATCATCACCCACTCTGATGGTGATCATTATAACGGTCTGTTTTTCATCCTTAAACATTTCAAACCACCAATCATCTGGACGAATCGGCTTAAAGATCAAGGAGACAGTTATGATGATTTATTGAAATTGGCAAAGGAAATTGGTACCGAAGTCCGAATTCCCAAAGAAGGCCAGTTCCTCTTCAAAAAATCTTCAGCAAGCCTCTTCTGCCAGGCCCATCCACGAAAAAACAGTTTGGTTACAAATGACAGTGGTTTAATCATCGGCTACCGCCATGATGGTTTTTCAGCCCTGTTTCCCGGAGATATCAGCAGCAGCGTTGAAAAACAACTGGTTGAAAAAGAGATGGTCCGGCAAGCCAACATCCTGCTTTCTCCTCATCATGGTTCAGCCACATCCAACTCAGTTCTTTTCCTCAAAACTATTCAACCAAAACTCCTTGTTGTTTCAAACAGGCGCAGGTATTCCGATTCCATCCACATGAAAAAATTGCATGACCGATGCAGGAAATTTAATATAGATATTGCCGCAACCGGAGAATCCGGCGCTATCATTGTGAAAACCGATGGGAAAGTCTTTGATTTAAAGCGTTTTATCGAGTAATAGTTACGCTTTACTTGACTCGAAGGTATTAACAACAACTAAGACTTCAGTGTTTGCATTCTCAAAGCCTGAGGGATAAAAAGTGGTTCTCTATACAGCTCAACAAACATGTCCGACATGCCACAGTGACAACTACGTGGAGCTGCTGCGAAAACCATGGATGCATGTAGTTCCGAAAGCCAAATATCTTCACTGTAAGGATTGCCATAGAGATTTTGTCTCCATCAGTCCCATCACCCTGGCGAACGAACGGCGCAAGCATGACCGGTACACGGTTCATCACTGTTTACTTGTTAAATTAAGGACAAAAATGCTTCAGTTCGGTCGAATATCGGACATCCATCTCAACGGTATCAGGTTCAGCTACGATAAAGAGATCCAGGAAATAGATACCTCTACGCTTGAAATCGATATCTTAAACTGCTTCAATGGAAGGTCACTCGATCGAATCAGGTTGACCATAGTCCAGGAGACAATCAGGGAGTTTCCCGTTGCCACCGATCGGATACTCCGATTAAACGATGTGAACGGTTATTTCAAAAAGCTGACCCATGCTCAGAAGAAATACCTGCAGAATTATCTCAAAGCCTACAAACAGGCAACTATACAGAAAGCAACCCCAAAAAAGGCCGCGAAATCAGGGAACAATGGTCAGTAACAAAGGCAATGAGGTTTCAGACTTCGGTAAAATCAGACGGCGGTCTGCGTAGATGCTTGACAAACCTGGCTTTTTCGACACAGTTTGAGTAGGCGTCATCAGAGCTGATCATTTTTCGGTCAAGATACTCCATGATCGCGTCATCAAGGGTCTGCATGCCGTACTTCTTCCCTGTCTGCATGGCCGACACAATCTGGTAGGTCTTGGCTTCCCGTATAAGATTTCGGACGCCCGGAGTGGCGATAAGAATTTCTAAAGCGGCACATCTCCCCTTAATATCTCTTCTCTTAAACAGGGTCTGGGAAACGACTGCCCGCAACGAATCGGCCAGAGTAGAACGGACCTGGGCCTGCTGATTTGCCGGAAACATTTCTATGGCACGGTCCACGGTTTTCATGGCATTGATGGTATGCAGCGTCCCAAAAACCAGATGGCCGGTCATGGCTGCTTCCATGGCCAATGACATGGTTTCCAGATCACGCATCTCACCGACCATGATAATGTCGGGATCTTCACGGAGAGCCGCCCGCAAAGCAGCAGCGAAGGTCTTGGTGTGCTGGCCTATTTCACGATGATTAATGACGCATTTCTGACTTCGATGGACAAACTCTATTGGATCCTCGATGGTCAGGATGTGGTCTTGCCTGTTTCTGTTTGCCTCATCTATGATTGCGGCCAGAGTTGTCGATTTACCCGACCCGGTTGGTCCGGTTACCAGTACAAGACCTTTGGGCAAATAGGCCAGCCGTGGAATAACCGAAGGTAGACCAAGTTGCTCGCAGGTCAAAATATCACTTGGGATTTCTCGAAATACGGCGCCAATGCCATTTTTCTGACGGAAAAAATTGCAGCGGTATCTGGCAAGACCCGGAATCTCATAGCCAAAATCCATATCACCGGTCTCTTCAAACTCTTTGATCTTGTTCTCAGGACAAATTTCATAGAGCATGGCTTTGAGCTCATCATCTAAGAGCCGTTTGAACTTGACCCGCTCGAGATCACCGCGAATACGAAGAACCGGCTGTTGGCTCGCGACCATATGAAGATCAGAAGCCCCCTCATCATTCATCAGCTTAAAGAAAGCATCGATCTGCGCCATATCATTTCCTCTTTATCATCAATATCACATGTATGCAGTGAGAACAGGACGGCTTTTTAAATAACAACAGTTTTTCTAATCATCTTCACTACATCATCAATATCATCGAGTAGCTCGAAGAGGTACAGGTCCTCTTCGTCGATAGTTTCGTTTTTCAGGAACTGCTCTTTAATCCAATCGATCAGCCCACCCCAGAATTCTTTACCGACCAGAATAACCGGAAACGGCTTTACCCTCCTGGTTTGAATAAGTGTCAGCGACTCAAACAGTTCATCCATGGAACCAAATCCGCCAGGCATACAGATGAATGCCATAGAATATTTCATCAGCATGACTTTACGGACAAAGAAATAAGTAAAATCAAGGGGAAGATTGGTATATTTATTCGGCTCCTGCTCATGGGGAAGATCGATATTGAGACCGATTGAAAGCCCTCCGGCTTCAAAGGCGCCTTTGTTGGCCGCCTCCATAATACCCGGTCCGCCACCCGTGACGATAGAGTAGCCAAGCTCTGCAAGTTTTGCCGATATGGTCTCTGCCAGTTGATAATAGTGGGAGTCGGCCTGGGTTCTTGCTGAACCATAAATGGTAATAGCCGGTGCCTGCACCGCCGACATGGCCTCAAAGCCGGAAACAAATTCCGACATGATCCTGAACATACGCCAGGAATCTCCTATCATATCATTATCCAAACAATAACCTGACTCAATCTTGAAATCCCCATGTTGAATAAATCGTCGCATACTCTTTCCTATTTAACATTTTTCCAGATAATAACGTGCCTGGTCAATCAGGGCAGGATCAACGTCGTCATCGATTACTAACTTTTCAAACCACTTTGCAGCCCGTTTCTTCTTACCCTGACTTAGATATGACATCCCCATCTGCAAACGAGCTTGATCTTTTATCGTTTCATTTCTCAAACAGGGGCGCAATTCTCTGATACCCTCATCATACCGTTTGAGATGAATAAGAACCATTGACAACCGTAGCCTGAACACAATGTTGTCAGGTTCCAGTTCAACCGATTTGCGGCATAGCGAAAGGGCTATATCATCACCCTCATTTTCTTCCAGGTAGAGTAGTCCAAGGAGGCTCATCGCTTTGGAATCAAATTCATTTTTATGAACAGCCCGCTGCAGCCAGGTCTTGGCATCCTCTTTCTCTTGCAAACCGTAGCACGACTCCCCGAGCAGCCGCAAAACACGATCCCTGCTTGAGTTATCATCGTTTTCGCTGTACCAGGACAGCAGGATTTCTTTTGCCTTTTTATGGTTCCCGGTCCGGCAATACAGCCTGCCTAAACGAAACAGCAGGTCCTGTTTGCTCTCCTCACTATCCTTGTCAATCGAATACACAGCGAGGGCTTTTTCAAAACAATCAATGATATCCCGGTCTTCACCTTTTAGTTCCAGCGCCAAACCCAGATTGTACAGTGCCATATAATTCTCAGGCTCGACAATCAAGGCGTGTTTAAAACTCTCCACGGCAAGTTTATGTTTTGTCAAAATACCGTAAGTGACCCCAAGACAATTCAACAGATTGACATCGGTATGACAACAGACAAAACCGCGTTTGTATTCTTTAAGGGCCATCACCATATCACCTTCACCGAAATAGCTGTCACCGCTGATGGTCAAACTGATATGATCGAAAACCGTAGCCGTGCCTGGTCCAAAGAAGGCACCATGAGCGAGGGCTTTGCGACAGTTTTCCACGAGTTCATATTTCTTAAAATCAACATAAGGATAACAGCTGATTCCGGCTGAAACCGACTGTACTCTCCCACTGTCCTCATCCAATTTCTGCAGAACATTTTGTGTCCACGATACGGCTTCACTGTCAGAACAACCAGGGAGCAGTATGTAAATATCGCCCTCCCCTTCAACTATCATATTCGGATCTGTAACCGAATACAGACTTTCAATCATAGCGATAAGATCCGGATGGTCCTGTTGAAACTGTACGAGGGCAAAGGAATCGAGTTTTTTCCATTTAGTCTGCAACCGCTTGACGATTTTTTTTGATCGTGCCTGCTGCAATTGCCGGCTTTCATAAAGACTTGGGAAATGGTTATACAGAGAAAACGGTCCTCGAATACGGGAGGTTTTCAAGGCCGTCCAGCCACCATCCAGCAACTGCTGTCGTCTCTTTAAAGGATCGATTTCTTCCATCACAACCTCACCCGCCCGACAACAGCCGATATGAACCTTTTTGAAGTTTTCACGTCTGAGAAAGGCGAGAAGAGAAGTCCCAAACCTTGAGCCGAATTCCTTTTCAGGGTGGAGGCAAACAAGACAGTAAACAAGATGCCCAAGGTGATGAACCGGAAACCGGTTTTCGGAAAAAATCGAAAGCAGAGTCGCGCTTTTCCTTGCCGAAAGCATTGAGTCAAGCGCTGTTTTTTTATATGGATGGAGTTCGATAAAGATCAAATGGAGGTCATTATAATCCTTGATTGATTCAAGCAATGTATAGAGACTGACTACGTTAAAACAACCTGTTTCAAGATCGATCCGGGCATGCCTGACCAGATTAAAACGATCATTAAGCTCATCACGGATTTCCACCAACCAGTCATCCCCAACATTTTTAATAAGAACAGGGTCCACACCGGTAATAATCGCACAGACCACAGATCCAATTTCTAACGGAAACGGGATAATCAAACATTCATCTCCGGCAGTCGATGCGGTAGAGGTTTCCATGACCTGTTCAAGTGTATTCTTTATCTCTTTTATATGTTCTGTTTCCTGTGAAAAGATACTGTCTTGATCGAAATCAGAAGAGAAATACACTTGCTTTGCGGTAGGGATTTTCTCTTTAATAAGATGGGCAAAAGAAGAACGAAAACGGACAAAATCTTCTTTGCTCAAATGAAAATCATATAATGCTGAAGGGAAATGATGCATTTTATACGGAAAAGAAACGTTTCAACGAATCAGCTAGATCGGCCAATTCATAATCCTGAATAGTTCTCATATCCAGAAGAAAACGGTTATCCTCAATCCTGCCGATAATCGGCACATCAAGGGATCGAAACTTCCTCTCCATTTGAGAAAGGCTCATTGTTAAAGGAGTCAACGATACAGCCCAACTATCCATGCTATATTCCGGCATTGAACCGCCTCCGACACGGGAAACTGTCGACAGCAATTGAATCCGGCAAGTTGAGCTCAGACTTTTCTTTATTCTTCTTTGCAGTCTTTGCCCCCTTTTTTTGATAAGGTCTGGTGACATGGATAACATGGCAAGGGTAGGAATTCCTTTTAGAGCTTTTTCAGTGTCATAATAGTATCTGAGAATGGACTCAAGGGCTGCGAGCGTAAATTTGTCTATGCGAAGAGCTCGATTCATTGGATTTTTTTTCACACGCTCTATTACATCATTATGCCCAACAATAATCCCGGCCTGGGGACCACCCAGCATTTTATCACCCGAAAAGGTGACAACATCGACTCCGGCTCTGACAACCTCACCAACAGTAGGCTCTTTCGGCAGACCATACGGAGACAGATCAATCAGACAACCTGAGCCAAGATCCTCCATCACAAGAAGATCTTTCTCCCGGGCTAGTTCAACCATTTCCTCCATACTGACTTCCTTGGTAAAGCCAATCATTCGATAATTGGAACAGTGCACTTTCAAAAGGATTGAGGTGTTCTCGGTGATCCCATTCCGATAATCTTTTAAATGGGTGCGATTAGTGGCTCCAACCTCAACCAGTTTCGCCCCGCTTTTAGCCATCACATCAGGGATTCTGAATGAGCCGCCGATTTCTACAAGCTGCCCCCTGGAAACGATGACCTCAGTATCTTTGGCCAAGGTCTCAAGGGTAAGCAGCACAGCGGCTGCATTGTTATTGACAACTAGGGCGGCTTCAGCTCCTGTTAATTCACAAATCATATCTTCAACGAGACTGTACCTTGAACCTCTTTTCCCTGTTTGCAGATTAAATTCAAGATTCGAATAGTGAGTAGCAGCCTGAACAAGCATTTTACCGGCATCTCCAGGCAGGAGCGATCGGCCAAGATTGGTATGAACGACAACACCTGTGCCGTTGACTATACGACGCAGATTAGTCTTGAGTTTTTCCGCCACCTTGATTTGAAAGAGTTCGACCCACTCATCAAAGCTCTTTAAGCGACACTTACTATCATCTGACAAAATCTGTTGTCTTTCTTTTTCGATATTCTCTGCAACAACTAACTTCAATATTTGATATGGGCAGTCCTCTTTCACAACCTGAGAAAGACGCTCAACAGCGACATCGACTTTGGGCAGTGATTTGAGGAGTTGTTTTCGATCTGTCATGTGGTGAATTATTTATAAGGAAGGTTGAAAAATGATTAAAGATGCTTATTTTTTTTCATTAGAACTTCCACATCAGTTTACGTTTATACGCGATTTTAATCAATTAAAATTGCTCCAAGTGGAAAAGACAGCCGGCGTGATACGTTGTTTACAATTTTTTGTTTTTTTATCATTGACAGCGTATGTCCAATGAACTATTTTCACCCGGTCTCAATCCCACGGCCTACAGGTTGTATTTGAGGCAAATAAACGTTGAAGAGGGTCCAATTAGATATTGACAACGAATGGTC
>CAZUUJ010000024.1:0-51253 GCA_964623625.1 uncultured Desulfocapsaceae bacterium
TTCTCATCGTCTCATACCAGGCTGCGATATCTTTCTCCTGATAGGAGTAAACAGGAACGATAAAACGTCCGGCCATACTGCTTCGAAAACATTGCCACAAGGAAGGAGGAACTGTCTGTTCTTTGTTTCCCCACAGCTCCATCCTCATTTCACCAATCTTCCAGCCGCACCAGGAATGGATAAGATCATGCCAGGCCATCATTCTCCGGTACATATCCAGATCCGTTAAAAACCGTACCGGCTCACCGGTTGATCCCCCTGAATAATTTATATAACTGTTCTTCCCATGGTCAGAAAGGCTGACTAGATTGCTCTGTTCCTTCTTGAGAATCTCTTTATCAAGAATAGGCAGTCTGCTCCAGTCATCAGGAAAAACCATGTTGCCCGGATCTATCTCCAGCTTTTCGAATAATCTGGAATAATAGGGCACATGACTTTTGGCATGGACTGCCAGCCGACGCGTCATTTCATCACACTTTACGCGCAGTTGTTCACGGCTTTTCCACTGCCCTATACTCAACTCTTGGGTTAATCGGACGAGTTCTCTTCGATAAATCTTATAAATTAAGGATGCCCCTAACATGATATTTCTTATGATCCTGACGACAGAATATTATTATACAAAATCGAGTATTGATCAGTGATTGTATCCAGGGAATACTGCTTGACCACTGTTTGTCTGGCCCCGGTACCGAGCTGTTGTGCCTGTTGCTTGTCAACAATGAGCCGTTCCATAGCAGTTGCCATCTCTTCTTCATCCTGAGATTGGATCAGGAGTCCGTTTTCTTTATGTTTGACAATCTCTGGTATCCCGCCGACATTGGTTGCAATGACCGGCAGGGCTGTTGACATGGCTTCCAAAAGAACCATCGGTAAGCCTTCCCGTTTAGATGAGAGAACAAAAATATCGGCTTGTTGTAAAAGATCGGGCACATCGGTCCTGGTTCCTAATAAAAAAACATGATCCTCTAACCCCAGATCCTTTTGGACTTTTTGCATCGTTTCCATCAATTCACCATCACCGACAACAACTAGACAGAATTGATACCCCTTTTCGACTAGCATTTTTGCCGCTCGAAATAAGGTGATGTGATCCTTGGCCTCGGCCAACCGACCGACTGAAATGAACACCGTGCCCTGAAAACCTTGGGGGAGGATATTTGTTCGCTTTCCCGATTGAATCGATGGAAAAAAACGGTCGGTATCGACGCCATTATAGATTATCTGCATCCTATTTTGAGGAATGTTTATGGATTGAACAAAAAAGTCATGCAGATTTTTTGAAATAACGGTGAAATAATCCGCCTGCTCTACAGCCCGGCGACTTGCCTGCTGCAATCTATCTGAACGTGAGATAGAGTATTTTGCATGTTCTGTCACCACAACTCCCTGCACACCTGTCCCGTGTAAATAGGCGGCTATTGTTGAATAAAGACTCACATGGTGAACATGGAGTATATCGACACGTAAACGATTGAGAATTTTCGGAATAAAAAAACGGCGAAACGGCTTATGCCATCGAGTTAAATCAATTCCATAGTGGGGAATATTCATTTCGGACAACACCGCTTCCATTCTACCAGGTTCGGGATACAGAAAGAGAACGATAGGATCATAATACTCACGATCCAGGCGAGCACAAATATTGGCCGCCACCATTTCTGAGCCACCGACCATCCTTGAGTAGATAAGGTGGGCTATTCGACTTTTATTCATACCTGAATCCGTGACTGAGAATGTTGTTTTGCTTGGCAACGTTTTAATATATCACAAAATTATTGGACTAAATATTTTAAACCCAGAGACACAGCTCGCCCTTCGGGGCATCCGCTAGCACTGCATCTTTGCTTGATTTAACTGTCCAATATAGTTCACTATTATTGGACAGTTAAATCAAGAAAAGCTACAGCACTATCGAATGCACTCCAAGAGCACTTCCTGAGGGCGCTCACGGATTCAGGTCATATCCTTCCTGCTGACAAATCATAAAGCTCACTCAGCCCGATGACTACGAAATGAGCTTCTTCTTTCGTGTTATAAAACCTTTGCACCATGAAAAGAGCTCACGATCAAGATAATAAAAGAACAACAGATAGGCCAATAAAGCCGTAAAGGAAATTATTCCAATCCTCAAGATTGCCGGTACCGAGCTATCAGCTGACAGGTATGGACTCAGCTTGAAACCGCTGATACACACGAAAACAGTTAGCGACATCAAGGTGTTGAGTAGAACGGGCTTAAAGAGATTATGAAAATAATCTTTCACGCGAAAACCGACGACCCTGGCCAAGCTCACCACATAGAGGGTAATAAAAACAGGATAAAAAATGAGCCAGGCAATAATGAGGCCCTGTATGCCATACTGTACACCAATCGAAAACGCTATAATGGCCAGAACCGCTCCGAGGGCCATATTTTTTAACCCCACATCCGGTCGTCCGATGGCATTTAACAGCGGTGAATGATAATCGGAAATCAACCTGATAGATGACAGCAGAACTATTACTTTAAAAATCGGTATGGCAGCTTCCCATTTTTTCCCCAACAGAACGATGATCAGATCGTCAGCGACCCAAAACAGAAGCAGGAAAACAGGAAAAGCAAGATAGGCTGACTTTTTTACCAAAACAAAGAAAAAATCGATAAGTTCATCTCTTTTTTCAAAGCGTGAAAATGCCGGTAGCAGAACAGGCTGTAACACAGAGTACAGTTTTTCCATGGGTGCTGAAGCCATATAAAACGCCATTGAATAAATACCGTACAGATCCTTGCCAAGAAATTTTGAAGCCAGCCAAAAGTCAATCTCCGAGTAAAGCCACCACAGATACCTCTGACCGGTAACCGTTGCACCAAATTTCAAATGCGAGCCACTCTCCTTTGTTCTGAAAATAAGCTTTGGCCTAAAAGGTTCCCATACAAAAACCAGAGTACTTTTAACAACTGAAATAGCGATGATGCCAAAAACAAGACTCGCTGCTCCAAAACCTAAAAGTGCGCTGCTGATAGATACAAGGCTGCCTGCCATTGCCGCAATCGACATGACCAGTCCGAACTCCTTGAACTTCATTTTTCTTTTCAGCAGTCCAGCCGGTATCTCAGACAACGCATTAAAGAAAAAAGAAATGGATAAAAGCCGCATAAGCCTCACAAGTTCCGGTTCACCCCAGAATTTTGCTCCCAGCGGAGCAAGAACATACATCAGCACGGTCAAACAGCAGCCGATGACCAGATATTGCCAGAACATGGCGCTTGTTTCTTCTTCAGTCAGCTCTTTTTTCTGAATCAGGGAAACGGACAGTCCGAAATCTCCAGTTAGAGACACCACTCCCGATACAAGCGTTGCCATTCCAACCAATCCATAGTCCGATGGATTGAGTATTCTCGCCAGAAGGATCGTGACAATCCATGTGCCGATCTGGGTTACCACCTTATTGATCGCCATCCAGCCGATAGAAGAGGCAAACTTCTTTTTTACCGTTTCCTGGTTGCTTATATTATCCAAGTGTCTCGCTTTTTTTGCTATAGCCACTGAACCACAGAAATGACTTAGCTTTGTTGTCTGTCCGAAAGAGCAAGAATCTTCTTTCGGAGTCGTTTCAAGTTGTCGGCCATATATGAGAGGTTCTTTTCTCTCCAGTATCCGGCCTGTTCTCTTAAGTGCTCTCTATTTTCATAGGCAAACTCTACGGCGGCGGCGATAGCGGATGGTTGATGTGAGGTGTAAATAGCACCCTCTTTAAAATATCCTCGCAAGGCACTGGTATCCGAAACCACCAGTGGCTGCCCCTGGCCCAACGCCTCATAGGCTCCGCAGACAAGACAGTCATCCCATTCAGTGAGATCAATCACTACTGAGCAGTGACCAAGATAACTCCAGTAATATTCGGCATCTACATAGCCAAGCAAAGTAACTCCCGGATATTGTGCCGGATCCAGCCCTACCTTTCCATAATTGCCGGAAACATAGAGATGATAGCCTTTCTTAGAAAGAGTCTCCATGGATTCAAACACCTTCATATACGGTTCATCAACCGCAAAAGCACAGATTAGAAAGAGCGATTTATCAAGCTTTATATCGGTGGGTGGAGCGACCTGTCTAGCTGGAGGCAGTGGATCCTGGCAGACGTAGCTTCTACCTCCCAGTTTATTCACATATCTACCGTGATTTTGGTTTGTTACAATCACCAGATCGGCTTTTCTGTTGATATAATCCAGTACGGATTGGAGCCACTGCTTTCGGTTAAAGGGGTGAATGCCGCCAAAATGGGCATCTGATACGAAGATAAAACGAAACAGGGGACGCAGAAGAAGAAGAAAAAGATTAAGGACCACAGATGGATTCTGGCCGACTACCACCTGTGGCTGTTTTTTCATAATCACTCCAAAAGTAGCCCAGAGACAACGAATATATCTGTTGAGCCTCCCCGGATAGATCATCTCCACCAGTTGGGCGCCAATTCCCTTTGACATGGAATGATTACGAATCTGTTTTTCCCAGGTCAACCAGATGAATGTATTGTCGTTCTGTGACGTCATTGTCCTCTTTTTCAACCTTCTCAGATTGGGGTATTCATCCGCTGCCATTCAGCGGCTGTGTATCTCGACGGATTCCGGCTTTTCAAGTAATTCGCTATATATTGATCTGATACGGTTCACCCTGCTGTCAACGGAAAAATCCTCACAAATCCGCAGATACCCATTCTCTGCCAGCCGTTTTGCCACTTCCGGCTCCTGTATGATCCGAACCATGGCAGCTGCAAGGCCATCTATTGATTCGGAATCAACCAGGAGTCCATGTTGCTCATGACTGATGATCTCAGGAACACCTCCTACCGCGGTAGCAATCACTATCTTTTCCAATGCCATTGCCTCGAGTACAACATTGGGAATCCCCTCGGATCTGGACGGCAGTACGAGGCAGTCGGCTAAACGCAAGTAATCCCCGGGAAAAGGTGTGAATCCTGTAAAAACAACTTGCTTTTCCAGGCTCAACCGGCTGTTCAACCGCTCCAGCCTCTGCCGCTCCGGCCCGTCACCGACAATATAGGCCCGTACATCTTCTCCGGTTGTTTCAATGACATCACGCAGAGCCTGCAAAAATAGTTCGACCCCCTTTTCAGGACTAAGACGGCCGATAACAAGAAAAAGAAACGATCCCATGTGTTGTGGCTGTTGATCGGCTTCAACAGATTGATTGGTGGTTCGCCGGATCGGTCGTTTCAGATCGATTGCGTTATGAACCACCCTGACCCGTTTGCTGTTATTGCCGCCAAGTAGCCGTTTCCTTTGAGCCCGGGTAACAATGACTGTATTGTCGGCAAAGCGTTGCAGGAAATTGTCGATACTGTGATAGAGCCTGGTTTTTATATTTTCCGTCGTTGTTCCATGTAAAAAGCAGACCCATTTCAATCCCGTTCTGATCTTCACCAGTAATCCAACAAAGGACTGTTTATACCCATGGGTCTGGACAATATCAACATCATGATCCAGGCAGAGATGCTCAATCTTTTTCACCAGTGAAAAATAACTCCTCGGAGTGGTGACAACCGTTTGGATATTAATCCCTCTATCACCAGCCTCCTTAAGAAGTTCACCGGTATCGGCCCTGGTTGTCTGACAGTTGACGATAAAATATTTACCCGGACCGCTTTTAAGTGATTCCATGAGCTGGAACACTCCTTTTACCGGCCCTGAGACAGTAGTGTCACCAATGAGGATGAGGACAGCCGGCTCCTTTTTTGATTTCCCTGGCTCATTCATTTCCAGACACCTTGACATTTGCCGGCCGCCCAGAAGTAGAAACCGCTCAGAGCGGCTCCGTTGAGCATGACAAAAAAGAACGCCAGGTTGATCATCTTATTTTTCCGTGTTTTGGGGATGAGCCAGCCAAGGCAAGCCGTTAAATACAGAACAATCTGTCCCCAAATGGCCAATTGGTAGAAGCCCCCTTCTGGAAAAAAACTGGCAACAAAGAGTAAAAAAAGTGCGAAAGGAACCAGAAGGCGAAATATTTTATGGGAGAAAAAACGAAACCAGATCGGGTTTTTCATTGGATTTGCAAGCGAGGGAAGCAGTGTCAACAGTTGCCAACAGCCAGCCAATGTCCGTACTTTTCTTAACCATTCCTGGGTATCATCCGTTGAAGGGATATCGTAGGCCCGGGCAACAGGGTCGAAAACACAGCGGTAGCCATTCAAAACGATCTGCATGGGAGTGAACACATCGTCCAGCAGAAGTTGCGGTTTCATTGGTTGGAACAGCTCCTTGCGAATGGCGTAAATGGATCCCGTAGCCCCGGCCACAGAACCGATTGTTGACTCAAGCTTTCTCACCAGTTTTTCGATCTTCCAGTACAATCCCATCTCTTCGGCAACTGTACTGTTTTCATGTTCAACAAAAAACAGCTCTCCTGAGACACAACCTACCGATGGGTCACTGAAATTGGAGATCAGTTGAGTAATGGCATCCTCTTCAAAGCGCTGCCGTGAATCGGTAAAAACGATACATTCACCTTTTGCCACCAGAAGGCCGGCATTAAGTGCGGTGGGTTTGCCAACCGATTGATCAAGTTTTTGTAATACAACCTGTACCTCCTTCTTTTCTTGGGGAGAATCGATAACAGCTTGAACCGCATCAATAGTCCCGTCAGTGGAACCGTCCGAGACAACAATAATCTGCAATCTATCCATCGGATATCGGCAACCAAGAAGATTCTTCAACCTTGGTCCAATAGTTCCCTCTTCATTTTTGGCAGCGATAATAATGGAAACCGACGGCCAGCTGTCAGGCCGCCTTTTGTTGACAGGCCGGGGAAACAGCCTTGACCAAAAAAAAAGCAGGAGGGGGTAACCTACATAGGTATACACAATGAAGAGAAGACAGCTCCAGAACAGAATCGACATCGGTTCAATCGGAAAATAGCCCATTGTTTTTCAGTATTACCATTTGATTCAGACATCGCTTTGTTTTTCGACAACTTTTCCATCGCCCAGTCGGCCAAGAAACCGGTGTGTTGCCAACAAAAGGGAAAGGCCGATAATAAAAATGAGAAGACCTGAAAAATTGTGGAGAAAGCCGTGGGCTATTTCAGGCCCATACCAGGAAGCAATCATTGCCGTCCCGGTCAGACGAATGATATTGGCAACTATGGCAATGGGTGCAGCTGAGAAAAAGAGAAACAGTCTTTTCCAGCCGTCGTAGGTCGCAATCCAGGCAAGTATACCACTTAAAGCAAACATGGTCATCAGCGACCTGAGACCGGAACAGGCAGCCACTACTTCCAGTGTGGTCTGAGACAAATGGAGGACATTGCCCTCTCTAAAAATAGGGATTCCAAACAATCGAATCACATGTTCTGTCAGCATTGAACCAAAAAGCTGCATAGGAAAAGCGATTTTACTCCAAATAATCGCCGGTAGAGGAATCATAAAAAAAAGATAACAGACCGGCAGCAGGAGAAGCTTGAAATAACTCTTGCCGAAAAGAAACAGGATGCAGCCAAGAATGACAACGATCATGGATGTTCGCTGCATGAACAGTTCTGAACCGATCTTGGCCACAACCAGAAGGGCAAGGCCGAGGATCAGCACCACCAGGCCGCTATTAGCTGGGGACAATGGCATACGGATCAATTTGTCCCGTACGGTGTAAACCATGTACAGGCTGACAAGAGGAATGAAATAGCCGTGGGAATAATCCTCATTGCTGCCCCAGTCGATCACCAGTTTTTTAAGGAAAGGAAAATAGAGCGCAACAAGGGCCAGCAGCAAAACACCAAGCACCAGTTCTATTCGATCGCTCAGCCGACTTTGTCCACCACTTTTAACGAGCATCAGCAGCACCCGGCAAATACCTTTTCAGTTGAGCGACCACCTGGCCGGCAAATTGTTTTGCCTCCTGTTCTGCTGCCTCGATGTCGCCATCTGTTACATTGATCATGATCCTGATGAATGACCCATCCCGCCTTTTTTTAAAAATCGCGTCCCACACCAGGTAAATCTTTTCCCAATATTCGGAGGCAATTATTCGTCCCCTGTTCTGGAACCAATACAGAACAACCTGGTAATTGGAGCCGTTTCGAATCAGCATTCTGGCAACCGTTAATTTCGGCTCTCCATCGATACCACCGCCGATAGATACCGGTTTCACCGAATCGATTCCCCATCCGCCACCCGGTAAACAGTTCTTCGGTGAATGATATCCGCCATCCACGCCAACCGACTCATAAAAGGCGACATAAAGGCTGATCCTGTTTCCGGTTGGTGTGGTGTAGGTAAAATGAATATAGTCATCGACTCCCAGCAGCTCAACGACTTCGGCGGATGACTGATGGGAACTGAGCAGCCGGTAAGAACCAATCCGGTCTGGAAATGTTTTCAGTGGTTGTTTGATCGGAATAGAAGTGACCATGGCGGTGGACTGCAGTAAAAGCCAGGTCAGTCCGAATAGTGCCAGGACAACGGCCACTCGCCAAGGGGTTTTGGGGTCAGTTTTGCGCTCCATTGAATCTCAGTTACCACCGAAATAGCTCTTTCTCTGCTTCCAAAATCAGATAGACTTGAGACTCCTGCCAATCTTCACCAGCAAGTTGAGAGTCAAAATTGACATATCGGTAACCCAGGGAAAGAGTGTACCAGCGCGCAAAGGAATAATTCAATCTGACACCGGCTGCATACTGGTTCTCATAGTACTGTTCGGACTCTGATTCATCAATTTCTGCGGTCTCCGGGTTGTCCAGCGTGACAACCTCTCTGAGGTCACTCCGGTATGAACCCGAAAGGATCAAGAAAAGATCCTGGTATGGTTCATACGCAAATTCCACCCTGGCAACATAAAAATCGGACAATGTCTCTTCATCCACACTGGAGAGCATATCGACTTCATCACCCTTTTCATAACTCACCATCAAGCTGCCGCCCTCAAACCGGTATGTGAGTTCGGCCTGTGCATTATACCCCCAGGCTTCTTCCCGCTCATCGGGTTCCACCGATGTTGGGCCGCCGGAAAGCAGTATACTCAGGTTCTCTGTCAATTCTCCCTCCCAGCCGAGGGTCATTTCCTGGATGACAAAATCGTCTCGTCGATACGCCTCGAACTCATAACGCTGGTATCCATATTTGATAAAGAACGGATTTTGCGGCCAGATGTCGATATCGATCTGTATCTCGCCAAGGCTCTGTTCCAGGTAAACGATGCCGTCGTCCGGATTATATTCATCGGTCTCAATGGGAATTGCCGGATTGTAGTCGCCCTCGGTATACTGGAGAAAACCGGATATTTGCCATCCGCGTCTTAATCGATAAGAAAGGGATGTAAAGGCCGACTGAACCTCAAAATCACGATACCCACTTGCCGGACTGGTCGTCCGGGTTGTGGCCTCTTCGTCAGTTCCGGTTTCCTCTTCACTTTCCACATCGTGTTCGAGGATGTTATTATTGTAGCCGACTGACAGGACAGAGTCTTCACGGTAGGTGTACTCGGTTATGAGCTCAAATTCATTGCTCCAGTATTTCTCCTCACTGAGCTGGTCCGAGTCACTGCTCTCACTTGAACTCTGTTCACTAGTAGTCGAGGAGGATTCCGACGTCTCCGTATCTTCCGCCGTCTCCAAGCTTTGATAGTCTGCAATTAAGTATGTATTCGAGGCCCGGATGAACCAGAGCCGGCTCAACTGTCGATACACACTGACAAAAAGATCATGATCGACATCTTCTATTTCCAGTTCATGATCGTAGGTGTAGCTTGGTCTATAGCGGATTTCCAGGCTGTCTCTCTCGCTATAGTTCTTATAAACAAGAAGGGGAGAAACGCGTATCTGCCTGACATTGTCACTGGTTTCGTCACTGGACTGGGTTGAAGAAGATTCTCCTGTTGTTTCGGTTGCGGTTTCAGTTTCGGATTCGGTTCCGGCTTCTGCTTCGGTTTCGGCTGGAGGCTCATTTTCTCGATCAACATACAGATAATCAACGCTTAAACCGCCTTCGATAACCTGGGTTCTGGCGGATGCTTCATCGACCAGCCAGACCGCTCCAAGCATCAATAGAACGAGTTTCACCAACCTCAGCACGTGATTTCTCCCCATCATATTGAACATTTTAAAAGGAAATACTCACTACCGCTAATCGGTTTCAGCAGCCTGATAGATTTAGTGCCTTACTTCTTGAAGCTGAAATAAAAGACCAGAAGATTGAGAATGTATATTAAATGTATATAGTTGCCTGAATCCCAAACCACTTATCAGGCTCCGCCTGATTGAGTTAATGGACAATAATCACATCGTTTGACTGAAGAATTATATTTCGTTCAAGGTCGTCTCCATCAAGGAAATCATCATAGTCGAACTCCAGGATATTGCCCTCGAACAGTTCCTCATCAGCCCCGGTCAGCTTCTGCCGGACCACCGTAATGTCTGAATTGGCCCATTCGGTAAACCCACCGCAACTGGCAACGGCCTGAACCAGGGTGACTGGATATACTATCTGGTAGACACCGGGTCTGACAACCTTCCCCATCACCGTATATCGACGGCTGTTGCTTTGAAGCAGCACCGTTGTCACATTGGGGTCATCAATGGCCGTCTGGAACAGCAATTTGAGATAATCGGCAAGCTGATTCAAAGTCATACCGGCAACTTCTACATCACCAATATGGCTGAGCGATATCCTGCCATCGATACGCACCTTGATCTGTCCTAGAGAAGCATCACTCCGTCCGCTGGATGAAGAAGCCTGGTCAGATGACCCAGTTGCCGCCATGGAACCTTCCCCATACACGTTGACAGCAATTATATCACCAATACCGATGACATATTCCTTATTATTCTTCACCGAATGGACATCCTTGCCCATCACTTTTTCCCGGGCCTCTTTGAGCAGTTCGGGACTCACAGTTACATCCGCCGATGATTGGGCTGCCCACCCGGCTGCCACCTGGAGGAAGAAGAATGCCGCAAAACAAACCGCCGTGATCACATATCTGTTCATACCGTCTCCGTCATTGAATTGTCGTTTCACGCTCATCAAACAAGTCGTTTAAGGGGACATCATTTTCGCCACCCTCTAGCCAAACAGTATACCTCTGATTTCACTTAACTAATAAACAGAAGGCTTACAATGACCATGCAGGCCACCGATGGTGAACGAATTGGTTATTTTGTCGATATAGCATATAATTACTGTTATTTCAAATAAATATGGCTGTTACCGACGTAAATCCCCAATCATCTTTCTTCTCACTGAGCAACAATCAAACGATTGAACACCCGGGAAACCTTTTTTTCCTGGGAATCACTTATTATTTTATATATACTTCCCATCTGATAGATTCTTCAGAACCATCAGTATTAACCAACTGTTTACTCAATATTTTCTGTTCAGCCATCCTTTCATGAGGTGAGGTAAATGAACTATTATCGTGTTTCTCTTGTTATCACCATTTCTCTCCTGCTCTTTTGTCTGGGCGGCTGCTCCAATCCGGAAAAGGAAAAAGAGGCTCATTACCAGAAAGCTCTTGAATATATCAATAAGGGCGACAACAAAGCCGCTATCATCGAGCTAAGAAACGCCATTGGTGTGGACGGCAAATTGGCAAAGGCCCATTATCAACTCGGCCTGCTCTACCTGGAGGAAGAAGACTCGGCAAAGGCGTTTAAATCATTTCATCGCACAGTCAGCCTCAACCCCGACAACCTGGAAGCCGGGATTAAGCTGGCTGAATTTTATCTCATTTCTCGTAAGAAGGATGAAAGTCGAAAATATGCCGAGCAGGTCCTTGCCAGAAAACCAGACCATCATGACGGTTTGGTTTTACTTGCTAATCTCGAACTGATCGATGGCAATTTCGGCAAAGCTGAAGAAATAGTCGACAAGGCTTTGGCCGGTCATCCAAATTCATCGAAGCTCTATAACACCAAGGGACGGATCTATTCCGCTACAAAACAGCCGGACCTAGCCGAAGTGGCCTTGAAAAAAGCTATTGAGTTCGACCCGGATAATTATGCCAACTATCAGACGCTTCTTCTTTTCTATCAGCGAACTAAAAATATAGAAAAGGCTCAAGGCCTGCTCACCGACATGATCAAGCGTTTTCCCGACAATCCGCAGCCCCATATCATTCTGAGCAGCCTGCATACAAGAAACAAACAATTCGATCTGGCGGAAAAAGAGCTGAAACTGGCCATTCAGACAAAGCCGGATGAATTCCAGCTTCACCTTATCCTTGTTGAATTTTACAAGAAACAGCAGCAATATCCGCTGGCTGAATCATACCTCAAGGAAACGATTGCTTCCATCCCTGATTCACTTGATTTACAAGTTGCTCTAGCTGACATCCAGTTTCAGATAAATAAATTCGATGAGGCTAGAGCAGGAATTGAAGCCATTTTGAAGGAAAATGAGCTGCATGGTGGCGGTAATCTTCTGAAAATCAAATTCCTGATTAAAGACAATAAAAACAGAGATGCTGTTTCCATGCTGGCCCCATTAATCAAGGATTACCCCCACTGGTCCGAACCTTATTTTCAGCTTGCCATAGCCCATCTCAAACTCGGCGAACTGGAACTGGCCCAACAGTCGGTCGAGCAGGCTCTGCGGAGAGGACCGACTGAAAGCAAATACCATGCTCTTTTTGCCCAAATCCTTCTCCTTCAGGGAGAGAGCGAAAATGCCGGTAAAGAGGCAAGCGTTGCCATACGTCTTAATCCAAAAAACTTCCGGGCAGCGGTTATCCTTACCAAGGCCCTTGTCCGGGAAAAACGCTTTAAGGAGGCGGTCAATGTTCTGAGTAGAATGCTTAAACAACGGCCCGATGATCCTGAACTTCTCACCAACATCAGTCTGGCTTATATCGGGCTGAAAGATTATGACAACAGCAAAAAGATGCTGGAGCGGTTAATAGAAGTGACCCCGGGAAATTCTGCAGCGTTAAATCTATTAGCCATGCTTTCCTCAAAAGAGGATCCTGCAGTCGGTTTAAAACTGATCCAGACCTATCTACTGAAAGCACCTGACAGTAGCGGCCACCATATGCTGCTCGGTAGATATTATCTGCTCAAGAATGAACTCGAACCGGCGATGGCCGCATTTCGCAAAGCCCAGGAACTGAAACCGGACAATCCTCAACCGTATATTGCAATCGGTCGACTCCTAACCAGACAGGGCAAGAGCGACCAAGCCATTGAAGAATATCGTTCATTACTGCAGACATCGGAAAACAATATCGATGCCCGCATGGGTCTGGCGATCCTTCTTGAAGCCCAAGATAAAGTTGATGAAGCAATCGGGCTCTATCAGGAGGTTCTTCAGATAAAACCAAATTTTGCCCCGGCTGCCAATAATCTTGCCTGGCTGCTCAGCAATAATGAGGATCCAGACCTGGGCGAAGCGTTGCGCCTTGCCATGACAGCTAAAAGAGCCTTGCCTGAAAGTCCTGATATCTCCGACACCCTCGGCTGGGTTCATTTCAAACGCCAATCCTATAATCTTGCTAAAACTCAATTCGAGTATGCCGTTTCCATCAAGCCTGATGCTGCAATGTTTCTCTATCATCTGGCGCTTGCCCAGAGTAAGGAGCAGGATAACATAAATGCAGTCAGCAGCTTGGAAAAAGCACTCGCTGGCACAGGTCAGTTCAAGGAGAGAAAGCAGGCCGAAGATCTACTGAAGCAACTTAAAAGCCAAATCCGGTAATCATGGGAACTGAGAAAAAGCTGATATTGGACAGCTCCACTATCCAGGATCGTGTTCAGCAGCTCGGAAAAGAGATCAGCCGGGACTATTCAAAGAAACCCCTGGTTATCATCGGCATCTTAAAAGGCGCTTTTATTTTCATGGCCGATCTGGTCAGAGCAATCGACATACCGCTGGTTGCCGACTTCATTCAGGTCTCTTCGTATGGCAGTGGAACCCGGTCATCGGGAAAAATCAAGCTTGTTAAGGAACCGTCCACCGAACTGGCCGGGGCCGATATCCTGCTGGTGGAAGATATTGTCGACTCCGGTCTGACCATGGCCTGGCTGGTTGATCATTTTAATAGCAGGCAGGCCAATTCGGTGAAGATCTGCTCATTGATAGACAAAGCTGAGCGACGGGAAGTCGATATCACAATAGACTATCTCGGGTTTGATATTCCCAAAGGTTTTCTGGTGGGCTATGGTCTCGACTTCAATGAACAGTATCGCCACCTTCCAGGAATCTTTCACCTCACCCCCGACAACTCTTAAGAGCATATCCAGGAGGTTTTACTGATGGCAAACCACTCAATTGCTGTTATCCTTTCCGGCTGCGGTCATCAGGACGGCAGTGAAATCCATGAAGCCACCCTCACCCTGTTGGCCATCCATACCCATGGAGCTGATTATCAGTGTTATGCTCCTAACATCACCCATCACCACGTTTTGAACCATGCTGATGGCAATGAAATGGATGACAACCGCAACGTTTACATCGAATCAGCCCGTATCAGCCGGGGCAACTTAAAAACACTCGATGAATTCAGCGCGGACAATCATGACGCCCTGATTATCCCCGGTGGGCTGGGGGCGGCAAAAAACCTTTCCACCTTCGCCTTTGACGGAGAGAACTGCATCGTCAATCAAGAGGTCAAATGGGCCATATCGAGCATGGTCGATCAGAACAAACCCATTGGCGCACTATGCATTGCTCCGGTCATCCTTGCCAATGTGTTAGATAGTGTCACTCTCACGATCGGCAACAACCCACAGGTTGCCGAAAAAATCGAGCAGATGGGTGCTATCCACCAGGAGTGCACTCCCTCAGGTGTAGTTGTTGACGAAGCCAACAAAATCGTCACCACCCCCTGCTACATGTATGACTCCCGGGTCAATGAGGTGGCGGAGGGGGTTAATGGACTGGTGGCGGAAATTCTTCGAATGGTTCGGAAGTAGGTGATAACAATTTGCTTTACATCCCCTCCCCACACGGCCAAAATTGAAATTCTGAAAGTGGGAGTTGCCGGCCGATGAGTTGAAAACAGGGATAATGACCCTTGTTCTGACTGACTCACCCGACCTAAAGAACTCCCTCTCCCATCTTCAAACGTTTGATATCCTTTAAAATGTCAGAAACAGATATATCTATATCTGCTAAGGCATGTGTTCATGTAGGTTCTGCTGCGCGCGCAGACAGAATGCTGGTGAAATCGGGCATGTGATTTGATGAAGGTTACTGCATAGTAAATAATGAAATGGAATGTATCACGACACTACTGAAAGCCTGAAAAATATGACTAAAAAACAGATAAAAGTATTATCTCCTACAGCGATTCTCGGCTACGGATTTCCCGAGAAATCTTTAAAAGAAGGAATGGAAAGAAAGCCTGATGTCATTGGAGTGGATGCAGGATCAACGGATCCCGGCCCATATTATCTTGGATCAGGTAAATCATTCACTAATCGTAAAGCCGTGAAACGTGACCTTAGATTCATGATAATAGCCGGTGTTAAGAACAAGATCCCCGTTATAGTAGGTACTGCCGGAGGAAGTGGAGCCAAGCCGCACCTTGACTGGTGCTGCAAAATCGTACAGGAAATAATCAAAGAAGAAAAGCTGAAGCTTAAACTCGGCATTATAAGCGCAGATATACCCCAGAAACAAGTGCTTAAGGCTTATTCAGAAAGAAAAATCAAGCCTCTGCCGTTTGCCCCCAAGTTGAGCGCTACCGCTATTAAAGACTCAAAAAATATCGTCGCACAAATGGGGATGGAACCGATAATCAAGGCTTTGAAGAAAGGCTGTAATGTTATCCTGGCAGGTCGCTGCTATGATCCGGCAGTTTTTGCAGCATACCCTGTCTATATGGGCTTTGACAAAGGGCTTGCAATGCACATGGGCAAGATACTTGAATGCGCAGCTATAGCATCTACGCCTGGCTCTGGATCAGATTGTGCAATAGGAACACTCAAAAAGGATTCCTTCATCCTTGAGACGCTCAGTTCAGCCCGGAAATTCACTCCGCATTCTACGGCTGCTCATACACTTTATGAAAAATCTGATCCATACCATCTCCCGGGACCTGGTGGAATGATTAACCTTGAGGAGTGCAGTTTTAAACAGCTGAAGAGCGGCACGGTCGAAGTCAAAGGTAGCCGATACATTGAGTCTAAGAAATACACCATTAAGCTCGAAGGTGCCAGAAAGTCAGGTTACAGAAGTATCTCCATAGCAGGAACACGTGACCCGATCATGATCAGACAAATAGACAGCATACTCCAGACTGTAGAAAAACAAGTTCGCACCTCAATGAAATCCAGCAATATAAAAGGAGACATCAATTTTCATGTCTACGGCAAGAACGCAGTCATGAAGAACAGCGAACCCGTAAAAAAAACAAAGGCGCATGAGTTGGGAATCCTTATAGAAGCAACTGCTTCCTCTCAGGATGATGCTTCCGCCCTTTGCAGCATAACAAGATCCACTTTGCTCCATTATGGCTACCCGGGAAGAATTTCTACTGCCGGGAACCTGGCATTCCCCTTCTCTCCATCGGATGGAGATATGGGAGAAGTCTACGAGTTTTCGCTTTACCACATAATGGAGATAAAAGACCAGAAGCTGTTCAAGCTCAAGGTAAAGGAGTTTAAATGAAGAAGAATCTTATTGATGTTGCAAAAGTCATTAGATCCAAAAACTCCGGACCCTTTGAGCTTACACTGGATATAATGTTCAAGAAACCGTCTGATTATTCCTATTTCAAAAAGAAAAAAATAATCAACAAGTCTTTAATTTCAAAGCTTTACCAGGTTAAATCTAAGGATATACTTGGAATAATATATTTTGAGCCGGCTAGTTCGATCAAGGTAACAATTAAACGCTCCATCCCGGCAGGTTCACCGGGTGAAAGCGATATATACGGAGCACAGCAGCATGCACCACTGTTGTATTTGACATATGAGTAGGTGATGGTGATAAGAATTTGCTTTTCATCTCCTCCCCTACACGGCCAGAATTGAGATTCAGAAAGCGGATAAAGTATATTTTCCCGGAGAGCCTCTCCAAACTGGACAATTTTCTTGGCATGATATGAGGGACATAACCATCTTTCGAGGCAGGAGAAAGCAAGCAGGAATTGATGATGGCAATCAGGGTGTCTAATACGGGCGAACCCTTTTTATAGGTCACCACATTCAAAATAAGCTTAGACAACTACAGACACCACTTAGTGATAAGATCCTTATTTAACTGAAAATTTCTCCTGATAATTCCGCTTAAATTGTTCAGAAGCAGAGAAGGAAGAAGAACTATTTTCCCAGACAGAATCGCTCAAAGATTACATCAAGGATATCTTCAGTGGTGGTAATGCCGATGATGTCTCCCAACTGGTCGAGACAATCCTGGAGATCAACGGCAATAAGATCGGAAGTCTGGTGTGAGATCAGACCGCCTTTTGCCCTGCGGCTGGCGGCAAGCGCCCGGACCAGTGCATCCTTGTGGCGAATATTGGGAGCACAGCCCTCCTCTTTGAGCTGGCCTTTCCCACCGACAACCAGGTTGAAAATGGCCGTTTTCAACTCATCAAGGCCCTGCTGATGCTTGGCAGAGATCTTCACTCTTGGTACCGAGACCCCTATTTCGGTTGGAATATCTTCTTCAGGCAGCTCTGCCAGATCGACTTTATTCTGGGCGATGATCACCGGTGTTGATCCGATGGATTGATAGAGAATCAGGTCTTCCTGAGTGAAGCCCCTGCTGGCATCCACCAGAAAACAGACCAGATCGGCCCGGCTCATCTGATCTTTTGCCCTGCTGATCCCCATCTGCTCAACCTCTTCTGCATGTTCCCTGATCCCGGCGGTATCCACAATCCGAACCGGCATACCAAAGATATCGATATACTCTTCGATGGTGTCTCTGGTCGTGCCGGGAATAGCGGTCACAAGTGCACGTTCCTCCTGCAGAAGGCAATTGAGCAGGCTGGACTTGCCCACATTGGGGAGACCTGCTATGACCACTGAAATTCCCTCACGAAAGATCTTTCCCTGATCCGCTTCGGCAACCAACTGCTTCAATGGCTTTTCAACCTGAGTGCTGAGCTGATCGAGCAGTAGTTCATGATCGATAATCTCAACATCCTCATCGGGAAAGTCGATGGCAACCTCTACCACAGCCCGCATTTCGACAAGGGCCTGGCGCACCGTTTCAATACGATGATAGAGAGAGCCGGAAAGCTGATCCATAGCCATCTCCACTCCTTTTCTGGTACGGGCGCTTAAAATATCGATTACTGCCTCGGCCTTGGTCAGATCGATACGGCCGTTTAAAAATGCCCGTTTGGTAAACTCCCCTGGCTGGGCAAGTGAAACGGGAAAGGTGAGAATGAGTTCGAGGATTGTACGCAGAACGAGAAAAGATCCATGGCAGTGGATCTCTACCACATCTTCCCTGGTATAGGTTTTTGGCGCCCGCATATAGACAACGAGCACCTCGTCGAGGACTGTATCATCGACAGGGTTAATTATTCGACCATAATAGAAGCGATGGCTGGCAAAGGAACAGGAATCGTCGTGCGGTTGAAAAATGCGGCGGACAACATGGAGGGCTTGCGGGCCGGACATTCGAATGATCCCTATCCCCCCGGAACCGGGAGGGGTTGAGATGGCCGCTATAGTATCACTGTTTGTACTCAACGCATGCAGGAAATTGAGTTTCTATGGAATATGATCGACAAGGTTATCGATACTGGACTTGTCAACCCATAATCAGTCGTTCTTTTTTTTTGTGCTGGAACTTCTCCGCCCGGACCTGACGTTACCGCGGCCTCGACCGGAAGAACGTTTTTTTCTTCCCGGCTTGAAAATAAGAACCTTTTTAAAAGGTCCTTCACCGACGCTTCGGCTTTTCACACCGCTCTCACCCTGCAGTTCCAGGTGGACGATCCGTCTCTCTGAAGGGTTGAGCGAAGGAATGACCCGGGTTTTGCCGTCTTTTTTGACCTTATCACCGAGTTCACTGGCTTTTTCTTTCAGCTCTTCCAACCGTCGTTCTCTATAATTACCGACATCAATAGTGATTCTGGGTCGCTCGGTGATCTTGCGGGCAATCATTTTCCTGAACAAATATTGAAGCGCTTCAATCGTCTTACCTCTCGGTCCGGTCAGCTCGTCTTCAAAGTCACTTTCGATCTGGCAGTGAACCGTCTGAGAGTCGATCCGCACATTAACGGTTGACGGAAATTCCATTAACTCCAGGACCTGGTTCAATTCGTCTGTTATCAGCCGGCAATCTTCCTCACTGTACAGCTTCTGAGTGTTTGTGTCCTTTTCAACTGTTTTTTCCTTCGCTTTTTTCGGTGTATCCGCCTTGGAATCTGCTGCTACCGTTACAGATTTACTCTTCCTGGTTTTTCTTTTTGAATAGGAATAAGAAGTCTCGAGCTCTTCTATCTCATCCTTGACCGTTATTCGAATATGGGCCTTTTTTCGGATAAGTCCAAAAATACCGCTTGAGCCGGTCTCAACCACTTTAATATCGAGCAGCTCCTGGGGGACATCCATTCCTTTGCAGGCTGCCTGAATGGCATCGGCAACGGTTTTACCATAAAAATCTTTCTTATCAGAAGCCATATGTTTTCCTTTATCTCGTTTTGGACTCAAGTGCTCTTTTTGGCGCTTATGTTAATAAGCTGCTGCTGCAGAATCGCCAGCAGATTATTAACAAACCAGTAGAGGACAAGACCTGAGGCAAAGTTGAGAAACATAAAG
The DNA here is from genome assembly GCA_964623625.1 of uncultured Desulfocapsaceae bacterium. Classification (GTDB taxonomy): domain Bacteria; phylum Desulfobacterota; class Desulfobulbia; order Desulfobulbales; family Desulfocapsaceae; genus CAZLGM01. The sequence goes on from CAZUUJ010000024.1 coordinate 19,715, forward strand.
GTAAAAACAACCGGCAGAAACATCATGATTTTCGCCTGGGTCGGATCAGCAGTGGTCGGGGTCAGCTTCTGTTGGAGGAACATCGAAGCGCCCATGAGAAGGGTCAGGACCGGGATACCGCCGAGATACGGGATACCTAGTTCCATCCACAGTCTGTCCGGGGCCGAGAGATCGGTAATCCACAGCATAAAGGGGGCGTGCCTGAGTTCAATACACTGCAAAAGAACTTTATACAGAGCGAAGAAGACCGGGAGCTGCAGCAGCATCGGCAGACAGCCTCCCAGGGGATTCACCTTATACGTCTTGTAGAGGTTCATGACCTCCTGGTTCATTTTGGCCTTATCATCTTTATATTTTTCCTTAAGCTTGACCATCTTAGGCTGAAGCTTCTGCATATTCTTCATTGATTTCAGCCCTTTCTGGGTAATCGGCCAGAAAACAATCTTGAATATGACGGTCACCAGGATGATGGCAATTCCATAATTCTTGACATACCCGTAAAAGAAGTTGAGCAGCACAAGCGTCGGTCTGGCGATAATATCAAACCAGCCGAAGTTGATCGATTTGTCCAGATTGTAACCGATCTCCTGGAGCGAGGAAACTTTCTTGGGTCCGTAGTAGATGGCGTAGGTATAAACCTTCTGCTCTCCCGACTGCAGGGTGTCGAGCTTACCGTTGATACCCATGTGGACAAGCGTTTCATTGCCCGCAACGGTCACAGACTGCCCCAGTCCTTCCCCTGGAACAACGGCGCACATGAAATAATTGCCCTCATAGGCCGCCCACTGTACTGGTCCATTCATTGTCTTGGTTCCAGTCTCAAACTCCTTGGCCTTAATCTCCTCCAGAGTTTCGGTACTGTTGTAATAAACAGCAGGGCCGCTGAAGAGCCAGCGACTGATCGCACCTTCATCTTTGGTAAACGGAGCGTTGACCTGGTAGAGAGTCGGTGTTCCCTGGAGCGGTGTATCTGAAATATTTTTAACCAGTACGCTGAGTTGGAAAAGGTAGTTTTCCTTATCAAACCGGTAGTTTCTTTTGATTTCAAGACTATTGCCGGATTTTGCCGACAGGGTCAGCTCTCCTTTAGGTTCATTGCCAAAATCCACATTCTGACTGGAGCTTTTATATACCAGTTGATCACCACCAAGACCTCCCCAGGAAAATTTGAGCGGAAAACCCTGGTTGGGAGCGGTGTGAATGAGTTGTTTACCGGCTGAATCCGGTTTGGACTGCTCCTTATGCTTTTTTAGAATAAAACTCTTTATGGCGCCGCCCTTTTCAGAAACTATCGCACTGTAAAGATCTGTCTCCACCGTGATATCGTTGGCCGGTACTGTCGGGGCTGTTTGGGCTATTGGGGCAGCCTGTGGAGTTGCTGTCGGTGCCGGTATCGGTTGAACAGGCTGCTGGGCAACAGGAGGAGCAACGGCCTGCTGTCCTGTTAAATCGGCTGGGGGAGCCTGTTGGTTTTCAACTGTTTGCACAGGAGGCTTGGTACCTTCCAAACCGACGAATAAGTACTGGTACCCAAATAAAATGACAAATGAAATGACGATTGCCAGCAAGGCTCTTTGCATATCCATGGTATTACCGTTTCAAAGTGTGAAGTGAGCGTTCGAGACTGGTGCAGATTCCGATTGATCAGTTGGGCTCATCTCAAGTTATTTGTCCACATTTGTTGATGTCGCGACCAGTGCACACAGGGTCATGCCCCCCTTTGGAAAAGGGATGGCATCGTAAAATCCGCCATAGAGCCAACAGAAAACCACGGGTTATTCCATGGACTTCGATGGCTTCGATGGCATATTCAGAACAGGTTGGGATAAAGCGACAGCTGGGGGGAAAAAGCGGAGAGATCAGGTATTGATACCCGCGGATACCAACGATAAAAAACTTCTTCAGTGCGCGATGAAACATCATCATCTTCTATTACCGGTGAACATTTTTCACCGAAGCTGAAAAGGATTCCTTTCTCCCTGACGCACTCTAAGCTTGAAAGTAAAACATAGATTTAACAGATAATCACGGATCAAATGGTGTATCAAAGCAGCCGGCTGACAGCCTCTGTCATTGCTTCCGGTGAGTTTAAGGAGAAACCGGGCCGCACTGTGACAACGATATCCGATTCCAACGGATAAGACTCTCGTGCCAGTCTGAACGACTCCCGGATGATTCGTTTAATTCGGTTTCTCTTTACAGCTCCTTTGATCTGTCTATGAATTGAAATCCCGAGTCTGTTATATCCCAGATTGTTTTCAGCCACTATCAGGGTGAAATTATTCCCCTTAAATCGCTTCCCCTTTTTGTAAATAGCCTGATACTCCCATCCTTTTCTTACAAGACTACGTTTAGGGAGTCCAAATTGCTTCAAGGTATCAGACGGCCAGCCTCTTTCGTCCCTTGGCCCTGCGGGCGTTTAAAATGGCCCGTCCGGCACGGGTTCTCATACGAACGCGGAAGCCGTGGGTCCGTTTACGTTTGGTGTTACTCGGTTGATATGTCCGTTTACTCATGTGTATATCCTCTAATCTATTCTCTTGGTTACAATATTGGTAAAATAAGATGACAATATTAAACATACAAGCCGTCGGCTGTCAAACAATTTCGTGGCAGCCGACAGTGCTGTCCGGATTGCCTTCCCTACCCGGTTATGCTAGATTGATCCCCAAATCAGCACTAATTCTGAGCATTATAGCAGATATGAACAAACAAAAAACTGATCCACTGACTTACAGAGACATAGACTGGAATAAGCTATGGCAGAATGCCAGAAGGCGTAAATCGTGGAACTCAAAACAACCAGCCGACTGGGATAAAAAAGCGCCCTCTTTTTCCAAACGAAACAGAAACTCGCCTTACATCTCCCTGTTTCTCTCACACCTGGCGTTGGGCGATTCCCTGTCTGTGCTTGATGTCGGCTGCGGTCCTGGGACTCTTGCCATCCCTCTTGCCGCAAGGGTCGGTCATGTCACCTGCGTCGATTATTCGAAAGTCATGCTGGAACTGGTAGAACAACGAGCCGAAGACAAAGGACTCACTAATGTACAGACAATCCACTGTGCTTGGGAAGATGATTGGGAGACACACGACATCACTCCCCATGATTTTGCTATATCATCCCGCTCCATCGGCGTACACGACCTGGTCGGAGCCCTTAAAAAATTGAACAATTTTGCCAGAAAAAGGGTTTTCGTCACCGATCGCATCTCTCCTACACCGTTTGACCCGGAAGCTTTTGCTGCCATCGGCCGGCCATTCAACGCCGGGCCCGATTATATCTACACGGTGAACTGTCTCTATTCCCTCGGTATTCATCCATCGGTCACCATCCTGGAGCTTGATGGTGACTTTTTATTTTCAACCATGGAAAAAGCTGTGGAGTCCTACAGTTGGATGATCAAGGATCTCAGCACTACTGAAACAAAGAAGCTGACTGAGTATGTCCGGTCAAAAGTTGTCCGTTCGGATGAAAACGGACTGACTGTCCGCAGAACGAATCCACCCAGATGGGCACTGATCAGTTGGCAGCCTTCCGGGAAGCTGTAAGAGGTTGCCTGCTGTCCTTCTTTTCTTTTTTTCGTTTCTGTAATAGTGATTTCTCTCTTTTCAAAGGACAATCAAAATTATGAATGAACATGAATACGATATAGCCGTAATCGGGGCCGGACACGCCGGCTGCGAAGCGGCCCTTGCCGCTGCCAAAATGGGGCTGAAGACCATTATTACTGTTATCAATGTGGACACTATCGGCGCCATGTCATGCAATCCAGCCATTGGTGGGCTTGCCAAAGGCCACCTGGTGAGGGAAATCGACGCCTTGGGCGGTGAGATGGGCAGAAATATCGACGCAACTTCTATCCAGTTCAGACGACTCAATACTAGCAAGGGACCGGCCGTCCGCTCATCCAGGGCTCAGGCCGACCGGCTGCTCTACAGGTTGAGGATGAAATCGATAATGGAAAACCAGAAGAATCTGACCATTCGCCAGACCGTGGTCGATTCGATTGTTGTTGAAAAAAACAAAATCTGCGGCCTGGTCAGTTCATTGGATGAGGTAATTGCAACCAAGGCTGTCATCGTTGCTACAGGCACTTTTTTAAACGGTTTGATCCATATCGGTCTAAAAAATTTCCCAGCCGGCCGCATGGGTGATGTGCCCTCAACCAGCCTGGCTTCCTGGTTTAAAGAGGCAGGGTTTACCATGGGCCGGATGAAAACGGGAACTGTGCCGAGAATCGATGCCAAGACTATCGATTATTCAGAACTGGAGCCCCAATACAGCGATGAACCGGCGGCCTTTTTCTCCTTTTTTTCCAATGGTGACTATGTTCTGGAACAACGTCCCTGTCATATCACATATACGAATGAACAGACCCACAAGGTTATCCGCGGTTCCATCGATCAGTCTCCCATGTACAGCGGAATCATCGAAGGTATCGGCGCCCGCTATTGCCCCTCCATCGAGGATAAGGTTATGCGTTTTCCCGAAAAAGAGCGTCATCAGATATTCCTTGAGCCGGAAGGACTGGATACGGTAGAAGTTTATCCCAACGGTTTGCCGACCAGTCTGCCCCTGGCTACCCAGATAAAGATGATCAATTCGATCAAAGGGCTTGAAAAGGCACGCATTATCCGTCCTGGTTATGCCATTGAATATGATTATGTCGATCCACTTGAGCTCAGCCCGACCCTTGAAACAAAACGAATCCAGGGACTTTACCTGGCCGGGCAGATCAACGGCACATCCGGTTACGAAGAAGCGGCTGCCCAGGGACTGATGGCGGGAATTAACGCCGTCCGGAAAATCCAAGGGAAACATGGCATTGTCCTTGACCGTTCACAGGCCTATATAGGCGTTCTAATTGATGATCTAATCACATGCGGCACCAAAGAACCGTATCGGTTGTTTACCTCACGTGCCGAATACCGCCTGCTTCTGCGTGAAGATAATGCCGACAGTCGTCTCAGCGAAATCGGTTATGACATTGGCCTGCTTGGTGAAAAAAGCTACAGGAGCTTCAGCGACAAGCAGGCTCTTATCGAACAGGGAGAAAAATTGCTATCGTCGGTCGATATCAGACCCAACAAAGAAATGAACATGACCCTTGGGCAGTTATCTTCTTCATCATTAAAGCAGAAATGCTCATTGGCCGACTTGCTGCGAAGGCCGGAAATCAGGATTGATCAGCTTATCCAGTTGCCTCTTGACCCGTCCACGATCCAATCTTTAACCCAACTGTGCTCATCTGCCGTTAAAGAGGAGGTTCAACTGCGAATCAAGTTTCAGGGATATATACAACGTCAGCATGAGCAGGTGGCAAGATTCAAGAAAATGGAGATGATCAGACTACCGGATGACCTGGATTACTCGTCTTTGTCGGGTCTGTCCAATGAGGTTGTTGAAAAACTCACCACCATCCGGCCGCGTTCGCTGGGCCAGGCCTCGCGAATTTCCGGCGTAACCCCGGCCGCCTTGTCGGTGCTACAGGTCCATCTCAAAAAGATGGGGAAATAAACGAGAACGATGACAAGACAAATCTCCATTATTATCTCTGTACTGTTGGTTGCTCTGCTATCATGCTGTTGCCCGCCTAGACCAATCAAAGAGTTCACAAGCGATGGTTGTTCACTGTTTCCGGACGGCACTCCGGATAACTCCGAAAAATGGTATCACTGCTGCTACAACCATGATATCGTGTACTGGCATGGCGGGCCTGAAGCTGAAAGAAAAGAGTCTGATCGTGGATTGCGCGACTGTGTCGCTAAAACTGGTCATCCGCTGATCGGCAAGGTCATGTATATGGGTGTTCGCCTGTTCGGCACGCCTTACTCGCCTGCATGGTTTCGTTGGGGTTTTGGCTGGCCCTATGGACACGGCTATAAAGAGCTGACAGAAGAAAAGCAGGAGCAAGTTGACAAATTTAAGCCACCTCCTATGGTTCCCCCTCAGTAATCATTCGCTGCTGTTGCAGATGCCATTTTATCACATATCCCTCAGGACGCTATAATGCTCTCACTCACTTTCCCAACAATCGATCCAACCCTTTTCCAAATCGGCCCCTTGCAGGTTCGCTGGTATGGTCTGATGTATGTGCTTGGTTTCTGTGCCAGCTATTACCTGGCTCTGTACCAGATCAAGCAGAACCGGTTCAATGAACTGGAAAAGAATTTTGAAAACCTCAATATCCTGCTGATTCTCAGCCTGATCATCGGTGCGAGGTTGGGCTATGTCCTGTTTTATAACCCGCTTTATTACCTGCGGCACCCCCTGGAGATTCCGGCAACCTGGTCGGGCGGTATGTCGTTCCATGGCGGTTGCATTCTTCTGATTATCACCGGTATCCTGTTTTGCCGTTTCAAGCGGCTTGACTTCTGGAAAACAGTTGATGTGTATATTGTGACCACACCGGTCGGTCTTGGACTTGGCAGGCTGGGCAACTTCATTAACGGTGAGCTGTTCGGCCGACCTTCCGATGTGCCATGGGCCATGGTTTTTCCCCATGGCGGGAATATCACCAGGCACCCCTCCCAACTCTACGAGATGCTGCTTGAAGGTGTACTGCTCTTCCTCATTCTCTGGCCGCTTCGGAAAAAGCCATGGCGGAAAACTGACCGAAACTGGCCCCACGGCTCAATGTTGGCTCTGTTTCTAGTTCTTTACGGCTCGTTTCGTATTTTTGTCGAGCTGTTCAGGGAACCGGATATTCATCTGGGTTATTATTTCGGACTGTTTACCATGGGACAGATGCTCTCAAGCCTGATGATCATCGCCGGCATTATCATCTGGATTATCCGGCGATGAAGTGTGGAAAAACGAGCTATCCCGGCTTGAAATCAACTTTTTTTACCAGGAATATTTTTCTTCTTGACTATATTATTCATCACGATAAGACTATAAAATTCGCAAACGCGTATTGTCTCACTTCCCGATGGCACCAGATTACGATTAACAAAGAGCCGATAAGGCTCTTTTATTTTTTATTTTTTATAACGAGGTCTTTTGGTTATGATCACTCGAATCCTTCCATTCCTGGAATGGTTCAAGGGGTACAGTAGTGGGTTATTCAGGGCTGACCTGATAGCGGGAATTACTGTCGCCCTTGTCCTCATTCCCCAGTCCATGGCCTATGCCCAGCTTGCCGGGCTGCCTGCCTATTATGGACTGTACGCGGCTTTTCTGCCGCCCATGGTTGCCGCCCTTTTCGGCTCGAGCCGCCAACTGGCTACCGGTCCGGTGGCGGTTGTGTCGCTGATGTCAGCCGCGTCTCTGGAACCACTGGCAACTGCCGGATCAACGGAATTCATCGCCTACTCGATCGTACTGGCCTTGACTGTCGGCATCTTCCAGTTCTTGCTCGGTGTTCTCCGTCTGGGCCTGGTTGTCAACTTTCTCTCTCACCCGGTAGTCAACGGTTTCACCAATGCTGCTGCTATCATTATTGCCAGCTCCCAGTTTTCCAAGTTCTTCGGAGTTTACGTCGACAAAGCCCCTCACCACTATGAAACCATGATCAGGGTTGTTCGGGCCGCCCTTGATTTCACCCATATTCCAACCTTGCTCTACGGCGTCGGTGCTGTTGTGATCATGGTGGTACTCAAAAAAATCAATCCCAGATTGCCCAATGTGCTGGTGGCTGTTGTGATTACTACTATCATCTCTTACTTCACCGGTTTCAATAGAGATGCCACCGTTGATATCAAGCAGATTCAGTCAGCTGATTTTCATCAGAAAATCGAAGCATTTAATCAAAGCATATCAAAAATTACTGAACTTGGAGAAGAACGTGCTTTGATCGGTATCGAAGTCGATCGGGAAAAGAAAAACCAAAAGGGCCAGTCCAATGTCAAGTCACTCGGGCTTATCCAGGTAGAAGCAAAAATGGCTTTCTTAACCACAATGATCGAAGATCAAAAACATCATGCCCATTTACTTCGTTACGACCTGAGGAAAATGAAATTCAACATTGCCGGCACCGGGTCGTCTGCCATGTTTTACGAGCAAGGCAATATTCCGGAAAAAGTTGTTGCTGAAAAAGGTTGCTGGCGTCTGAAAGTAAAGAATTCCCCACTGGATACCACAAGGCTCAAGATGATGGGCGGCGGTGCGGTCGTCGGTGATATCCCCGCAGGGCTTCCACCGCTCGGAATTCCAGAAATCACCTTCAAGTCTTTTTTCAAGTTGCTGCCCACCGCGATCATCATCTCACTCCTTGGCTTTATGGAAGCAATTGCCATTGCCAAAGCGATGTCGGCCCAAACCGGTCAGAAACTCGATCCAAACCAGGAGTTGATCGGACAGGGACTGGCAAATATTTTGGGGTCAATCGGCCAGAGCTATTCTATTTCAGGTTCTTTTTCCCGTTCAGCCGTCAATCTACAGGCAGGGGCCATAACCGGCATTTCATCTGTGATCACCTCACTGGTGGTCATAATTACCCTGCTCTTTTTCACACCATTACTCTACCATCTCCCCCAGGCGGTTCTGGCGGCGGTCATTATGATGGCGGTCATCGGTCTGGTGAATGTCAAAGGTTTTCTTCATGCCTGGAAGGCCCAATGGTACGATGGCTTAATTTCCGTTCTCAGCTTCTGTGTTACGCTCTATTTTGCCCCCCATCTTGACAAGGGCATTATGGTAGGAGTGGCCCTGTCCATGGCTGTCTTTCTGTACAAGTCCATGCGTCCGGTGGTCGCCGAACTGTCCTTAAACGAAGAGAATGTGTTGAAAAGCTCCGAGCATTACCGGTTAAAGGGGTGCAGACATCTCTCGGTGGTTCGCTTTGACGGTGCCCTGTTCTTTGCCAATGCCAGTTACCTCGATGAGCAGGTCGCCCGGTTCCGGACAATACACCCTCATCTCCGCTATATCCTGCTGGACGCCAGAGGCATTAACGACATGGACGCCTCCGGAGAAGAGGCGCTCGCCATGATCGTTAATCGGGTGCGAAGCGCCGGTCTCGGTTTTGCCATGTGCAATGTCAAGGGTCAGGTGATGGCGGTAATGGAGCGTACCGGCCTATTATATAAAATCGGTAAGGACCATCTGTACACCGACACCGAGGAAGCTGTAGCGGCTATCACCACGATTATTCATACTGACACGGATCTGCCCGAAGGGGGCTGTCGAAATTGCCCGCTGACCCGATACCTGCCTGAGACCGAGCCGACATAGTTTTATGAAGTGTACTTGAATGTGTTGCGACTCATTCATGGGTCTTGGCAACTCCTTTATGGCATAACTGTTCCTTGTAAGTTTCGTTTTGTGACAAAATGTCCTTGGCGTTCACAGAGGAAACAGAGATAAACCTGCTGATTATCCGAAAGGTATGACAACAAAGAATGATAGATTCTCTTTTCTCCCCTGTACACGAAAGGAGTTTAATCAACTTGGCTGGGATCAGGCTGACATTATCCTGGTGACCGGAGACTGCTATATCGACCATCCCGCTTTTGGAGTAGCGATCATCGGCAGGCTGCTTGCCGCCAATGGCTATCGGGTTGCTATTCTCTCGCAGCCCCGCTTCACATGCCCGGACGATTTTTACCGTTTTGGCCGACCGCGTCTTTTTTTTGGTATAACAGGTGGCAATCTCGACTCTATTGTCGCCAATTACACCGGCAACGGCAAGGTACGGACATTCGATGCCTATTCACCTCAGGGGAATCCCTGGAGACCCGGGCCAAAAACGAAATCAAACCGATATCGGCCAGATCGGGCTATCCTTATCTATTCACAGCTCGCCAGGCAAGCCTACAAGGATGTTCCTATCGTGCTTGGTGGCATCGAAGCATCCCTTCGTCGCTTTGTTCATTACGATTACAAGCAGGACAAACTGCGCGACTCCTGCCTGACAGACGCCAAAGCCGACCTGGTCTTATACGGAATGGCGGAAAGATCAGTGCTGGAGACCGCAGATCGGCTGGCCGGGGATGAAGGGCTGTTCGGGATAACCGGCAGCTGTCTGCGGCTGAGCGATAACCAAATGAAAAAAAACTTCCCGGAGATGGTTGATGGACTCGGGAAGCCATTAATCATCCTGCCTTGCCGACAGGAAATCGATGAGGATAATACTCGGTTTCTGGCAGCGGAAAAAGAGATCGATCGGTTATCACGTGGTTATTCAAACCGTATAGCCGCTCAAAAACAAAAAAGCCACTGGCTCATCCAGTTTCCACCGGCCGAGCCTTTATCAACTGAAGAAATGGATGCAGTGTATGCGCTTTCCTTTTCGCGTACCATTCGTTCAGCGCAGACTGATGTTCCGGCTTATACGATGATACGCCATTCAGTGACCATCGTGCGCGGATGTCCAGGAAACTGTTCCTTCTGTGCCATCAGCCGGCACCAGGGACCGCGGCTGACCAGCCGTTCGATAGACTCCATTGTCGGCGAAGTTCGACGGGTCACTCAAATGAATGATTTTTCCGGCACCATCAGCGATCTTGGCGGACCGACGGCCAATCTTTTCGGTGCCGAATGCGCTATCGGATCATGTAAACGACATGACTGTCTCTACCCCGGGATCTGTAAACACTTACAGATCGATGAACAGAAGTTTATCACCCTGCTGGACATTCTTGGGTCAATCAACAGTGTTAAACACTGTTTTATCTCGTCTGGATTGAGAATGGAACTTCTACTCAAGACCCCGAAATTTTTGCGCCGGCTCATACAGTCGCATACACCGGGGTCTTTAAAAATTGCTCCAGAGCACACCGAAACAGACGTCCTGACGCTGATGCATAAAGAACCTTACGATCAACTGGTTAAGTTGGTCAAGCAATGTCAACGGGTGGGGAAGGCATTGAGAAAAAAAGTGATTCTCAACCCGTATATCATCCTTTCCCATCCTGGCTGTGAAGACAGCCATAACCAGAGAATGATCACTAGATTGAAGAAACTCGGCCTTCAGGTCAGGCAGTTTCAGGATTTCACCGCTACTCCCGGAACTCTGTCCACGGCCATGTTTGTCTCGGGTTTACACCGGGACAGTGGAGAAAAGATCAATATTCCAAAAGGGCAGGCGCAAAGAAGAAAGCAGAGAAAACTGATCGAGAAGGCTTTCCTTTCGGGAAGAAAATGACAAAGAACCTGACTCAATAGGGGAAGAAAAACAACTTAAGCATGAGTGGATACTCAATTTTATTCATACTTATAGGGACTGCCATATCCGGAACTGCCGTATCCGCCAAGAACTTTCGATTCGATGATGTTTGATTTGTAGCCGTTGAAAACAACTCCGATTATCTTATTCCTGCCGATATTTTCCACAAGCTTTTTCACCTGGCTCTTGTTCGAACCTCCCCACCTGACCACCAGCACCACGCCGTCGACCTGTCTCGTCAGTACCAGCGTTTCTGAGACCGCCTGCATGGGAGGCGAATCAAACACGATATAGCGATTATCATATCTTTTTGACAGTTCACGAACCAGCTGTTTCATCCTGGTCGATCCAAGAAGCTCTGCCGGATTTGATGGTGGCCGACCTGCCGGCAACAGACTCAAGCCTTCAACCGTTGTCTGATGAATCAGCTTGTCAAGGGGAGCCCGGTCCTGGAGGTAATCGGCCAGACCATATTGGCTGCGAATACCAAACAGTTGGGCCAAAGCCGGTTTACGCAGATCACAACCGACACACATGGCATACTGGTCAACGCTCTGGGCAATGACAATACCAAGATTGGCTGCCACAAAGCTCTTGCCCTCGGAAGGAGCTGAAGAAGTGATCAGTATGGTTTTCGGTGGTTTTGTTCCGTCATCGGGATAGAGAATCCGGGAACGCAGCATTCGAAATGATTCGGAAAGATGTGAGCTGTAGGCATTGACCGCATCAAGCCGCTCATCCCAATTCTCACTGATGTCAGCTGTCGAAATAAAAGGATCTTCTACCAACAGTTGAGATACGCCTGCGGCTGAATCTTCTCCGGTCAGATCTCTGGAATGTTTATTTCTGGATTCTGGCTGATTATCACCAAAATCATTCATTCCATAATTGGATTTCTCAAGGGCTTTAGAAACCTTTCCCATATCAACTCACTATTGCAGCAGAGATGCCAGCCAGCCCTTATAATAAGCAAAGCCGGCCAATCCCGCTATGACCAGCACAACGAGCAGTCCGATAATCAGCCATTTTAAGCCGGACGACCCAACCCCACCAGGGGGAACCTGAAAGGTCAACTCTTCTCCCGGCACATTCAATTCTTCAGCGCACTCTCGCACGATCTTTTCGTTAATACTCGGTTGCTCGCTGGAATAGCCGGAAAGCAGACAATGATCGCTGAGTATATTGATCAGGCGGGGATTGCCACTGGCGGCTTTATGAATGGAACCCATGGCCTTTTCAGTAAAGATGTTATTACGCCGGGCTCCTGCTTTTTTCAATCTTGAGAGAATATACTGAACCGTTTCCTCATCGGTAAATGATTCGATATGAAACCTGATCCCAATTCGCTGTTTGAGCGGCTGAAGCCTTTCGGTTCCCAACCTTTTCAACATCTCCGGCTGGCCGATAAGGAAAATGGACAACACATTGCGGAATTTACCAGTCTGGTTGGACAACAGTCTGATCTCTTCCAGCAGATCCACCGGAATGACATGGGCCTCATCGAAAATCAACAGAACTTTTTCTTTCTTCTTATGGCACATCTCAAGCAGTTTGCCCAGATAGACCATTAATTTGGCTTTTATTACCGTCATAGGGCAGTTTCAACTGAGAAGCCAGGTAATAAAAAAGCTCGTCTTTGTCCATCGTCGGATTGGATATGAGGCAGAGTCGCACCGGTTTGGAAAGCAGAGTCACCAGGGTCTGGATCAGAGTCGTTTTTCCGGTTCCCACGCCGCCGGTCAGCAGGAGAAACGACTTATCTGAGACAACACCATATCGGAGTACTGCCAGGGCCTCCTTATGGGTTTCGCTTAAAAAGAACATTTTCGGGTCAGGGACCAACTCAAATGGTTTCTTTACAAGGCCGTAGAACTGTCTGTACATAGGATCGTCTAATAGTGATAACTCATGGATAATTGAGTGGGTTACTTCTCAAGGCTGTGATAATAGATAAAAAACTTGAGAATGTATTTAAGATTATGTGGTTGCCTATATCTCCGAGATACTTGTCTGGCCCAGCATGGTTAGATAATAATATACCCTTTCCACCAGCAATATGCCATAACTCCTAAGAGGGCGATGCTACAGAGAACAAACAGAATTACTCCCAGAATAAATATCCACTTGTCCTTTTTCTCCTCACCCGCCAATTTTACATATGGTACAGAACAAACAACCGGCAAGTCAAGGAAGCTTTCTATTTCAGCCTGGTCTTTAAAAGAAAAATCAAGCAGCTCGATACCAAAGGCTAACAGAGCGCCTAAACCAAGGCCCGCTGCTACCGCCGCTCCCATGATGAACGGGAAATTAGGTTTTACCGGCTTTTCAGGCAGCCTGGCCGGATCTTCAACCTTAAACTGACTGCCACGCTGTTTCCTCTCCAGGTTGAGGACCGACTTGGCCTGCAGGTTCTGAGCAACAAGATAGTCGTAGTGCCTTTTCAGCTCCCCATACTCTCTGGTCAATGCCGACCACTCCGCCTCCCTGATCGGTGCGGCTGCCACCCATTTTTCGTAATCGCCTATCTGCTTGTTAATCTGGATTCTTTCCGCCCCAAGAGCTTCAATGTTCATCGAGATACTCTTGAGCTGTAATTTGAGTTGAAGAATAACGGTATCAACCAGAATCTCCGGCTCCTCTTCCTCCTCTGTTGGTTCCTCATTTACCTTTTCGCCTGCCGCTTCCACCTCCAGGTTGGCAATCAGCCTGTTTATCCGTTTGATCTCCGGGTGCCTGTCGGTGTACTTCAAGAGCAGCATTTCTTTTTTCTTATTCATCCTGACGAGTTGCTGCCTGGCTGACTCATTTAATCGAACCTCGGTATTTTCGTTTTGATCCTCCTGTGTGGTGAGGGCCGACTGTTCGATTATCCTTTTTCTGGTTGCAATCTGTTCCTGGACCATCGCCTTGGTCCTCTCCAGGTCCTGCATGGAGTCCTGTTTGGCCTGATACTGCATCTGTAGCGAGGTCAGTCTCTCCATATTGATGACACGCTGCTCCGGCATCTCATTATAGTATTTCACCTTATAATCTCTCATGACCGCCTCTTTTTTATCGAGAACGATCTTGGCCATCTGCAGCTCCTCTTTGGTATAGGCCGAGGTCTCCGTTGCTCTCTCCTCCCTGTATTTAAGATTCTCCTCAATAAATTTTGCCGCAAGAGCGTTGGTTACCTTGACGACCTTTTTCGGATCACCACCAAAATAACTGATACGAAAGGTGTCGCCCCTCTGCGATGGAGTAATTGCTATCTTATCCCGCATCATATCGACCACATCTTCCATGGAAACCTTCCCTCTCATCTGTCTGAACAGATCAAGTTCCCTGATGGTCTTCTCCAGGTGTGTGCGGGAAGTGACAATCTGGCTGAGCGTAGATACCATATCCCGAATTCTTGCCTCCACATCCGGGGACATCCTGGAAGGGTTAACTTTCTGCTGCTGATAGCTGAGCAGGGCAGCACTTTGATAGACTCGTGGCATCGATAGATAAACAAAGAGACCCGCAATTATCGACATGAAAAATAAGACGGAGATCAACGCTTTTTTGCGGATGACAACATCAATGTATTTGCTTATTTGCTGTCGCTGTTCGTTATCCATCATATTGTATTACCAGGTTCATGCCACGCCCATAGCCGGACAAAGATCTGGCTGACCATAGTCCGTTTAGTGCAATTCATCAGGTGAAAAGGGAACAACCTCACCAACACTCTCCTTTCCCAGAATCAGCATCAGCAATCGGTCAAAACCAAAGGCGATGCCTGCCGCCTTTTCCACACTATCCAGCTCTTCCAAAAACGTCTCGGGCATACTCCAGCTCAGACCATTCTTCTTTAAGCGGTCAAATTCCTGCTCGAATCGCCTGCGCTGTTCGTCACCATCGGTGAGTTCAGAAAACCCGTTTGCCAATTCAATCCCACGGATATACAGCTCAAATCGCTCTACAACATCACTGTTATGATCGTGTACTTTCGCAAGCGATCCGGCCTGCACAGGATAATTATAGAGAAAAAGTGGGTTTTCCAGACCGAGATTAGGTTCGATATACTCAACCAGAATTTCGTCAAAACAGCCATCAGCCAGTGATTGCTCCATGGAAACAGGGCTGTAGCGTGTAAAAGCCTCTTCAACCAGCAATTTATCATACGGTTTGCTCAATGTAAAACCAGTTCCCGAAAAAATAGAGCTGGTCTGCCCGGTCATAAAAGCTGCCTGATCCCGATCGAGCGACTCAGCAATAAAATTCAACAACTGGTGGCAATCCTCCATGAGCGTCCAATAGTCCTCTCCCAGCCGATACCACTCAACCAGAATAAACTCCTCCAGGTGGAGCCTTCCATTTTCACCCGCCCGGAAACACCGGCTGATCTGGTATATTTTTTCACACCCGGAAGCCAGCAGCCGCTTCATATACATTTCTGGTGAACTCTGCAGAAACCAGCCCTGAGAGCGAATGGGTAAAATATTTGCTTCAGGGATCGGAAGCGGTTGGCGAATAGGTGTATCGACCTCCAGAAAACCGTTATCGTTAAAATATTTACGGAACAGACTGAACAGGGACGCTCGCAGCCGCAGTTCTTGTATGGTAAGCACGGAAATACAAACAGGGTTCAGGCTATTCTTTTACCCTGGTCACATATTGACCGGTCCGCGTATCGATCTGGATCTTTTCACCCTCCTCAATAAAGGGCGGCACTTGCAGGCTGTAGCCGGTCTCAACCGTTACCGGTTTGGTGTCTGTTCCGGAGGTATCTCCTTTCACCCACGGATCCGCTTTGATCACCTCAAGATTGACAAAAATAGGGAGACTGACATCTGTGGGTTTATCTTCGAAAAAGAGAACCTGCACATCCATATTGTCCACCAGAAAATTGACATTGTCATCAAGCTGATCACCGGTGATGAAAATCTGATCATAGGTCTGGGAATCCATAAAATGATACTCGTTGTCCTGGTTATAGAGATACTGCATCTTTCTCTCTTCAAGAGCAGGCTTCTCAAACTTGTCGTTTGACCGGTAGGTTTGACTGAACTGATTGCCGGTAATCATATTCCTCAGCTTGCACCTGTAGAGGGACTGCCCCTTTCCCGGCTTTGAAAACTCGAAATCAGTTATGATAAACGGATTTCCATCAATTAAAATTTTCAATCCTTTTCGCAAATCGGAAGCACTGTACATAGTTTACTCCATACTCATGGTCGGCTGAAATCGAACTTTAACTATTCCTGAATCCGTGAGCGCCCCGCAGGAAGTGCTCTTGGAGTACATCCGATGGTGCTGTAGCTTTACTTGATTTGGCTGATCGATAATAGTTAACTATTTCGGTAAGTTAAATCAAGTAAAGATGCAACACTTACTGATACCCTTTAGGACGAAAAACTCTTTTAGGTTAAAATAGAATAATAAAATATTATTATATATCAGTATGTTATAAGCTTGGTTACAAATTCAGGATATTCATTGCCCCGCCAGTTCATAGGCGGCTCTGTTAAAATCAAATAAGGATGCAAGTATACTCATCTAACTGGTATCTTGGCAACTTTATTCTCCTTTATGGCCCGGTGACCGCATTTTTCCGGATACAATATATACTGCTTCTCCAGGATGATTTGTGCTATCTGTTCACGATGTTTTCTCATCACAATGACTGTTACCATTGTCTAGAGCACTCTGGAATGATATATTAAATACTTTATCTTGTCGCTCATCCATCTCTGACTCAACCCGGTTCTTCATCTTACCGAAACATGAAAACGACAGCATCCGCCTCAATTAAAAAACCGCCCAAGCTTACCCCCATGCTTCGACAATACCTGGAGATTAAGGAGCAGCATCAGGATGCTATTTTGTTTTATCGGATGGGTGACTTTTATGAGATGTTTTTCGAAGATGCCGTGAAAGCCTCGAAAATACTGGGCATCACTCTCACATCACGCAACAATAAAAGTGACAAGGATAAGGTTCCCATGTGCGGCATTCCCTTTCATGCCGCCTCTTCCTATCTGACTAAACTGGTTAACAGCGGTAACCGGATCGCCATCTGCGAGCAGACCGAAGATCCGACCCAGGCCAAGGGGATCGTCAAACGGGAGGTTATCCGGATCGTCACACCCGGCGTAGTCACCGACGATCATATTTTGGGCGATGAGGCCAACCGCTTTTTCGGTGTATTGACGTTGGCGAACAAGGGAAACGTACCTGTGTTCGGCCTCTCTTTTCTCGATCTCAGTACCGGCGAATTCAGAATCGGTGAAGTCCGGGACCCTTCAGAGCAATTCGAAGATGTGTGCGACCAGTTCAGCCGTATGGCTCCAGCCGAACTGCTGATCAGCGATGCCGACGACCCCGCCATCCACCAGCTGCTGGACACCCTGCAGACCTTGCTGCCTGAACTCTGTATCACCAGAAGACCTGATGACTCGTTTAACTATCGGGACAGCCTGAATACTCTTCTTGATCATTTCAGAGTCACTAATCTTGCCGGATTCGGTTGCGGTGAGATGAAAAACGGTATCATTGCCGCCGGTGTCGCACTTGATTATGCCATTGAGACTCAAAAAAGTGATATAGCACATATTGAGAAACTCACCCCCTTCGATCTGAGTGCCATTCTCCAGATTGACGATTCATCGAGGCGCAACCTCGAACTCACCCGAACAATCGTCGGCGGTCACCGGGAAGGCTCACTACTGGCATTGCTTGATCGCACCTGTACTCCCATGGGAAGCCGGTTGATGAGGAACCATCTTCTTTTTCCGCTCAACGATGTGCAGAAGATCTGCCGCCGCCTCGACAGTGTCAGCTTTCTCTTTACTCATCCCGGCACCCGCAAACAGTTGAGGAAGAAACTGTCGGCCATTTACGATATCGAACGGTTGAACAGCCGTTTGGTATTGGGTACTGCCAACGGTCGGGATATGCTTGCCCTCAAGCAGTCCGTGGCTATTCTTCCCGATATCCGGAAATTATTGGCTAAATGCCAGACACACCAGCTCATCTCCATCCATAGTGAGATAGACACCCTGGACGAAGTATTTAACCTAATCGATAATGCCATCCATGAAGAACCACCGATCACGCTTCGTGACGGCAACCTGATTAAGGAAGGATACAATCCCCAGATCGACGAACTCATCCACATCCAGAGAAGCGGTAGGCAGTTGATTCTCGAACTTGAGGCCAAGGAGAAGGAACGCACCGGTATCCCAAAACTCAAAGTCGGTTTCAATAAGGTATTTGGCTATTACATCGAGATTTCCAAAGCCCATCGCGACAAAGCTCCTGATGATTACATTCGCAAACAGACTTTGGTCAACGGTGAGCGTTTCATTACACCTGAGCTGAAAGAGTTTGAAGCCAAGGTTCTTGGCGCCCAGGAAAAGAGACTGCAGCTCGAGTACTCGTTGTTTGCCGAGATCAGGAGGCAATTGGCCGCTAAAAGTCCTGAGCTGATCAAAGTGGCCGCTTTACTGGCCCGAATCGATTTTCTCTGCTGTCTGGCTGAGATTGCCCATATCTATAATTACCGTAAACCTGAAATCAATGATGGTGAAGAAATCACTATCCAGGAAGGACGTCATCCTGTCATAGAGCGGAACATGGAAAGCGGTAAATTCGTTCCCAACGATATCCACCTCGACCAAGATAGCGAAGAACTGCTCATCATTACAGGTCCGAATATGGCAGGCAAGTCAACCGTCCTGCGGCAGACCGCTCTTATAGTCCTTATGGCCCAGATGGGCAGCTTTGTCCCCGCCGATAGCGCTGTCATCGGCGTTGTTGATAGAATTTTCACCCGGGTTGGAGCCATGGACGATCTACGCCGTGGCCAATCCACTTTTATGGTTGAAATGAATGAAACAGCGAACATCCTCAATAATGCGACAGAAAAGAGCCTGGTCATTCTCGATGAGATCGGCAGGGGAACCTCAACCTATGACGGACTGGCCATCGCATGGGCCGTTGCCGAAGACCTGGTCAACAAAAACAGCAAAGGCATCAAAACCCTGTTTGCCACCCATTATCACGAACTGACCGATCTGGCTACCACCCATCACCGTGTCCATAATTATTCCATCGGTGTCCGTGAATGGAATGACACCATTATCTTTCTCCATAAACTGATCAAGGGCGGTACAAACAGAAGCTACGGTATTCAGGTTGCCGGACTGGCCGGTGTCCCGGACCGGGTCATCAAGCGGGCCCAGGAGATTCTGTCCAACATTGAGAAGGGCGAATTCGACCAACACGGCCAACCGAATATCGCTAAAAACCGGACAGCAACAAAAAGCAATAAAACCGGTTCTCCTCGTCAGCCTTCTCTCTTTCCTCCACCCCGGGACCCCGATCCTCTTCGCGAAACGGTCGACAAACTCAATATCGATGAATTGACTCCCAGACAGGCCTTAGAAATCCTTTATCATCTAAAAGAACAACTCTAATCGAGAACCAGCTTTTCTTTGCCTGAATCCGTGAAGAGGATAAGTGATTTTTTTGTTGAAAATAACAGATTACCATTGATTCTCAGCCTGGACTAAAAGAAGTGTTTCTCTGGGGAGAATGGGTAATCAGGAAGCATTATAATCCAGCAATCTTTACTCTATTGGAACAGCATCAAGTAGAAAAACAATCTCCGTCACGGATTCAGACTTTGCTAAAAGTACTCTATTATGTATAATAATTTCGATTCACTAAGAGTATTAAAATGACATCTTTCCATGCCTAAAATCATTTTCATCACCCTTGTCTTGCTGTCGACATTCTTGAGTCACACCTATGTCTTTGCTCAAAAAAATTCT
The DNA here is from genome assembly GCA_964623625.1 of uncultured Desulfocapsaceae bacterium. GTDB lineage: Bacteria > Desulfobacterota > Desulfobulbia > Desulfobulbales > Desulfocapsaceae > CAZLGM01. The sequence continues at coordinate 39,624 of CAZUUJ010000024.1, forward strand.
TCACCTCAGACACTCTATAGCGAATCAAATGATGTCCGAAAACGGTACCAGCGGGCTAAATTCTATTACAATCAGCTCCAGACCAACAGTTCAATCGGGAAATCGCGAAAGAACTGGCTTAAAGGCGTACGAAACTTCAGAAAGATCTACCTGACAAGTTCTAAATCGGAAATCGCCCCGTCCTGTCTGTTCATGCTCGGGCGAATGTACCACCGAATGTTCGAACGATTCAACACTCTGATCGACCTCAATGAATCTCTCTCATACTACCGAGATACCGCCGCACTCTTCCCCCGTCACAAACTCGCCGATGATGCCCTTTTCACCATCGGCTTCATACTGTTGAAAAATAAAAAAGACATCCAGGGCGCCTCCCATGCATTTGACAAGGTTGTCTCCGATTATCCCGGCGGTGACATGCACCCCCAAGCCGCCAAGCAGCTCAGAATCCTGTCAAGAGATCACAATATCCCTCTACCCCAAGTGATGGTTGGAGCAGCCAATCTCAACAAACTGACCAATGTATTGCCGGTTAAATACTGGTCGTCGGACAACTATACCCGTATCGTTGTCAAGGCTTCTGACCCTGTTACTTACAGAGAAGAACTGATCGAACCCAGCGGTAACCTCCCGAGAAGGCTCTATATCGATTTCTTCAACAGCTATATTGAACCGCGTTACCGGTCACCGGTTCCTATAGAGGACGGACTGCTTAAACGGATCAGAACTGGACAATTTTCCTCGGATACCGTACGGGTGGTTCTGGATATTGAATCGATCTCAAGTTATAAGGTATTCAGCCTGCCTGACCCGTTCAGGGTTGTTATCGATGTCCGCGGCAAGCAACCCAGACAGAAAACAGAAAGAGCTACAATACCCGAAAGTCCAGCCACTCGCGCGAAAAAAGCCGAGGCTCCGATAATTGTCTTAAAAGGCACTAAAAAATACCGGGTCGGTAAAAAAGAACGAAAGCCAGCAATCACCAGCGCCCGCCCCAGCAGGACACAATCGATATCACTTGCCCAGCAACTTGGTCTTGGCGTAAGAAAAATCGTTCTGGACCCGGGTCATGGCGGCAAGGATTCAGGAGCCATGGCCTTTGGCTTGCGAGAAAAGAATATCGTACTCAGGCTTGCCCGCAAGCTGGCACCCATGCTGCGCAAACAACTTAATTGCGAAGTAATCCTGACCCGTAACAGGGACATTTACATTCCCCTGGAAGAACGTACCGCCATTGCCAACACCAGCGGTGCCGACCTCTTTATTTCCTTACATATTAACGCTCATCCGGCTTCAAATATCCACGGTCTTGAAACCTATTACCTGAACCTTACAACCAATGCCGAAGCCATGCGGGTAGCTGCCAGAGAAAACGCCACCTCGACCCATCAGATGAGCGATTTGCAAGATATTCTCTCCGATATCCTTCAGAACTCTAAAGTCCATGAGTCCTCCCGGCTTGCCAAACTCGTCCATCACTCCATCATTGGTGGACTATCATCCAATAAATCCCTGGCTATAAAGAGTCTCGGGGTCAAGCAGGCTCCTTTTTATGTCCTGATCGGCGCCCAAATGCCGGCTATCCTGATAGAAGTCGCCTTTTTATCCAATCCTGGTGACGCCAAGAAATTGAAAACAGATCAGTTTCTCAACAGTATCTCCCATGAAATCACCAACGGCATTCAGTCGTATATCAGAGGTATTGTTGCCGGATTGAACTGATATCTGTTACTCTTTTAGAGGATTTGAGTTTGGTTGGTCAATACAATACAGGTAACGAGGTTATCAGCGACTCTATGAATAAACTGCAGAATCATCACTGTCCCAAGCCTTCCGACGCAGACCTGCTCCGCAATATCACAACTCTGCTTCTTGACTCTGAAAATAAGCAGCAACTACTCAAAAGGACCGGCAGGATATTAACCGATGTTCTTCATTCCCACCGCTGGTCGATCATGATGAAGACAGCTGCCGATCAGATCTCCATCTGTCATGCAAAAGGAATTCCTGAGAACATTGTTACTAAAACCATTGTTCGAAGCGGTGAGGGGATAGCCGGTAGAATTTTTCAGCGGGGTAAGGGTGGTCTGTTTCTCGATGTTACTCATGATCTCGGCATGTCTTCCGGAGGCCGCTACCAGTCGCCATCGGCTATCTGCATTCCCATCAACTTTCAGGGCGAGGTTCTGGGTATTATCAATATCAATGAAAAAATTATAAACAGTCAACCGTCTGAGTTTAATAGCGATGACCTGGGCCTGGCCAATGTCCTTGCCAATCAGATCGCCCTGATGATGCAGGTCGTCCTTCCTTCAACAACATTATCAGAGACGAACGCACCGGAAATGATTGCTCAGGCCTTTGAGCCGATAGATCCTCTTCAGACTCAGGCCTCCGCCTTTGACCTGTTAAGTCGTGTTATCGATATGATGACCGGTAATACCAGCCTGGATCAGGTATTATCCTCCGCGATCGAAGGGGCATCCAAACTCCTTGGGGCAACCCGGGTTTCATTAATGTTGCTGGAAAGCGAAAAGAACGAACTTCACATCCGGGCGGCCGTCGGCATTCCCGAAAAAATTGCCGACCAAGTTCGTGTAGCTCTTGGTTCAGGTATTGCCGGCCGGGTAGCTCAGACCGGTGTTCCTCAGCTTCTTAAGAATCCCCGGGCGGCCAGGGTCAAATTCAGTAATCGCTCCGATCCTGACGAAAGGGACTACCGGGTGAACAGCGCTCTTTCCGTTCCTTTAAAGATCCAGGGGGAAATCCTTGGCGTGATGAACATCAACGACCCGCTGGACGGTCAAGTTTTCACTGAAAATGATCTCAATATAGCAACAATCATTGCCGGTCAGGCGGCAGTTGCCATCTCCACTACCAGACTGCTTGAAGAATCGGTTGCTGCCGCTGAAATCCGGCGGGCCATGACTGTTGCCACCGACATTCAGAACCACCTGCTTCCCTCACTGTTTAAAGAGGAAGGCGTAGATATTGCCGGCCACTCCGACACCTGTGAAGAAGCCGGTGGAGATTATATCGACTATTTTCTAACAGAAACAGCAATTGAAAAAGGGACAAGGCCTGTTTACATCTGTTGTGGAGACGTTTCAGGTCATGGTATCGGAGCTGCTCTTATTATGGCCATGGGGAGAGCCTTTCTTCGCGCTCTGGTGCAGCAGAACAGCCAGTTGGAGACTGTTATGTATCAGATGAACAATCTCATTGAATCTGATACACCACCCGAACAGTTCATGACACTTTTTCTAACTGCTATTGATCCTCAACATCACCAATTACTCTACTGTTCCGCCGGACATGAACCGGGTTTTATTTATCGTCCTCAAACCGATGAATTCAAGATGCTGTCAGCAACCGGACTACCACTGGGTATGTTTGATGAGCAGATCTATACTGTTTCTACCCACCATATTCAAAAAGATGATTTACTGATCCTGTCAACCGACGGCCTTTCCGAAGCCGAAAATCCCCAAGGAGAGCAATACGGACGATCAAGACTGCAACAGGTTGTAAGAAAATCCGCTACTCTCAAACCAAACGAAATTATCGATAGCGTAAAACAATCGCTGTTTACCTTTACTCACCCAAAGCCGATTCTCGATGATTTAAGCCTGATTATTGCCCGTATCAGTTCTTGACATGAGTAAAAACTACTGACAAAATGCGACCGCAGGAATTAAATATGAATGCGAAACCGCCATTATTTAAGCGGTTGTTGCAACTTTATTTCGATTTGCCGATTCACCTTAAGTTCATCCTGATACCTTTTTTTACTCTTGTCGGATTGCTGACTATCAGCGGCTATTATCTCTACTCTGCGTTTCGTCTCAAACAAACGCTTGCTGCACCTGGAAATATTGACGGCAACCCTGCCGTTCAACAGGCCCTGTATCTCATTGACATCTCCATTGCCAACGGAGCATTCCTGATTTGCGGATTTTTTTTCTTTCTGGTCATCGTTATTTTAATCAGTGCAAAAAAGCTCGTCAGCTTCCTCACCAATATGCAGAAAAGCCTTACATCAATTCAATCAAGCAGCATGGCCCTTGGAGATTATGACTCCCTTTTTCCGGCCACAGTAATGAGCAATGATGAAATCGGCCGAATTGCCCAGACGATTAACACCATCATTTCAGACAACCATGGGGTTATCCGCTTTCGTCGAACTATCGAGGCTGATGGAACTACTACAGAGGTGTATGATCGATTGGCTAACCTTTTTCGGTACGAGCTGTTACTGGAATTGTTCACCATCTGGGACATCGACCAACAGACGCTTGAATTAAAAAGAGTTGTAACTTCACCCAAAGAGCAGAGTGATCAAGTTTGTCAGTTGAACACCGCCAGTGACTGTCGAGCCTGCCGCACCGGCAAGCCTGTTACATCAAGCCATGAAAGCAATATCTGCCCTGCTTTTCCTCTGGAGAAAACGATCACCCATACATGTATTCCCCTGATCACCGGTGGACAAGTGATCGGTGTGGTCCAGTTTCTATTCCAACCAGATGATTCGAACGATTATTTAAAGGACCATGAACTCCCTATTAATAAAGCCAAACATTATCTAGAGGAAACGCTGCCTGTTCTGCAGGCTAAACGACTCACCGGGTATTTGCGAGACCTCACTATCCGCGACAGTTTGACCGGATTGTATAATCGACGCTTTCTGGAGGGAAACACCGCCCACCTGGTCGCCTCAATCAAGCGACGGCAGTCCGCCATGTCAATCATCATGTGCGATATCGATTTCTTCAAACAGGTCAATGATGAATACAATCACACTGTTGGGGACCAGGTGCTTGTGCAGTTAAGCGAGCTACTTCACGAATCCATCCGGGAATCAGACATCGCTATCCGGTATGGGGGGGAGGAATTCCTTATCATGCTTATTGACTGCAAAAAGAAAGAAGGTTTCATGGTCGCCGAAAAGATCAGAAAGAGAACCGAGAGCTACACTTTCCATGCTGAGGATTATCGGCTGCACAGTACTATCAGCCTCGGGGTCAGCGAATTTCCCAGCGATGCTGTTAGCTTCCAGGAATGTATCAAATTTGCCGATCTTGCTCTTTATAGGGCAAAAGATCAAGGCCGGAACCGCACCCTCGCCTTTGAGCCGTATATGTGGCAAACCTAAGGCGCTTCCTCTTTCCCTATCTTTATATCTGCTGTCTCTGGAAATATGGTCCGTGTTCTCAAGGAGATGAATCCCAAAGGAGTAACTATCTGAAACATTATGTTATTCATTCTATTGCGCAAACAACAAATCAAGCAATTAATCAGAACTGTCCATCGTTACTATAGGTTTTTACAAAAGCAACCAAAGTTGGTTCTAAAAGTGTACTTATACTGGTATGATTTTATGTATAAGCCGCCAGCTTAACTTCTACGAATCACTGTCAAATAACCTATGAATTTAATTGATATAATTCAACAAATTAATTGACTGCAGATTTAAAGAGTCCTTGACGAGTGAATCTTAGTTTTGGTGGTGCTGCAGACAACGACAACCATTTGTTTTTGCTGTGTATTTCACTTTATCCCCTTCTATTTCACCTTTTCAGCCACTTCACCGCCACTCTATAATCAGGATTTTCCCTTGACACCATATATTCTGAGCGGTTAACTGTGGAATTGGTGGTTGCTAGAGAAAATCTTAATTGTAATTGTGCCCTTGTCGGCCAATTGCTGGAAAAATAATTTTTGTAATTGCTTTTGTATCACTTTCAAGAAAAACAGTAACCAGGAGTGAAGCTATGAGTGGTCAAACAGGAACAAACAGATATCAGGAACTGCTTTCCCCGGAACCGATTTCAAAAGTGAAACACCCGGAAAAGGATATGTCCCTGATAGAAGATCAGGAGGTCCCAGTAGAACAGGCTCTTGAAAAAATTGCCGAGTACTGCCTGAAGGCGGAAAAACCTGTTATCTTTGCACCCGGCCGGATGGTTCTCTGGACATGGGAAGAAGGAGCACCAGCCAAGGCCAAGTTGGCTAGAAAACTGGCTTCGACCATAGGGGCCGAGATTCTGCCCATAATGGACCTTCGCCCTGAATACCCCCAGACAAAAACTGCCGTAGAAATAAACCCCTATCATGGTGACCTTCTTATTAAAAACAACAAATACGATGTGGCCGTTTTCATGGGGATAGACTGTCCTTACGCCGATGTAGCACTAAAAATGATCAAAGACGGCACAGACATCCCCACCATTGCTCTTTGCGCGAACCTTGGCCATGTGGACGCCCAAATAACCCTGTGCCAAGCCGGTCCTGACACACTTGAGCGCCTCATTGAAGTGATCAACCAAATGAAGCAGAGCGGCAAAGGAGGCGAATAAATACCATGACTGAAATAACTCTTACCATAGACGGACAAACCGTAAAAGCAGACAAGGATCAGACCATACTCAAGGCAGCACTTGCAAATGGCATCAACATCCCCCATCTCTGCTTTCATCCCGACCTGAAGCCTTATGGCGGATGCAAGTTGTGCATTGTTGAAATAGAAGGCAAGAAGAAGCCGATGATCTCCTGCGGCATTAAGGTCAAAGAGGGGATGGTAGTAAAAACTCAGACCCCGGCCGTAGCTGAGGCCAGACATCTGGCCATCCAGCTTATTTATCTCAACCATTATATCGATTGCCCGGAATGTACCAAAAGCGCGGATTGCAAGCTGCTTGACATTTCCGCCCAGATTGGCATAGAACCGGGAACGCTGCAGGGGCTGAAACGAGAAAGCAGAACCCTGGCCATTGATGACTCAAACCCCTACTTTGTGCGAGATCCCAACAAATGTGTTCTCTGTGGTATCTGTGTCCGCACCTGTAACGAAATTAACGGTGTTGGATGCTTGGACCTTGGTTATCGAGGGTACTGGAGCCAGGGTGTTAAATTCCAGAAAAATAAGCTCAGCGCCGCTGAAGTTGCGGCCAAGGGAGATGAGATCAAAGTTGAAGGTTTTATTGACAAGCCGCTTGCCCAGTCAACCTGTGAGTCCTGCGGCGAATGTCTGGAGCGTTGTCCCACTGGGGCCTTGGCACGTAAAAACAGACAGCGTCCCACCCATGAAGTGAGGACAATCTGTCCTTATTGCGGTACAGGTTGCGGTATCCACCTTGGAGTGAGAGGGGACCAGGTTCTTTATGCCCGGGGTAATCGCCAGAGCCCGGTGAATAAAGGACGGCTTTGCGTCAAGGGCCGTTTTGCCTATAACTTTGTCAACCACAAGGATCGTCTGACCAGTCCGATGATCAGGCGCAACGGTACTCTAGAGGAAGCGTCCTGGGATGAAGCGCTGGACCTGGTTGCTTCCAAAATTAAGGAAGCCCAGGACCAATATGGGCCCGAGACACTCGGAGGACTCTGCTCAGCCAGGGTCACCAACGAAGATAACTACCTTTTTCAAAAACTGATACGCTCTTTAGGGAGCAACAGTGTTGATCATTGCGCCCGGCTCTGACACGCTCCCACCGTGGTCGGTCTGGCCACAGTTCTGGGAAGTGGAGCAATGACAAACACCGTTCAAGAATTAAAAGACGCTAAAGCAATTCTTGTAACCGGTTCCAATACCACTTCAAATCATCCGGTTATCGGATATCAAATCCGCGAGGCTGTAAGAAAAGGCGCAAAACTTATTGTGGCGGAACCGCGCCGCATACCGCTTGTTGACATTGCTGATGTTCATCTGCGTCTCAAACCGGGTACTGATGTGGCCCTCCACAACGCCATAGTACACGTGATCATCCGAGAGGGACTGGAAGATAAAGAATATATCCAGGAGCGAACCAACGGCTTTGAATACCTCAAAGAGATGGTAGAGAAATATACTCCGGAGTATGTTTCAGAGATTACAGGAGTAGCAGCTGAAGATATCGAAACAGCTGCACGGCTTTTTGCTGAGGCCGAATCCGGCTCCATCGTGTATTGTATGGGTATTACTCAGCATACCAGCGGCACGGAAAATGTGGTTGCCCTGACCAACATCTCCCTGCTTACCGGTAATCTTGGTATAGCCCATGGCGGAATGAACCCCCTTCGCGGTCAGAATAACGTCCAGGGGGCCTGCGACGTGGGTTGCCTGCCCAACATTTTGACCGGGTATCAGCCCATATACGGCGACACGGCTCAAGATACATACTGGCAAAGCATTACAGCGGAACAAGACAAAACCGATGTGCCCATAGACAAGGATGAGGTGATTGCCAACACACCAGAATTTGAACGTCCTGTGTATAAAGGGATGAGTGTAAGCGACGAAATTCGCAAAAAGTTTTCCAAGGCCTGGGGGGTTGAACTCTCCAATATGCCGGGTCGAACTATAGCCGAGATGTTTCATGATAATCCGAGCAGGAGATGTCGTGCGGTTTATATCATGGGTGAAAATCCGGTTCTTTCCGACCCCAACGCCGCTCACCTGAAAGAATGTCTGGAAGAGTTGGACTTTTTGGTTGTTCAGGACATCTTTTTAACGGAAACCGCAGAGTATGCCGATGTGGTCCTGCCGGCAGCCACCTTTGCCGAAAAAGATGGAACCTTCAACAATACCGAAAGACGGGTACAGCGTGTCCGACGAGCCATACCTCCCCGCGGTGAGAGTAAAGCCGACTGGGAGATTATCCAACTGGTGGCCCAGAGGCTGGGCCTTGACTGGAACTACGAATCAGCTGAGGATGTCTGGAATGAGGTGAGAGAGTTAACACCGCATTTCTTTGGTGGGGTGAGTTACGAACGGATCGAAGAGCAGGGGCTGCAGTGGCCATGCCCAACGGAGGATCATCCCGGCACCACCTTCATACACCAAGGCCAGTTTGCCCGCGGCATCGGCCAATTTTCCACCGTTGAGTACCGCCCCCGGGCAGCAGAAGCTGCAGATGACGAGTACCCGTTTATTTTAACAACCGGGCGCAAGCTCTATCATTACCATACCCGAACAATGACAGGTAAGGATGACGGTCTCAATGCTCTATGTAGTGAAGAACTGATGCAAATTAACCCCCAGGACGCCCAGGATCTTCAGTTGTCCGATGGAGATATGGCACAGGTAAGCTCACGGCGCGGTTCACTTAAAACCAGAATCGAGGTTACTGATCAGGTGTCCCCCGGCCTTGTCTGTATGAGCTTCCACTTTGCAGAGGCCGCAGTCAATGTACTCACAGATAAAGCCATCTGTAATATCTCGGTAATCCCTGGGTTAAAAGTCTCTGCTGTTCAGGTTGAAAAGGCATAACCCTTCTGCTTAAAAAGGCGGGCTCCGGAAAATTAACATACCGGAGCCCGCAGCCAGTTAATGGATGGGGATAGGAATTTGCTTTTCCCACCCTTCCTCACCCTAGTAGAATTGAGATTTCAAAGCCGATAATTCCCACTCCCTCAAGAGTAAAATAGTTAGCAATACTTAACAAAAACTCGTCATCTAACGCTGGAAACTCGCCTCTTTCATCAATCAATCGAACTTGAAGTGTCTCTTAACATGTCAAATAAGGATACCGTCCTGACAATTTAGTGTAAATCTAGTTCTGTGAAATGAGATGAAAAAACGTATGAGAAGGGATTTTTAACGTCCATTCTTTATGTGACTGCCGAGCCAATGCCATTGGAATGCATTCCCGCCTTGCCGGTGATGTGTCTGGACGATTAGCCGTTTCGGTATATAACTTGATATATTTATGATTACACTGTCATTTACATTTTCGTGTTCAATAGCCGATTGCTTCCGTTTTATCCAACCACTTCTCAGCCTGATTGAATACTAACCGCAATGACGGACAAGCTGATAATCTTAAGATTTCTGCGGTTTACGGCCTCACAGCGATATGATGACTCTGGTTATTGCGAGGAGTGTAAAGACGAACCAATCATCACCTAAAACCTCCAGGCCAGACCGACACTGATCAGATGCGATTCCATTTCGTCGGTAAGGGTGGCAATATAGTCGAGAAACAATGAAACATTCTTGCCATATTCAGCCGACAAACCCAGATCAATCTTTCCGTAGTCAGATAGCGGCGCCATGTTGGAAACGGTAAAGGGAGCTGAGGAGTAATCGACAAAACTGGCCGTTATGGTCGGCACATCATCCTCATATTCATGATGCCAGCTCAGCTGCAACCGAGGCAGCAGTGACCACGCTCCAACCTTGATGAGGCCGCTGAGCTTGATGCCAAGGGATGAGGTAAGCGATTCAAGCTCACCATCCTCAACAACGAGGTTCAGATAGTCGCCTCCCTCTTCGGTAAATCCGTTACGGTTGAGTTGAGCGTATCTTACCGAAGCTACAGGGCTAAGCAGAAAATTCCCGATCCTAAAATCGTAGCCGCCGGTCAAACGACCGTGGAAGACATGTGAGTTGAAATCGGAGCCGAGAGTGCTTGTGACCCGGCTGAAACTGACATCTCGTCCGCCGCCGTTGTCAAAATCCGAGTAACCAATCGAGGCGTCAACAAAGAATTTGTAAATGTCGATACTAGCATAAAGACCGATATGGGTACCGCGTATATTGCCTTCATGATCCTTGATATCCCAGTCAAGGTCGTTGTCAGTATGGGCAAGGCTGAGACCGGCCAGGAATCGATCGTTAAAAACACGGTCGATGCCGGCAACTAGACCGCTCATATTACTGCTGTATCCAAAATAGTCGGATTCGGAATCCCTTTCACTCCTGTTACCAATAAAGCGAGCCCACAAGGTCCAGTCATTCCGGTTGATATTTTTTTCTTCATCAGTAGCCATTAAGCTGAATCGTTTTCCAAACCGCCGTTCGGTTTGACGTTTACCGGTTATCTGATCAACAATTCCGTTACTCTGTATCCCTGCTGTTTCAAAAACGGTATACATCTCGGGGCTCATGGCAGCAAGCGTATCTCGAATCTGCCTAAGCGACATATCAAAATCCATGGAGATGATCAGGTTGGCCATAGAGCCTTTAGCCATGGTCACCAGCTTGTCAAAGGCGGAACCGATACTGCGCTGGTTTTCTGTTGCGGCCAGACTTTCAAAGGGCTTTCGTTTAAGAACTATAGCAACCGCGCCTGAGCCGTAACTCAGATGCAGGGATAAGGTCTGGGACCTTAAATTGTCGATCAGCCGGCTGAACCTGCCACTGATACCGCCATCAGCCTGTATGATCCGCCAGCTCCTGCCGTCGGTATAGAGGCCGCGATAGAGACTGGCACGGAGGATTGTTCCATTTGCAATATCAACCGAGCCGGAGACATCAAGCAAATCCGCTGCCCCGTCTCTAGCCAGCTCAACGATGTAGGTTGAGCCGTTCATGAAGGAGACATCACCGTTCACAGTCAAGGTGCCGATGGAGTTACCGGGGGAGATAGTTCCATAAGCAATCAGGTTGCCGAACAGGGTGCCAGCACCTCCCAAGAGACCGTTTTCATTGACGGTGAGCAGATTGGTAATAAGGGTGCCGTTAACATAGAGATTGCCGTAATAAATGGTGGCAGTTCCGGTAGAAAAATCCCAGATTCCGACCAGATTGGTACTGCCTCCAAAGATACCTAAATTCTCAAAGTTAAGGTATTTGGTCCCCAGGAGACTTCCATGCTGTGTTCCCATGTTATTGAAGCCGAGTATGTCCACATCCTGACCACCATCAGCCACGC
>CAZUUJ010000025.1:0-50875 GCA_964623625.1 uncultured Desulfocapsaceae bacterium
TCTTAACAAAGAAATTGTCCTCTTCCATAAAATCAACAATTTCATCTTCAACGGTGTCGCTCTATCCGGGGCTTCTCAATACCCTTTAATGAGGGTTGATCGGTAACCCGACGTTAAATTATCATTCCAGTTTCGTCAGTTTATCGGTTTTCCGGGGCCGCTCAGTACCCTGTTCAAGGGCTGATTGGTAACCCGACCGCATAAGTCTGGCTTATGTTAAAACTACCCTTGCATAAGTAATTCTAATTGTCAATAGAAAAATCATATTCCCAAAGCCTTCTCTGCACCATCGCAGAAAAACTGCGAACGGCTGGTCACATCCGGATTTTCCTTGACATACCGATCAACACGGTCAAGCAGATCAACAGGCACCATCATATTGACCCGTTTCTTTGGTCGATACTCTTCCATTAATTCCTCCCTGGCGAGAACCGGAAAAACAAGCTCACCCTCTGCTGTTTCGTCTTTCACTTCTTCATATGATCGGGGAGGTTGATAATCACGGCCAAGGCGACCGACAACCAATATACCACTCAATGCGTCGGCAGCCATATACACAGCCTCTTCAAGAGTCTTTCCTTCGGTGTTGATTTCTGCATCAGGAAAGCGCACACACCAGCCGCCCTTTTCCTTTGTAAAGATTGCGTAGTAGGTTTCCATAATATTTCTCCTATGATGTCGAACTAATCATAGGAAAGGGGCTCTCGCCCCCTCCCTTAATCTGCTTGCTTGAGGATTTTCTTTGCCGTGGTTTCCAGGATTTCAGCGTGTCTCGGAATCGGGAACCGTTTTCCTGTCCGAATTGTTGCATTGATTTGTCTGCGGGTTTGGGGTGTATTTCTTTACACCCCAAAACTGATAGTCCAGGATGGCGCGCCCGAGAGGATTCGAACCCCTGACACCCGGATCCGAAGTCCGGTGCTCTATCCAGCTGAGCTACGGGCGCGCAGGTGTGCGTGTTTTTTACCACGAGACGGTCGGTGGGTCAAATGATTCCGTTAGTGTTGAAAATCAATCTCCGCAGGTTAATCTGATCATTTCCGCTTTTTCGCTGATTCCCTTTTTCAGGACCTGATGGTTATAAGCGGCGATGACGTCTCTGCGTTTTAACATACCGATAACCCACTTCTGATCCAGATTTTCAACCACAGGAATTTCTTCAATACCCTTGACATCGAAGAGTTCCATGGCCGTGTACAGGTTGTCATCGGGGGTAAGCATAATGACATCCCGTGTGCAGATGGCGCCCACCAGGTAGCAGACCCGCTCCTCTTCAGCCCTGTGTAGAATGTTTTTCACATCCTGCATGGAAATCATGCCAACCATATGGCCTGAATCGTCGACAACGGGAAAATAGAAACTGTCCTTGGCCATCCGAAAAATCTCCAGCAGATGGTTGATGTTGGCCCGTTCGCTGATGAAGTCCACATCTTCAGTGATGGCCGTTCCAACCCGGATCGATTTCATGATGGCTGCCTCTCTTCCCTCATGGATGTTGATGCCTTCCCGGGAAAAATCGACAGTATCGATAGAATCTTCATCAAACCGTTTGGCTACAATCACACCGATGATTGAAGTGAGCATGATCGGTATGATAATCAGGTAGTTGCCGGTCATCTCAAAAAGCAGGAAGATGGCCGTCATGGGTGCATGGGTTGAAGCGGCAAGAAAGGCACCGATACCTACTGTAGCGTAGGCGCCAGGATCGGCTGTCATATTTGGAAGAAATTTATTGGCAGCTGCTCCAAAAGCGCCGCCGATCATGGCGCCGATAAAGAGTGCCGGAGCGAAGACACCTCCGGAACCGCCGGAACCGAGTGTGATGGCAGTGGCAAAGATCTTCAGAAAAACCAGGGTGAACAAGAGAAGAAACGCTCCTTCACCGTGCAGTACTTTTTCGATAAAATGATAACCGTCCCCCATGATCTGAGGATAAAAGATTGCTATGATGCCGATGATCAGTGCGCCGGTTATCGGTTTGAGTTGAGGGTGTAGTTTGAAACTGCTGTATTTATCACGGATAATGTAAAATATTCGAATATGAAAAACAGCAATCAGGCCGACGATAACAGCCAAGATCATATACAAAGGAATCTCTACAAAGGGATTCACCACATTGTAGTCCGGGACTGGAAAGGCCGGATTTTCGCCAAAATAAGCCCGTGTAACAACAGTTGAAATTGCGGATGCGACGACCAGGGCGGCAAAGGATGAAATTTCAAAGCTGCCTAGCAGAACAATTTCTGAGGCGAAAAAGATTCCGGCAATGGGGGCGTTGAACATGCCGGCAATGCCGCCGGCGCAGCCGGCTGCAATATAGACCTTCATACGGTTGCCAGAAACCCCGAAGAACCGACCGAACTGGGAACCCATGGCACCACCTATCTGGGCGATCGGTCCCTCAACGCCGGCGGAGTTGCCGGTACCGATGGTCAATGCCGTTGAGATGATTTTTAAGACAATAGTTCGCGCCTTGATATAGCCCCCCTCAATATTCACCTTGCGCAGGAACTTGGTAAAACCGTAACCATTGACTTCGCCAGGAAATATCAGAGAAAAGGGGATAAGCAGAACCATACCGCAAATAGGAATGAGTGGCAGGAGAAGCAGGTAAAATCCTCCCTTGTCAATGCCGAGGAAGGAGATGCCCCCTTCAAGGAAAACATGGTGAACAAATTCAACCACCTCGCGAAAGATGATATTGCAGAGTCCCGCGGTCAGGCCAATAAAGCTTGCTATGGTCACCATACGGGTATTTTCACCGGGAATAAATTTTTGCAGTCGTTCTTTCATTGTCTCTCTGGGATTTTGCAGCCGAATCTGGCGGCTTGCTTCAAAAAGAAATCATCGGTCATGCCGCCGATAAAGTCACGTACCATGGCAGCAGGGATCTCGTTTTCGGAATAGGAGTGGGTAGCATCGGTCATCAGGTCGATTTCTGGATCGATCGGCCCCTGATGTCTGGTCAGCTCGTCAATATATTCTTGAAAAATCGTGGTAAAGCATTTGGTAATATCTTCTATATGTTTCTTCGTTTTGGGATGATGGTAAATTTGCTCATAGTTAAAATGTTTGAGCTGTCTGAGCGCCTCTCCTACTTGATCGCTGAAACGTATGACACTTTGAGCAGTTCCATTCTGTAAACCTGGTGGAGGAACCGAGCTGGAGGAGATAATGTCTGTCACCAGGTTATAGACGATATTGCCATTGGTCTCGCCCAGGATTTGCCGACATAAATCGGGAATATCACTCCGTTTGATCATGCCCAAAACGATAGCATCTTCAATGTCTCTACCGATGTAGGCAACGGTATCAGATATCCTGACAACACAGGCTTCTAGTGTCATGGGAACCAGCCTGATGGCCGGGTTCTCTTCTTTAGCGGCCAGCTTCTTATCAAAGCGTGCAAAGTCCCCGAGCAGTTCCGGACTCAGTTCGTTTTCATAGATCTCTCCATCGTGGCAGAGAATACCATCCAGGGTTTGCAGGTTCAGGTTCCATCCCCTGCCTTTCCGTTCCAACCGGTCGAGAAAACGCACCGATTGAATGTTGTGTTGAAAGGGCGGCAGCCCATACTCCAGGCATAACCGCGATAGAATATGCTCACCATCGTGACCAAACGGCGGATGACCGATATCGTGACCCAAAGCTATGGCCTCGATCAGATCCTCATTTAGATAGAGAAAGCGGCCAATGGTCCTGGCAATCCTTGAAACCAGTTGGACATGAAGAACCCGATGGGTGATATGATCGTTGTCGATCAGACAGAAGACCTGTGTTTTATCGATATACCTGGTATAGGCTCTCGAGTGCAGGATCCTGTCCGCATCCAGGGCAAAGGATTGCCGATGTCCCTGAACATCTTCGTGAGCTCGCCTGATCCCCTGATCACTGAATGTTGCCGCCGGGGACAGTCGTGTTCTCTCCTCGCGGTTCAGTCTGTCCAGGGTTGAAAACAGCCGGCTATGATCGATCTGTTTGGCCATCACCTAATATCTTCAAGTGGAATAAGTGTCAAAAAATGATCAGCATAAACATTGAATATTAACTGACTTGAAAAAAAAAGCACACAAACGAATAAATATACATACGAAAAGGGAATTATTTTATGATGTCTTCCGGAGGGTGGTTGATTTCGGAAATGAAAACAAGGGATGGACAGGACAGATAATCAGTTTATAATGAACCTGATCTGTACCGGCCGGAGTCGGCAATATTCTTGATAAATATATATATTCTGAGAGGTTATCATGAAGATTTCAGTTGAATACTGACAGAAGTGAAACTATAAACCGCGTGCTTCCAGTTTGGAAGAGGAATTAAAAAATGAGTTTGGGGCCGATGTTGAATTGATTGCTTCCGATGGCGGTGTCTATGAAATTATTGTAGACGGCAAGCTGCTTTTTTCAAAAAAACAGTTCAACCGTTTTCCCAATGATGGTGAAATCGTCAGTCTGATCAAGAATACCTGAATCCGTGAGCGCCCTCAGGAAGTGCTCTTGTGGAGTGTTTTCGATAGTGCTGTAGTTTTGTTTAAATCAATTGGGTAATAATAGTGACCTATATCACACGGTTAAATTGAACAAAGATGCAGTGCTGGCGGATGTTCCAAAGGGCGAAACAGTATTATAGGTGAAAGAAGCAACCTATTAATCTCGTATGTTATCAATAGATTAATGATAAACAACTAGTTTCGTCACGTATTCAGGAATACTTGACCGTCTGAATCATTACCGTATCATGCTGTCTGCGACAGTAGCCGACAGTGGAAGATGACGAGTGTTGCTTGACAAATACGCTTTATGCTCTGTGAACTGAAAATCGAAAACCTTGCTCTCATAGAGTCGTTGCGCTTGAATTTTGAGCCGCAACAACACGGCCGGCTGGTTGTTATGACCGGAGAAACCGGGACGGGCAAGTCGATCATGCTCAGAGCCATTCAACTGCTTGCCGGCTCCCGGGCATCTGTCGACTGGATACGGAATGGAGCAGAACGTTTATGTGTAGAGGCGCTTTTTGAAATAAGCCCGGATCACAAGGTCCTGTTGAACAGTCTTGAGGCAGGTGGGTTCGGTAATGATATTACCGTGGTTATCAAGCGGGTTATTACTTCAGGAGGACGTTCACGACTCTATATCAATGGGTCGCTTGCCACCGCCAAGGTCGTTTCCGCCCTGACGGCCAATCTGTTTAGTATTGCCAGTCAGCATGATCACCAGCAGCTTCTGCAGCCACAACTTCATCTTGATTTTCTGGATACCTTAGGAGAACTCTGGGTTATGCGCAAAGAACTGGGAAATCTCCATGAGCGTCGAATGGCAGTCAAAGCTGAATTTGATCAGCTCAAACAACAGGAACAGGATAAGGAACAGAGAAAGGATTTACTGCTGTTTCAGGTTGATGAAATTACTCGGGCAACAATCGAACATGGAGAGGATGAACAACTGGCGGTTGAAAAGAAACGGCTGAAAAGCGCTGACATGTTGATCAGGTTGAGCCAGGAGAGCTATATGGCGCTGTCGAATTCGGTCATGGATGAACTGGCTCACATTCGAAAATCATTTGATCAGGTGGCCCAAGTTGATCCTGATGCGGCGGAACTGGCCGAAGAGTTGAGTTCGTATGCCTATCAGGCCGAGGATTTTATCTCCAGGTTGAGAAATTACCGCGACTCTTTGGATAGTGACCCCCTGCGCCTAGAGCAGGTGACGGAACGGATCGACCTTCTTGGACAGATGAAGCGCAAATATGGCCAGAGTCTGGAAGATGTTCTAGACTACTGCAAACAGGCGGAACGGGAGCTTTCGCAAATTGAAACCATGGATCAGCGGTTAGTCGAGTTAGAGCAAGACATGGCAACGCTCACTGCTGAACTGGAAGAGAAAGCCGCTGATCTTTCCGCCAGGCGAAAGCAGGTGGCCTCCTCCCTGGAAGAA
The DNA here is from genome assembly GCA_964623625.1 of uncultured Desulfocapsaceae bacterium. Classification (GTDB taxonomy): domain Bacteria; phylum Desulfobacterota; class Desulfobulbia; order Desulfobulbales; family Desulfocapsaceae; genus CAZLGM01. The sequence continues at coordinate 5,937 of CAZUUJ010000025.1, forward strand.
ACCATGGAAAAGGAACTGCGAACGCTCAGCTTTAATCAGGCAGGTTTTGAAGTTCGTTGGCAGGAGAATGAACAACACGTTGGGGCCATAACGCCTTCCGGGTGGGACAGGGTGTCGTTCTATTTTACTGCCAACCCAGGGGAGGAAGCGCGTCCCCTTGCCAAAGTGGCTTCTGGTGGTGAGCTCTCGCGGCTGATGCTGGCCTTGAAATGTCTATTGGCCAAAAAAGATATGGTTGAAACCGTGTTCTTCGATGAAGTGGATGCCGGTGTCGGTGGGGAAGCGGCGGAAGCCGTTGCCAGAAAGATACAGGAGCTTGCCGGCCATCATCAGGTCTTCTGCGTGACCCATCTACCCCAGATTGCTGCTCGGGGAACCGGCCATTTTCAGGTGTCGAAACATGTTGATGAGGGCCGAACCATCTCCAGTATAGACAGACTGGAAGAGCATGCCAGAGTGTTTGAGCTGGTCAGGATGCTGGCCGGTGATTCGGCAACACCACAGACTCTTGATTGGGCAGAAGAACTGCTGCGAAAAGGTCGGGCCGGTCAATGAAACAACCTGAATCCGTAAGCATTCGATAGTGCTGTAGCTTTGCTTGACTTAACATTTCGATAATAGTGAACTATCTCGGAGTGTTAAGTCAAGCAATGATGCAGTGCTAGCGGATGCCCCGAAGGGCGAATAATTCTTTTGGGTTCTAATTATATAATCCAGTAATTTATCGATAAATCAAAGTGATATCAAACGAAACAACATTCTCCGTCACGGATTCAGGACAAGTAAAAGCCCTGTCACTCTTTTCCGGGGGGCTCGATTCTATCCTTGCCACCCGTGTTATCATGGCACAGAACATCGAGGTTCAGGCTGTCAAATTTGTATCCCCCTTCTTCAACTATGATATTCTGGAAGATTCCGAGCTGTATAAACGCACGATCAAAAAGAAATATGGGATAGATGTTATTATCGAAGATATAACCGAGTCGTACATGGACCTCCTTTTCAAGCCTCAGCATGGCTTCGGCAAAAATTTCAACCCGTGTATCGATTGCAAGATTCTGATGCTGAAGCGGGCCAAAGAGATGATGGCTGAGCTCGGCAGCTCCTTTCTCATCACCGGAGAGGTTCTTGGGCAGCGTCCCATGTCCCAGAGGCGGGATACCTTAAATGTAATTGAGCGGGATTCAGATAACAAATCTATTCTCCTGCGACCCTTATGCGCCAAGCTGCTTACTGAAACAGAGGCTGAGAGGAAGGGACTGGTCGATCGGGAGAAATTACTCAATTTCAGCGGCAGAGGCCGTTCCAGGCAGATAGCCCTAGCGAAGGAATTTGGGATTACCGATTTTCCTTCACCGGCAGGTGGCTGCATTCTGGCAGATCCCATTCTTTCCAGGCGGGTGGAAAAACTGTTTACAGGTAAATTTGTTGTCGACAAGGATAGGATCACAACCGAAGATGTCCTGCTCCTGCTGGTAGGGCGTCAGTTTCTTCTGCCGGGAAATATCTGGTTGATTGTTGGCAGAAATGAACAGGATAATGAAAAGATCACTGCTCTAGCGGGAAAAGACGATATCATAGTCTATATGGAAGAGAGGCCGGGACCGACAGCCATCCTGCATAAAGGTGCGTTATGTTCAAATGAACAAAGGTTGGGGAATCTGATCAATCAGGCGGCCGGGTTGGTTGTCAGTTATGGGAAAAAAATACAAGGTTCTCCTGCAGGCTGCCGGGTGGAAGTTGTTTTACACGGTAAACAAAGCAAGGTTTTTGCCGAACCGCTGCCTAAAGAACACTCCCGGGAGTGGATGTTGTTTGTAAACGATGACTAGGTTAAATAGTGGTTGTCCACAAATGGCCTTTCCGAGTCTACTCGTACCTTGACCTTGTCCTAACTCGTAGTCTTAGCTCGAATTTTTTCCTCGGCATATCAATTATAGGCCTGTGGTAGAATTTTATCGACGCCTCGATATAGAAGAAAAATTCCTCTTTCTGGACAGACATTAAAAAGGATTCGCTCCGGCAAAAAGCTCCTGCACATATTTCTTGTATTGATCTTCATTTTTCGAGCGCAGGACTTTTTTCGTCAGTTTCCTGTGTTGCGGAAACGACAATCGTAAGTACACCCAAATTTGCTTCATTCGACCAAGCAAGTGTCCCGGACCGGAAAGCCTGTGCCGGTTCTGTTGGTACAGATCTCCATGGAAGGCGGCCAAACGGTTAAGCCATTGATTTTCGCCCATCTCTTTCCCTTTAATCCTCTCACCAATAAAGGGATCGGCCAGAGCTCCACGGCCAATCATCCACCGATTGATATCCGGGAAACGTTTTTGTAATTCTGCAAACGAATCGACATTGACAATATCGCCATTGTAGACAAGCTGATGACGGCTGAAGCGCCGGCAGCGATCAAAGGCGCCAGCATCGTTTGTTCCCCGGTACCGTTGTTTTCCGGTTCGACTGTGAATAATGATCTCGGTTAAATTGAAATCATTGAGCAGCGGAAGCAGTGTCTGTATCTCTTGTTCACTTTCATAACCAAGACGGGTTTTAATAGACAGTTGGCCATCCAGTTCCACCATAACCCGTTCAAGCAGTGAAATGATTTTTTCAGGATAGGGCAGCAGACCGGAGCCTCTTTTTTTGCGGGTAACCATTGGCGCCGGGCATCCGAGATTCCAGTTCAGCTCTTTGTAACCAAGTTCTAAAAGTCTGCGGGCAAGCGCCAGAAAGTCGGCCGGATCGGTGTGGAGAAGTTGCGGGATGATCGGGTATTTGTTGTTTTCAGGCACAACATCGGCCAGATGTTTTTTCTTGAAGCTGGAAAACCTCTGCGGATTAATAAACGGCGCAATCGTTCCGTCAAAGCCGTTGAAGTGGTCGAAAAAGATGTTGCGAAAATGGTGGTCGGTGACTCCCCGGATTGGAGCCAGATAAAGAAAGACCGAATTACCGGTTTGGTGGTTCATGTCAGGTCAGAAAAGAAAACAGGCCGGAATCACCGAGTAGGAGGCTGTCCGAGAATGCCCTTTCGGAGTCTGCGCTTACCTTCCCCAACTCTTCGTTATCTTGAAAAAATAATGCTCGGAATATTACCTATATGCCTGTGCTTATTTTTTCAAGATGCCTTGATTTGAGAAAAAATTGCTATTCTCGGACAGCCTCCTGGGTGATTTCGGCCAATAAAGGCGACAGAAAACCGCTATCCTTCATCCGTATCTTTTAAAGATAACTGGATAGGGAACGGCGTCCGGCTATTTGTAATGGACCTTTAACACCTGCTTGTAATTGCTAAACCGGTTGATAGAAAAGGTGACATGCCCATAGTTGCCGTAGAACCAGTCCATCCTGTGAAAGTCTGGTCCCACATAATAGGGAATAAACTGTTTGCCTGTAGGATATACATTTTGTCGTTCCGGGTTGCCGATCAGGTTCCTGACCTGGGTGGGAGTCATTCCCTTTTTTACATTGAGAAGAATGTTGTTGGGATTTGTTGGGGTGGTTTTTGATACCTGTTTGGACTGTTTCACAGGTTCCGGATCATTGACTTTGGCCGCCTGGTGATGATTGCAGCCTGCGGTCATGACCAATGAAAAGACAAGAACGGTCAGAAGCATAAAATATTTCATAATGGTCTCCATGCGTAAAGGTTGGTATGAAAAAGTCTGTTATTCAATGAGTTCCTGGTAGAGAAAAAATGTTCAGGGAATTTCGAATCATTTTATCTGTTGTGAATACAAAATAATAGATTTTTTTACTCTGGTCGATAAAAAATGGAATCAAATGAACATTGAAAAGCAATGGCGTAACTAAATGTTTTTAAAAAACATTGTTAAATTATCCAAAGGTTTTCTCATGTGAAATGATGCCGGTTTTCCCATACATTTTTCTGTATGGGATGGGACTCCTGTTTCCGGAAAACAGCAATCTTGTCCACGATTAGCTGTCGGGATTGTTCAGCCAGTCCTCAAGCTGGTGGGGTGTTGGCTGGCTTCCTGCTATTTTTACCTTGCCGTTGATCATGATGGCCGGTGTGGCTGTGATATTGTGTCGTCCAATTTCGTCAGGGTCGTAAATCATTTCGATGTCAGCGGCTACACCTGCCCGCATCATGGCATCGATAACCATTGAATGAATTGCGCTACAGACAATACAGCCGGTACCGAAGATGCGAATGACCATGCTGGCGTTGTCACCAGGGTCCAGACCGAGGAGTTTCTTATATTCCCGTCCGATGGCTTCTTTGTACTGATGGGTAAAACCGGTGGGGATATAGTTCTTTGATTGGACTTGCTCAAAGACGAATTCGGTTGCCTGGTCTATGTTCATTTTCCGAGTGTATGCCGAGTTCAGGGCAACATCCAGGCCTTCAAGGCCAATGGAGGCAGTGCCGATTTTGATCATTCTTCCTGTGGGACTATCCATGTTTGTGATGATATGTTAATGTTTTTAGTTGATTAATAGGTTGTAGTATATCTGTCTGTATACGCAGAATTCTGTATATCTATGCTTGTTTATAATCATTATTAGCAGTTTTACCAGCCGGTTTTATTCAACGAAGCGGGATGCTTCATTGATGCATAAATCTAGACGTAAGGAAATGATGAATCAATCAATGACAGGCTTCGTTGGCTGGCTGGATCGCTATCATATTGAGTTGTGGAATGCGTTACGGGATATATCGGAAAAGCATGGACACTCCTTTTTTTTGACCGGCGGTACGGTTCGCGATTTTTTTCTTGGCAGGGAAGCTGTCGATATCGACTTGACTGTGAAGGAGGATGCCATTCTCTGTTGCCGTCGTTTGATCAGCAGGCTTGGCAATGGGACTTTTGTTCCGCTTGGCCGCAGGCAGGAAGAGTGCGCAAGGGTTATCTGGCATGGGTTGAGTATCGATTTTTCCTCTTTTCGTTCAGGAGCCACAACCATCGAGGAGGACCTGCGCAAACGTGATTATACCATCAACTCGATGGCCATTGATCTGACCCCTTTCCTCTTCAGGTCAGAGAGTGAAGCTCAACTCATCGATCCAATATCTGCAAAGACGGATCTTAACAACAAAGTTCTACGGTCGCTGCCGGGAGCCTTTGATGATGACCCGTTACGGTTGCTTCGAGGCTATCGATTCGAGGCTACTCTGGGGTTCAGACTTGCCAAGGAAACCAGAGAGGAAATCCGCCAAAAGGCAGCAATGATTGGAAATGTCTCTCCGGAAAGAACTCTCTATGAGCTAGACTGCATCATGTCAGCCGAAAGCTCATATCCTGTTATTCGTCAAATGGCGGAGTCGGGACTGCTTTTTCGGATCATACCCGAACTGAAACAGGGTGTCGGAGTTGAACAGCCCGGTTTTCACCATCTTGATGTGTTTCACCATAACCTGGAAACACTCAAACAGATAGAGAAGATTATCTATGACCCTTTCCGATATTATCCGGAGCAGGAAACGCTTTTATCCGACTATCTGATGGATACCAGCCGAAAAAACGTTTTGAAATGGGCCGCCCTGTTTCACGATCTTGGAAAACCTGCCACCAGGGCCCCCCATCCGGAGAAAAGAAACAGAGTCACTTTTTACGGTCATGATCGTCAGGGGTGTGTGCTCTTTGAGCAGATCAGTAAAAGAATGAAATGGAGTAACCAGAAGAGAGCAATTGTATCCGGATTGATAAATGGTCACATGCATCCGTTTCATCTGAGCACGATATTGCGAACCGGAAAGTTGTCGAAAAGGTCATGTCTGAAACTGTATAAACGGGCTGGAGACCATCTTGCCGGTCTGTTTATTCTGGCCATGGCAGACAGCCTTGCCGGTCAGGGGAAATCAAAACCGGCAGGCATGGAGGACGACCTGGTACTGCTGTTCACCAAGGCAATTAACGTGTATAACGAGGATATCCGACCCGCATTGACAGGTCCGAAGCTGGTCAATGGACATGATTTAATCGAGTTGTTCGATTTACATCCCGGACCTGTGTTTTCAACAATTCTTGATGAACTCGAAGTCGCGCAGGTGGAAGGCAAAGTATCCAAACGAAGCGAGGCTCTTGTCTGGGTTGATCGATTCATTAATGAAAACAGTAGCTTGAGTTGATCGATACGGCATAAATACAAAAATCACCTGTACGGAATTCTATGGTGGATTTCATTTGATACGGATGTCTGTTCACAACAAATAGAGACGGACAGGCAATATAGAAACAGAAGAGGGTACAATCGGTGCGCAAGGTAAAAGATTTTTACTATAAAAAGGCTAAAAAGGATAAATATCCGGCCCGCTCTATCTATAAACTTGAAGAAATACAGCAGAAGTACAGGTTCCTCAAACGGGGAGATTCGGTACTGGATGTCGGCTGCTATCCGGGCTCATGGTCCCTTTACGCCTCTGAAGTGGTCGGTTCTAAAGGTATTGTGGTCGGTGTCGATTTGAAGGAGGCCGATAAATATCCACGTCCGGGAGGGGCTGAGATACACTGGATTTGCGGTGATATTACCGAACCGGAGATAATAGCTGCTGTTCGCAGAATCCGTCCAGCCTTTCGGGTGATCGTCTCAGATATTGCTCCCAAAACAACAGGCAATCGCTGGACAGACCATCAGCAGTCTCTAAATCTGGTGCGTCACGTCCTCTCATTGACGGATAATCTCCTGCTGAATAAGGGCCACTTTGTCTGTAAAGTTTTTCAGGGAGAGGACTTTCCCAACCTGGTAGCTGATATGAAAAAAAGCTTTAAGATGGTTAAATCGGTAAAGCCGAAGAGTTCCAGGACTGAAAGTCGGGAACTGTTTGTTATCGGAATGGGATTTATAAAGAGGTAGCTCGCTTGAGAAAAGTGCAAATAGAAAAGAAATCATTTTCTAACATATTGAATTGTTGGTAATATAAATAATTACAACGAATGAAACCAAGGCCGCGGTTCGGCAGCCTTTTACCAAGAGAGGAATCATAGGAAGGAGACGATGGCAGGACATTCGAAATGGGCAAATATTAAGAGAAGAAAGGGGGCAGTCGATGCCAAACGGGGCAAGATATTTACCCGACTAATCAAAGAAATCACTGTGGCCGCCCGGATCGGTGGTGGTGATCCGGACGGAAATCCTCGGCTACGCTCGGCAATAGCATCGGCAAAGGCCGAAAATATGCCGAAAGATAATATTGCCAGGGCAATCAAGAAGGGGACCGGCGAGCTGGAAGGTGAAGTCTATGAAGAGATTCTCTACGAAGGATACGGTCCTGCCGGGGTGGCGGTTTTAGTTGAATGTCTGACGGATAATCGAAACAGAACGGTTGCCGATATTCGCCATTATTTTGCAAAATCAAACGGAAACCTTGGCGAATCCGGATGTGTTGCCTGGATGTTTGATAAGAAGGGTCTGGTAATTGTTGACAAAGAAACAATTACCGAAGAAGAGCTGATGGATCTGGCCATTGAAGCCGGGGCGGAAGATGTGGTGGAAGAGGAGAATGAATTCCAAGTAACCACAGTGCCTGAAGATTTTGATGAGGTCCGAGAATCACTGGAAAAAAGCGGTGTGAAAATCGCTGAAGCTTCGGTATCCATGATCCCGAAAAACACGGTGGAGGTAGCTGAGGAGAAACCGGCAAAAGCTTTGCTTAAGCTGTTGGAAAATCTCGAGGACCATGATGATGTCCAGAATGTTCATGCCAACTTCGATATTGATGATGGGTTGATGGAGTCCCTGTCGTAAAAACGATGGAGCGGATATTGGGGATTGATCCAGGCTCGAGACTGACCGGTTATGGTATAGTTGAATCGGATCGAGGTGAACTTCGTTTTTTAAGCTGTGGTGTGGTTAGAACAAACCAGAAGAACTCCTTTTCCCATCGGCTCAATGAGATCTTTGAAGGGATCAACGAAGTGATTCAACTCCACGCTCCCACCGTCTCGGCCATCGAAGACGTTTTTGTGGCAAAAAACGCCCGCAGCGCCCTAAAGCTGGGACAGGCCCGGGGAGCAGCGGTGGTTGCCATTTTGCAGAACGGCCTGCGGGTCTATGACTATAATCCGAAAATGGTGAAACAGGCGGTGGCCGGATACGGGCAGGCCGAGAAGAGCCAGGTCCAGAATATGGTAAGGGCGATACTGGGATTGTCCGGTTCACCGAGTCCGGATGCTGCCGATGCGCTGGCTGTAGCCATCTGTCACGCCAACCAATTCCGATACAGTTAAATTACGGTGGTGTCATTGTCCGATCAAGCCTGCTCGCATAGGTCTATCTATAGCGAACAGACTCGCTTGAACAATGTCACCACCGTAATTTACCTGTATCGGTGATGATTGTAAAAGGTAATGAGAAAGGAGCAGTTATTGTCCGATTATGTCTGTCTGCATAGGTCTATCAATAGTGAACAGACATGCTAGAACAATGTTGACCCCTTCAATCAACTTTATAAATAGTGTATATGTGATTCAATATAAAAACACTTTCTTAATTCCGTACTCATGATTGCCACGCTCTCTGGAAAACTCTTACTGAAATCCACCGACAGGGCTGTTGTCGATGTTGGAGGTGTGGGATATGAGGTTTTCTTCTCACATGACGGTATGGCCCGTTTGCCCGATATCGGTGGCGAGGTCTTTATTTATATTCATACCAATGTCCGTGAAGATGCCATCACCCTGTTCGGTTTTTTGGAAGAGGAAGAGCGGGAGATGTTTCTGATCTTAAAGAGCGTATCCGGTATTGGCCCGAAGCTGGCTCTTTCCATATTATCCGGTATCCGGGTCGGTGAATTATGCCAGGCAATAGCGGCAAAGGACGTCGGCCGGTTGACGGCGCTGCAGGGGATTGGTAAAAAGACGGCTGAGAGGCTTTGTCTGGACCTCAAAGACAAGATCGGTCATCTCGGACATGGAGAAATGGAACTGGGCTCTTTTGAGCAGGGGGTGATTCAACAAAACTCATCCCACATGGACGTTCTTTCAGCCCTGGTTAATCTCGGATACCCGGATCCCGTTGCCAGAAAAGCCTTGGCAACAGTGAAGAAACAGGTCGGTCAGGACGCTTTTTTGGAACTCTCCATTGAAGATCTCATACGACAGGCTCTCCAGTCCTTATCATGAGTCTGAATTCGTGAGCGCCCTCAGGAAGTGCTCTTGGAGTGCATTCGCTGGCACTGGAAGACGAAAGATAAATTTTTGTTGAAAGTACTATACTATCTGCTTGTATTTTATATAAAAACAATATGTTAAGCAAAGTTCCCGTTGTTTTCGTCACGGATTCAGGATGAAGATAGAAGAAGATATTAAAGCAGAACGCCGTCTGGTCAGTCCACGCACCGATGTGCAGGACACTGTTCAATCCAAGGGGTTGCGTCCTTCCAGCCTGAATGAATATATCGGCCAAGAGCAGCTGCGCAAGAGTCTTGAAGTTTTCATCAAGGCAGCCCAGGGCCGGGGAGAACCACTTGACCATGTGCTCTTTCACGGTTTTCCGGGGCTTGGTAAAACAACCCTTTCCTACATTATTGCCAACGAGATGGGCACCAATATCAAGGTGACTTCCGGACCGGTTATCGAAAAGCAGGGAGATCTGGCGGCTATCCTCACCTCCCTGCATGAGGGTGATGTTCTCTTTATCGATGAGATTCACCGACTCAATCATGCGGTGGAGGAAATCCTCTATCCGGCCATGGAGGATTTTCAGCTCGACCTGATCATCGGTCAGGGGCCGGGCGCCCGTTCAGTGAAGATGGATCTACCCCACTTTACCCTGGTCGGTGCGACAACCCGCACAGGCTTATTAACTCCACCGCTCAGGGACAGGTTTGGGGTTGTCTTGCGATTGGAACTCTATGAACCGGAAGAGCTGTGTGTCATTGTTAAACGCTCTGCCTCGATACTGGGTGTTGCCATTGATGAATCGGGAGCCCTGGAGCTCGGTAACCGCTCCCGCGGGACACCGAGGATTGCTAATAGATTGTTGAGACGGGTCCGTGATTTCGCCCAGGTGGGCAACCATGAGGTAATCACCAGGGAAGTGGCCGATGACGCTCTCACTCTGCTTAATGTTGATAAATATGGACTCGATGAGATGGACAGACGAATCATGCTGACCATCATCGACAAGTATCAAGGTGGTCCCATCGGCCTTGAAACGCTAGCCACAGTGGTATGTGAGGAGAAGAACACGTTGGAAGACGTGTATGAGCCGTTTCTTATTCAATCGGGATTTCTGTCGAGAACACCGCGCGGCCGGGTGGCAACAATGAATGCCTATGAACATTTCGGACGCAAACCAAAGGGGAATGTCAAAAGGCAGCAGACATTCTTTGATGAGGAATAAATAACCATTGGAAAAATGAGTGGCTTTGTTTGCCGGCAAAGCATACGGCTTTAGCTGCTTGCAGTAAAACTGTTGCCCAATAGTAGCCGGTAGAGGATTCCAGCTCAAATCAATCGGAATAATGGAGAAATTATGAAAAAGCGAAAGACAATCCAGGATATCCTGGCAATGAAGAGAAACGGTGAAAAGATCACTATGCTCACAGCCTATGATGCTTCCATGGCCGCTCTTCTGGATAGCTGTGATATAGATACCTTGCTTGTTGGTGACTCTTTGGGCATGGTTATGCTTGGTTATGATTCGACGGTGCCGGTGACCATGGAAGAAATGCTGCATCATAGTGCTGCTGTCAGGCGGGGTGCGCCGGATAGTTTTGTTATTGGTGATATGCCATTTGGGTCCTATCAGGCCTCCGCCCATGATGCTGTGAAAAACGGCAACCGGTTTTTAAAAGAGGCTGGTTGTGACGCGGTAAAGCTCGAGGGCGGCCTGGAGGTCTGTGAGATAGTAAAAGCCATGGTGCGAGCCGGTATTCCTGTGATGGGGCATATCGGCCTGACGCCACAGACAGCCTCCCAACTCGGGGGCTATAAGGTGCAGGGAAGAGATGATGAGTCGGCAATTAAAATGCTGGAGGAAGCAAAAGCCTTAAACAATGCCGGCGTCTTCGGTATTGTTTTAGAGTGCATTCCCGACGGCCTTGCCAGGATCATCACTGAAACGATCCAAGTCCCAACCATCGGCATCGGGGCAGGAGTCCATTGTGACGGTCAGGTTTTGGTGACCCATGATCTGCTTGGAATGTTTGAGAAATTTATTCCCAGTTTTGTTAAAACCTACACCAGCCTGGCACCAGTGATTAAAGAGAATATCGGTCTGTATGCCAAAGAGGTGCAGGAAGGTACTTTTCCCGATGACGAGTACAGTTTTACCTCTAAAAACGATTTTACAAATCTGCTGCAGAGGACATAACTCAAGAGATAAATCATCATCGATTTTCCATTGAAGCCGTGACCAAATGTATGTGGTTGCGGCTTTTTGTTTATCGGATGACCTGTTTGCCCGATTAGACTCAATTAAATCCCAAAAAAACAGATCATCCCTTCTTTTAAGCATGGATGTGGTAACATGGTGATGGGGCATATTCCCCTGTTTCTACTTGACGCGATTTGAACCGTTTCGATACAATAAAAGTAGAAAACACTCAAGTGGACAGATGAAAAACCTCAAAGGTCAATATTCATACTAGTAAGAAGACTGGAAGAGGATTACCTGACCGGATAATCCTGCCGAATCAGCTCATCAATCGTCTTGATGGCCAGATCAAGATGTTCGGCAGTGTGGTTCCGAAAAATCTCTTTGGCGCTGTCTTTGCTCTTTATCCCCCCTTTTTTAAGAGGCAGGTCAGATACCAGCATCAAGGCCCCCGTCGGCACATCCAGGGCATAACCGACGGAAAAAAGGGTTGCGATCTCCATATCTATGGCAATAATCCTGTGTTTGAGAATATATTGAATGAAGTCCTGGTCAAACTCCCACATCCGATAATCGGTGGTGTGCATGATACCGGTTTTCGGCAATTTGCCTTTCTCTTTTCTGATCACCTGTTCGGCAACACGGTTGATACCGAAATTGGGCAGAGCAGGAACATCTTTTGGTAGATAATGAGAACTCGTTCCTTCATCCCGGATAGAAGCTGTCGGGATGACCATGTCACCGATTTCAAGATCATCGGCAATCCCGCCGCACATACCGAGCATAATGACGGTTTTCAGCTCATCAAGAAACGAAAGACAGTGCATAACAATACCAGCTGCCGGTGAACCTACCCCGTAGTTGATTATAGTGATATCTTTTTGGGGCCAATGGACGAGGCTCCAGTTTGCATATGATATTTCCTGGGAACTCATCCTGGAAAACGTTTTGATATAACGAATAAAATTCACAAGAATGATGTTGTTGCAGAAATCACCGACCGATGAGCCGGTGTATCGCTCAAGTGTGTGACGGGCGTAATTATCGGGTCGTAATTGTGATGGCATGCTCCCTCCATAATCTCCTGGGTTTGAAAAAAAGCGCCGATAAAAAGGGTTCAATCAATCTGACTCATACATTATATATTGTTTTATCAGAGTCTTACAAATGAAAGATTGATTGTGCATGGAAATAGTAACGCTATTTCCGCCTAAGTTATTCCCCATAATCCCAAGGCTGGCCGGAGTGCTCTTCGTAATCTGGTGGAGTCGATACCCGGTAATTAATACACTATTCAATGGTCTTTATAAGAGTCGCATCCCAGACAGGCATTGTACAGTGCAAAACATCTGATCCGGAAGTAGTTGTGTAGTTGATAAAAAGGCTGGCTTCAGGCCGGCCCGTCACCGTTCCTTCTCCATATGGATATTGATATCCGATAACTTTTGAGACACATTTGGCGTCGACTGAAATAGGAATTTCGACCACACCATTCTTAGGTTCAAAAGTACTCTGCTGCAATGAGTTTATCACACCTTTGTAGGTCAGGTAGTTTTCGCAAGCAATTGATTTTGTTTCCGCTTTTTTTAACGTTGTACTCTTTTTATCTTTCAATGCGTTGTTTAGGTTTTTCAGTTTTACTTGAGATAGTTTTTTGAATTGTCCTGAAAATTCCCCATATTTTTTATTTATCACCATGGACTGGATGGCTAAAGAGCCCAACAAAGCTCGAGAACTATATCCATCAATTTTAAAAGATGAATTTGTCTTTGCTGTAAGTTTTGCAGTGATTCTCTTTATTTTTTCTGTACTTTTATCCCACTCGTAAAAACAATGACTTAGAGTAAGTGTACCGTTCAAAGGGTGAGCGCGATTTATCATTAATGCCTCTTCATCAGACTGTCCCGATTTACTGTTTTTTGCTTTCAAACTTACGGAAATTTTTTGGGCCTGCTCCTGGTGAGAAGCTGAAGAGCTTTTGTTTTCTTTAAGAAATGGTGACGGAATTTTTATTCCATTATCCGGGAATGAACTCCATGAGCTGAGGACGGTCGAATTACCAAGTTTATTACCCTTGGCATTATAATAAACATAAGATAGTTCCCAGTAATCTTCACCTGTTACCTCTGCGTCAATTTTTATCCAATCTTTTTCAGTGATCCAGGGTGGGGTCATTTGTAAATTATTTACCGAAACGAATGTCCCTGGATTGGGCGGAATAACTGTAAGGGTCGTGTATTTGAAGATATTTGAAATATTGTCATTCTCTCCCCCTTTTGTTCCCTCATTAATCACATTTCCAGTGTCAACAATGGCGGTATAGTTGACTTCTTCTTCAGGTTTTCCTTTTGACCAGGAAATGGTTGTGCTGATCGTGTTGTTTTTAGCCAATGCTGGAATTGTTGCTGTTCCGATATATTTACTGCTATCACCACTGGTAGCATATTTTGCCTTGCAGATAGCAATTGTAAAAGGAAGGGTGACGTCTGTATCCCCGCCATTTGAAACCTTTACATCAAGATGCGTTCCTCCTCCAGTAACCAGTCCATAATTGGTCGGTACAAATATCTGCAGGTTGGCAAAACCGGGTTGGTTCAGAAAAAGTCTCAAATCCGGCGGCTCCGGTTTTACCGGCTGTTCTTGTATGGTGCCCAGAGCCTTTGGTGTTGGGTCAGTTTTTTGTTTTTGCCTTGAAACCGGTAGGGCCATCTGAGCTTTTTGTTGTTTTTCCCCTGACAGATGAGGTCCGGGTTTAGACTGTTCATCATCGTGTGGGGCAGGAGTCACCTTAAATGTCCGTGTTTGTTTGTTGTTCCGCTTGGATTTTTCAGCGATTTTGTTGTTCGGATCTATTTTTACAGTGACAGTTTGAGAGCCAGGTGTGGCCAACGGAATGGTAATTACAACTTCACGGGCCTCGCCCGCTTCCATGTTGATGACTTTTTCCGTGATGGGTGTTTCACCCAGGTAAAAATGAACAGGAATATCACGGGTCTGTCTCGCACCGGCGTTGCGGACATAGGCCACCAGCGTGACAGTTTGGTGTTGAATAATACCAGGCGGTAGAACCTCCAGGTTGTCTGCGATAAGGTCAGGTTTGAAGTGCTGTTTCTCACGCTGCTGCTCTATCCGCTGCTGGGTTCTTTCACGAATTTTCTGTATGCGATCTCTTATCTGGGCTGCCTTGCTTTCCCGTTCTTCTTTCAGTCGATCTTCTTTTTCCTGTTGACGCCTTTTTTCCTCTTCGACTCGTTCTTTTTTTCCCAGCCGTTCTCTCTCCCATCTTTCTTGCTCTTCCTGCTGTGCCCTGTCACCTTCTTGATGTACGGGGGGAACTTTGCTCTCATCTGGCTGTTTTCTCAGGGTTTCTTCTCTATCCTGTTGTTCCTGTGGTTGATTGGCTAAATCATCACTAGGCCTTTGTCTGTCCGATTGTGACTGACTTGGGAAGTTATGGGTCGGATCAATCGGATCGCTTGTTTGAGAGTACACTGCCTCACTACTAACAAGAGTGACAACAAAAAACGGGATGAGAAGAAAAAAAACGGCTCTTGCGCCCAAAGAGACAATTTTCATGATGTTTCCCTTTTTTGAAATACAGGTGGGATGATGATTGTCAATTGAAATATGTTATCACTCCTAACTAATTATGAGAAGTCATTTGTTGATCCTTCTGCTGTTCAAAACAGTGCTTCATTGCACGATCTTCTCTATCCAGCCTGAACCCGTGAGCGCCCTGCAGGAATGGCTCCTGGAGTGCATTCGATAGTGCGGCAGCTTTGCTTGCTTTAACCGTTCGATAATAGTGAACTGAATCGAACGGTTAAAGCAGGCGAAGATGCAGTGCTAACGGATGCCCCAAAAGGCCGAAATACTATTTGAGATTAAAACGGTAAACTATTTAATCTTATAATTATCAATAGGTTAATGACAATATTTGTCGCTGATTCGGGTCAGGGCAAAACGCTTCAAGGAGTGGTCAATAGCTTTGCGATCACCTTTTTGAAATGGTCAAGGTCCGCGGTCATCGTCTCCACCATCACCTGAGTCAAATCGAAAAATTCCATCAACATTTCATCATCGATCGTTTCAATACCAAAATCAAGGATTACGATTCGGTCGAACATCCCCAGGTTGATGCGGATATCCTCTTTTGTCCATCGGCCGTCATTAATCAAGTCGTTGATCATTTTGATCCATGCCGGCGTCATCAGGGTTGTGCGGTTTTCCTGAAGTTTTTGAGCAGCTTCCCTACCCAGAAGAGTCTCAATACAGTTGCCGCCCTCAACTATCTTGCCACCACAATCCTCCACTACATCTATTATTTCTGTTGTGCAGTTGCAGTTTTTACCGATAAGGAAGTGAAGTGGGTGTTTTTTCTGTTTTGCTCTGTTGATCCCATCGTTGAGTTCAGACTGCAATAACTCCGGGTCGATGTGGATGGCACAATGCATGAAGCGGATGACCGGGAGTTCCGCATATTCGGCAAGCACGTATTGCAATTCTTTTGAGAAGATTGGACAGACAATCAACGACTTGGATGAACTGCTGTGGTGCTTCAACTGTTTGTTTGTCATATCAGTCGGTTCTCATTGGCAAATAGGGAAAAGTCCCGGTCACATCTGAGCCCGGGTGGTTGTTATCGGTTGTTGCCGGCACAAAACAGTACCTTATTTTATCACCTACTTTATCATCTCTATCTCTTTGTGAACAGGCTGTTCTCTGATTTTCTTTGTTTATACAGATGGTTAATTGTGCCAGGCTAGCATTGTTTGATGATCACCGCTTTACACCACTTTACCAATTACTATATGGACGGCTATCGTTCGATTAACGCGTTGCTTCTTTACTAGGATATATCAGTGAGTAGTTGATTTTTTAGAAAATAATTGCCACATACAAAGAAGTTCAGTAGCCGGACTCTCCCCACACCATATAGTACGTTTTTTGTGGTTGTATGCAGTATGTTGTACATCGCAGTTGTTTCTATATATCTATAGTTGCTTGATCTTGTAACGATTTTTCTTGACATTCCCTTTGAATATCGGCTACTGTGATGCATAATGGAGTAAAGTGGGTAAATGTGGTTACAGAGTTCTCGAACATGGCGAAAAAGGAAAAGATCAAAAAACGGTTCCGCAGTAGATCGGAGCATACCCTTGACCAGAAGGGAAGATTGAATTTTCCCAGCCGATTCCGCCAAGTTATGCAGATCTATGACTCGAATGATCTGATGATAACCGTGTGGGGGGATCATCTTCGCGCTTTTCCATTGTCCGAATGGGAAAGACTTGAGGATAAGTTGCTGACCCAGGGCAGAGAGCAGCCGGGGCTTGCCAGTTTTGTCCGCATGGTTGTGTCGGGTATTACAGAGTGCTCATTGGACAAGCAGGGCAGGTTGTTGATTCCCGTCTCCCTGCGAAATGAACTCAAGATTGAAAGAGAAGTTGTTCTGACCGGAATGCTAGATTGGGTCGAAATCTGGGATAAAGACAGGTGGCTCGTCGAAAATCAGGCAGCTCGGGATAATTTTGACAGTTTTGAAGATAGCCTGGCCAAGTTGGGAATTTTCTAATGGCCGGAGCTATTCCTGTTGAGCAGATACACCAATCGGTACTGCTTCAGGAGACCATGGGGTTTCTGGCACCACATCCCAAAGGAACATATGTAGACGGAACCCTGGGTCTCGGAGGACACACACTGGAAATATTGAAACGAAGTGATCCAGGTGGCCGTGTGATCGGTTTCGAGTGGGACGAGTCAGCAATTAAGAGAGCAACCCAAAACCTCTCAGCATATCAATCCAGGGTGACGATTCTTCGGCAAAATTTCGCCGAGATCAACGTCGGGTTAAAAAATCTTGGTGTTCGAATGGTAGACGGCATATTGGTCGATATTGGGATCTCCTCCCTCCAACTGGATCGTGGCAGACGAGGTTTCTCCTTTAAGGAAGATGGGCTCCTTGATATGCGAATGGATAATAGAAGAGAGTTGACTGCGGCAACACTGCTAAAAGACAGTAGTGAGGAGGAACTGGCTGATATTTTCTACTATTACGGAGATGAAAAACAGGCTCGGCCCATTGCCCGGTCAATCGTCCGGGAAAGGGAACAGACAAAGATCGAGACAGCCAAACAACTGGCGGCCATTGTGGCCCGATCGGTGCCAAAAAAATTTCATCCAAGGAGAATACACGTGGCTACCAGAGTCTTTCAGGCTCTTCGAATAGCGGTTAATAACGAGCTTGAGAACCTGGCCACTTTCCTCAAAGATAGTGTCGACTTTTTGAAACCTGGAGCAAGACTCTGTGTCATCAGCTTCCATTCTTTGGAGGATAGACTGGTGAAGAGGAACTTCAGGAATCACAGCAACCTGCACGTAGTGACAAAAAAACCGGTAATACCGAGTCAGCATGAAATTGATCGCAACCCGCGTGCCAGAAGCGCGCGTCTGCGTGTTGCCGAAAGGACAGAAGCCGGAAAGGAGGTAGAACATGTTATTTCAAAGCACGGCTGAGGGTTATGTTTGCCCAATACTTGATACACGAAAAAAACAGCCACAGTTTTTCACCCAGTGTCTGAAAACAGTTAACAGAGAAAAGCTATTGCTACAAATGACCACAGCGGCGGCTTTTGTTCTTGTAGTTGTCGTTTTTGGAACAAGTCTGTGGCTCGGAAAAATCGGCACTTCGATTGATGTGTCGATGGTACGTGTTGAACAGGAGCGAAAAGTGTTAACAGATAAAAATATTGCTCTGAGGGTAGAGAAAACGTATTTGTTTTCATCGCAAAATATTCACAAGGCAGCGGCTGAAAAGCTGAATATGTCAAGCGCTCGATCCAGACAGATAAAATATCTGAATTAAAACAGGAGCCGTCACAGGTAGTCTCTCCTTTGTAATGATTGTAGTTCGACATAGCCCCTCCTTCTATGCTGAAATACGATCCGCATCCAGCAAACGAAACAGCGGAATATCTAATACCTGTGACGGCTTTTCTCTAAAAATAATAAACGCATAATAATTCGATAAACGTATCCCTGATTTTAAGCTGAGTTGACCGATTTTCTAGCTCGATCTGACCTTATACCCTGTGCGCGACGGTTTTGAGAAAACCGCAGGTCTATCCGAAGGTCTGTTGAGGATTTCCGGAAAGCCTCAGCGAGCAGGATATCAGCACGTATCTTCGTCATAAAATCGCTGAATTCAGGCATAAAAAAAGAGCATGATTCAGTGCTAGCGAATGCACTCCAAGAGCACTTCATGTGGGGCGCTCACGGATTCAGGTGAGAAATAAATGGTATTTGCACAGTCATCGATACGATGACGGGATTCAATGATGACCAGGAAGACACGTATTCAAGTAGGCGCAGGTCGCAAACGCCGATTGAAGATTCTGGTTGTTGTTTTGCTCCTTTCTGTTGGCATCACCTGGCTCTCCGTTAACCACGATTTACTTATTCCATATCTCATTTCCACACCGTCAAAGACGGTGGAATCCAATGAGAACTCCCCCTTTCTCCGCGGTACCCTCTATGACCGCACCTATAAAGAATTGGCTGTTTCCCTGGAACGTGTATCGGTCTATGCCCTGCCCAGAGAAGTTGGCTCCCTGGATGAAACCGCCAACCGGTTGGCGCCTGTTCTTGGTCGAAGCAAGAACGAACTGTTGTTGAAACTTAACAATGACGCGGTAAGGGTCTGGCTTGCCAGAGATGTCAGTCAGGAAACAGAGGTCAAGATTCGAAACCTGAAACTACCGGGTGTCTTCCTGGGCAAGGAGATCGTCAGACACTACCCCCAGCAGCAATCGATGGCACACCTGCTTGGCTATACGGATAAAAACAGGGGACTTGCCGGTATCGAATGGCATTATAATGATCTCCTGGAGAATTACGGCGCCCACCCGGATAAGGTGGGTGAATCCGTAGGTTCTGAAGCTACAGGCCTGGAAAAGACTGGTGTTCACCTCGTTCTCACCTTTGATGTCAAGATTCAGAAAAAACTGGAAGAGGCAATTAAACGTCTGGCGGCCCACAGCAATACAACCCAGATCGCCGCTTGCGTGATGGAAATGAGCTCAGGAGCACTTGTTGCCAGCGGTCATTACCCATCTTTTGAGCCGAATCGATTCAGTGAATACCACAAAAGGAGTCTTGAAAATATTCTGCTGCAACCCATTGCCGTACCGGAGAATATCAGACGTCTTTTCAAAGATGCCTCTCTTATTCGAAATCAATTCGAAAAGAATGTCAGGATGCTGCCTTGGAGTCTCGTTTCGGAGGAAGTTGCCTTGGGCAGTCAGATACGTTTCTGGGAGGATCTGTCTCTGTCCTCTTCCCTGCAGCTTGATTTTGCAAAGGATGATGCTGGAAGCCTGGAAAAAAGACCTCTTCTCCCCATTGGTCCTCTACTTGATTTTGGTGCCGTCCCGGAAGTGGCTACACCTTTCCAGCTGTTGACCGGGATAACTCGATTACTCAATGATGGAAAAAAGATTGTCCCTTATGTGTTGGATCGGGTAATAGATAGAAAAACCGAAAAAGAGAGCCCCTTCCCAAGAGAGATCAGCTCACATGAATCTTCAATGTTCTCCTTGGGATTCTCGACGGAAATGCGTAAGCTGCTGGCGGCCCAGACAAACACAGGTCCCTTTGATTCGAGGTCTCTTGCCGGTGAAATGCTCGCAGAAACCGGTGTGAACCATGGATATCAATATGTGAAGAACAGAATCAGGTTTGTCTATTTCCCTTCGGATAAGTCGGATCTGATCTTTCTCTTTGTCTTGAAGGAAATTCCCAACTATCCTGAAAAACCTCTTTCTGCCCGTTACGCTATCCAAAAAGAGGTGAACAGAGTCATAGCCCCAATCGTTGCCCTACAGGAAGTTACTGTTTCCAGTCGTGACGTGATGGAGGTCGAGGATAAGGAAGAGATAAACTATCAACTGCTCAATATCGGCAGAGCTGTGGTGGAGGACACTCCTCCGACAACCCGAATAAGGATCAGCAGCGGTGAATCTAGTATGCCCGATCTTGTAGGTTTAAGTTTAAGAAAGAGCCTGCAGCTGCTGCAGAAAAAAAACGTCAAAATCAGAGTGGAAGGTTATGGTCGGGTTGTCAAACAGGAACCGGCTGCCGGCGCTTCACTGGAGAAGAGAAAGACGTGCCGGCTGATTCTCAAGACGGCCTATTCAATCTCACAATTAACAAACAGACCTGCGGTTCGGTGACAGGAGAATGACCGGTAGACCAAAACACCAGAAGAAGATAACGCTTACAAAACTCTTATCCGATATTGATTATGAACTTGTGGGCAGAGAAGTACTCCCTGATAGGGATATTGTTTCTCTTTCCTCCGATTCCAGAGTGGTCGATCAATGGTCTTGTTTTATAGCTCTTCCCGGAGCAGCAACTGATGGTCATCTCTATGTTCAAAAGGCAGTGGAGGCCGGCTGCCGGACAGTTGTCATTGAAAAGGGGAGGTTTACGGAAGTAGAATTGTTGCCGGAAGATGTTTGTGTCGTTGCAGTTGACGACTGCCGGGAAGTCTATGGGCGGATGGCCGGTACCTTTTACGGTGAGCCAGCCAAGAAACTGAAAATGATCGGTGTAACCGGTACAAACGGCAAGACAAGTATCACTTATCTTCTGGAAAAACTCCTTGACCTTCAATCCTTGTGCGTCGGTGTTATCGGTACCGTCAATTATCGTTATCGCGACTCCACCGGCCGTGCTGTCACACTGGCGGCACCTCTTACGACACCTGAACCGTTGCAGCTTCAAAAACTTCTGGCACAGATGGTCCAGGCCGGTGTGAATATTGTTATCATGGAAGTTTCTTCCCATGCGCTTGATCAAAAAAGAGTAGCCGGTATCGAGTTCGATATTGGTGTCTTTACCAATCTGTCCCATGATCATCTCGATTATCACAGTGACATGGCAGATTATTTTCGGGCCAAGTTGCTGCTGTTTAATGATTACTTGAAAGAAGAATCTCATGTTGTTGTCTGCACCGGAGTTGGGCGGGACGGCGATGAATGGTCGAAACGGATTATTGAACTGTGTGGTAGAAAAGAAATTCCCTGCATTGGTTGTGGTGATGGTGAAAATGATGTTTCATTGAAGGGGCTTGAGTGCTCACTTGAAAAAACAATCCTGGATATTGAAGTCGATCAGCTCCATTTTCATGTTGAGTCATCTCTTATTGGCCGGTTTAACGGGGAAAATTTAGTGACCGCTTTTGGGGTCGGTGTTGCTTTGGGTATTGATGCCAACACAATCTCTGCTGGTCTGGAGTGCATACGAGGTGTGCCGGGAAGACTCCAGCGAATCACCGGTTGCCCTGATGACCCGAACCAGCCGGTTGTCTTTGTCGATTATGCCCACACTCCTGATGCTCTGGAAAAAGTAACAGCAACCCTTGCAGATCTGCCTCACCGGTCATTGTTCCTGGTTTTTGGCTGTGGTGGAGATCGTGACAGAGAGAAACGTCCACTGATGGGTGAGATTGCTGCCCGTCTGGGTGACGTTGTGATTGTAACCGATGATAATCCCAGGTCTGAGCCACCCGAGGCAATAACGGCTGAAATTGTACGAGGGATACAGCAGCAGGGATTGCAACATCAAAAGAATTCGTGGCTTACGGAACGGACACCGGACCAGCGTGGGTTTCTCGTCATTCACAAAAGAGAATCGGCGATCAAACGAAGCGTATCGGCAGCAGGCGCTGGCGATATCGTTCTCATTGCCGGTAAAGGGCATGAAACCTATCAACTCAGCAATACCGGCAAACGGTTTTTTGATGACCGGCTCGAAGCCTGCCAGCATCTGTGCTCATGGACTGTTAACCGGGTGTTGACGGCAGTGGACGGCTTTCTGGAATATGAAAAAGAAAGAACGCTTGAAAAGGTGTGTACCGATAGTCGGTCCGTAAAACCGGGTGATATCTTTGTTGCCTTAAAGGGTGATAATTTTGACGGTCACGACTTCGCTTTGCAGGCAGTGGAGAAAGGTTGCGGTTGTCTGGTTGTGTCGCAAATGATAAAAAAAGAAGTAGCAGGAGATGTTCCCCTAGTTATCGTTGCTGACACCCAAAAAGCTTTAGGTGACCTGGCCTCATATCGGCGGCAAAATTTAAAGAAAATATCCGATCCCGTTGTCATCGGTATTACAGGCAGTTGCGGCAAGACAACGGTAAAAGAAATGGTTGCCTCCATCATGTCGACACGATGGCCGGACGACGAAAACGGGCCTGCGGGCAGAGTATTGAAAACAGAAGGCAACCTCAACAATCTGATCGGCCTGCCATTGTCACTATTGCCGGCGGGAGTGAAGGAAGAAGTCCTCATTCTGGAAATGGGCATGAACCGGCCCGGCGAAATTGCCGAGCTAGCCCGGATCAGTGATCCGGATATCGCCTGTATTACCAATGTCCACCCAGCCCATCTGCTCGGTCTGCAAACCATTGAAGGGGTGGCCCGGGCCAAGGAAGAGCTATTTGCGGGGTGTCGAGACGAGGCAAAACTGGTTGTTAATCTGAACGATCCGTTTATCAGCGACTTTGCGGCAGACTACAATCAGGAGAAGTTCACCTTCTCCGCATCCGAAAATGGGAAAGAGCATGGTGCCCATGTATTTGCAACCAAAGTTTCACTGACCGATTCAGGATGTGCGCACTTTCAATTACATATCAAAGAAAACAAAGTGGATATCACCCTGGGTGTGGCCGGGTTGCATAATGTGGAAAACGCGTTGGCTGCCGCCGCTATGGCCTATCTTGCCGGAGCGAGCATGACCGATATTGTGGATGGGTTACAGGCTGTTCGATCGGTTGATAAACGGATGGAAAAGATTGTTGCGAAAAATGGTTGTTCTATTCTCAATGATACCTATAATGCCAATCCAGCCTCCATGAAAGCCGGACTGAAAACATTATGCGGATTTACAACCGGAAAACGGGTCGCTATCCTAGGTGATATGTTTGAATTGGGTGATGTTTCCGCCCATGCTCATTATGAGATCGGCTGTTTTGCCGCAGGTCAGGGTGTGGATCACCTTATTGTTGCCGGCGAGTTCAGTGCAGATGTTGTGCGGGGGGCATGTGACTGCGGTATGGAAGAAAGCAGGACAGTATCCTTCTCCCGCAAAGAGAACCTCATCTACTGGCTGCATGAATCCGGGTTAATGAAGAGTCTTGGTAAAAAGGACTGGATACTGATCAAAGGGTCACGTGGAATGAAACTGGAAACGGTTGTGAAGGCCCTATTACAATAAATCGAAGCAGCAACAGTGTTATGCCGTAACAGACAACATTGTGAAAAAGAACATCAAGTCTGAATAATTTATGCTCTATCATCTTCTCTATCCATTACATGCAACCTTCATCGGGTTCAACGTTTTTAGATATATCACCTTTCGCTCTATCAGTGCTGCTGTCTGTGCCTTTCTGCTGGTCATTCTCTTTGGTCCTATATTTATCCGGACGATGAAACGTTTTCAGATCGGTCAGGTTATTCGGGATGATGGTCCGGAAACCCATTTTAAAAAAGAAGGAGTGCCGACCATGGGCGGGCTGATGATGTTGTTTGCCATCAGCTGTTCGACCCTTCTATGGGCGCGCCTGGATAATCCGTTGACCTGGCTGATTTTATTTCTCCTTTTATTTTACGGGATGATTGGTTGTATTGACGATTTCAGAAAGATCTCCAGGAAAAACAGTAAAGGGCTATCCGCAAGAGGAAAACTGTCTCTGCAGATTGTTGGTGCTGCCGTTGTGGGATTCTTTGTCTACTTTCATCCCTCTTTTTCAACCCAGCTGTCTATTCCGTTTTTTAAAAACGTCCAACCAGATCTTGGTTGGATGTATATTATTTTTGCCATTCTGGTTATTGTCGGATCTTCCAATGCGGTGAATCTCACCGACGGTCTTGACGGACTGGCGTCCGGACCTCTGGTTATTTCCGGTTCCGTTTATCTTGTGTTCGCCTATGTGGCCGGTCATCTGGTAATGGCGGAGTATTTACAGATTCCTTATGTGGCCGGAAGCGGTGAACTGGCTGTCTTCTGCGGTGCAATGGTGGGTGGCTGTCTAGGATTTCTCTGGTTCAATGCCTATCCTGCTCAGGTATTCATGGGTGATGTGGGCTCTCTGGCGCTGGGCGGTGCTCTGGGAGGAGTGGCCGTTATAATCAAACAGGAAATCCTGCTGCTGATTGTCGGCGGTATCTTTGTGATGGAGGCTATTTCCGTCATTTTGCAGGTGGCCTTCTTTAAATGGACCAAGGGGCAGCGGATTTTCCTTATGGCTCCTTTTCACCATCATTTTGAGAAACGAGGATGGCACGAATCAAAGGTTGTCGTCCGGTTCTGGATTGTGTCGGTGATCTTGGGGCTGTTTGGTCTCATTACCTTGAAACTCCGCTAACCGGAGAGCAGGAGCTTGTCCATGATCGAAGCGGGCAAAACGGCGGTTATTATGGGGCTTGGGCTATCCGGTCGGGCAGCTATACGCTATTTACATGCCAAGGGAATGCGGGTTGCCCTTTCTGATGTCCGTGATAAAAGTGAGCTCTTACAGGAAGAACGTAGGCTTCTTCAGCAACATCATGTCGAAACCGAATTCGGCGGGCATACTGAAAAATTCCTCAGTCGTGGCCGTTTTATCTTCCTCAGCCCCGGTATCAGTCCTGATTCAGAGTTGTTGGGGACAATCCGATCAAAAGGGATTCCGGTCATCGGAGAACTGGCACTGGCGGCTGCTGATATTGATGTGCCGGTGATTGGCATTACCGGGACCAATGGAAAAACCACGGTGACCAGCCTTATCGGTGAACTGCTGGTCCAGGCAGGAAGAAAGGTGTTTGTCGGCGGTAATATCGGCACGCCTCTCCTGGATTATCTACGCAGGCCATACGGTGCTGATGTCCTGGTCTTGGAACTGTCCAGTTTCCAGTTGGAAATGGCTGGTGATTTCCGGTGTGATGTGGCTCTGTTGCTCAATGTGACCCCGGACCATCTTGACCGTCATGGGACCATGGAACACTATGGGGCAATAAAGATGAAAATTTTTAATAACCAGAAGCAGGGAGATGCTTCGATCATCTCAGGTGATGATCCGATGTGTAACCGAATGCGATCCCGCTGTGGAAAAACGGATTTTCTTCTTTTTGGCTATTCTTCCGATTGCCATGCAATGATCGCTGGCAATCGGATAAAGGTGAAGGACCGGAGGGGAAATGAAACATTCGATCTGACATCAACATCGATGGCCAATCATATCGGACTGCTCAACAGCGCCGCCGCCATTCTCGCCGCCAGAGTATTCGACTGTGGGGATGACCAGATCATGAAAGGATTAACCGGTTTTTCCATCGGACCGCACCGTATGGAGTGGGTCGATCGGATAGAGGGTGTGGATTATTACAATGATTCAAAAGCAACAAACAGCGGAGCGGTTATTTCCGCCTTACATCAGCTTGACGGGCCGGTTATTCTCATTGTTGGAGGCCGGGACAAGGGAGATGATTATTCTCTGCTGCTGCCCGCTCTTGAGAGTAAGGTTTCTTGCGTTATCGTCATTGGAGAGGCAAAAGAGCAGATAATTGAAGCTCTAAAAGGAGGCGTTGACCTGCAGGAGGCCGATTCCATGGAAGAGGCGGTTGAGCTTGCCCACCAGTCGGCCAGTCCAGGCGATACCATCCTGCTATCACCCGCTTGTGCCAGTTTTGACATGTTTGACAGCTATGGTCAACGTGGAGATACTTTTAAACGTCTGGTCAGATCGTTAGACAAAGCCCGTTAAGAGAACGAACTGTTTAGAAAATGATCCAAGCATCACAACCGATTCGAATGGTCATCACTGGAGGTGGAACCGGTGGACATCTGTTTCCGGCTATCGCCACCGCGCAGAAATTGTGCGATGATTTTCCCGAAAGTGAGGTGTTGTTTATTGGAACGGTTCGCAAATTGGACCGGGAGAGCTTGAGTCGGCACGGTTACCGGATACGGGCCATCCATTGTTATGGGCTGAAAGGAAAAACGATTGGTCAGACACTTAAAGCCTTGTTCTTTTTACCGATCTCTTTAGTAGAAGCGTTGACCCATCTTTTACGATTCAGACCACAGATTGTTGTGGGAGTCGGAGGTTATGTCACCGGTCCGGTATTGCTGGGGGCGAAATTTTTATCCATTCCAACTGTGATTCACGAACAGAATTCGATACCCGGTCTGGCAAATAAGAAACTGGCTACCCTGGTGGATAGAATCTGCTACTCCATACCGGGTAGCGAGAGCTATTTCCCGAAAGAAAAGAGGGTGTTTACCGGTAATCCGGTACGAAAAAGGATTGTGGAGTTGGCTGGCAAAAAGAGGGACAGGGAACCTTCCGACACAAAGACTCTGCTCATTTTGGGAGGAAGTCAGGGAGCTCATGCGGTAAACCAGCTTGTTGTCAGTGCTCTGACCAGACAACTGGATCTGTTCTCGCACAACATCCAGGTGATTCATCAGACCGGAATTCAGGATGAACAATGGGTGGCAAGGGAATATACAGGGGCGCAGGTAACTGCGGAAGTAGCCCCCTTTTTTTCCGATATGGCATCGATCTACTCACGGGCGGACCTTCTTATTTCCAGGGCCGGGGCAACCACGCTGGCCGAACTGGCGGTGCTGGGTAAACCGGCTGTTCTGATCCCATTTCCATACGCAGCCGATGATCATCAGACGAAAAACGGTGAGTATTACAGCCGTAATGGGGGAGCCGTTCTCTTTCGCCAAAGTGAGCTGACCGGCAAACGGCTGGCTGCAACCATTGAGGAAATTTTAAACGAACATGGACGATTGGAAGAGATGGGTGAGGCAATGGCAAAAAAGGGGGTCCTCGATGCTCCCGAGCGGATTATCGGCTGTTGTCTGGGTTTGCTGAAAACATGATTTCGATATACTATTTCACTGTTAAAGAAATTGGATCACTGACCATTTTAATACTTTCTCAATCAAATTAATTGTATGTATAAAAAGAGAACAAAACATATTCACTTTGTCGGCATAGGCGGTATTGGAATGAGCGGTATCGCCGAATTGCTGTTGAATCTGAAGTACAAAGTCTCTGGCAGCGATCTGAATCGGACACCCATAACCGAGAAACTCGTTTCACTGGGAGCAATCATCTGCCAGGGCCATCGGAGAGATTGTATTGAAGGTGCCGATGTGATTGTTACTTCATCAGCTATTTCTGAAGATAACCCGGAAGTGGCGGCAGCAAGGGAAGCAAAAATACCGGTGATTCAGCGGGCTGAAATGCTGGCGGAACTGATGCGTTTAAAGACTTTCGGTATCGGCATTGCCGGCAGTCACGGGAAAACCTCCACAACATCCATGGTTGGCTGGGTACTGAACAAGGCGGGACTGGACCCGACCATCGTCGTCGGCGGCAAGGTGGACAGTCTCGGCGGCAATGCGCTGCTCGGTTCGGGTGATTTTCTTGTTGCCGAGGCGGATGAAAGCGACGGCTCATTTCTCAAACTTTCTCCAGTGCTCGAAGTGGTTACAAATATCGATCTCGAGCATCTCGACTACTACCGGGACATTGATCATATCAAATCGATGTTCTTGAAATTTATTGATAAAATCCCATTTTACGGTGCGGTTATTCTCTGTCTTGATGATGATAATATATCGGATATTCTGCCGCAGATTAAAAAACGGATCATCACCTATGGCCTGACCCCGCAGGCCGATGTTTTTGCCGACACAATTCGTTTTGAAAACGGTCGGATCTATTTCAACGTAAAAAGCGGGGAAGACGAACTGGGAGAGGTCTCGCTGTGGCCTCCTGGTAAACACAATGTGTATAATAGTCTGGCAGCAATCTGTGTCGGCATGGAACTTGATATTCCCTTTGAAGAGATAACAGGAGCCCTGTCGACTTTTCAGGGCGTTCAACGGCGGATGCAGATCAAGGGGAAGGTAAATGATATTACGGTCATTGATGATTACGGCCACCATCCCACCGAGATTAAGGCAACCTTAAAGGCGATCAAGGAGTCATGGCCCGACAAACGGCTGGTTGTCCTTTTCCAGCCCCATCGTTTCTCAAGAACCAAGGGGCTGTTTGATGAATTCCAGACCTGTTTCCGTCATGCTGATGTCCTTGTTATGACTGATATTTACGCCGCCAGCGAAGAACCGATAGAAGGAATAACCAGCAGAGCGTTGCTGGAAGCGGTGAAAAGCCACGGTCAGAAAAACACCTATTATTGTTCGTCTGTGGACAGCCTTCCGGATGAAGTGCTTGGGCTTTTGCTGCCGGAAGATATTGTTCTGTCCCTGGGGGCCGGTAATATTGTCAATGCCGGGGAGGAGCTGCTGTGGCTTCTTGAGAAAAGCAATCCCGATCCAGGTGAATAAACAGTATCCTGAATCTCATCGCGGATTCAGGAGTATGATTGAGTCCCATAGCCATGAAAACGGGCCAGAAAGAGAAACTGACTGATCGTTTTGGCGATAACGTCAAGCTGGATTGTTCGCTTGATCGATATACTTCCTTTGTTATTGGTGGCCCGGCCGCGGCTTTGGTAGTAGTTGATGATGAAAAAGATCTTCGGGATCTTCTTGTTTTCTGTGATGAGCAGAGTTTAAACTGGCGGGTAATCGGTGGTGGCACAAACCTGTTGGTTAACGACAGCGGTTATGACGGCATCATTATTCACCTGGGCGAAGGATTCAAAACAGCTACCCATTCGGAGGCTGATCCCGGCGGCCGGGTGCTGGTGGAGGCGGGCTGCGGTTTCGGTTTTTCCAGGCTCAGCGATTGGTGCGCAGACCGGGGAATTTCAGGATTGGAATTTGCCGCAGGTATTCCGGGTAGTCTGGGCGGAGCCGTTGTCATGAATGCAGGGGCCTGGGGATCGGAGATAGCAGGCCTGATCACAGCCATCAGACTGGTCGACAGGTCGGGAAATAGAACGGTTGAAGCCGAAAAGCTGGATTTCGATTATCGTTGCCTGAGAACGATTGTAGAGAGTGCTAAAAAACAGGTTATCGTTAAAGCGTTTTTTAGGCTGCGACACGGGTCGATTGAGGGAATAAAAGAGCGATGCCGGCAGCTTCGCAAAAAACGAAAAGAGTCACAACCCTATTCAAAACCGACTTGCGGCTCCTTTTTCAAGAATCCGCCAAACCATAGCGCCGGCAGGTTGATCGATGCCTGTGGTCTGAAAGGAACTCAGATCGGCGGGGCTATGATTTCAACAAAACATGCCAATTTCTTTATCAATAACGGCAATGCAACAGCAGCAGATATGAAACAGTTGATGGAACTGGTTCAAAATAGAGTGAACAGAGCCTTTAATATTTTACTGGAGCCGGAAGTGCACTTTCTCCCGTGATACTGAAACGATTCATAAACTGGCTGAAAAAATCCGATGGCAGGAAAGGGAACAGAGAAGAGGACCCATACGGTCAATCGTTCAACCACTATCGTCAACGGGTTCTCCAGACGCCGAAAAAAAAGTTCTTCCATAAGCTGTTGTTCGGGTTTGCCCGTCTGAAGTTGTTCTTTTCTCCTCAACCATCCTCATCGGAATCCGACTCACAGGAACAGCTAGCCGGCCAGACTAATCGGCGGCCTGTTTTCATCGTTGGTTGTACACTGCTCATCATTGTCCTGCTCTTCGGTTTTGGAAATATTATTAAAAATCAGCTGTTGAAACTCGATGTATTTCTTCTGAAGAATATAAGGGTAACCGGATGTCTGAAAACAACTCCCGATTCTATCCGGGAGTTGAGCGGACTCAGTATCAACACACCCATGTTCACCATTGATCTGGACAGTCTTGATCGCCGTCTGAAAAAGCACCCCTGGGTCCGGAAGGCGCAGATTAGAAGACGACCGCCCGATACATTGTTTATTGCAATACAGGAATATGAACCGAAAGCGATACTGCGGTATGGGGAAGAAGAGGAGCTTTTTTATATCGATCAGGACGGCACTCCGTTTATCGAGATAAAAAGCGGTCAGAATATGGATTTTCCCGTGATAACCGGTCTGGAGAAACTTGACGGTTCGCTGGACGGAAAAGAAAAAATAAAAGATGTCATGGCATTTCTGCAGAAGACCGATGAAGATGATCCGTATCTCCCGTCCCACTCGGTTTCACAGCTTCATATAGATCCAGTTGACGGTACAATTCTCTTTCTTGTCGATTTTCCTTTCCCGATATTTTTAGGAAAAGACAATATACAAAAAAAGTATAATCGGTTAAAGAAAGTGGTAGGTTTTTTATACAATGAGCGCAAAAAAGGGATGAATTTGAATAAAATTGCCTACATCCGTATGGATTATGCAGACAACAAGGTACTGGTAGCGCATAAAGGAAAGGTTGATCAATTATGAAGATCGGCGAAGATTTTGACAACGTTGAGTATGAGTTTGAAGGCTATGTTCCCAGAAAGGGCACGGTGGTTGTCGGGCTGGATATTGGGACCACGAAAACATGCTGCATGGTCGGTGAGGTTAAAAAGGATGGTGTTGAGGTTGTCGGTGTCGGCTTTGCTTCTTCAAAGGGTGTAAAAAAAGGTGTTATTGTCAATATCGGTTCAACCGTCAAGTCGATCAGAACAGCAGTTGAAAAGGCGGAAATGGATGCCCACTGTAAGATTGAGCGGGTTTATGTAGGTATTGCCGGCAACCATATCAAGGGATTTAACAGTCCCGGTATCCTGGCCATCGACGGCAAGGAGATAACCAAAGCCGATGTGGATGAGGTTATCAGGGGTGCGTCCACGGTAAAGATCACAGGAGATCATCAGATCATTCATGTGCTTCCCCAGGAGTATATGGTGGATGATAAGACCGGTATCCAGGATCCCCTCGGGATGCTTGGTGTACGACTGGTCACCAATGTCCACATCGTAACCGCGGAGAAGGATGCTGTTCACAACCTGTACAACTGTTGCAACAAGGCTGGCCTGGAAGTATCTGAAATGGTTCTTGAATCTATTGCTTCCGCTCAATCTGTCATGGACCCTGATGAACTGGAAATGGGGGTGGTACTGGTTGATATTGGCGGTGGGACGACCGATGTCGCCGTTTTCTGTAACGGCACAATTCGACATACCTTCGAGATTGGCGTGGGAGGTCATAATTTGACAAACGATCTCTCTGTAGGTCTGCGGACAACACTCCAGGATGCCGAATACCTCAAAGAAGAATTCGGCAGCTGCATTCCCGATCTCATCAAGCCTAATGTCGTCGTCGAAGTTCCGGATATCGGAGCGAGAGAACCGCAGACGGTCACCCAGCGGACACTGGTTGAAATCATAGAAGCCCGGATTGGAGAGATACTCGAAATGGTCAATGACCGGCTCGTCGATTCGGGGTTGAAAAAGAGGGTAAATGGAGGCGTCATATTAACTGGTGGGACGGCGCTTCTGGCTAATATCAACGACCTGGCAGAGCAGATATTCGACCTGCCGGTTCGCACCGGATATCCAACTAAAATTCATGGCAAACAGGATCAGATATTTTCGCCAAGATGTACGACTGGCGCGGGTCTCGTCCTGTATGGCTGGGAGAAGGAGAAGGGGATTGTCAGGAAGGAACAATCGGTCTTTAAACGTGCCAGGAAAATGATAAAGAAAATGATTTGACAGAGCAGTTTTTCCTTTCGAGGAACGGGTGGAAATGCTATGGTTGGAATGACGAAAATTGACTTGATTCCGGTTGCACAAATAGGTGTTGAACCGATAGATATCGGAGGACCAATATGGCGTTTAGAATGGCAGAATCGGAGAGTTTAGCGACCATCAAGGTCATCGGTCTGGGTGGAGGTGGCGGTAATGCCATCAACACTATGGTAAAAAATGGTTTACGGGAAGTTGAGTTTATCGCTGCCAACACAGACCGACAAGCTCTTGACCAGTCTATGGCCGATATCCGCCTGCAGTTGGGTCCCGGTGTGACCAAAGGCCTGGGTGCCGGCGCCGATCCGGAGGTTGGAGAACAGGCGGCGCTAGAATCGATCAACGATATCAAAGAGATGATCAAAGGCAGTGACATGATATTTGTTACTGCCGGGCTCGGTGGTGGAACGGGAACGGGAGCTGCGCCCATTGTTGCCAAACTTGGCAAAGAGATGGGGATTCTGACTGTGGCAGTCGTCACCAAACCCTTTGGGTTCGAAGGGAAGCTGAGGATGAAAAAGGCTGTGGCAGGCTGGAAGGAGCTGAGGAAGCATTCCGACACCATTATTACCATCCCCAATGAAAGGCTGTTGAGCCTGATGAATAAATCCAGCAAGCTGACCGAGATGCTGACCATGGCTGATACGGTACTGTTGCAGGCTGTTAAAGGTATTACCGATTTGATAAATGTTCCCGGCATGATCAATGCCGATTTTGCCGATCTCAAAAAGGTGATGAGAGAGGTTGGTCCGGCCATCATGGGTTCAGGTTCGGCAGCTGGCGAGACCAGGGCTATTGAGGCGGCTAAACGGGCCATTGATAATCAGTTGCTTGAGGATATCGGTATAGACGGTGCCAGGGGATTGCTGATCAATATTTCAGCTTCCGAAGACAGCTTGGGGCTGCAGGAATTTGAAGAGGCATCCTCCTATATTCAGTCAAAGGTCGATGAAGAGGCGGAAGTCGTTATCGGTGCTCTATTTGATGAGAATCTCGGCGAAGAAATGCGGGTTACCGTCATTGCAACCGGAATTGATGGCGCCAGCAAAAGCAAGACTGTTGCACGAGTTGATGATTTGCGTGGAGTACGAGCGAGGATGGACGAAAAGCACGAACAAGGGGTAGTCCAGGCGCGTGCCAACAGAAAAACAAATCACGCCAAACTGCCTGGATCGAGTTTTGATTCTTATTCTAGGTTTGGTGTCGATCAGAGCCGGATTCTGAACAATGAAGCCAAAAAAGAGCCCGATAAGTGGAGTGAGGAGAATCTCGATACTCCGACCTTTTTAAGAAAAAATACCCAATAGACAAGCAGCGAAGAACCCATTCTCATCAGCTGTCCAGCACCTTTCTTTTTCTACTGTTCCGAAACATTTTCCCATTGGCCGTTAGCTGTACTCAAATTTTTGGTGTTGCAGGCTAGAGTTGTTGTGATCATTTAAACGACAGTTTCTGTAATCTGAACTGCTCACGGATTCGGGTTGTACCTCTTTACACGGTAAAAACATGGTTTCTCGTCGACGGCCGTCCCGCCATACTCAGAGAAAGACAAAAAAAAGCCCCTCTTTGACTCCAAAACAACTGCTGGCCGATGAGAGGGGCAGTTATCTGAAAAAATGGACAGCGGGTATTCCCATTGGCCTGATCTATCCCAACCGATATGAGATCGGGATGTCCAATCTCGGATTTCAACTGGTTTATTCACTTATCAACAAAATGGATAATCTGGTCTGTGAGCGATTTTTTTTACCACTACGGGGAGAAAAACTACGATCTTTCGAATCGGGTAGGACGATGAGCCAGTTTTCTCTGTTGCTCTATTCCGCCTCTTTTGAGGATGATTATCCCAACCTCGTCCGAATTCTCCATAAAGGAAAAGCAGAGGTGTTTGCCCATAACAGGCAGGAAGCAATCGGTGGTTCATCTCCTCTTGTGATCGGAGGCGGTGTGGCGACTTTTCTTAACCCGGAACCGCTGGCGTCTTTTACCGACCTGTTTGTGATCGGGGAAGCGGAAGTCATTCTTGTCGAACTCCTTGGGTTTATCATCCGGTCATTGGACACCACCGGCAGGGAAAAGCTGCTGAAAAAGGCCGCAAAATCGTTTCAGGGTTGTTATGTTCCCGCCCTCTATCACCCCATCTACGATGAAAACGAAACACTTGTTGCTGTGCGTTCCGATAAAGACGTGCCGGCACGGATAAAAAAGGTCTTTGCGGTTGATTGCTCTGAGGCTGCGCATTCACAGGTTCTTACTCCCCATGCCGAGTTTTCAGATCTGTACTTGACCGAACTTGGTCGCGGTTGTTCCAGGGGGTGCCGTTTTTGCGCAGCCGGATTCATTTACCGTCCTCCACGACTGTGGGATAGTAATGCCGTCATTGCAGGCCTTGCGCAACGTCCCGATGGTATTGCACGAATCGGGCTGCTCGGTATGGAAATGGCCGACCACCACTCACTATCCGATTTATCCCAATACCTGCTTGCAAGCGGCTGCTCTCTTTCTTTTTCATCACTTCGGGCTGACAGGATATCCGGAGAACTCCTTGATCTTCTTGGAGCGAGCGGCTTGAAAAGCGTGGCTATTGCTCCCGACGGTGCTTCTGAGCGTCTGCGCCGGGTAATAAATAAAGGCATGGATGAACAGGCGATCCTCCAAGCATGCCGAAACCTGGCTGAAGCCGGTCTCTATAAACTGAAGATCTACCTGATGATCGGACTGCCCACCGAAGAAGAAAAGGATCTCGATGAGATGCTTAATTTGATACGGAAAATAAAAAGCACCATGGACCCGGCGGGCAAGGAGAGGGGAAGACTGTGTGAAATTACCCTTTCAGTGAACTGTTTTATCCCCAAACCGTGGACCCCCTTCCAATATCACTGCTTTGGGGTCAGCAACCGATTGGCGGCAGGTGAGGTCAAACCCTTAAAACAGTCCATTGCCGTCTTGAAGAGCAAGATTGGTTATCTTCGCGATAAGGTGGCATCCATTGCCAATGTCCGTCTCCGTTGCGATAATCCTGAAAAGGTGGTATTTCAAGCTGTGCTGGCTAAAGGCGACCGCAGACTAGGGGAAGTTTTGTTCAATATGGCGGCCAGGCAACTATCCTGGAAGCAGGCAATGAAATTGAGCAAACTTTCAGCTGAACGGTTTGTTGTGACCGGATCGGATGAATCCACGTATTTCCCTTGGTCGATCATCGATCATGGCATTAATATGGGATATCTTTATCATGAATATGTTCGTTCGTTTGCAGAAAAAATAACAAAGGCGTGCGATACCGAAATATGTAAAAGCTGCGGAGTGTGTGGTGAGAAATAAGGTTGAAGCCCATAAAGTACTCGATTCCATTCGCAAACAGAAAGTGGCTGCCGGAATGCAGCCGTTTCAACTGGTCAAGTACTTCTCCTTTACCAGTCTAGGTGTGATTCTCATCTTTACGCTGTTTCTCTCGGTTGTCATCTCCAATCATGCTAGAACGATTATGCTGGAACGGAGTGAGGAGTACTCACGTCTGCTTGCCGAAAATCTGAACCAGCAGGTTTTCCGCCGATTTGTTTTGCCGGCGGTTGTCCGTTTTGGCGGTATTGCACTGTCCAACCCGGAACAGTTCGACTATCTGGACCGGGTTGTCCAGAACGTCATTCAAGGATTGAAGATCGATTCGGTGACCATCTATGATTCAAGCGTCAATGTTATTTCCTACTCAACGGTTTCCGATATGGTCGGGGAAAAGGATATCGGCAAGGAAGAGTATGAAAAGGCTCTCGAAGGCATTCCCAACTCCAAATTTATCTCCAGCGGCTCCCTGTTCAGTCTGCTGCCCTGGGCGGAACCGGTCAGCAGTAAACTGAAAACGTTCATTCCTTTCAGGCAGGTAAAACAGAGTGGTGAACCCGGTGATGTGATCATGGGGGTAATCGAGATCGATAAGGATCTGTCCAAGGATTATGAGGCGATTATCCGGCTTCAGGGTCGTATCATTCTGGTGTCCAATCTGGTGATGGCCGTGCTCTTTCTCGTGCTGCGAACCATTGTCTCAAGAGCGGATAAGATTATGGAGAAAAGGGCCACCGAGCGTCTGGCGCTGGAAGAAAAACTCAACCAGGCTGAACGGCTTGCCCATCTGGGAACCATGGTGGCAACGGTCTCACACGAGATAAAAAGTCCGTTGGGCATTGTTCGGAGTACGGCAGAGATCCTGGAAAACAGGATTAGAAAGGTGGCTCCGGGCAACGAACATCTGGCTAAGATCATTGTAGACGAAACCAGCAGGCTCAACAATATCGTCATGGAATTTCTTGATTTTGCCAGACCTCAGGACGCTAAACTCGAGCCTTCGAATATCAACGAGATTGTTTCCCAGGCCCTCGAGTTTGTCGGACCGAAACTGCAGGAAAAAAACATTCAGCCAAAAACTGCACTCACTGACGGGCTGGGCCCGGTCAACAGCGATAAAGACCTGCTCTATCGGGGGCTGCTTAACATCCTGGTTAATGGTATTCAGGCCATGGATAATGGCGGTGTGTTGACGGTACGGACAGAAAAAACCAAAAAAGACGGCACTGTGAAAATCGCCATTGAAGATAACGGTATCGGTATAACACCGGATAAGATAGAACATATTTTTGAACCGTTTTTCACCGATAAGGACAAGGGCACCGGTTTGGGCCTGGCCATTACCTCAAATATCATAGAAAATCACAACGGCAGAATATGGGTGGAGAGCCGGGAAGGAGAGGGCACAACCTTTTATATCGTTCTGCCGTGATGCTGTAAGTATATCGAAATGTAGGAGGAAAAACGGCCACTCTGTAGTCAGGATCAATTATTTCGTAAAAACCAAGATCAATGGATATGAAATCGGGACTACAGATACAGGATGTAAGGTTCCTGGATAATGGGCCTTACTCGTTAACCGTTACTCCAGGGGAATGTGTCGGCCTGACCGGACAATCGGGAATCGGTAAAACTCAGTTCTTGCGGGCGATTGTTGACCTGCTTCCCCATGAGGGCAAAATTACCCTGGATGGAGTTTCATATCAGACAGTAGTTCCATACCAGTGGCGTAAACAGGTGAGTATGCTGCCAGCAGAGTCTCGCTGGTGGTTTGATCGCGTGGGTGATCACTTCCCCGATGAGGCCGATGATGATTTCTACCTCTGGTTGAAAGAGTTGAGTTTTACTAAAGACAGTATGAATTGGCGTGTCAGCAGACTATCGACCGGGGAGAAACAACGGTTTTCGTTTTTACGGACCATGACCAATCGGCCATCATTTCTACTGCTCGATGAACCAACTTCCGCCCTTGACCGTCACCATACAACGCAGTTAGAAGCTATTCTGGCCGATATTCGCAGTAGCAGGCAGGTGGGTTTGATCTGGATCAGTCATGATCTGGAGCAGTTGGAGCATGTCTGTGATCGGGTTTTCAGACTCGAAAAGAATGGTTTGTTTGCACTCTAACCATATAAGATTATGGATGTTATTTCGCTCAGCGCCTTCGATCTCGGCATAGCCGCTTTTCTGCTTCTCCTGTTGGCCTGCACCAGCAGTCTCCTCAAACTGGGGCTGGCAAAGAGAATGGTCATCAACGGCACGCGGATGACCATTCAACTCCTTCTTATTGGTTTGGTGTTGAAGGCGCTGTTTGGTCATGTCAACGTGTGGGGAGTCGTAGGAATGGCCTCTATTATGCTGCTGGCAGCCGGGCGGGAGGTGCGCGCGCGGCAGAAGCGTAAGATAGCCGGTTTTGCCGGTTACTGTATCGGCACCGGAGCCATGTTTGTGTCATCATTTTCCGTCACCCTGCTGGCACTGACGGTTATCGTCCAGGTTGAACCTTGGTATACACCGCAATACGCCATTCCCCTTCTTGGGATGCTGCTCGGCAATACTATGAACGGGATTTCCATCTCTTCGGACCTGCTGACGACCCGGCTCTACGATCAACGTGATATCGTCGAACAGCGGCTTCTTCTAGGACAGACCTGGAAGGAGGCCTGTATCGACATCAGAAGGGACTGCATGCGGACCGGTATGATCCCAATTATCAATTCAATGGCCGCTGCCGGACTTGTCAGTCTGCCGGGCATGATGACTGGGCAGATCCTTGGCGGATCATCACCTTTTGACGCTGTGAAATACCAGATATTGATTATCTTCCTTATTGCTGTTGGTACCGGTTTTGGTGTGATCTTCAGTATTTGGCTGATCTCTCAACTGCTCTTTGACTCCCGGCACAGAATGAATTTGGAGCGGCTGGAAAGTGTGAAACAGTAAACAAAGAGAGTATACAGATTACTTCCGAGTACGAACAGAATGCGGCTTTCAGAGAAGTATCCTCTGAAAGGATGCTAAGTAAAGTGGGTATCTCGGTTTAACTTTCATATCTATGGAGAACCAAGAATGAGTGAGAAAAAAATCGTGATCATTGGAGCAGTGGCAGCCGGTCCAAAGGCCGCCAGCCGGGTAAAGAGGTTGATGCCGGCTGCCCGGGTAACCGTCATTGACCAGGATAGCCTGATTTCCTATGGTGGTTGCGGTATTCCCTATTATGTCTCCGGCGATGTTTCCGACGACTCGCAACTTCGCTCCACTTCATTTCATATGATCCGAGATGAGTCCTTTTTCAGGGCGGCCAAAGGAGTTGAAGTACTTACATCGACCAGAGCGCTATCCATCAAACGTCAGCAGAAGACTGTTGAGGTTGAAAATCTAAAAGACGGTAATGTAACAACGATACCATATGATATTCTAATGCTGGCCACCGGTTCAAAGCCCGTAGTTCTGCCGATAAACGGGGTTGATCTGGACGGTGTATTCACCATCAGCGATCTGCATAAGGCCATTGAAATCAAGCAGCGGATTGCTGGAGGTCAGGTCGAGCGGGCAGTTGTGATCGGCGGGGGAGCCATCGGCATAGAGATGGCAGAAGCTCTGGCGGACCTGTGGGAGGTTCAGACAAGCCTGGTTGAGTACATGGACCAGTTGTTGCCCGGCATTGTCGACAAGGTCATGGCTGATATGCTGATTCAGCATCTAAGAGAAAACAATGTGGAGGTCTTTCCGGGTGAAGGTGCAGTTGAGTTGGTGGGCAAGGATGGCACAGTAACCGGGGTCCGAACCGATCGGCGAACCATTGATACCGATATGGTGATCTTGGCTGCCGGGGTCAGGCCACGCTCGGATCTAGCCCGGGACGCAGGTCTGCAGGTTTCCGGGATGGGTGCCATTGTAGTCAATGAGCGTATGCAGACTTCAGATCCGAATATTTACGCTGCCGGTGATTGCGTGGAGATGCGTCATCTGGTTTCAGGGAAGAAGTTCTATGCCCCTTTAGGATCTCTTGCCAATAAGGAGGGACGGGTTGCTGCCGATAATATGGCCGGCATTCCTTCCGTCTTTGAGGGAGCTGTGGGCAGTTTTATCATGAAAGGTTTTGACAGCTGTATTGCGGCAACAGGTCTGAGCTTAACAAGAGCACTGGAGGATGGGTTTGATGCCGATGTGGCGCTCACTGCTCCATCTGACCGGGCACATTTCTTTCCGACCGAATCCATTGTTATTTTTCAGCTTGTTTTTGATCGGCGTTCCAGGAGGGTGCTGGGGCTGCAGGGATTCGGACCTATGAACGATGGTATTTCCGCCCGAATTGACGCGGCTGCCGCTTTGCTGTCAACAGGAGCAACCATTGATGAATTTGCTAATCTGGAAATGGCCTATGCCCCGCCCTTTTCAGCAGCCATCGATTCGATTAACGCCGCGGCTTATGTGGCCGACAACCTGTGTGACGGTCGTTTGCGCAAGATAGATATGCAGTCTTTTCTGGCCTGGATGGATGACTTTGACAGCCGGCCGGACTGGATAGCTCTGGATATCCGTCATCCCGCAGAGGCCACGCCATTTGTCGAGAAATACGGTGAGGACAGATGGAATGCCATTGTCTACAACGAGGTCCGGGACCGTCATGATGAAGTTCCAACCGATAAAACCTTGATCATCTTATGTGATGCCGGAACCAGGTCTTACGAGGTACAGGTCTTTCTCGATTCCATCGGCAAAACCAACAGTCTGGTACTGTCAGGCGGTTTTAACGTGATCAGGCGTCTTGGGGTGGATTGGTATCCCATAAAATAAATCAGGGATACCGGTAAAACAAACCCAATTTCACCGCAGAGGCGCAGTGAGCGCAGAGTTTAGTTATTTACTTCTCTGTACTCTCTGCGCCTTAAAAATGTATGGTTGACTTTAGCCTAGCTTTTTGATAGAGAAGCAGTAAGGCGTATCATAACTGCTGGTTAGAGTATATCAGCTGGCTAGTATATCACTACTTTTATCTATTTTATCAATTAAGAGATTTTGAATAGCTCTGCAGTTTTGAAAGTAATGTGCACACAAGAATTTTGTTTTGTCAACCGCCTGACATTACTTTATCACTACATTCGCCATATTCCACACAAGTTGGCAGTAACATGCTGTATTTATATAGAATATATTAGCAGAATTGCTGCTTCTAATAGTTTTTTGCTCTGTCAATGGAGCCAAACTCAAAAAGTTGGGATAAGTGTATTTAACATATAGGGGTGTACGGTTCAAATGGAGTCCACTACCCCATACTAATATAGTTTTCAAACGATTAAGTAAAAATATCTTGATTTTCAGCAAATTGATTTTGTAACCTTTCTTACAAAAGATTGTTGATTAGCTGTCTAGTGGTTACATAACCTATCGTTGAACCGACTTGCTTGGATGAAGGTTGGAGAATGAGACTGGAACGAATGAGAGGGGCTTTCTGGGCGGGACGAATGATAAAACGCTCTTGGTTTGTTTGCGAACTAATGAGAATAATTGAAAACTAGGTTTGTTGCTAAATCAAAACTACTCATTATAGGCTCTGGAGGAAAGCAAGATATTATGAAAATCCTATCTGTTTTTCGAGTTGCATTGTTTTTAGCTCTACTCATAACCTTGTTATCTTCTTGTTTGATAACAACTATTTTAGCACAGCAAAGTCCAAGCCGGCCTCTAATCTTTATCCCAGGTATCCTAGGTTCAAAACTTATTAACCAAAATGGTGATCTTTTATGGGGTGGTCGTAGTTCTTATCTCAATTTTCATAAATTAACTCTCCCTAGAGATGATAGCCAAATTTGCTTGAAGCCTGATGGAGTGATTGACACGATTCCAATTGCTTGGCCATTTGAAGTAAAACAATATAGTAACCTTTTAAAAAGACTCAAAGATATTAATTATATAGAGGGAGAAAATTTCTTTACCTTTGCATACGACTGGA
This sequence comes from uncultured Desulfocapsaceae bacterium, assembly GCA_964623625.1. GTDB lineage: Bacteria > Desulfobacterota > Desulfobulbia > Desulfobulbales > Desulfocapsaceae > CAZLGM01. Next base: position 47,197 of record CAZUUJ010000025.1, read on the forward strand.
GGCGGAGTAACTTCAAAACTGCTCAATTATTAAACGAATTTATCACCAAAACTTCTGAATTGAATAACAGAAAGTTTGACATAATTGCTCATAGTATGGGAGGTCTTGTATCGCTTATACTGATCAATGAATATGATTCGGGTAAAAACGTTAGTAACCTTATTACGTTAGGCACACCATTTTTGGGATCCTTAGATGCATTTGACATGTTCCTGAATGGCTTCAAGGGTGTCAATCGTTTTATGGCACATATTGACAGCAATGAAGATGAAATACGCTCCGTGATGTTCTCTTTTGAATCTGGTTATGAGTTACTGCCTTCATATACAACATGTTGTATTCTAGGTAAAAAACTAGATCCTCGGAGAAAACCTGTGAATATTTTTAATCTATCGTTTTGGCAGCACGAATGGTTACCCTCTACATTTTCACAAAGTTCTCATAAGCAGTTCGTCCTTGGTTCATTAAAGCGAGGAGAAAAGATATCTGATCTTGTTCGTAAAGCGCTCCCTCAATCTGTTGAATTGTACATGTACGTAGGTGATAAATTTGACACCAAAACACAAGTATATTTAGATTTTTCAGGTCAGATAGATACGTACACTAACAGGAATGGGGATGGAACTGTATGGAAATTAAGTGCTGCCCGTAATGATATCCCGAAGTCACGAGTATCTTTTGGGAAGCATGCAAAGATTTTTGAAGATGATCATTTACTTGCAGAGCTTGATAACATCCTAAATCCGATATGGAGATTAGAAAATTTCGCTAGTACCAGTAAAAACATCATCGTAACTTCAAAAAATGGTATTGATGTGCCAGTTGAGAGCGTCTTTTTTGAAGTTACTCCGCCCATAGTACACTTAGGGGATCCTATCAAAGTAGTGTTGGAATTAAATGGATCAGAAATTGAGAAATCAAAAGAAGAATTTGTTTTCTCAGTGTGTACTAGTGAAGCGATGGGATCAAGCCCAAAAGATTGTGTTGATTTGTCTGAAAAGAATACTATTAAAAATGGAAAGCAATTTCGAGTTGATTATCATCCATCTGTGCCTGGCCATTACACGATAGTAGTGAAAAACTACGGGGAACTTGAAGATTATTTTGCTGTATTGGAGGTGAGTAACTGATGTTATTACGAATTATGGTTTTTATAATATGTCTATTAATGATTTCTCCTGTTATGATAGCTATGTGTGGAGAAACAATTAATGAGTATAAGAATGCTGTAGTTCGAACACATGTCTATGGCACATTGAGTGATGGAGGTTCATGCGACATAAATGGTACAGGATTCTTCATTGATGTTAATGGTTATATAATAACAGCAGCACACAATGTTTTACCCTGTTCTGTAGGGAATCTTCATGGTGTTTGGAAGACTTCTCCTAAAATTCATGTTGAAAGATTAAACTCCAATTCAAGAGTAGTTCTAAAAGCGGTTCTTGTTTATGCAGATAAACAGACTGATTTAGCACTTCTAAGAGTAAATACTAGAGGTATGAACATCAGAGGATTACCACTAGCACATCCCCACTCCCTGAAGTCTGATGATGAAGTTACTGCTATAGTGTGTGATTTGAGTGTCGAATACCCTGTGGTTAGGAAGGTTAGTATTGACTCACCATTTAATTCGAAGGAGAGTTATAGAGGTCTTATTGATATCAGTGGTAAAGATATCAAGCCATCTTCCAGCGGGTCTCCTTTATTAAATCAATTATTACAAGTTGCCGGCGTGATTACAAAAGGAAAAAATCAAACAGGAGAGGCAGCTGTCCCTATATCTTATGGTGCACCTTTATTCCTGATGGCTGGAGTTCCGTATCCTTCACCAGAAATTAGAGAAGTGATAGACACTCTACGTAGCGATATTTTTGATTGGAAAGTAAAGTATTTAACTGATGATGAAGAACTTGAAGTTACCTGTCAGAGGCGATTGGAAAGTGGGGGATTTCCACATAAAGTAAAAGTGGAATTTATACCAATATACACAGAGAATAATAAGAAAATTAAAGCACTTGGATTGTACCGTAATATACCTGTCATAAAACCTAGAAAAAGAAATCCTAAAGAAGGGAGAGGAACGGTTTTGATTAAAGACAGAGATATCAATAAACATATAAAAGGCAATTTACATAAGCCTCCACTGTTTCCAGTTAAGTGGAGAAAGATTACGGATGAAGTTATGGTAAAAATTACAGCCCATTTTAAAGGTGAAAGAAAAGTGGAGCTGACAAAATATTTGACCGACTTCTAACCAACGAGTGGGAGAATCAAACGTGAAAGTTTTTATACTCTTTTGTCTTCTTTCTTTTTTTATATCATTGTCTAGTTGTGGCAAGACAAACAACTTTGGTCTGTGGGCAAATGCCACGTTAGATAGATCAACATATGATATATATAAAAAACTTCCAAAGAACTCATTCGTATTAGCTATCAATAATGATAAAGCAATACTCGGTAGTCTCGATAAATCGCAAATTACATTTCTAGATTTACTTTCAGGAGAAACATTCACAGCTGACTCACCAATCGCCCCTCAGGTCGCTCTTGAGCTCGGAGATAAAAAAATAGCAATATTTGGTTTTGAAACAGAACCGCTTCGAGATGGAAAAGTTTTGCGAAGTGAATCAAATAGATTTCTCATTATAAATAGAGAAAATTATGCAGAGATAGAAATTTGCGAATTTTCTGAGCCCGTTGCTATTTATCAGGGATCATTTGTAAATAGTGGTGAATTATTGATCTTTAATGATCAATCAAAAGGGTCACTTGTTTTTATCAATACAGATGCAATTATTGAAAATAGCTTGAATGGAAACTGCGTGTCAGATAGTCAAGAGAAGGATAGAGATAATTCAACAGTCCCTGTGCGTACATTTCTGCTGGATAATAATCCTTATAATATTGAAATCATCTCAAACAACTATATGGCCGTGTCATATCTAAATAAACAATATTGTGATATTTTTAACATAAACAATATGAGAATATTTGATAGTATTAGCCCTAGAGTATTTACTAATAATTTACTTATTTCTTCTTTACAATTCGAATCAGAAGAGAATTATTTATTTGTTCTTGATGAAAAATATCAGGAAATTGACACATTTAGTTTTCATGATGACCCCAAAAAGAACATTTATAATGAAGTTGAGTTTATCGACTTCTTTCCTTTAGATCTAAATATAGATGATAACCACGTCCGTAAGTTTTCTACTAATCCAGAGGTTGCTTTTCAGGCATTTAAAAAGAATAAAACAATTTGGTTAGGGTATAAGAATAAGTTAATGATTCTAAGGTTTGAGAAGGCTAACTCAAATGGAAGAACAACGAAATCATTGAAATTAAAAAAGGAATTAAAATTGCCTTTGAAGTCGATTAAAAAAATTATTTTTTTTGATGACAGTCAAAAAGTTGCTATTTCATCCCCAGAACAAGGCGCTATCATAATTTCTCCTGTAAAAGAAATTCTAGCCCAATAAAAATCAAAGCGATCGTAATATTCTAGTTCTGATATTGAAACCTATGCTCTAAATCTAACTTTTTGAGTTTAGCTCCATTGATGGGGCAAAATACTGTTAGACAGGAGTTTCCCCAAAAAAGTGAAATTAGCCGGAAAAACAGTATAGTTTCAGGCACTTAACCGCCCTTGGCTCGTAGGCCCCTACAAGGTTTC
>CAZUUJ010000026.1:0-49088 GCA_964623625.1 uncultured Desulfocapsaceae bacterium
TACTGAAGCAGCGGCTTCGATTCTTCGTAATCGAAGCCGCTCTTTTGTTATAGTCATCTGTCTGATTGGCGTGTTGCTTCCCTACATTACAGGAATTGCAATTTCTGAAGGGATTCGTGAACAGTCTACAATCTCGGTTTCTTCAGGGGCCGATCTCTATGTGTCCGGTGATCAGTACGGCAGAAATGGACCTGTACCACTATTGCTTGGTCGCAGGATTGAAGCAATCCCAGGGGTTGTCCGAGTTGTCCCGCGCATAGTCGGCCGAACCTATCTTGGTGAAGACCTTGCTGTTGTTGTTGCTATCGACTCACAAAATGATTTTGTTGTCCAACAGGGAACACTGATTAAAAAAGATTCCCAAATCCTCGTTGGTGAACAGCTCGCCAACAAGTTGAATATAACGGTTGGAGATGAATTCCGCTTTTCACTTCACCCGGTCAAACCTTTTACTGTCGCAGGGGTACTTGAACCAGATCTGGCATTGTGGAGTTCATCAATGATTATCACCACCTTTGCTGATGGTATGGAAATCTTCAAGCTTCCGGGAAAGGCGTCAGAACTCCTGGTCTATTGCCGGCCGGGCATGGAAGATCAGATAGGAGAGGCAATCTCGAAACTGGTTAAACCCTGGGATAAAAGACCAGGCTTAAGGATTCAAACCAAAAGGATTGTTCAGCGGTATATCAATCGCGGTTTTGATATCCAGGCTGGTGTATTTTCAGTTTTTTATACAACCGCATTAGGGTTGGCAATACCGGCGCTTTTGATTCTCGCTGGATTTGGCCGGACGGCCAGGAGGAAAGAAATCGGCATTCTCAAGGCCTGTGGTTGGCAGACCCTGGAGGTGTTGGAGATGACTTTTTTTGAAAACACATTGCTGGCCTTATGCGCCTCAATCGGGGCGCTGGGCCTTTCAATAATCTGGCTTGAGCTGTTGAATGGGGTTGGTATAGCACCTCTTTTTATCAGTGGTATTTCATGGGTACCCGACTTCCAGATCCCGGCACAATTTGCCCCGTTACCGGCTCTGTTGTCGTTTCTGTTCGGCATGGTGTTGACTTTACTGGGGACGTTGGTGCCGACGTGGAGGACCGCAGTAACACCCCCTCTCTCAACACTGTCATAACCGCCCTGGCACCGTATCTTCAGCCGATCATTCCGCACGGTATAGGCATACTATAACTGTCCGGCATGATCGGCTGAACCTGTAGCACCAGAACGATTATGACAATTAAAGTTAGGATTTTAAATCATGGGACAGACAGTTCCAGAATAATTTTCAGCTCTTATCCAAATCTGCACTACTATGGACTTTCGTTTGCAGACAGATAAGCACAACCTTTCTTGTTAATAAATGGATGACGATATATTAAACATGTAGCCATATGAGATCACTACGGTCACTCTGCTCCCTCACAACGACAAAAGTAGCCGGTCATTACGAAGCCGCAGGCTGTGGCAGGTAAGCGCAGACTCCGATCTCCAAGTTGAGTGCTGCTTAGAAATTTTTCAATTTGACTCACGTCAAGGCTGTTTAAAGTTGATATAATATTTAATAATCGGATATTAGGTGAAAGTTGTCATAGATAAGAGAAATTCAATGTTGGAGAAGTTATGAGAGCACTGAATAAATCGATACCGTTTTTCCTGTTCACTTTGCTTGTTGTTTTTTTGTGGGGCATGTTCAATGAAAGCCATGCAGAATCAAATGCTAAGCGTGGAGGACGAATTTATAAATCGTATTGCTCACCCTGTCATGGGCTTGAGGGTGATGGGCGTGGGGCAAGGGCCAGAAATGAACTGCTGCAACCGCCGCCTCGGGACCACACAAACGGATTTTATATGAATATGCAGCCAGATGTCCGGTTCTTCAAGGTGATAAAATTCGGCGGTAAAGCCAACAACCTCTCCCATATCATGCCGCAGTGGAAACATATTCTGAGCGATAAGGAGATCTTTCATGTCCTTGCTTTTATAAGAACGCTGGCAGATCCGCCGTATCAGGTGTCGTCCTCAAAGAACTGGGATAAAAACCCCTATGCGGTCGGTGACCATCTCGAGGCGGATAAAGAACTGGAAAAGGTGAAGGACAAAGAGAAGGGGAAGTGAAGTCCATAATTGAAACTGATAAACTGACCAAAGTCTATAACCTCGATAGTCAACACAGTGTTGTGGCTTTAAAAGATGTCACATGCCAGGTTCCGCAGGAGAAGCTGACGGTCATTACCGGTCCATCGGGCTCAGGTAAATCGACTTTGATCAGCCTGATGGCCGCACTGGATCGGCCGACCTCCGGCAGGGTCTATGTCGACGGGGAGGATATTGCGTTTTCTTCCGACCTGTTTCAGGCTAGGTATAGAAAAAAAAGAATCGGCATCATTTTTCAGGAATATAATCTGCTGGAAGAGTTGAGTGCTGTTGAAAATGTGGCCATGCCCCTGGTTGTAACCAATATGAAAAGGGCCAAGAGGTTTGATTTGGCAGCATCTCTTCTTGAGAAAGTCGATCTGACAGACCGACTTGACCATCTTCCACGTCAACTCTCCGGAGGGGAGAGACAAAGGGTGGCGGTAGCCAGATCACTGGTCTTTGATCCGCAGATCATCATAGGCGATGAGCCATTGTCCAACATCGATGAGGAGACTCAGGAGAATTTGTTCTCTCTTTTCATAAGGTTAAAGGTGAAAGGGAAGACACTGGTCATTGTCAGCCATGACCGGAATTTCATTCAATTAGCCGATCATGTTATCCGGTTGGTAAAAGGACGCATTGACCATACCTGAATCCGTGACGAATATTGCTGTTTGGTGCGGTAACATATTGATATAATATAATATTGTTAGATTTTTCTATTTCAATCTTTAATTGCAAATCGCCTTCCGGAAGCTCACAGATTCAGGTCACAGCCAATGATTGTTAATCCTTATTCCGTGTCAGCGTTAACGATTGATGCGGCTTCATTCGGTCTGGCGGCGGTTACCGTTGTGAAAACCACCAAACTGCTGCTTTCACCGTTCCGTCAGGGTGGTGAAACCGGAGAGTCTGTCACCAAACATGAAAACGACCTCTACCTCCTCTTCTGGCTGGGGACGGTTCTTCTTCTAATTCGTTTACTCTCCTGGCCTTTTTTCTACCTGGTATTGCACAGTTTCGTTCCGGAAGTGGTTGGTGCCATGTGCATCTATGGGACAACCAAGCTCTTGCCTCGCCTGACCCTGTTTCTCGAGAGTGCTAAAGTGCTGCTTTTCTTCTCCGGAATGCTCTGGCTCTTGCTCTTCCGTTTGGAACGACTGAGTGAAAGAAGCGGCGCCAAGAGTGTAAAAGCAGTGAATACCATGCTTTTGCTTTTAGTATTCTGCGCAGGTATGGCTCTTTTTGAAAGTGGTGGATCTGTCGTGCTGTGGATCAGATCTTCGGCGGACCTGGCTGTTTCTTGCTGTACAACGATTACCGATATTCCGAACCGGTTTACAGTCTGGATTCCAGAGACCCTGCTTGGTAACAAATATGAACAACCTCTCTGGCTTGCGTATTTTGGCATAAATGGTGTTTTGCTCATTTCTGGATACCTGGTGTCGGCCCGGTTTGTAAAACGGGGAATTAAGCCATCCTGGCTTGTTTTCCTGTCATTTTCTGCACTGCTTGCCGGTGGTGTAACACTGCTGGCCATGATCGAGTTGATTGCACCCAATCTGATGGGATTGTCTTTTCACCATTGTATTTATTGTTTCGTCCAGACAACAGTGGATGGGGCCTTGATTCTGCTGCTTGTTATTATCGGGACATTTTTACTCGCGGTACTGACACCCGTTTATCTCATGGCGCATTCATGGGCCAAAGAACAACTACTCAGCAACATATTGACCAGATGTCTGGTAATCGGTCTGCTCGGCTTTGGTGGTTCTCTGATAATGGTTTCAGTTCATCTGCTTTTGTAGGATTAGTTTGAAGTTTCTGGCTTCATATTTTGAGTTGTTTGGGGTCGTTTTCCAAAAGGAACTGTTTACGATGACGATACGTTCTTCAATAATAATCCTACTACCTAACACCTAACAGCTTCCACTATGAAAAAGATTTTCTCTATAGTTGCCTTCTTTGCGCTCCTTGTACTGATAGCTGTATTTTCAGAATTTCAGCAGAAAAAAGGTGGCATATGTGATTTTGATGGCAACAGAATCAATCCGAGCCATCAGGTGAATGTAACGACGGGTGAGGGCAAGGAACACAAATTCTGTTCGATATGCTGCGCCTCTTACTGGCTTGAGCGAAATCCGGATATTGAGCGATCAATCAGTGAGTCAAAAGGTGGGATGATTCAAGTAGTTGATCAAATAACAGGAGAAACTATCGATGCATCTCTTGCCTATTGGGTCAGATCGAGCAAAATCAGTGTTCATGAAAATAAGTGTGATCTGCATGTCTTTAAAGATTCGGGAGATGCGGCAAGACATATTCATGATTATCGCGGCAAGGAGGTAGAAGGGTTTGTTGCCGGACTAGGCAGACAGTTGCCCTGGGCGCCGAATTTTTATACCCATGATGTGAACGGGATGATGAGCGATCTGTTGCGCTATCGTGGCAAGGTTGTGTTCATCCGGTTCTGGAACAGCTCAAATCCTTTTACAACTAAGGATCTTGGCTATTTGCAAAAGAGCTACAACCGTTGGTGTAAACAGGGATTTGTTGTGTTGGCGATTAATGTCCAACAAAGTAAAACCCATGTAAAATCATTTACCTCCGGCCTCAATCTTCCCTTTCCCATCCTGTTGGATCCCCGTGGGCAGATTGCCGACCTGTACAAGGTCAGGGGCTATCCAACCGGTTTCCTCATCGATCGATCGGGTATAATCAGAAATCAATCGATCGGTGAGATCCTGCCGGAAATGATGGAGCCACTTGTCGCACCCCTTTTGCAGTAAATAGCCGCGATAAAATCCATGGTTTCAATGGTTGGTTTTACCGCCTGAATAATGTGAGCATAAAATTCATCATTTCTACCGGGAACAGGGGATTGTAATTCCAGATTGGCATGTTAAATTCAAACGTTCAACACAGTTATCAATACCATTTAACCTTTAGGATATGAAAAGAAGAGATAAAAAGGAGGCAGCAATGAAGAAACAGTTGAAATGGCTGGCGATCAGCCTGGTAACCGCTCTGGTAATTGGATTCTCTCAGATGGCTTTTGCATTTGATATGAAGATCAAGTACACCATTCCGACCATGAAGACTCAGGAAGATGTGACAAAGATCAAAGCTTTTATCGATACCTTGCCAGGGATCATGGAGGTTGATTTCTATCTGGAGAACAACACAATCATCATCTTCTTTGACGATGAGGAGCTTGAAGATGAGAAGTTTGAATTCAGAATCCCGTTGAAAAAACAGCATGGTTATCCGGTAACAAAGACGGATATTCTCTATCAGGATCCCGAAAAGAGAAATTAGCGCATAAACGATCACAGATACCAGCCTTAATACAGTCGTGGCTGTAAAATATGGCGTTTGGGATCGTTAAAAGATTCGTTGAAAGATTAAAGAATTTAGAAGCATAATAAAAAAGCCATGAGCAGTGCTGCTCATGGCTTTTTTATTACAGGTAAGAAACTGGCAAGACTAATTCATCACACCTTCTTTTGGTTCCAGCATAAGAGAAAGTCGTTTGACTTTAAAGCCTGCTTTTTCAAGTGCTGTTTTGATGACTTCTTCATCCACATAGGCATCATCAAAGGTCACAAACAGGTATTTCCTCTCAAGGTTGACATCAAGATCGAGTACGCCTTTGATATTTTCAACGGTTTCCCATATTTTTACAGCGGTCTGTCGATCGACCATTGAGGGGATATCGTACTGATACTGAAATTCCAGGCTTAAGCCGTTGGTAGCAAATAACAGTACAAAGCACACAGGGAGAAGAAAAGCTACTAATCGATTTTTTATGTTTTTCATGCGTCAGTAAAAATTATAAGGTTAGTGGTTTGACAGTTGATCTTGTTTCAGTGGTCCCCTTTATACTTTGTTCAGTTGTTTTTGTCACTTTTTGTGATACTATTGGCCCAGTTTTTTCCATACTGCTGCATCCGATCCAACAACCTATTAAAATTCACTAATTAGAGGAAGTTTGCTGATGAAGTATTTATTTTCGATTGTATCTGTTCTGGTTTTTACTTTTTCCGTCATCGCACCGGTATATGCCACTGCTGCAAAAAAAGAAGGTTCTAAAAAAGAGGAGTTCTCAAAGGAGAAAAAGAAACAGCAACCTGTAAAAGGAAGTGCTAATGATGAGAGCTGGGAAGATCTGAACTTAAAGGTTATCAATCTCTATAAAGAACAGAAATTCATGAAAGCCTCCGGACTCAATAAGTATGTCATTCACATCGCCAGACAATTGCCCGAGGCGGAAAGGGAAAAGCTCTCTATTTCCCTTGGCAATCAATCAATGATATCCACCCATCTGGGCAAGTTTATGGATGCCGAGGCCTCAGCATGGGAGGAGTTGGCTATTCTGCAGATGGTCTATGGAAAACGAACGTTAAACACGCTCAAAGCCTGGAATCATCTGGCCATCATTTACACAATGGCACAGGAGCCTAAAGATGCTGAACAGTGTTTGAAGACAATAATTGCAATAGAAGAGGAAAACCACGGGAAACAAAACGAAAAGGTCATTCCATCCTATAAAAAATTACTCAAGTTCTATCAGATCTCAAAAAATAAAAAGAAAGAGAAAGAGCTGGAAAAAGAGTTGAAGAAAATGGAAAATGCAGCCAACAAAGAGAGCAAGAAGTAACATGGAAGGCCTGTTGTCTCACTGATTAAGTGAGGTTTTCAACTGTGTTCGGTAAAAGAAAAAATATATCGGAATCGATTCTTATTCTAGGTCTCGGTGGAATAGGTTTCTACCTAAAAAAACGTCTGCTGCATGGAGGCTATTCGGTAACGGTCATCGGATCGAATCAGGAACTGATCAGCTATGGGGAATAGTTACATTGGCAGCGGCCACAAAGTGATTGCCATCTGTGCTTCAGATCATCTTAAAGATCTGCGCAAACTTTTTTAAATCCCGCTTATCGATCCATCCTGTTGTTTGGTTTTGAGTGTTTTTGGGCGTATTGAAAAAACACTTCCCTGGCCATGTTACAATAGGCCAACCATTCAGGATGGGGTGTGTAGCTGTCATCAAGCCACCACCATAACTTAAGCTTCTTCTGGGCGACCAGTTGATGTACTTCTTGCCAATCCCGGATTCCCAATATCTCAACAAGATGCCTGGGAGTGATCATTGGATTGGGTGAGAAGTCGATCCAGTCCAGCCCTCCATATTCTTCCTCGTTTTCAATCTTTGTCCGATCGCAATAGGAAATTCTGTGGCCTGCGTGTTTGGTTAAAAAGGCTCTGATATGCGGCAGGAGCTCCTGTATCCATTTATGCTGAGGGGTATCTGGAACATCCCAGAATGGTTCCGTCTCGAAAACGGCATTGACATCAACAACAGAATAATCCTGCAGCGGTCCGTTATTGACAAGTTTGCTCAACCCCCATTTATAAGCGGCTTCAATGTATTCCTTACAGCCTAAACAGGAAAAATACAGTTCATTCATGGGAGAATACCCGGACGTTTATTGATTTTTAGATACCAGAGGATGAAATAGACCAGCAGCCCGGGGATTGTGCCTATGAAGGCGTAAAAAAATGCTTCGAAACGAAAAAGGTGATCAGTCTGTGTAAACTGGTGCATCAAGGACACAAAGCCGCCAAAACCGATGAGGCTGCCACTGAAGATGGAAATGACAGCCATCTCCTTGTCAGACAGCAAATAGCAGCATAGGCTGCCACCCGCTGCAGCAAGCAGATAACTCAGCAGAAGAGGAGGGTTTGGCAGTTGTGTAATGACATCTTGAAGCGGTCTGCATTGGCCGTTTATAAAGAGAAAAAACACAGGCAGAGCCATTGACAGACATAAGATGGTTATCGCGATAACCATCTTCCTGCCGCCATCACAAGAAGAAAACATGTTTTGGTAAAGCTATCCGCTGAATGGCAGCGACGAGTGGTGCAGGTTGATTTTCAATCGGCCATCGGTCCCTTTGAGATAGCCAAAGGTATATTCAACCTTAACATCAGTGCCATCCGTCTGGGTAAAAAAGTAGTTTCCCATAGCCACGGCATAGTTGCCGTTGATGAACGTGCCGCTGTTTTCAAAACGAACCTTGATCCAGGGGTTGATGGCAAAACCATGGTCTTCCGGAAAATCGTCATTGTCACCGACAAAATAGGAAAGGGCAGCCACCCTGGTCGGCCTGAACTGTTTCTCGGTGGCCTTGGTCGGTTTGAACAGAACCTCTCCAAGTTCAAAACCATAAAGGGTGTCGAGATGATTTTCAGCAGCTTTTAGATAGTCGCCCTTATCGGTAAAAGCCTTTCCAATGGCAACAATACCATCACCCCATGCCTGTTGTGCTTCTTCAATTTCTTGAGTTGTAATCTCATCGCTCATAACGAGGTCTCCAAAACGGTTTACAGAAATAAAATTGATGGCATCGGCAATTGAACATGTTTTTTCAAGTCGATACCAGAAATACGAGAAGGAATTGGAAGAAGAAATATAATATTTTTTACCGGTTTTGCTAGTAAATAACGCTGCTCATTAAAACTGAGGTACACCATCATCGGTTTTTACCGGCCAGTAAGGTCACACTGCTCAATGTGGTTGTTTATGGACTTCGATGATGTCTTCTAAAAGGCGAGGAACTGTCCGATGACGATCCTCTCTGTCCAGACACTCCCGCAGGTTGTGATGATGGCCCAGGGAGGCCTGTTGCTGAAGGGCCGGAAGCGGACGGTTTGGACGACGTTCTTACCTTTTTCACACTAAAGGTAAAATCGAGAGATCTTTTCAGACTACCGGTTTTCGTTCCGATGGCAGAAGGTTTTGGAGAAAGCGATATGGTTGCTTTGAATTTGCCTGGCTGTGTTACTTTAAGTGCTTTTTTAATAGATATTCTCTTTGTTGAACCCGGGTTAACAGCCGGTACGGTCCTGGCAGAAACCAGCTCCACACATTTCCCACCGTCAAGGGATTTGCAGTTGATTGTATATGTCACCTTATGGGTGGAACTATTTCTGATAGTACCGATATTTTTAATATTGAAGGTCAGCCCAAAAGGTTTGTTCAGTTTCGGATTCATTTTCTGTCCACCACTTTGAACAAACCATAAGGAGGGTCTTTTTTTAATTTTATGGTCATCGGTTTTTTTCAGGGGTAATTTTCTGGCGACCAATTCAAATTCCAGCGGCTTCAAAGAACTGTAGCCATTTAGGGTCCACCGGTATTTACCAGGTTCCATAAACTTGAACTCCGGCATAGTTGTTGTCATCTCCTTACCGGCTAAGAATCTGCTGCGAAACAGTTTCGGTTTTGTGGTTTTACTCCAGCGCTTTGTCCGGTTGTTCCACATCTCAATTTCGTACTGAAAATCGGTTTGCCGGTTGTCATGTCTGAATTTGAAAACGACAGGTTTGTTTTTGTTGAACATCATTTTCCCCATCGGTGCGAGCAGTACCAGCTGCTTCATCTGTTGTGTGGCTTCTACCAGATTATTTGATGGTGGAGAATAGTTGATAGATCCCATATCAATGATCGGCTCGGGAGAATAGTCAAGAGTACCCATATTGATTATCTGGTCCCAGGAAGAGTTAATACTGCCCATATCAATTATTGAATCAGGAGAGTAACCAAGAGTTCCGATATTTATCACATGGTCAACCGAATAGTTAATACTACCCATATCTATGGCTGAATCGGACAAGTATTCAATAACACCCATATCAATTATAGGATCCGGTTTAACAACGACATGGTTGGTTTTTTGCCTGAGCACATTGGGATTGGCCATCACCAATGAACAGAATATGAAATTGATAACAAGTATGAACAAGAGGACAAGGGAAGAGTTGACAGAAAAAAACGGACAAGGGCAAGACCACTTCAAACGTATAGGAAATAATCTTGCAAAACGATGTACAGTTCTCATCTGCTCTTAGAGGTGAAAAATATGTTCTTTTGTGAACATTCTCTTTTTAATCGTAGTCATCTATTGGAACCCAAACCAGTAATAGTATGAATACGCTTTTATTCATGGGGCTGGAAGCGTAATGTCGTCACAGGTCACCGACTGGAGTTCCTGTGGAATGTCATACGGAGCACCGCCTTTTTCAACGCCAGCAAGAGCAGTGCATTGACTTCCTTTTTTGGCAAAGGCCAGACAACGAGCTTTGGTTGGCGTTTTACCCACTGGTGCGGAATTAAATTGGGAAATAGGAACATAGAACTGGTAGCTTGTGTAATTACCATCGCTTAAAGCGTCTTCTTTAACGGTTTCTCCTATTAATGTATAATCTTGGGAATTACCGTAAACAGCTCCGCAGATCACATAGAGATCCCGTCCCATCCAGGCAGACAAGACATTTTGTATATCAAAATTCAATAAAAACTGAATTTGCGTTGGCTCATCCTTGAGTTTAATTGTTACTGTTTTTTCATCTAATTCAAATGCATGAACAGTGGATGAAAAACACCCCAATAAAAATAGAAGCATGGCAACAGCCAAGATGGAGATAAATGATTGGGTGTGACCGTCAGGTTTCATTGTTTCCTCCTTTCTCTGTATAGTATGACGAATGCATTATCTTGCATGTGGTATCCTGTTGTTGGTCGATGGTTGGCCCCGGACAGGAGACCTCTCCGGGGTTGAACCGATAGGCCTCTCATCTGCCCCCGGCCATGATGCACTGGGTGATCCGGCATGCTTCCGTGTTGGTTTTGTGGTGATTTTTGAGATGGAAAAGAAATAACTATCAGATGTCTTTCGGCAAGTTGCTTTTCACGTTGTGCTTGGTTTTTGGCTAAGACTCAGACGTACCTCATATTTTCCAGCTTCGGTTGCATTGATGGCTTTATGAAAGCAGATGACAGATACCTTCTTCTCTTTGTTGGTATCTTTTGTTAAATCCACTTTTGATCTCAAACTCTTTGGTCGGCGGAGAGATGACGCCCTGACCCGATACGGTCCAACTATACTTGCATAACATCCTCCCGATAATATGATATGCGATGGCTTATCCCGTATTTTTTCCTATGGATATACTCCTATGTTCCTGGATCAGTCAAAAATGTTCATATTTGTTTCGGTTATTATTCCGGACTTGGCTGAGTTGATCGATATATACATTGTAGCAGAAAAATCGACTTGGTTCAATCTAACTGCCTGAAAGATGGTAAATATTTCCGTTCTTCAAGAGAAGAACAGAGAAAATGACTGGGTGTTTGGGGACCTGAGTGAAAGCTTGGGGCTACTGTTTCCAAAAGGAGGGATAGAGGATCACCAGAGCGGAGAACATCTCAAGTCGGCCGACCAGCATATTCCAGGCAGGGAACCGCTTGCTGGTATCGGAGATTAAGGCATAGTTCTCCGAGGGACCGATGTCGCCGAAACCGGGGCCGATATTTATGACGGAGAATCGGATTAAATAGAAATATAACCATGCCGCAGAGCGTATTTAACCAGGCCGGCAACGGAGTGGATATCAAGCTTGGCCATCAGGTTCTTCCGGTGGGTGTCCACCGTTTGAGGAGAGATAAAGAGACGCTGGGCAATCTCCTGGTTAGTCAGTCCTTCTGCAACCTGCTGGAGTATTTCCTTTTCCCTTTTGGTCAAGTTGATCGTGCAGTCCTCCCCCATTTTCTGTTTTTCTATGGCCACTTCAAGAATATGGGAGTGAAGGGTTGGGGAGAGAACAGTCTCACCTTTGTTGACCACTTTTTTTATCGAATCCTCCAGCGAGGTGAAGCTTTCCTCTTTCAGGAGATAACCATGGGCGCCGGCCTCAAGCGCTTCTGTCGTGTAGAAGGGATCACCATGCATGGTGAGGATAATAACTTTAACCAGAGGCATTTCTTTTTTAATTCTTCGGCACAATTCGATTCCGTTGATTCCAGGCATGGCAATATCGATAATGGCGACATCGGGACAGATGGTTGAAAGCGCCTTTAACGCATCCAGACCATCGGCCGCTTCACCGACAATCTCGATGTCGCCCGTTTTGGAGAGCATGGCAGCAAGTCCCTGCCTGAACATCTGGTGGTCATCAGCCAGGAATACTTTCAGCATGCTGCACCTCGTTGATGGAGTTCATCGGCACATCAAGCACAACTCGTGTTCCCTGGCCCGGTTCGGATTCGATGATAAAGCTTCCTTTAAGATCGGTCATCCACTCTTTGATAGTGGCCAGACCAATACCATGGAGAGTACGGCTCTGATACAGGACTTCCTCAGTATTGAATCCTTTACCGGCATCGTCGATGATAATTCTGAGGTTATTTTCCCGCTCTTTTATGGTGATCAGAACTTCCATGCAGTTGGCATGTTTGGCGATATTGTGTAAGAGTTCTTTCACCGCTCTGTAGAGATAGATGCGGATTGTTTCACCTAATTCAGGTTTATCGGTATGGTCATAAATACTCACATCAATTCCTGTTCTCTTCTTATAATGGTTGGCATACCAGCGGATAGCCTGCACAAGACCCTGCTCATCTAAAATTGCAGGATACAGGTTAAAGATCATTGTCCGCACCTGGGAGATCATCAGCTCAATCAGTTCTTTTGAGCTGGAGAGTTCGCGACTGCATTTTGTCTGTTTCCTCGGTTTTTGTTCGAGTTCACAGGTGCCTTCTTCAGACTCTTCCAGCTTCATATGAACAAGGGCCAGGTTCTGGGCCAACTCTTCATGAAGCAGTCGGCTCAGATCTTTTCTCTCCCGCTCTTCTGCCAGCAGAATCTCTTCATTAAGCTTTTGCCGAAAAAACTGGGCCTGTTCTTTTCTCTTTCTCTTTTCCGTGATATCTCGCAGGATTCCTTCATAGCCGACAAACTTGCCGTCCTGGTCAAGCAGCGTTGTAGCTGTAATTAGACAGATCCTTTGGGACCCGTCTCTACGGTTGATGGTTGTCTCCAGTTCCTTGATGTAACCGACCCGGTTCATCTCCTCACGGATAATCCGGGTAAGGTCGGTACTGTCGCCGTCGATGGGACTCAGACAGCGGTCTAGAGACATGTTGTCCAGGGAATCGTTTTCCTGGAGACCGAACAGCTGACGGCCTGCCGGATTGAGATCTTTTACCATAAAGGAGCCATCAGCCACAAAATGGCAATCCCTGGAATTTTCAAATATCTTTCTGTATTTTTCTTCCGACTCTATGAGTTGCCCAACCGATTCTTCAAGATCAGAAGCCATAGAGTTGAACAGGTAACCGAACTCTCCCATCTCATCGCGGGAATAGGTGGATGCCCTGGCAGCAAGATTTCCCCGCTGGATTTCCCGGGCCGCTTCTGCCAGCGAGATGACCGGACGTGTCATGGACCAGGCGACAAAGATAGCAACAATAACGCAGCCGCAGATCATAATCAGGGTGAAGGGAGCAAATGCGTTGATATATTCTTTAAATCCCATAAGGAAATCCTCATCATCAACGCTGGAAATAAGGTACCAGAAATGGGGTGATGTTTTTCCGGCTTTGTCGGCCTTCCCTTGAACAGCCTGGACAAGCTTCATGTTGTCATGACCATTGTCCAGTAGGATTTTTCGAAATCCAAACAGGGTTTCCTTATTTGTCTGCCGGCTCTGGAGGACAACCATGTCTTTTTTCTGGGTATCGATAAACTTCACCAGTTCCGGCTCATTGGAAACAAGGGTTTCCCCGGAATTGATAAATCGGCTGAACTGTTTGGAGGTCTCAGGGTGAAAGAGAAAATATCCGTCCTGGTCGATGAGGAAATAATGCTCTCCGTAACGGGTTGTATCCTGTTGACGTTCAAGAATGTCAAGGAGTACGGCCCCCCTGACATTGAGAACGATGACGCCTCTGGTTTTTCCTTTGCTGTCTACAACCGGAGTGGCATATCGGATAACAGGTGAGTAGGGAATCTGAATTTTTCCGTGTTCAATATTTAAATCAAGAGGTGAGACGTAAATTTCCCCCGGTTTCAGTCCAATGGATTCCTGGAAATAATAGCGATGACCTTTAAACTGCAATTCATCCGGGGGAACAAGAATGGCGTTTTTGCCATCAAAGTTCACACGGATAATTTCCTGACCGTTTGTGCCGAGAAATCTCACCTGGTGGAAAATCCTATGGTTGTTGGCAATAGCAAGGAAGGCGGACTCTATGGCTCTGTATGCGTCCAGTTTGCTGACCTGTTTTGAGTGGGAAAGGAAAGACTTCATCTGCGGCAGATCGCGCAACAGGAACAGGTCTCTTGTCACCCAGTCGAGTACTGTCTGGATCTCACCGCTGATCCGTTTCAGATCCTCACTGTTACGGGTGGCGGCACGATCAATCGTATATTTACGCTGCATGAGCCGGGCATAGCCGCTACTGATGACAACAGTGGTAACTGTAACCAGCAGAAAAATGAGTATGAATTTGCCTTTGAGACTGCTAAGCATAGAAGAAAACTACCATGATGAAGATTTTCCCTTGATCATCTCTTAATGCGAATTATAGGTGTTTTGGAACCTATTTCAAGTTAAATAGTGCCTATCCAGAAACGGCTTTATTCTCCAAACTCTTCGTTGTAGTGAAAAATTGTCGTTTCTGGACAGACAAAAAAAATGTATTCACAAGAACTTTAAACTATGAGAAAGAGACATGTTTGTTCGAAAGAAACCACAAACGGTAAATCTTGCCGTGATATTAGAAGAGGCAAGAAGCGGCAAAGGGCAGCTTGTTGATGTTCGTGAAAAATCAGAATGGCACCAGAGTCATTTTGAATGTGCCATCCATCTGCCATTATCTGAGTTGAAGCGCGGTGTTGGAGTGAAGACTTTGAAAAAATTGAAAAAAGAGAATAAAACAATCTACCTCCATTGCAGATCCGGTAGCCGGGTACGGATAGCAAAGCAGATATTGGCGCGATATGGCTGTACCCAGGTTCATATCTTGCCGGTTTCCATGCTGCATATGTTGGAGAAAGGGTTTCGATTAAAACAATCCTAAAGAGGAAAACAAAATGAAACAATTACTGATTACATTTATTCTGCTGCTTTGTTTCAGTCACACGGCTTTTGCCAAAGAAATCTCTCTTGGCGAACAACTGATGCTGACGGAGACGACCAAGATTTCGGTAATCAACGCTCAGCCAGAAAAATTTATCGGTAAGCGGGTCCGGGTCGAAGGGCTTATAATCGATGTGTGCGCGAAAAGAGGCTGCTGGATGGATCTTGCCAGTGATCTTCCCTTTGAAAAAATTCAGATTAAGGTTGTTGATGGTGTGATCGTTTTCCCAATGGAGGCCAAGGGCCGGACGGCCATTGTGGAGGGAGTTGTTCAGGAACTGAAACTGGATGAGGAAATGCACAAACGTTTTGCTGCCCACCAGGCCCACGAGCGAGGTGAGAAATTTGACCCCTCGACTGTCAAGGGGCCAATTAAGATTTACCGGATTAGGGGAATAGGTGCTAAGATCCTGTAGTAAATAATCGATGGTACCGCATCTTTGCACGATCACAATTTGGGGCATAGGATCATACTATAGCTCCAAATTGTGCTTGTACAAATATACGGTACCATCGATCATTTACTCGAAACCTGAAACTCGAAACCTGAAACCCGAAACCGTTATTTATGAAGTGGCGCAGACTCAATTACATTTTTCATCGAGACATCGGCTATCTCTGTATCGGACTGACCCTTATTTACGCGATCAGCGGGATTGTGGTCAACCATATCAGTCATTCATTTAATCCCAGTTATACAATTGAGCACACCGAAACGACTATTCAGCCTGTTGCAAAAGAAACAAAGGCGGATATGGTTCTGGTTGATTCAATTCTTCAACAACTGGATGAGAAGGGTGTCTTTAAGAATGTGGCATTGCTCGCCCCCGGGAAACTACGCATCTTTGTTGAGGGCAACACCATTGATGTTAATATGTCAGACGGCAAAGTAAAACAGGAAAAGGTAGCCAAACGCCCAATATTATTTGAGGCAAATTTTCTCCATCTCAACAAAGCAAAAGGTATCTGGACCTGGGTTGCCGACGGCTATGCTGTTCTGCTGGCTATTCTTGCCATTACCGGTTTTCTGATGATCCGGAAGAACAGTCGTGTCCGCGGCCTGGTATTAACAGGGCTCGGTTTTGTTGTTCCTCTGGTTTTTCTGTGGATTTCACTTTAAGCTCTGTATTGTTGGCCTTGTTTACCATGTACTGTTTTCAGTTGTCGCTTGACAAGTGGCTGTTAAGTAGGTTAAGGCTATTTTGTCAGCCGGCTGTTCCTTGACCATTGATACGGTTTACATCAAAGCAGGGCGAAACGTTTTCCTTTGACACAATACCCATATGTGGATTCGCTTAAGAAGATTGAGAAAGACCAAAGGGATCAGCCAGACAGAACTGGCTGTAAGGGTGGGTGTTTCCCGTTCGGCGATTTGCCAGATTGAAAAAGGAAAAACCAATCCTTCAATGGCAACCCTGATGAAGATTATGCAGGTCCTGGACCCCGGATTTGATGTCAATCCGCTTGAACCGCCTCCTCCAGTCGAAGTTTTTACAGCCGATGATGTGATTCCCATCACCAGTATGGAAGGTATCGGAACGCTTGACCTGCTTGCTCCGCTTTCCGTTGAAAGGGGAATCGATATGCTCTCGGTAACCATTGAACCGCTCCAGACAATGAACTTCGAATATTTTGCTGAACAGCAGCGGGTGATTGTTGTTGCCGGTCAAGTCGATATCCAACTCTGGGATCAAACAGTCAAGCTGTCAAAAGGTGAAAACTTTTTTATTCGCAAAGCCGAGTCAATCACCTGTACAAACAGATCAACCAGTAGAGCAGAACTGGTGCTGTGTGTATCCGGTCTTGATTTTGGTTGATTGATCAAACCTGCAATAACCTTCCTTCACGTTCCTCTCCTACAGTTCTACCTGTTTAAATACCTTCCAGAAAAGAGATAATTGAAACTAGTATTCTTTGGTACCTCCGCACACAAACGTCGTTCTCAAAAACCCACAAACTCAGAAACAGTGGTTGCCCGCCTTTTTGTTGTAAACTTCTACCTAACTATTTTCCCTTATGACTCATGAAGCTCAGCCTAACAGGCGCTGTTGTCGGTTGACAGACTAACCTCCAGTCAAGAATTTCCCTTTATCGGGTGAAACAACTGAGTACTCTATTGATATTTCAAGGTTTAAAGTAAAACTTGGTTGTCATAGATAATCCTTGTAATACGTCTGTCAAACCGACAGCACTTCTTTTCAGTCAAGGTTGAGAATCATTGGTAGTCATATGTTTTTTTTCTGATTAAAGTTGACAACAGGTGTTAAGTGTGTTAAGTTGTAGTTAACTAATGAAAGCAAAGTAGGGAGGGAAAAATGGGACCTACCGGGTGGTATCATCTTTTGGGAGATAAAGAGACACTATTGCCGCAAATTACTCCTTGCAGGAATACCCAATGCCGCATTGCTGACCTCTCAAAAAAACAACTGAGAAAACGAAAGCTAAAGACGGTGCTGAAGAATAAAGCCATTTTCTCGATCGAAGATCTGCATGACGAGTTGCCGGAGAATTTCATGTCTATCAGATCGCATATTGATGGCCATCTGGCTCTTGGTTTTCAAGAGAAGACCGGTGCCGAGGTGAGCTTCGACCTTGTTTTCGATCGATGCAAAAGACGCAATTTTCTATTGGTAACCAGGGGAGGCCAAGAGATCGCCATGTCCGATTATCTGTTCTTTTTTATCTTTTCTCCTGAATACCTTGTTTACCCAATATTCCACACTCACCTCGAATGTGCGTATGAACCCGGATCATGCCGGATATCACTCATGGATTTGCAAACACTGCATAATCTGAAAGTCATCCAGAAATGCAAAATGATCAAAGGCACGTTTTTGCTACCGAACAGAAAAGCCTTTGTCTATACAATTTCGAACGAAGGGATTCAGTTGAATCAAACAAGGCTGGAGGATCTGCCGTTTGGACAGAAGACAAATTGATCATGGACACATGATTGAATGCTTATGCCGCAGTCGGGCAATGAAGAAAGAGAAGAACTCAAAATTCAGACCAGAATAGGGAAGAGTCGTAAAACGGATGGGGGACGGTATGACTACCAGACAACGCTGTTACTATCTGAAAGAACCGATTAAATTTGAAGGGCTGATCAGGCCTGAGACAAACATGCTTTGTAAACTTGCCGAAACGGTCAGACAGACTGCCGAGAGAAAGGGCGTCTCCATGCCTCCTGAGCGTAAAGCGGTCAATAACGTTGACGATATGAAACGGTACTTTCCCCATGACGGAATATCACTACAGGCCGATGTTGATGGT
Source organism: uncultured Desulfocapsaceae bacterium (assembly GCA_964623625.1). GTDB lineage: Bacteria > Desulfobacterota > Desulfobulbia > Desulfobulbales > Desulfocapsaceae > CAZLGM01. Next base: position 18,391 of record CAZUUJ010000026.1, read on the forward strand.
CCGCTGGCACTGCATTTCCAAAAGGAAACCGGATCAGAAATCGGTGTCAACATGGTGTATCACAAAAATAGTGGCGAAGGATTCAACCTGGTTACCCGGCGTGGTCCGGAAATGGTTGTATTTGATTACCTCTCCTATTACCTGCTGTCACCGGAACATATTGTTGTTCCCCTGTTCCATACTCATCTGAAAACCGAAAGTGAACTGGGTTCTTTTATGCCATCGCTGTTTGATCTCCAGTCGTTGTATTATCACACCATTATCCAGGGAAACCATCAGATGTTCAATACCGTTATATTTCCGAACCATACAGGAATTGTCTACAGTGTGGGTGAAGATGGTATTCCATACATTGAGGACAAATTGGATTCGATTATATTCAGAGAGCAGTAACCAATCATAAGTACGTGTGTAGCTTTACTTTTTCGTTAAAACCAATTGCCTTAACCGTTTACAATAAGACTGCCGAGTAACAATAAGAGCGGTGACACAAATACGATTACTCCTCCCAGCTTCGTGTTTTGTCTCCGCTCTTTTTGTGTTGTCCCGCTCTATTCTCTTATTACCCTCCCGACAGATCACTTCATTGAACAACCTGTTTGGTCAAGCTGCCGACAGACGTAAATTGAATCGACAATTCTGTCGAATTTCCTCTGTGAAAAAATATCTATAATTTAAATAGGTTAATTTATTCAAAGGTTCATGTATTCATTTGTTTGTTATCTATGTGATTGCGCTGCACATAGAATTTCGACAAAAATGTCGACGGATTGTATGATCCAACCATCTATTTGGTCATGTTGAAGGGACGGGGGCCAAAATATGTTCATTAACATCCTGAAATTAAATAGAAAAATACTTTAATAATAAATTGGCATGAGAGTTGATTTTGGTAGGACAGTGAACAACAATACCAACATTTATTACAAGGAAAGAATAATGAACATCAGAAAAATTACTTCAATGACCATGCTGTTATCGTTTATCCTGTGCGTGATAACGTCGATTATCCTGTATATTGTCCCTCACGGTCGTGTAGCCTACTGGTCTGACTGGCATTTGTTCGGACTGTCAAAGACTGAGTGGAGCGAGTTGCATATCAATCTGGGCTTTTTATTGCTGATTGCCGGATTGCTCCATGTTTACTACAATTGGAATGCTATTAAGGCTTACATGAAGAATAAGGCCAAAGAGCTGAAAGTTTTAACACCAAGTTTCAATATAGCTCTTATCATCACACTGGTTATCGGTATCGGTACCTATTTTCAGGTACCGCCCATGTCAACGGTAATCGATTTCGGTGAGTCGTTCAAAGAGGCGGCGGCTGAGAAATACGGGGAGCCCCCATATGGTCATGCCGAACTGTCATCGTTGAAAACATTTACAAAAAAGCTCAACCTGGATCTTGACAGATCAAAGACACTATTGAAAGAAAAGGGAATCCGTTTTGACAGCGTAAAACAGACGATGGCTGAAATTGCCAAACTTAACAACATCAACCCGAAACAGGTGTATGATGCTATGAAGGATGCAGTCGTCTCCAAAAAGGAGGTGACAACCTTTCCGGATTTGCCATATCCCGGTTTTGGCCGTAAAAAGCTCTCAGAGATCTGTATGGAATTCCAACTTGATTCGGATAAAATCATTGAGGGTCTGACAACAAGGAAAATTGACGCAGCACCTGAGCAGAGTATTAAGGAAATAGCTGCAGGCGCTGATATGGACCCCCATAAACTCTTTGAGGTTCTCCATGAAGTTGTTCAGAGCCTGTAAGCAGACAATTACCCCCGTTATCATGCTGGGTCTGATTCTGTCGGCTTTAACAGCACAGGCAGATGAGCTCGTAGGCAAGGTCTTATCAGTCGACCGGGAGTCACACCGGCTGGTCGTGGCCAGTGTCGCTGGTGTGCAAAAGGATGAACAAAAGGTTGCTCAAGTAACAGTTGTCCTGCCGGAATATATGGTTTTCCAGCGACCGAATGGACGACGGTTTCCGGGTTGGGCGGAAGTCGGTACTGTTATCGGTGTTGTGGGTGAATATGCCAATGATCAGCGACGATTGTTTTCTGTTGTCAGGGTCCATCCGGATTACAGTGGGCCCGGTTATGATCCGACCGGCGTTCGAAGCCGGATAGGACGAGGATGCAAACAGAGGTCGCCCGGCTTCAGAGGCCAGCAGAAAGGAAGACCTCAGAGACGGGAATGGAAAAATAATGGGTCGGTCCGATAGGATCAGACCATCAAACAGCATGAACTCCTTGTTTCGACAACAAACGAACAAGAAAAGAGGTGCGCCAAGTCCCCGTCTTGTTCTGTCCTGGAAAATGAACATGGGCTTTTTTGGTATACTGGTCCTTGTCATTATTGGAGTGTTTTTCTGGCAGCATGACCGCATCACCAATGGTTTTCGTAAACAGGCGCTCTCTCACTCCAGGATGGTAGCCGGAATCATTGAGGAAAACTTGCAGAACAGTCTGCTGGCATCACAGGTGATCGATGAAACTGTACGTATGTTTCTGCTCAATAGCGTCGAGTTCATACATTATCTTGACGGGATCGAGCCGTTTAATGAAATTGAACTTGAATCCTTTGCCAGAGAATCGGGCCTTGCCGGAATTACCATAATCCGTACAAAGAAAGTCGTCGCCGGTCCACCGGACTGGCTTACCGACCTGCCAAACTGTGAAAAGAACAGCGGGGCGGTAAACTACCTTCCCTCCACCGGTCTGGCAACCCTGGTGTATGGTACTGATCTCCAATCCCAGACAACACAAACCTGCCTGGTTGTTGGAATTAACAGTGGACGTATTCTGGAGCTACGACAGAAAACCTCTCTTGCCTCCATGCTGGCAACTCTTTCCACTTTGCCGGGTATCAGTTATGTTCGCATGGACTCCGGTGGAAAGGATGCAAGTACCGGAGTTAAATTTGTGAATAACGAGTCGGGCCTTGTTGCCGAAACACATCTTGTGACCTTGGCCGGCTTTGTTGTTGTAGGTTTAAAGGCAAGTCAATATGGGAAACGTGTGGATGAGCTGCGAAAAGAGTTTATCCTTTTCGGTGTGCTGCTGATTGCTTTAGGGGTGGGCTCCTCCTGGCTGCTGTATCGGTATCAGGTGGCTGATATAGTTAAAACCCGGGAATTCGAACGCACGATGGCCAAACAGAATGAAGAGGCGGCCATGGGAAGAGCGACGGCAACCATTACTCATGAGATACGTAACCCTTTGAATGCCATCAATATCGGCCTGCAAAGACTGATCATGGAATCGGATAACTTAAATGAAGAACAGGAACAGCTCTTCTCTTCCATGCGAGAATCGGTGAAACGGACAGACAGTATTCTTTCGAAGCTGCAGCGATTCAGCACACCGCTGCATGCCGAAAAACAACCGATGAGACTCGATACGCTGTTAGCCCAGATCGTAACACTCTATGAAGAAGTCTGTAAACAGCAAGGTATTAAGCTGAAAACGGAAATTGATTTCACCAAATCAATAACGGGGGACAGGGACCTGTTAGGAGAGATGTTTGATAATCTGATGAAAAACAGTATTGAGGCCCAGCCCCAAGGCGGCTTTTTGTCAGTTTCCCTGTCGGCTGTTTCGGATCAGGCAGTACTCAGGATTGAAAATGGAGGTTTTTCTCTCTCCAGAGACATGATTGCAAAAATGATGAAACCCTATTTTACTACCAAAGCCAGGGGAACCGGTTTGGGACTGGCCTTGGTCAAACGGATTATCGGACTCCATCAGGGGACCATCACTATCGAAAAAGGAAAGGAAAACGATAGTGTGGCCATTGAGGTATCACTGCCGATAACCTGATAAGCAACTGAAGCAAGAGCATACAGATCATGAATATTTTGATTGTCGATGATGAAGAAATGCAGCGGAGTATGCTGCAGGGATTTTTCACGAAGCTGGATTATACAGTCTATACAGCCGGTTCCGGACAGGAGGCTCTTGGTGTCTTTGTCGAAAAACCGATTGATCTTGTACTGCTCGATCATCGCATGACCGACATGAATGGCGATGAGGTCCTTGCCAGGATGAAATCGGCCGATCCACTGATCAGGGCGATAATGATCACAGCCTATGGCGCTGTGGACACGGCCGTGAAAGTCATGCGTCTGGGTGCAGATGACTTCCTCGAAAAACCTGTGGATCTTGAGTTACTGCTGGACAAGGTACGGGAAATCGAAGAGGAGATCATTGTTGCCGAAGAGGCACAGAATGTAAACGATACCATCGATACAGAGCAATTGCCGATTCAAATCATCGGCGAATCAAAGCCCATGCAGAATGTGCTCTCCATGGCCCAACGGAGCGCGCCTACACCCTGGACAGTCTTGATCCATGGAGAGACCGGTACAGGAAAAGAGTTGATTGGTCGGCTTATCCATGGATTAAGTCCAAGAAAGAACGGCTCCTTTATTGAACTCAACTGTGCGGCTGTTCCCGAGACCTTGTTTGAATCGGAACTGTTTGGCCATGAGAGAGGAGCCTTTACCGGAGCCTCTTCCAGGCGGAAAGGGTTGCTTGAGCAGGCCAATGGGGGAACTCTTTTTCTCGATGAGGTCGGCGAGATACCTCTGACGATGCAGCCGAAACTGCTACGGGCTCTTCAGGAAAAGGCAATTATCCGGGTTGGCGGAACTGAAAAAATACACATTGATATCAGAGTGGTAGCCGCTACCAACAGGAACTTGAAAAAGATGGTGGAAGAGGGACGGTTTCGAGAAGATCTCTATTTCAGGCTCAATGTGATAGAGATTGAGATTCCGCCTTTGAGATCAAGAAAGGAGGATATTCCTCTGCTGCTTGACTTTTTCCTTTCCCGGTTCAGCGATAAAAAAATGACCCTTGCCAGCAACGCCTTGACACAGTTAATAAAATATAGTTTTCCCGGAAATGTTCGGGAACTTGAGCACTTGATCCAGCGAATGATTACTATGAGCAGGAGCAACACCATCGCACAATCGGACCTTCCCGATGAGATCAAACGATATCAAGGCGAAACCGATCAGGGAACTTTGACCGAGCGGTTGGCCGAATTTGAAAAACGGCTGATTGTCGATGCCCTTGAGCAGAATGACTGGGTGCAGACCAGGGCGGCCGAGATGCTTGGAATCAGCGAGCGTGTTTTGCGGTACAAAATGGGTAAAGCAGGCATCATCAAGAAGCAATAAGCAGCAATATCAGGACCTTGCATTTTTCACTTTCTACATACTCCTTGTAAGAAAAACCAGCTAGACGACCTTAAACATTGCAAATCTTAATTACCAGTTGTTCACTTTGCTCTTTGGATAAGGATGCAAGGCTCGACAAATGGGTGTCCTATTCACGAACTCCTGTACTCTGTCTTTATTCAAATTCAATGAACAACTTCACTCGTCAAGAGTTCTGGGTACTAAGAGTATATTGAAAATGTCGTTGAAGGTGAAGGACCTGTTATTTGGGGACGTAAACGGTTTTTCTGATCTTTGTTTCATCTTTTTGATGTATTTGAGAAAGATTGATAGTTTCTGTCGATTTTTTTCTACTGCCGATTAGAAGGAACGTTACATTACCATTTAGGGAGGTCCACAGTAGTCTTCAGTATTATCCCTGGATGAATACAGAAGGAGTGATGATGATAAATAAATGTAGCATTTTTATAAAATCTCGAAAACGATATTCCCGTAATTGGTAAAATAGGTCATATTGATATGTATAATTTCGATGTTGAATAACGAATCCAAATTCAAGGTGCCGATTTGAAAAAATATACCATTAAAAAAAGAATACAAAAAAACAGTACCAGTGAAATCTATCTAGCCCAGGACAATCTCCTCAACAGGTACGTTTCAATCAAAAAGGTGCTTGTTCCGCAAAACCAGCATTTGAATCGGGCGCAGAAACAAGAAATCATTACCCGATTTCTTGATGAGGGGAAAACGGCATCGAAACTGAATCATCCCAATATCATAACTGTTTATCAGGTCATTGAATCGAAAAAGAATTCATTTATTGTCATGGAACAACCACAAGGCAAACCTGTCAGTGCTTGGTTACGCAATGGGCGTCAATTTAAGGTGGATGAAGTGATATCAATGGGAGTGCAGATATGTAAGGCTCTTGATTATGCCCATAGCAAAGGAATCACCCATGACAACATAAAACCGGAAAGTGTCTGGTTTGGGGATGATTTACATACCCAACTCGGCGATTTCGGTATTACTTCAACTGGTTCAGATTCTGATTTGATTAAGGAGTTGGAAAATCTCATAGATAGTCTCCCAGGCGAGTCCGGAGAACAAAAGAACGATTCAGATAAACACGATCCGTATCCGGATATTCATGCCACAGGTACTCTTCTCTATCGTCTGTTGTCTGGTGCATCTCCAGAATTTCCAGTAGATATTGAGGAACAGAAAAAACTAATAGGCAGTCGCATTCCAGACAGTAGTCCTGACTTGATAGAGGAGATTGTATCTGTTCTTACCCGAGCAGTTGAAAAAGATCCTCAGAAAAACTTTCAAACGATTAATGAGTTTCTCAAAGAACTATCACAACTAGTCGATATCAAAAATAGTCCTGAGAACAGTGAAGCAGCCGAGTATCAAAACATAACGGCAACAAAATCAGCAGAAATAAAGATACACGGCTTATCTGAGAATCTTATCAGCAGTATTAAGTTTGATCAGGTTGGTTGGGTCATGGCGGTATTTGCTGACTGGAAAAAGAAGGAACTGCAAGATAATAGCATTCGAGATACGCTTGAAAGCCTTTTTGAAGTTCCAATCTATGCCGACCCGTTTTCAGGAGCACTTCTTGTCGATAAATATTGTCTATTGCTCTTTTGGAATGGTCATATTCTCCAGGCTCTGGATTTTAAGAACCGCACCTCCGGTGAAACAGCGTATGCATCACTTCCTGAAAAATGTACTCAATGTATTATTTACAAGGCTGATACTGAGGAAAGAAATGAATTGCCTCTGTTGCTGGCAACTATTTTAAACAAAGACCAAGCCGTTTTTGACAGGCTTGATTCAGAGTTCACAGATATTGTCCGATATATTCAAAAATTGATGAATGATCAGTTTACCGGTGTTATCAAACTCATTTTCCAGAAGAGTATGGCGTATCTCTGCTACTATCATGGGAATAATATCCTGTTGCTTCATTCCACCGAATCAGGCTCGGCTAACTCCGGCTCATTTTCCGACATGCTTTCCCATCTGATTCAAAAGGAAAAGTTTACAGCAGAGGTGTATGCTGCCGGTTTTGATCCTCTTACCGAGAGCATGCGACATTATTTTAAAGACGCATCTCTTTCAATTACTTATAAAAAGGATGCCCCTAAACACGGTACATTCTTGGCAAAAAAGAAAGGTGATTTACCACCGGGATTAGTTGAAGAACTTAAAAGTGCGGTTAAAATTAATCCCGTCCTAAGCAATACGCGTAAAATTCAACTCGGTGCCACGAGCTTATCAAACACCGATCTGTTAATGCAGGATTTCGGTTACCGCTTTTGCCATTGGTTTTTATCCGATCTCTTCGTGTCTTTAATCTCATCGGGTAATAAAACGAGTTTGAAATATATTACCACCTGGATTCCGCTGATCGCAGAAGTTCAGCTAAACACATATCTTGAAGACGATGAGGGGAACAATCATTTCTTCGATATGGTCATGACCGATAAAAACGGAAAAATTCTCCATCTTGTCAGCCGCGGTGGCTATAGCAGCCAGGAGCAGATAGCTGGTTTTCTGGAAATTGTTAAAAAGGTGAAGCGAAGATATATTCAAAGAGGAGATATTGGTGGAGTCTTCTATGTTTCAGACAACGATTATGATAAAGAAGCACTTGATTATTATTTTAAGATGACTGCTGAGAAGAAAAAGAAGATCAGTATTACCTCCATTGATGCTCTAACCGGATATAAGGGTTTTGTCCGTATCGGCAAGAACCGCGGATTTCATTTCGGTCTAATAACCGAATCACCGGCCGGTTTTAATTTTATCGCACCGGTTCTCTAATTTGTCAGAGGATTCTCTCCCCATTATCCTGAAGGCATCAAGGAACAATGAGTGCAGAACGGCTGTAAACGACTAGGCCGGATGGTACAATGAAGAGATAGTAGAAAAGCCGAGGTCTAGAACTCCTTCGGGGTCTCATTCACCTGGGCCACGGTAAAGACCGGCCCATCCTTACAGACCAGCTCCTTACCGATACCGCATCGGCCGCACATGCCGAAACCGCACTTCATCCTGTTTTCAAGGGAGAGCAGGATGTGATCGTGGTCATATCCAAGCTTCTCCAAAACAGGCATGGTGAACTTGATCATGATCGGCGGACCGCAGACGATGGCATAGGTGTCGCCGTCTGATTTGGGTGCCTTTTCTTCGGCAATGGGCGGTACAAAACCGATATTATACTTCCAGTCAGGATCATCGGTGCCGTCAACGGTGATATGCATGTTGATATCATCGCGCTTCTCCCACTCTTTTAACTCATCGAGATAGAGCAGCATTCCGGGTGTTCTGGAGCCGTAGACCACATCGATATTGCCGTAGCGGTCACGATTGTCTGGATGAAGCAGATAAACAATAGAAGAGCGTAAGGTTGTAAAAGCGAAGCCGCCGCCGATGATGAGCAGATCCTTACCCTCAAGCTGCTCCCAGGGATAGGAGTTGCCCAGGGGCCCCCGGATACCCATAGTGTCACCAACCTTCATGTTGTGGAGATGGGAGGTGACTACGCCAGCCTTGTTGACTGTAAAGGCAACAAAACCTTGTTCGACGGGAGAAGACGCAATACCGATGGGAATCTCTCCCGTGCCAGGAATGGAAAGCTCGGCAAACTGGCCGGCCCGGTAGGCGAACTTCTCTTCATTCTTGGGATCAAGAAAGACAAATTTAAAGGTCTTCAGACTCTTGTCCTCCGATTCGACGGTAATATCATCGATGCGAACCGGATAGGGGAGATAGGGGTTGATGGTCATTTGTGCAGCTTCCTTCTTTATTGTTTTGACTCTGTAAGATAAAATTCGAGTTCGGTTTTTAAATCATTTCATCCATTCATCAAGCGACACACTTCCCGAATGTCGATATTCACCGGACAAGAAGTCACGCAACGACCGCAGCCGACGCACATGATGCCCTTTTCATACTTGTCCTGGTGATACTTAAGCTTATGCATAAACCGCTGGCGAACACGGTGTGTCTTGGTGTCTCTGGGGTTGTGACCTGTGGTATGGATGGTGAAAAGCGGATACATACAGGAATCCCAGTTCTTCATTCGTTTGCCGTATTTCCGGCTGGTCTCATCCTGAATATCAAAACACCAGCAGGTGGGGCACACATAGGTGCAGGTCCCGCAATTGAGACAGCTAAAAGCAACCTGTTCCCAATAGTCTTCGTTATACAGGTCAAGGACCTCTTTGTCTTTGATGGCGTTGTGTTCAATTTTTGTGGTAATCTTTTTCTCAGCAGCTTCTTTGAGTGAGTCAATTGTTTTTTGGGCATCTGCTGGAGCTTCTGCTTCAAAACCGGCAGCCTTCAGCCAGGAACCGCCATTCTCAGTAATGGTCTGGGCCAGATAATGGTCCCCGTTGTCAACAAGCAGAACATCCAGACCTTCTGTGCTGAACGGCCCGCAGTTGGTACTGGTGGAAAAATCATCCGGCAGGGGATTGTTTACCGCAAGACCGATAAAGGTGCAGGACTCATAGGCATCGCACCAGTAGGGATCACGATATTCCGGGGTATCGAAATTCATCTTCACCATCAGCATGGCGGCAGCGTCAAAGGGACGGATGCCGATTATCGCTTTCTGGGAATAGTTCTTCTCAGGGACCCGCATGATGTTATATTCGATGGATTCAGGATCCAGTGAATACTCGAACATCACTTCCGACTGGGGAAAAACTACCGACTTGGGCGATAGGGTGGTTGCTGAGATGGAAAGATCAGGTTCTTCACCCTGGGCCAGCTCTCTGAATCGAGAGACGTTGTTGCCTTCGATCACAGGGCCGATCAGGGAGTAGTCCTTTCTCGATCGTTCAAGACCGGCTAGCCAGTCGGATTTATTGATTTGTATGATTTTCATGTTACTTTTTTGGGTTGTATTTGACTCTTGATAAAGCCTTATACATTGTCCTCTTAGAAAAAGTTCAGAAGTGACCCAGGTTTGTTCAATCCGGTTGTACAGCTATAGTTTCTCCTATGCTGTTCAATCGGATTGGGCAAAGATTGGTTGCTTATGGGCTTTTTCATTATTTGAAATTTTCTTCCGGATCAGATGGTTTGAAAGTTTCCAGCGCTGGTCTTTCATCTGCTGTCAATCCAGCCTCCCAATCCCACAGATCAAGACAGTCCTTTTCAAGCTTCTTGGTAAAGGCCCGCATATCAATGCCCATGGGGCATGATGAGGCGCAGGCACCGCAGTCGGTACAGCGGCCGGCCGTGTGGAAGGCTCTTAAGATATGGAAGGTCATCACATCGGAACGATCGTCAGTTTTGCCAACCCACTGGGGTTTGGCCTCATCGACAAAACAGGTCGGGCAGTAGCAGGTCGGACAGGCATCACGGCAGGCGTAACACCTGATGCAGGTGGAAATCAGCTCTTCGAAGTGGTTCCAGCGGTCCTCGACTTCAAGGGCTTCCACCTTCTCCACCTCTTCATAGCGATCTACTTTGGGTTCATCCACAGGATCTCCTGCCAGCTCGTCATAGAGTACAGGGTTCTTATGGACGCAGACCTTGCAGTTCTGCCTGAGGACTTCTGATCGATCATAGCTCTCTTCTTTTCCGTCTCCTTTGACGGTGATTTTGGTACCGTCTTCAGTGACCTCTTCAATGGCAGAGCCAAACCTGGTTGAAATCACGCGGCCATCAACCATACCTTCACAGGGAACGCCGATGATCACCACATCTTCGCGTTTGACCTTGCCTTCGCCGATATGATTTACCACCGAACGGCAGTCGCAGCCCTTGGCGATAATGCCGATCTTCTCATTTCGGTCCATCATGTAGTTGGCCAGATTGATGGTGCAGTAGGAATTCCAGGTCAACTGATCAACCTGGTCAGCCTTTGTGATCGACCAGGGAACAGTCATCATGGGAACTGTTCCTTCCTTGAAGCCGACGACCATCTCAACCCGCTCTTCCTTAAGCAGGTCTGCAGCCTTTTGTCGAATTGTCTCAATCAATTTGCTCATATTCCCTGACCATTTGCTTGACAAGTTTTTTGTTGGGGCCGACCTTCTTGACCTCATCGACCACCTCGTTAACCACCTTGATAAACTTGGTAGATTCAGCCGAGGAGATCCAGGAGAACTGTAGACGTTCCGGTTCAATGCCGATATGTTCCAGCATCCTGGTGAAGAGAGTGAATTTTCTGCGGGCGTGATAATTACCTTCCAGGTAATGGCATTCTCCCGGGTGTCAGCCGGAGACCCAAACCCCGTCCGCGCCTTCTCTTAAAGCAGAGAGTACGAACTTGGGGCTCATCCGACCGGCGCAGGGGATGCGGATGACCCGGATGTTGGAGGGGTACTGCATTCGACCGACTCCGGCCAGGTCTGCTGCTCCGTAGCTGCAGGAACTGCAGAGGAAGGCGATAATCTTTGGTTCCCACTGATTAGTTGCTTCTGACATCTTATCTCCTATTTCTATGGGAGGTAAAAGTCCATCAGCACGCCATATTTGAACGGTCTGCTTAAACAGCATACGCTTATGCTTATGTATAGCTGTTCAAGCCGCCTGTCCAAATCTGGTGCACTGCTGAACTTTCACTGACGTTAATATTGAAACTTATATTTGTTTATTCCTTATTAATTTTTAATATTTAAGTGCCATGAAAAAATTGAGTTTAGACCAAAAGATACTTTTTCATAGTGCTTAAGCGTTAATCGCAAAAATCTGCGAGAATATCTGATCATTATCAAACCCGTTGAGGTGAATTGCTCCTGAACGGCAGGAGGAAACACAGAGGCCGCAGCCCTTGCATAGCGCCGGGTTGATCTCGGTCTTGCCGGGATTAAATCTGGCATCCATTGGGATGAAGGAAGGCGCGCCGTAAGGACAGACCGAAACGCAGGTTCCGCACTTGGAGCACATGGCGGGGATGGTTTCGGCAATGTTGCCGCTGATAAAGATCGATTTTTTGGCCAGCAGCGTTACCGCACGGGTTGACGCGGCAATCGCCTGAGAAACCGATTCGTCAATGGGTTTGGGACCATGGGCCAGACCACAGATAAAAATACCGTCGGTGGAGCAGTCAACCGGCCGTAGTTTGGCATGCGCTTCCGTAAAGAAGCCGTCGCTGTTCAAGGTCACCTTATATTTCTGCCCTAAAGTGTTTTCAAACGGCGGTACGGTGGCCATTGCCAGCACCATCATGTCGGGCCTGATCTCCACCTTGCGGCGCATGGTTGTGTCGGTAAACTGGACTCTCAGATCATCCTCATCCTGGTAGACATCGATTCCCTGGTCATCTCTGTACCTGAGGAAGATAATGCCTTTTTTCCTGGCATCCCTGAACAGGTCCTCACGCAATCCGTAAGAACGCATATCCCGATAAAGGATGTAAATATCCATTTCAGGATAACGCTTCTTGAGCTCAAGTGCGTTCCTGATGGATTGGGTGCAGCACACCTTTGAACAGTACGGGCGTTCCGGAATCCGGGAGCCGACACACTGGACAAAGAGGGCCGATTGTTTCTCATTAATGGACTGGTCGCTATCGATCAGTATCTGTTCAAGTTCAAGCCCTGTGATCACCCGTTCATCCTGACCATAGAGGTATTGGTCCGGTTTCAGTTCCTGGCCGCCGGTGGCAAGTATGGTGACGCCATGTTCAAGCTCGATGGATTCACTTCCCTTCTCGATGGTTGTCTTGAAGTTACCGACAAAGCCTTCAACATTGCCGATGGAAGCTCCTGTGTGAATGTCGATATTATCATCAGCTTCGATTTCCCCAATCATCCGGGCAAGGTTTTCAGCCACGTTTTCTCCCTGCCAAGTCTGATAAATGGTCCGAGCCAGGCCGCCAAGTTCTTCCTGTTGTTCAACAAGAATGGCATGATAGCCTTGGTTGGAGAGGGTCTTGGCAGCAGTAATTCCGGCCAGGCCACCGCCGATAACAAGGGCCGACTGGTTGATGGAAAGTTCAACCTCTTCAAGCGGCCCCATGAGAGCAACTTTGTCAACGGCCATCCGAACCAGGTCTTTCGCCTTCTCAGTGGCCATTTCCGGGTCATCTTTATGGACCCAGGAACACTGGTTCCTGATGTTGACCATCTCAAAGACGTATTTATTCAAACCGGTTCCAGTGAGGGTCTCCTGAAAGAGTGGCTCGTGGGTTTTTGGTGTACAGGCAGCCACCACAACACGGTTCAGGTTCTTTTCACTGATTGTATCAGCCATATTAGTTAAGGCATCCTGGGAACAGCTGAACAGTCCCTTGGTGGTGAATGTGACATAGTCAAGCTCTTTAGCGTACTCAACCACAGCGGGCACATCAACAACACCATCGATATTGGTTCCGCAACAGCAGACAAAAACACCGATACGGGGGCGAACACCCATGATATCCATTTCTATCGGTATCTCTTTTTTCCTGGTTGCCGTCCAGCGGGCCTCGTTCAGAAAAGAACCGACATTCCCGGCTGAGGCGGAAGCCTCGATAACCGAAGAGGGAATGTCCTTTGGAGCTTCAATGGCACCGCAGGTGTAAACACCGGGTTGGGAGGTGTTAACCGGTTCAAAGGAATTGGTGGTGACAAAATTGTAGTTGTCCCGCTTAGCATCCACCATATCGGCAAAAGCTTTTGCAGGCCCGCTGACCTCAAGACCCACAGAGAGCACTACAATATCAAAGGCCTCTTCAGCCAGGTTTCCGTATTCATCAACGTAGCGGATCAACTGGTTGCCATCTTCGGTGGGGACGATGTTGGTCACCTTGGACTTGACAAAACGGACTCCGAATTCTTCGCGGGCCTGGTTATAATACTGTTCGAAATTCTTGCCGTGGGTCCGGATATCCATGTAAAAAACAGCTGTATCCAGAAAGTCGTCACTGTGATCCTTGGCCAGCATGGCCTCTTTTACGGCATAGGTACAGCAGACCGAGGAACAGTATCCTTTAGCGCCCACATGAACATCCCGTGAGCCGATACATTGCAGCCAGGCGATTTTTTTCGGCTCTTTTTTATCCGAAGGCCGGACCAGGTGGCCGCCATAGGGACCGGTTGAGGACAGAATCCGCTCAAATTCAAGGCTGGTGATAATGTTTTTCGACTTCTTGTAGCCGAAAACATCATGGGTCTCGGGATTGTACGGCTTACAGCCGCCGGCGTAAATGATGGCGCCGATATCCAGATTCAGCTCTTTAGCCGTATCCTCGTAGTTGATCGCGTCGGTAGGGCACTCCTTTTCACACAGTTTACATTTGCCCTTGGTCAGATAAAAGCAGTTGGTGTCATCAATGGAGTATTTCAGCGGAACCGCCTGGGCGTATTCTACGTAAATAGCCTTTCTTTTCGAGAGTCGGCCGTCGTATTCATTAAGGACTTTTCTTGGGCACTTTGCCGAACAGGCGCCGCAGGCGATACATTTATCCATATCCACATATCGCGGATGCTGGGTAAGATTGATTTTGAAGTTACCGGGCTCTCCGGAAACGGAATTGAGCTCAGTGAGTGTCAGTAACTCGATATTGATGTGCCGGCCGACCTCGACCAGTTTCGGTGAGATTACTCACATCGCGCAGTCGTTGGTCGGAAATGTCTTATCCAGTTGGGACATCAGGCCGCCGATGGAGGCCGAACGTTCAACCAGATAGACATAATAGCCGGTATCGGCAGCATCCAATGCTGCCTGCATGCCGGCAATTCCACCACCAACAACCATCACAGTACCTGTTTTACTCTGAGTCACTTTCGTTCTCCTGCTGAATAAACGTTTCTATGTTGCTGATATCAAGCCGGTTCAACTGGGCGCCCAGATCCTGGGGCTCAATTCCCATGGCGATACCGAGCAGCTGGGGATACACAAGGCTTGAAAGCTGGTCTTGCAGATTTGTCGTCATCATCTCCTGTACCTGATCAAACTGCATCTGACAGTAGGGACAGGCAACACAGAGATAGTCTGCTCCGGCGTTCTTTGAATCGGTTAGCTTTTTAGTGGAAATATCCATGGAAAGCTCATCATTGATTCCCATTAACGGCGCACCGCAGCAATCGAGCTTTAACGGCCAGTCAACCGATTTGGCTCCGGTTGCCTTGACCAGCTCATCAAAAATCACCGGTTGAATCGGATCGTCAAACTGGGTCACATCGCTGGGACGCAACGCATGACAGCCATAGTGGGTTGCAATGTTCAGTTTTTCAAAGGGCAATACAACTTTTTCTTTGATGGTCTTGATGCCGATGTCGTGATAACAGACAGAGAGAAAATGCTTGATTTCAAGGTCTCCGGAAAAGCTCAAATCCTCTTCTGCCAGAAAATCGTTGATTTCCTCGTGCAGCGCATCATCTGCCATAATCCGGTGAGCCGCTTTCTTCAAACTGCCGAAGCAGCACTTGCACAGGACCATCATGTCCAGCCCCTGCTGTTCCGCCAGAGCAAGATTACGGGCAGCCATCATCAGGGAAGTGGAACTGTCCGTATTCTGGGCCGGATAACCGCAGCATTTAAACTCGGGATTGTCGACAAGTTCGATGCCGAGCCTGTCGGCAACGGCCCGGGCGGCTATTTCATATTGCTGTACCCTCGCCGGAATATTGCATCCAACAAATAGCGTAAATTTCATTTTCGTTTTCCTGTTTTACATACACATAAATCCGTGATCATTCGATAGTGCTGTAATTTTGTTTGATTTAACCGTCCGATAATAGTGAACTATATCGGACGGTTAAATCAAACAAAGATGCAGTGCTAGCGGATGACCCGAAGGGCTAGTTTTTCTTTTAGGTTAAAATGTTATAATCCAATAATCTTATGATATATCAATGCTATATCAAACAAAACAACATTCTCCATCACGGATTCAGGTGCAGGTTTCGGCCTGTTTACCTGCGGACATATTCTTCAACGCGTAAAAAACATCCGTTACCTTGACACCTTGCGGGCAATGTTCCTGACATTGGTAGCAGGTGAGACAGTTCCATAACATTTTCGAGCCCAGCGCCAGATCTTGAAGACCGAGAACTGCCGAGCGGATGATCTGGTGCGGCAGTAGACCAAGTTCCGCCTGTGAGTGCTCATAATTGGTGACAACCGGACAAACTGTGGAGCAGTTTTCACAGGCAAAACATTTGGCATAACTCTCGCTGTTACTTCTCAGTCCGATGCTTTCTGAAAATTCCCTGTTTTTGTCGGATAGGAGAATGGGCGTGTCAGCATCATCTGCGGCAGTAAATGACTGAGTCAGACAATCCTGAATAGTATCTAAAGCGCCGTCATAGCTCTGCTGGTCTATTTTTTTTCGGTTGAGTCCGCGGAAATAGGAGAATGGCGACATCATCAGCGAAACCTTATGCTTCTTGCTGATCACCTCCTCCCGAACGGAGAACCATAGATCCCGCAGATTGATACCTGCCGGACAACCAACCGTACAGCGATCGCAGTTGGTGCAGAAATATATGCCGTCTTGAATCGCCTGCATCTTTTTGGCGCTCATGTTTTTGTCGACAATATAGTCTTTTAAGAAACCCATCCTCTCCGACGGCAGGATGTTTGAGTTGCCGATCTGATCATAGGCGACCGCCACCGAACACTGCTTGGAACAGGTGGTGCACCGGGTGCAGGCGTCCAGCTCCAAAGCCCTGCGGGTGGCGATATTTGCAGGGTCCGAGTTCTCATCCATCACACTGTTGACCAGTAGGGACAGTGGTGTGGTGATCATATGAAACATCTTGGAAAACGGCAGGTAGCCAAGGCCGATAAAGCAGGCCGCGATATGGATGTACCAGAATTTCTGGTAATGGTTAAAGGATGTCAGTTTAAATATCTCCATGATAAGACCGGAGATCAGTATGATGGTGATAAGAATGATGGCAAAGAGATCCGCCCTGTCCGTTTTCAGCCGGGATACTTTCATAACATACCGGCGAGCAAGGGCGACACCCAGTCCCGCCAGGACGATGAGCCCTGAGACGATCAGCCAGGGATTAAGCGCGCGGTAGTAGTCTTCAAAAAGAGAATGGATCAGAACCCTGTCAAAAGCATGAAAAATAAGGAGGAACATGAATCCGGCGAAGATGAGCATATGCATAGCCCAGCGCAGACGGTCCTCTTTGAAGATATGGAGTTGCAGGAGGACATCCCGAAACAGGGTCTGGACCAGGTTTACAACCTTATTGCTGAAAAGTGTCCCCAACGTTCCCTTGACCGCAGAGGCAACCCGATTGGTCGTGGTTATATCTCCCAGATTAAAGCCGATGGAAAGACGAAACCATTTGGAGATTTTATAGATCAGACCAACAACAAAGACGGCCAGCGATCCGTAAAGCATAATGTTGTAGAACATGGTTTGAATCCCCTTATTCTTCGTCTTTTTCTTTTTGAGTGAGGTATTGCCAGAACAGAACAACAGCGATCAGATAGATTGCCAGAAACAGATAGGTGAAGTTCTCGGCCCGCAGCATAAATTCGTGTAATGAGTAGAACATAGTTAATATCTCTTGTTCGTTTGTAAGCTGTTAGCGGTCTTTCTTGTAATCCGGATGTTCATAAAAGACCGGCATTCTGGTGGAGATGAATCTGAAAACAATTATCAGGCAAGTCACAAAGAAGATCGACAGAGCAATTTCCATCCAGTTTGGGATATACCTCTGGTCCCAGGGAAGATGGTAATTATAGGCCAGCATGCTGACATTGAGCCTGTTGAGTATAATGCCGATAACCGTCAAAACCGCTGTAAATTTAATCAGTCCCATGTCCTTATTCCTGGAGGCAATTGCAAATAGGATACACGGCAAACCGACAAATCCGAGCAGCTCGACCAGGAACCAGACACCGTATGGGGTGAGCAGCAGGTGCCAGTAATTATCGATGCCAATACCAATGATTTTGGCTCCGAAATAGCCAAACAGCACCAGAGAAGCGGCCTTGGCATAGCCAAGAACCAGGGGATTGTGTTCGGCCAGGTAGGTGTTATCCATCTTATGATGCAGAACCTTGTGGGACATGGAACCTTCAAAAATAATCATCGATAGTCCTGCCGCTATACTCGACACAAAGAAATAAACGGCAATGTAGGGTGAATACCATAACGGATGCAATTTGGACGGTGCAGCAATGTACAGCGCTCCTATGGATGATTGGTGCAGGGTTGAGAGCAAAACGCCGAAAATGGTCAGGCCAAGGGTCATTTTAACCGCAATATTTCGCGCCTTTCTCATTCCAAGCCATTCCAGGGGAATGGGTGTGAACAGCAGGAACAGGACAATCAGATACATCAGTTCGCAGAGACCGACCGCAAAGAGCAGCGAAGTGGTACCCTGCTGGACAAGAAAGGGGTAGGCCAGCATCAGTCTAACGGGACGGCCCACATCAAAGATCAGCGAGACCAGCACAATTGCATAGCCAAGAAAGGCGGTCAAAATGGCCGGGCGCACTGCCGAGTGATATTTTTTCATCCCGAAGATATAGCAGGCGGCTGATGTGGCAAAACCGCCTGCAGCAAGAGCAACACCGCACATCAGGTCGAAACCGATCCAGAGACCCCAGGGCTGTTCGTCTGTGAGATTGGTTACTGCGCCGAGGCCTTTGGTGAATCTTAAAACGGTTAAAATAAGACCGACGACAACGATGATGCCCGCGATGACGTTAAACGGGGTAAACAGTGTTTTGTTCTTTGCGGTTTGCACATGAGGGTGCGTGGCTGCATCCTCTACCGCGGTTGTTTCCTGTTCAGACATTAAGATATCTCCTCACTCTTCTTCTGGGCTTGTGTAAGAGCTGCTTGAACAGCTTTTTCCTTTTCAATTTCTGCTTTTTTCATTGCCTGGGCAAGCTCAGCGGCACCTTTTTCCTTGGCCTGCCGGACGGCAGCGGCAACGGCTGATGTCTGCTCATCGGCGGCGATTTTCTCACGGCGTTTAGCCATACCGTACATGCCGACCAGAAATACCGGCCAGAGAGCGACGACCATGGGAATAACATGCAGAGCACCGGATGTCAGCGCCGGGATTGAAGTATTTCCCAGATCCTCGCGCATACCGATCTCGCCAAATGGCACACCGGAGAGGTACATCCAACTGGTTCCTCCCACTTCATGTTCACCGTAAATGTGGTCGAAATATTTATCTGGATGTTTTGCAATCCGCTCTCGGGCGATCTTTATCAGATCCTCACGTTTGCCGAAGGTCAACGCCTCTTTCGGGCAGTCTTCAACGCAACCGGGCAGTTGTCCTTTTTCAAGACGTGGTGCGCACAGGGTGCATTTCACCACTTCTGGCGTGAACGCTTCTTCGTATTCGTATGTGGGAATTTCAAATGGACAGGCAAGCATACAATAACGGCATCCCACACAGACTGAAGCGTCGTAGACCACTGGACCATTGGGTTTCTTTTCAAACGCTTTAACAAAACAGACGGAAGCGCAGGCAGGTTCCAGACAGTGGTTACACTGCTTCTTCCAGTACAGCGGGCCACCCTTGGCCGGATATTTATTGACGACCGTATACGCCTCATTGGTGGTTCTGCGCTGTTTTTCAAGAACCGAGAGATCATCAAACGGTTTCCCTGGTTTCTCAAGATTGTTGACCTTGTTGCAGGCCTCCTCACAGGAGCGGCAGCCGACGCAGCGGGTGATGTCGTGGAGCACTCCAACGCCATCGGGATAACCTGTGAAATTCTTGGTGGACGCACTGTTGGCACTGGTGCCGACAAGGGATCCAGCCCCGGCCACACCCATCAGACTTAAGAATTTTCTTCGAGAGAGTGACATAATATTCTTCCTAAAACTATTGTTTAGTTTCCTCTTTTTTCTTATGGCAGTCCACACAACCGAGCTTTTCTATTTTCATGCTGGTATGGCAATCCATGCACTGAATATGGTAAGCGCCGATAATTCCCGGTTTGTGGAGATCTTTTTCGTCAAAGGGCTTGGTGTGACAGCTGGAGCAGGCCGTGGGTTTTTCCGTAATCGGTGTGTTGTGATGGCATCCGGCACAGAGAGCTTCCTGGCCACGATGGAATGTGCCTGCCAGCTTGTTGTCAGCAATGTTCTTGATGATAGTCCCCACGATTTTCCGGTGGGGAAACTCAACCGCCTCATATTTTTTTACAAGCTTGTCCATCACAATCTTTTCAGGAATTTCTTCATCTGTATAGATGCGGCCTTTCTCGGCTTGTTGCTGTTCGAGCAAAAGTTTGGCGGTTTTGTCATTCATCTCCACTCCCCCGGGCAGCGGAACATGACAGACCTTACAAGCCTTTTCATTTTTGTCAGCGCGTTCATGGGAGATAAAGTCGTGACAACCGGCACAGTTCTGCTGTTTGAACTGGACAGCGTGACAGCCGATGCAACTGCGGTCTACCTCCTTTTT
Source organism: uncultured Desulfocapsaceae bacterium (assembly GCA_964623625.1). GTDB lineage: Bacteria > Desulfobacterota > Desulfobulbia > Desulfobulbales > Desulfocapsaceae > CAZLGM01. Next base: position 38,938 of record CAZUUJ010000026.1, read on the forward strand.
GTGCATAGCCTGTTCAAGCCTTACACCTTTACTGTTCTCCGAGCCGTTCAAAGTGTGACACTCGTTGCACTTTTTCATGGATTCGTGGTGACAGACCCGGCAACTTGTTGTGTAGCCCTCGTGGCTTTTATGGTTGAAGGGCACCAGATCCATCCGGTTTTTGCCGAGCTTATCCAACTCTTCATTACCGGTTTTAATCATCACCATATCCGGCTGGTTTCTTTCCAGTCGGGGGATTACTTCGAGCTTCTTGATCTTTTTCTGGGATGCAGCAGCGTGACAGCCGGAGCAGTTGACAGGGAAGTTAGCACCTTCTTTCCCTTTGTTTTTTTCCTGGTTTTCCAGGTGACAGTTCACACATTTTGTATGAATACTCAACTGGAGGGAAGGTTGTTTCTCTTTGGCTTCCTGCTTATGGCAATGTCGGCAGGTTGTCTCCTCACCCTTGGCGTAGATCAGTTCTTTTTTCTTGTCATCAAACTTGTGGTGGCATTGTTCACATTTCTTCTCATGGACTTCCACATGGCGGGCGTGTAGAGAAAGATCGAACCCCATTGGTTGTCGGATGGATGTATATTTTTTTTCTGTGCGGTGACAGTCGTCGCATTCTACAGGTCCGGTCTTTTCACCTTCTTTTTTCATCTCACCATGACAGGAGATGCAGCCGTCATGATAGATATTCATGACCTCAACCCGGTCCTTGTCTTCAAGTCGTTTGAACTTTGGAACCAGTTTGTCGTCCTTGGTCAGGTGACAGGTTTTACAATCGATTTTTTTCTTGGCCAGTGCTTCGGTATGGGCGTCATGGAGGAACTCCACCGAAGCTTTCTCAAGCTTGCCGAACTGTTTGGAGATATCAAGAATGAGGATATCTGAACGCAACTCGTTTGAATCGTTTTGAGGCGCCTTGATTGTCCCTGTGATATCAGTGGCGTAGAAGAGGGCGGCGCAGAGAAAAAACACACCGGCCAAGCGAAGCGGATATCGTAGCTTCTTCATTTTCCTGGTTTCCTTTTTCTATTGGACATGTTCAGCAATTTTCTTAATATTACCAGCTATTACTGATAAAGAACGTTTTGGAATCGCAAATAAAAACAGCATGTTATTCTGCTGATATCTATATAATGTTTGTGAAAAGTAGAAGAGAGTAAGCTATTCTGCATGAGATACATAGAAGAGAACAAACTATTCTGCATGAGATACTACACCTGCCAGGTCAGTTGATTGAGCATCTGTCAAATTGATCCTGCAAGCAACCCAGTTGTTGATCACCCGTTTCTTACGGTGATTCGGCCAAAGCCAGGCCGCTGTCAAAATTCCCCTTTGTCTTGACGATTGGTCCTTAAAGTTACTTATGGCGTAAGCCACTGTTCTTTTTCGGACCATGCAATTCGCGCACATTGCATGCTTTGCAAAGGTATTCTTTATAAACCAAAGTGGCGTTTAAGACAATCGAAATATATCAATTTGTGCATATTTTCAAAAAGGGTTTGCTTGCGGATTCTGGTTAAAGAAAAAAGACACGGCAGCATATCGTACATTGCCGCCATGTCTCTCTATGGTTTCAGTAATTATGGACTAACTGTTGGGACAGTTTTTCCGGTTTCTTTGTTGGCAACCATATCCAAAACAACCGCTTCCTCCCTTACCATATTGTTTGTTTTTACCAGCCCGGAACTGTTGTCCTTGACTTCTCATAGGCCCCCTTTCTTTTGGGGAACCGATGATGGTGGTAATTTGCTGCTGATTCAGATATTGGGCCTTGTACTGAATGTCATAGCGTCCAAGCTGCGATGCGAATGCGCGTAAATGATTGCGGGAGCCTCTGGCCAGATTTGAATAAACTGTCTGAATATCTTTGTTGTCGGTTTCTTTCAATAGCTCATAGAGATCCTTTATATCGAGATCTTCGATTGTAGCGCCGACATATAAAGCATCCTCTAAAGATTGGAGCCCCTTGGCAACAAGATCTCTGTATAGATCAGCCATTTTCTTGTCAGCAAACACACCTGGCTGTAATTCAGTGATCGGGTCTTTGAGGTCATATTTGTCTAAAAGAGCTTTTACTGCATCCATATGACGCTGTTCGCTGGCTGCGATATTGGAAAACATAGGTAGCCGCCATTGTTTATAAAGCGCCATGTAGACATCACGGGCAAGTTTTTCTTCCTCCCGCATGAGCAGCAACCCTTTCTTCTCTTCAGCTGACAGTTCCTGGATCGGTAGAGTTTGGATCAAATTTACCAGTGATCCGGTTCGTTTCCCCTTTGTCTTGCCCATACCACCACCACTGAATGCCGGCGTTGCAGCCAGAGAGAAGGCAAGGACTAAAGCACACAAGGTTTTTGATTTTTTATCCAGTTTCATGTTTGTGCCTCCAAAATGTTAAATAAGCCCGGTTTTACCATTTTCCTTTCCGGGAGTTGATTGTTGCCATTTATTTTTCAAGAGGTATGCCAGAAGGAGTTTTTTTGGAAAAATGTAGTTATAATAGTACGATATGTCATCTGGTTGGCGTTGGCTTCTCACGGTGGGGTTCGACAATTTTTAAAAAGAACGACAAGATTGTCGAAAAACGAGGTGAACAAACTCCCGATTTTCATGTTGATGTCGCAGGGCTCAGAAAGGAATCGAAATGGTTGTTAATCTAAAGCTATTTTTACTTCAAACCAAGTTCCACTGAATTCTTCTGGGTATCTTCGATTTTTTTGATGAAACAACGAAAAATAACCAGATAGAAGTGAACTGGCCTTACGAAGATAATGGTGACAACATGGAAGAGCCTGGTAATGAATTTGGCAAAGATTTGGAGTATGTGAACGTTTATTTGAGGCTAAAAGAAGAAAGTTTGCGGGATACGCATGATCAAGATAACGAATTTGCTCATTGTTAAGATTAACCGAAGAAAAGGCGCTGCATCAGATAGGCAAGCCCGAAAAAGACAAGCAGGGCTCCAATAATAAAAGCCACTGCCCGTAAGAGAAAATGTCGTCCAATCAAAGAACTTGTCGATTCGGCAATGGATGAACCATAGGTCCAAATGAGGTAGGCGCTCAACAGCCCGCATCCGATCACAACCAACCCCATAACAGGCATAAACAGCAGCCCTCCCGAATAGCCGGGTTCGAGAACCGACTGCTCGGGTTTGTCCGGATTGTAGTAGACAATTACTTCTGTTTTGAGCGGATATTTCCCCACCGTTTTTTCAGCTCTTGGTTTATTGGTGACCAGGCCGTATCGGATCGTTTCTCCGGTGAACTGTTTGTCATTGACCAAATATTGATAACTGACAAGGGGCTGGTATGAATAGGTCGTCCTTGATGTGCCCCCGGATCTGCTGCTCTCCCGGGTGATTTTGACTTCGGAGCGGAACACGATTCCGTTAACGGTCGACCAGTTGGTGCTGCTCTTTGCAGCAATAAACTCCTGAATGCCGATAACAAACGCTCCTGTCCCCATCGCCAGAATAAGTCCGGATACCAGTATAATGGCTACGATGGTTTTGGCGATTTCCGCTTTGTTTTTTCGCGTTGATTTCTTTATATCATGCTCCCTTTGATCAGACGATATGTCAGATGTGGGACCCTACTGCCCGGTAGTGATCCTGTCTTTCTTCGTTGGGTAATGACAGGAAAGCGTCGACCTCGGTGAGCATTTCCGGAAGATCGGTTTTTAGAAGCCCGCTGACCTGGACAAAATTGTTGCCATGATCGCAGAGCAGAAACGAATTCATCGGTTGAAGGTTCTCAAGAAGAAGCTGCAGTTCCAGAACGGTTCCTTCCGGAGACTGAGGAATGAACGACCCATCCCGGACATGCTTCCACAAAGGGGATTTGGGAGTCTGAGTGTCGATCTCATCACCATAGATCCATAACCTGCGTAACCGGATGAAATCCGGTTCGATATCGTTGAGCAGCTTGGCAGTGGATAGAATATGCTGTTGCCAGTTGCCGGCACCACCGAGACCAAGCAAAATGTAAAATGAGATTTCGATTCCAGCTTTTTTCAGCCACAGGGAAACCCGTTTAACCATAGCTGCCGACTGACCTTTACGCTGAAAATGAAGGACGTCGTCATTGCCTGATTCCAGACCGATATGGATCCTGGTCAGTCCGGCTTTGCCGAGTTCGGCGATACCTGTCTCACCAAGCCTGTCGAGGGTTGATGTCCTGGCATAACATGTCAGCCGTTTCAGGGTAAAGCAGGTGTGGATATACCGGGTAACTCGGGTAAAGAGTTCAAGCCCGGCCTGAAGAGGATCGGAATCACCCAAGAAGACCGTGTTTCCTTCAGGTCTTCGGCTGTGGAAGTAGTCGATATCGGACTTGATTTCTTGAAAACTTCTAGTAGAAAACTCGTCTACTCCCAAGTGGGGATAGATGCCGCAAAACTTGCAGCGATTCCACTTACATCCCCTGGTCACCCGGATCAAGATGGAGCGCCATTCGCTTGGAGGTCTGATTGTCGGGCTTTCTGGTAGTTGAGTTGAGTGTAGGGCCATTGCTGTGTTAAAGTTCTTGCACTTTCAATTAAAAAAAGGTAAATAAACACGTTTTATTGTTGTAGCTTACTGATTACCGATGACATCGTCCTATCATGTTGCATTCGGGCATGAACGGGGATAGAAGATATAAGGAGAACAATCATGGCTAAGGTATGTCAAATTTGTGGTAAGGGACCGGCCACCGGAAATAATGTTTCCCACGCCCATAACAAAACTCGCAGGCGATGGCTGCCAAACCTCAAACGAGTCAGAATGGTGACCGACAGCGGCTCCATTCGACGGGCACGCGTCTGCACCCGTTGTATCCGTTCCGGCGCGGTAGTTAAGCCGGCATAAGAAAGAGCTATCCAGAGCAGCAGGGCGAGTGGGGGATCGGTTGCAACCTACTCGCCCTTTTTTTTGGATTATACGGCTTTAGGGTCTGTCATGAAACACTCATTTCATAACAGACCCTAAACCGGATGATCGAAGCCAATTGGCAGCAGCCCTCGTATCAGCAATAATGTATTATTTATTGCGCAACGGTTTTACCACAAGCTGTAAAAACCGCTGGCTACGCCAGCGGATAACACTGCTCATTAAAACATAAGTGCTTCGCACATTTGCTCCCCGGCTATGCCGGGAATCAAAGCCACGCGTTTTACGTGTGGTTGTTTATTCAAGGTAGCTGAAAATGGATGAAAATGAAATCAAATTCCTCCCTTACGAGCAGGCTATTCAGATTGTAGCCGCAATCCAGGAAGAGGAAGATATCCATCGGGCCAACAGGCGTATCTTAACTGTCTATAATCACGATGACAACGAGATATGCTGGTTTGATTACCAAGAGTTGATCAATGAGGTCTGTCCCGATATGAAAAAGCCGGACAAAGAAAAAGTTGAGGATTATATCCTGCGTCATATTCCTGACTGGGCGCTTGATATATAACCTCGGTATGTGACCATCTCACAGTTGAGCAATCAAGAAGTTTCGGGTTTCAAGTTATGAGAAAACTGCTATGATCCAATTTATCTCGAAACCTGTAACCTGAAACTTGAAACTGAGCAAAGCAAGTGAGACTGTCAGCCCAACAACAAGAACGCTACAGCCGCCATCTTGTCTTAAACGACATTGGGGAAAAGGGACAGAAAAAGCTGCTGTCGGCAAAAGTGCTGGTCGTTGGGGCCGGAGGACTGGGGTCGCCGGTGTTGCTTTATCTGGCGGCAGCCGGTATTGGTACCATCGGCATTGCTGATGGTGATCATGTTGAGCTATCCAACCTGCAACGGCAGGTTATCCATTCTACTGCCAGTCTGGGACAGTCAAAGGCTGAGTCAGCCAGGGAATCGATTTTGGCAATCAATCCCGATATCACGGTTCACTCCCATTTCGAATACATCACTGCCGACAACGTCCTTAAATACATAGGGGGGTATGACTTTGTCATAGACGGCAGTGATAATTTTTCCACCAAATTTCTTCTCAACGACGCCTGTGTGATTAGCGAAGTTCCCCTCTCCCACGGCGGTGTCCTGCGGTTTGATGGTCAGACGATGACGATCATTGGCAAAAAGACATGCTGCTACCGTTGTGTGTTTAAAAAGCCGCCGTTACCAGGGTCGGTCCAGACCTGTTCCATGGCCGGCATTCTCGGCTCAGTCGCCGGTATGATGGGAACGATCCAGGCAACTGAAGCAATCAAGTTTCTGGCCGGGGCAGGGAGTCTGCTGACTGACACAATTCTCTTTTTCGATGCCAGGGAGATGGAGTTTAGAAAGATACCGGTAAGCCGTCAGGCCGATTGCCCTGTTTGCGGGACCAACCCGACAATCACGGAGCCGGTTGACAATGAGCCTGGTGTTTGTGATCTCGAAAGATAAATCCAAGCTGTCTATCGTCTGACATCCGTATGGGTGTCATGAGTATGGGTGATCCGTCCTTCAATGTACTCGGTGAATTTCCTCAGCAGCCCTGTGAGCAGGATTGTGTCGACTATCTTGATGAGCAGCCAGAGCATAAATAGAGGGATAAGGATAACCTGGGAAAGAAGCAGGGTGACGTAAAGAATGGTCAACTGGACAAGGGAGTGAACGATCGATTCGGCATTATTGAGGATGGTTGAATAGATCTCCTTTGTCTTTTCAACCTGGATGTTGGTCTTACGGGCCAGTCTTGAGATGACACCTCCCGATTCCTCGCCCTGTTCGAGTCTGCTGAGTTCTTTATACTTGGAGGAAATAACACTCAAGTGCTCTCTTGATTCCTGTATTTTAACAAAAAAGACGTGCTGATACATTGAGTGGCTGACCAGTGAAGAAATGGGCAGCAACAAACGGAGAATGACAGCCAGCGTAATAATCCTGCCGACCAGTGAGCTGACCAGCCTGATCGTCCTGTTGGTGATCCACAGGGGCACTATGAAAAACGGCAACAGGACAGCAATGGCCTGCAGGGAAACCATGGCGCCGACTTCATTGATGATCTTCTGCAGTCCTAATGAGACGATGGAGAGCACCAGGACCGATGACAGTCTTTCCGTCATATCATCAATGGGGTCTAAAATCTGACCCGCAGCAATAGTCAAACCGATTCCCGCGGGAGAAATGGCAAGCTCAGATTCTTTAAGTACCGAGACAACGGCATTGACACCTCTCACCGTGCCATAACCTATTGTTGCCTCGGCAATCGTCTGCTTGAAATAGCTCTCGGTCCTGCTGTCAATCGGTTCAAGTTTCATAGATGACAAAACGAACAACAGCAGGCTGGCAAGCAGGATCAGCGCGGTAGCGCCAATTTGTCTGGTGATCGGCTTCATCTGAGTGGGGGCTTATCTAAGTGGAGTGCCATATTTCTTCTTCTGTTTGTTCATAAACAACAACTCCTTGTTGCCGGGAATAACCACCTTCGGATCTATGGAGAAATCAAGGTTTCTGTTGCGCCCCCGGTACTTGACACTGGAGAGTATGAGTTTCATGGTTTCCCGTCGGGCCAGGTGCTTATCGTCCGAGCGGATTATCCACCATTTGGACTTCTCAGTATGGGTTTTCTGGAGCAGGATCCGTTTCTTTTCGGTGAATTCGCCCCAGAGTTCCTGGGCCTGGAGGTCCACCTCACTCAGTTTCCATTGACGGAGTGGATCGTTTTTACGTCGTTCAAAACGTCGTGCCTGTTCTTCTTTGGTCACAGAGAAATAGAGTTTGAGCAGGATGGTTTTGCCGCCGTCGTTGATAAAATTCTCCTCATACGACACAACCTTCTGGAGAAATCTTTTATACTCCTGATGGCTGCAAAATCCCATTACAGGCTCAACCATGGCACGATTGTACCAGGAGCGGTCAAAAAGAACAATTTCTCCTGCCTGGGGGAACTGTTCGATATACCGCTTCATATGGAGTTCGGTTTTCTGCTTATCGCTTGGTTTACCCAGTGCTGTGATTCGGTATCGTTTCTCGTTCATATAACGGGTTACCCGGCGAATTGTGCCGCCTTTGCCGGAAGCGTCCCTTCCATCGAAGAGGATAATCATCTTCTTTCCGGTCCTCTCCAGATGCTCCTGCATCTTGATCAGTTCTGCCTGGTATGGTTTGAGTTCTTCAGCGTTGTAATATTTCAGTAAGGTAGCCTGGACAATTTCCTCTTTATCCGTTTTATTTAAAATGGCGGTTATCTTGCGACTCTGCTCATCGGGTGGCTGGTTTTGTACATGTTTGCTCAGCTTATTGACAACACCATGAATTGTCGCCACTGTGCCCTCATATAGAGGAGAGCCCTGTTTATTTTTATTCACTGGTTTAGACTCTGTTTCGGATGATCACGGATTTAAGTAGCACTAAAACTTCATGCCCGTTTTCAGACCTAACTATACTTGAATTCCCCGGAGGCTGACAGCGATTAATTCAGTTTTCTGCCAACCCGATACATGGTTGTATAAATATTCGGCAGGTTGTTCGCCCGTATTCCTTCAACGACTTGGTCAATGGGATAGGGAATACGATAGTGATTGACCGCAAGCCTCCCTTTTTGCATGGTCATAGTTGCGCAGCTGGCTGTTGGGTTTCCATCAAACATCCTACCCACACTGCCCGGGTTGATGAATCGGGTAGAGCCGATGGTTTTATCAAATGGTGAATGGGAATGACCGACGACAATAATTGACTGCTCAAATGATTCGGCAAGCTGCTGAAATCGTTGATCGGGAGTGTCTGCAAAAAGAAACTCGTCCGGATCGTCCGGACTGCCGTGAAACAAGTGAAGAGTATGGTTAACCTTTGAATCGATTTGACTCAGATGAAGGGTGAGATGTTTTTTTAGTGATAACAGAAACGCCTGAGCCATATCATTTAGGGCATCATGGGTCCAGGTATACATGATCCTTTTTTCGGTTTTTTTCGGCTTCTTAAACGTCTTTCCTTTAATAAGTCTGACCACCTTTCTATCTGTGTTACCGGTAATCGAGTGAACTTTTTTTCTTTGAAGCCACTCAATTGTTTCGTTTGGGAAGGGGCCGTAAACCGTTGTGTCACCGCAATTGATGATAAGGTCAAAACGAGTGTCAGCAAAAAAATGGTCGACAGCCTGAAGAGCCGGGTAATTTCCGTGAATATCCGAAAGTAGAAGCGCGTCCATTGATATGTTATGATAGAGATGCCGAAAATGGCAATTAATCACATATTATCTGAAATATTTACTATTTAAAAGTGGCTTTTTTGTTGATAGGGGTGGTAAATTGCCAGGTGTCGTTACCGTTAAAGCAACGATTCACAACAATAGGACTTTGAGTCCAAACACTAGAGATGCCCGATGAGAATAAAAGGTTTTCACACATCCGCCGTTGCAGCGGGTATTAAATATACAGGCAGACTTGACCTGGGTCTTATTTACAGTGAAGTGCCGGCTGTAACAGCCGGTGTTTTTACAACCAACCAGGTCAAAGCAGCCCCGGTTCTCCTGGATATGGAGCGGTTGAAGCAGGGACGCTCCCAGGCGATTCTGGTCAACAGCGGAAGCGCCAATGCCTGTACCGGCGAGCAGGGAATGAAGGTGGCGCTTGAAACATCCGCCATGGTCGCCCATTTGCTGCAGATACCGGAAGAAATGGTCCAGGTGTCCTCGACCGGTGTTATCGGAGAGCAGCTCAATGTTGAGGCCTTCTCCGAAAATATGGATAAGCTTGTCGACGGTTTGTCCGGTGATAATTTTGAGCAGGTGGCCCGGGCTATCATGACCACCGATACTGTCCCCAAAACAGTGAAAAAAAAGGTAACCATCGGTGGAACGGATGTCAGCTTTATGGGGATGGCCAAAGGAGCCGGCATGATCATGCCCAATATGGCAACCATGCTTTGTTTTATCCTGACCGATGCCCAGATCGCCTTTTCCGAATTGCATCAGGCTCTGCGGGAGTCTGTCGCCCGAACTTTTAACCGAATCACCATAGACGGCGACACCAGTACCAATGATATGGTGCTGGTAATGGCCAATGGAACAGCCGGTAATCCATGGATCGATCAGGAGGATCAAAAAGATCTGCAGGAATTCAAACAGGTTCTGGAGTCGATTTTGCGAGACCTGGCTCTACAGATTGTGGCCGATGGTGAAGGGGCGACAAAAACGATCACCATCCGGGTCTGCGGAGCTAAAGAGGACAGTGAAGCCGAACTTATGGCC
>CAZUUJ010000027.1:0-45360 GCA_964623625.1 uncultured Desulfocapsaceae bacterium
TGAAGTAAAAGGAGATATTATTGATGGGAAGCAGAAAGCAAACCTGCTTAAAAAGATTGCCCGAAAAGAAAATGTTGTGCTTGAACAGACAATAGCGGTTGGAGATGGCGCCAATGATCTTCCAATGATCAGTATTGCCGGTCTTGGTGTAGCATTCCATGCAAAGACGGTTGTCAGGGAAAAGGCTCAGAGTGCGATTTCCGATGTGGGGCTTGACGGACTTCTGTATCTGATTGGTATAAGGGATCGTGAGATTTATAAAGATTAGTAGCTACTCAGCTGTGCCCCAAATCTGGGCGATCAGGTTTTCCAGCATACATCTTTAGTATAGCTAAAAAACCTGCTTGCCCAGATTTGGAGCACATCTGAATAGCTACCCATTATTATTTGTATAATACTTTGTGTTTTAAAGTGAGAAAAACCTGCTAATCCAACAAACTTGGGGCACATTTCAAAGTTACTACGTGTAATTAACTGATGAATAGGAGCTCAAGGACTCAGGAATCTGATAAAAGGGCTCGCCACAGTCGTTCTGCTTTTTCGCGACGACAGCTGATAATTCGGTTTTTACGAGCGAAGCGAAGCAGATAAGTGTCAGACTCCGATCTCCAGAGGTAATTATGTCCAATCCTGACTGTATCTTCTGCAAGATTCTCCAGGGTGAACTGCCCTACAAATTTTTTGAAAATGAGTTTTTCCTCGCCCTCCTTGATGTCAACCCGCTGGTAAAAGGCCATTCGCTGCTTATCCCCAAAACACATTATGCCGATGCCAGGGAATTTCCAGCCCAAACCGCCCGACTCTATCTGCCGTCTATCCAGCAGGTGATATCAATTTTGGAGAAGAACCTGGATGGGGTCACTGACTTTACTGTCTGCCAGTCAATCGGAGAGGCGGCCTTTCAGACAGTTCCCCACGGCCATTCCCATATCATTCCCAGATTTCCGGCCGACCCTATAGGGCCCTTGCCGATCGACCGGGCCTGGCCGGTGAAGTTAAGGGGAAAATTGGATTCCAAATGGGCCGAACTTTTTATGAAAAGGGTGCGCGATGACTCCTGAATCGAATCTGGTTTAAAGCATAGATTCGCTTTCTCGACATTACAGCCTGATCTTTTAACATGTTGTCAACCATCGATGAAAGATGCAGGAACCCGTACTAAAAGAAATCATGTTTTGCGGGTCAACGAGGTCAGCAAAGGTTTCATCTCATCATATTTAAACGCGGGAGAGAAAAATGAAGTGGTATCAAAAACTGTCATTACCCATTGTTTCCCTGTTTCTTATTATTGTGCTGCTTACAACACTTGCTCCACAAACAGTCCAAGCCATCCGTCCATCTGAAAAGACATGTAAAGCACCGTTTGGCTTTGTGTACTCCGATGGCAAAGGAGACCGGGTTACAAAAGGGTTAGGAGGTAATTCATTAAGAGTGACGGCAAAATCAATTAAAAGGATGAATTTGCCAAGAGATGATGGTGTCAGATGGGGTCTGGCCTTTGGACAAGGGGAGAAATACTTGAAGCATCAAGGAAAAATCAGATACCTTACTCTCCATACACGGTATAAAAATGGTGGTTGGCGCGTCGTGTATCAGGGTAAGTTACGAGGTTTCGGTACCTCGACCCTTGTCAATAAATATCTCAAAGACTCACGCATCACCCATCTCATCATATCTATCAACGGGGCTCATGAAAAATTTGAACCTATCCGGGGAAAAGCTGCAGTACGATACTGCCTATCTGGTGGTCTTCTTAAAGATAGAAAAGTCAAAAAAGTCACACAAAAGGATATCAACAGTCTCATCGGGTACTGGGGGCGAGGTTGGGATACCCATTCCGTACACAGGGGTGGCAACTGCAATGATCAATATTCCGGTTCGATAGACTGGACAACGGTAAAAGGGAGAAAAGTTCTTGCATATTCCAGTGATTATTTTGGTTTCAGTACTTTGTCGTTTGACGGCCCCAATAAAATAATAGGCAAAGGTAGGAATGTGTATGGATTGATTAACAACAGAAGAGACATCATCGTCTGGTATACTATTGGCAAGCCGGCAACGAAAAATAATATTGTGATGATCTGGTGGAAAGGCTGCAACTAGTATTTGACACTGCCAACAATCTTGGACGGTGAAGCTGAGGAAGGAACCGGCTACTTAGTGGATTGAAGAATATATAAAAAAAGGCATCGATAAAAACAGATACAACCTGAACTAACATCCTAATATAAAGGAATTAGGAGGCCTTTGTTATCTCAATCTGAAGATCAGTTCCCGGATTTTTCTTTCGACTCAATATATTTCTTTACCGTTCTTCTATCTAGTTCAACGCGTCTTGCCACAGCCTCATAGGTTCCCAGCTTTTCATAGAGTACCTTACAATATTTTCTCAACAGCCGTGAAGCTGTCAAATCGCTTTTCAGAAACAACTCATCCAAGGTTTCTGAACCTGTTGATTCCAGCAGAATTCTATCTCCCTTATACTCTTGTTTAAGAAGAATACGTCTCACACTCTGTTCCAGTTCGCGTACATTACCGGGCCAAGGATAATTAAGTGGAAGTTGATGTTTGAGCGTTTTAGAAATATTTGAGGCAAGTGCAGGCAAGTTTCTGCCAATTATCTTGCTGACAGTATGAGCCAATAGCGCCTCCAACTCTTGAGGATCTTCTTGTATCCTCTGGAAGAGTGACGGTACAACAATAATATCCGAACAAAGTCGATAATAGAAATCATCCCGAAAGACCTTTTGTTTGCGAAGTCCCTCAATGGATCGGTTGGTTGCTGCTATAACCCTGCCGTAAAACCGTTCTTTCTTATGACTGCCTACCGGGGAAAAATTCCGTTCTTGAAGAACCTGAAGTAGTTTTATTTGTACAGGAATTGAGACTTCTCCTATTTCGTCCAGAAAAATCGCTCCAGCCGGGCTGCACAGTGAAAAAATCCCCTTATGTCCGTCAATCGCTCCTGTAAAAGCTCCTTTTTTGTGCCCAAATAGTTCCGATTCAACCAACTGTTCAGGATACTGGGAGAGATTTATCGAAATAAAGACCTTTGTGAAACTTTCGGTAAAACAACCTCGCTTCTCATCATAAGGAATAAAACCTGATCGTCCGATAGCGGATGTTGCCAGCCCCTTCCCTGTTCCAGTCGGACCAAGCAGCAGAGTTGAGAAATCCTCCATTCTATTCCAGAGGAATTGATTGTACACCCAGATGTCTTCAGTAAAAACATTATTCCACAAGTTACGACGCAGTTTTCTCATGCTGGAACTGCTTCCAACCATCTGATTGATAAAATAGAAAGCACGACGCATTTGAAAGAAAAGAGCGAAAAAGCGGACAGCTTCTTTTCTTGAAAGACCAATGGAATGCATCTCTGAAAGAGCATTGTCGGCAAATCTGACCCGGCAAGGAGCATCGCCACTACTAATCTGCTCTTGGATATGCTGGTCGAAGTGATCGCAGTATTTGTGAAAGAAAATGAAGAGAAACCCGTACTGGACCAACTCTTTATCTTCAGACTGAAAACAAAGAATTGGTTTTTCAACTCCTTTACACGTCCGCTGCAACATCTCTTCAACGGCTTGAATCAATCTGTACAGCTTCTTCCTGTCGCCAGGAACCGCCTTGGTATTAATCAGCCGGGAGTCTGCGACTATGCGCTCATCACTGAATGGATTGGCCGTTATTGATCGCCGGACGTTTTCGTAGAAGTTTCTTTCCGTAGCATATAACTCCATCTTTCCCATGATCATAAATTGTACATCATGCATACATACAATGTCAACCAGTAGTTAAAGTGCTTAAATAACACCCAACAAAACAAAGAAACTTATCGTTTTATTCCAATATGTTAACCCTATTTTTGTCAACTGGCACATCTTTCGCAGTATTCCTCTCAAAGCTTTACGATTCTTTAAATCAAGGAGGACCATCATGAGAACCACACGATGCACATCAACACTTGCCAGAATGTTTCAAACAATTGCACTTATTACCATTACCTTTTTGTTTATCAGCAAGGGAGGTGAATCGGCACAAGGAGCGGGGCTGCTTGTTGCTGACGGCGGCTTCGGTGGAGAATTGGAAATTATCGAACACGACGTCGAGGTTACAATAAATAACGGCATAGCTGTTACCCATATCAACCAGATTTTTCTCAATAAGGAAGATCGCCAAGTTGAGGCCCTGTATACCTTCCCAGTTCCAAAAGGCGCTTCCGTATCCAACTTCAGCATGTGGATCGGCGGCAAGGAAATGGTCGGCGAAGTATTAGAGAAGAAAAGGGCCAGAGAGATTTATAACAGCTACAAACAGCAAAGAAGAGATCCGGGTTTGCTCGAACAGACCGACTATAAAACTTTTGAGATGCGGATATTCCCCATAGCAGCCAAAGCTGAGCAAAAAATCCAACTGACCTACTATCAGGAGCTGGATTTTGATCATGACTGGGCAACCTATGTTTATCCTCTTGCCACCACCACCAAGAGTGGAATCGACAACCGTGTCAACGGACGCTTTAATGTATCGGTGAATATTAAATCAGCCATCCCAATCACCTCCATAACGAGTCCTAGCCATGGAAACAGCTTCCTGATGGTCAACCATACAGAAACATATCATGAAGCCAGTCTGGAAAACCAAGATGGAGACCTCGCACGTGATGTAATTATAGCCTACCAGGTGAAACGACCGGTAACAGGCATGGACCTGCTAAGCTCAAAAACCAAAGGTGAAGACGGTTATTTTGCCCTCACACTCACCGCCGGAAAAGAGCTTGAAAAGGCTCAATCGGGTTCTGATTATGTTTTCATTCTGGATATTTCCGGAAGCATGGCAAATGATGGAAAGCTCGGGACATCCGTCAAGTCAATTGAAGCTTTTGTCAATCACTTGGGTGCCGATGACAGATTTGAAGTTATCACATTTAATAAACGACCCAACACTCTCTTTAATCAACTTGTAGACACAGGAGAAAGCAACATTGCCAAGGCAACAACCTTCCTTCAATCACAGGAAGCGCTTGGAGGCACCTCTTTACAGCCAGCTATTGAAACAGCCTATAAATATCGTAGCGATGACAGACCATTAAACACAGTGATTTTAAGTGACGGCATGACCGACCAGGCAGAGCGCCGGGTACTGATGAACATGATTCAGTCACGTCCGTCCAATATCCGGGTATTCTGTATTGGTGTAGGTAACGAAGTAAACCGATCTCTCCTGCGACAGATCGCTGAAGATGCTGGTGGTTTGGCGGCCTTTATTTCCCAGCAGGATGATTTTGAACGCCAGGCCAAGGCTTTTCGGCGCAAATTAATGCATCCGGCTGCCGCAAACCTGAAAATAGACATCTCGGGAGTCAACGTTTATGATATTGAACCAAAAAAACTACCCAACCTTTATCACGGAATGCCGGTGAGAATGTACGGACGCTATAAAGGCGGCGGTGACAGTCAGGTTCGTCTCACTGCTCAAATCAATGGACGACTGGTCGAGTCGGTTGCTCAGATAATCTTTCCAGACAATGAAAACAACAATCCCGAAATAGAACGCATGTGGGCCTGGCATAAAATGGAACGATTGAAACGTCAGCATGAGATAAGCAATGACCAGTCGTTTGTTGATGAAATCGTCAGGCTCGGAGAAGGCTACTCTATCACCAGCGAATACACCTCGTTTCTGGTACTTGAAAATGATGCAGAATACAAACGTTGGAAAATTGAGCGACGCAATGCTTCACGTATTCAGCGAGATCGTGCGGCTCAGAAGCGTCTTCGCAAGGAGCTTGAACAGCTTCGCAACAGGTCGATGACCAAAATCGGCCCAGCTGAACAGAGCAAAACCGTAGAAAATAAAGGTGCCCAACAGGTTTCGAAAAAAACTCAACAGAGCAATTCCTCCCAACCCAAAAAGAGCCATCCAACTTCTTCACAAAGTGCAGACATGCCAAATCTGAACACAAATTCAAAAGGCGGTGGAGCTATGGACCCTGGAAGTGCACTTATCACCATTACACTTGCAGGTGGACTCCTTTTAACCAGAAGAAAAAGACAGTAGACATCAGATCGGGATAGCGGTTTAACCGCTATCCTGGTGAATCTTTAACCAAGACCACTCCACACTAGTCTGGGACACATCAATGAAACATCTTTTCAATACAATTAATCAGCTACGATACAAGATACCTTTCATTACTATTGCACTAGCTGCTGTTGCCCTTCTGCTCTATACAGACAACGTGGAAACAGTACTTCAATATAATCGATCACACATTGGTACAGGGGAGCTGTGGCGGCTTGTTACGTCACACTGGAGCCATTGGTCCTTTGATCACCTTCTCTGGTGTACGGTTACTTTTATTATTCTCGGTAGTATTTGTGAACGATTCAACTGGAAAGGATTCATCTTTACACTTCTTGCTTCTCTCATTTTCCTTCCCCTGGTCATCTGGTTATTTAAACCAAACATGCACTATTATAGAGGATTATCCGGTATCTGTTCTGCCCTTTATATTTGTGCGTCGATCTATTTGGTAAAAGATGCCTTCTCCAGTAAAAATTTGACGCTCTTGTTATTCTCCGGCGGCAGTATTATGCTCTTCATATTTAAGATTCTGTATGAATCGATTTGCGGCCAGGCAATTTTTGTGCACAACAATAACCTGTTCCATCCCGTTCCGCTTGTTCATTTAACCGGAGGTCTTGTAGGATTATTTTCAGCACTCTTTACTCTTCATCATTTCCATCAGGCATCCTGGAAAAAGGAAGACGACAGCCAGATAAGTTTGGCTTTACAACAAATAGGTACTGAAACCGGTTTTTATGAAACTGGTGAGAAAACAACCGGGATTCCACAGTTTTCACAGCCAGTTTACCCTGAATAAAGAACCCCATTAATTAGCAGGGTTATAGAATTTTAATCAGTTTTTGGAGGTTAAGGAAATTTACAACCAGAAGAATAATCGAACCCGAAAACGATTCAATTAACAGTTTACAGGAGTGCAGAATGCCAGAATGAATAAAGGAGCAAACAGCTATTGGCAACAAGACCATTTTTTTTTAAAAAAAGTTGTTTTTTTTAACGTTCGTCATCTCATTGTCATATCAGGCTGGTAGGTTCTTCATACACTATGACAAACACACACTAACGTGTTGATAATTACACAGAAAAGTAAACAGGCTGACATCATCAACAAGTCAAGATGACTAAAAATCATTGAAGATATTTTATGATGTTATCGCAGCTTTTCGGGTTGCCGAACTGTTTTGTGGACATCATTCTATCCTAAAACCCTTCACTAACCAAATCAAAAGGAGACAAAAATGGACACTCAACCACAAAAACCAACCTCAGCATATATTGGTGCATCTTGGGCAGCCTTATTTATTGGCAGTATCGTCTATATGATTGGCCTCTGGAATGCCCAAGTCCAATTTAATGAAAAAGGATTCTTTTTCACAATTCAACTCTTTGGTCTTTTTGCAGCGGTCTCATTACAAAAAACAGTCCGAGATAAATTGGAAGGAATTGCCGTAACTTCAATTTATTATAGCATTTGCTGGGTTGCACTGATACTGGCATTACTTCTTCTTACCGTTGGGTTATGGAATGCAAATATAACATCAAGTGAAAAAGGATTTTTTGCAATGGCCTTTCTACTCAGTTTATTCGGAGCCGTATCAGTCCAGAAAAATATTCGCGATCTAGAGTTCTTTAAGGATGAAGCAACACAAACACTTAATCAATCGACATCCTCATCCAAGGCAGATGATGCTGATAACAAGTCTTCTACTGCACTCAAAAAGTTTCCAGCTGAATGAAGTCGATGATTTGAAAGGTAATAACTTTCTGGGTTTACTTATAGGAGAGGGTCCAAAGGGAAGAGACCCCAAAACCAGATCTTGAATCGCTTAACAAAGGGAGCATACCTGTCAGGTTTGTCCCGGCCGGCTAACCAACTGTTACTGAGAGCCATATCAGCCTGAATTGCCTGTTCAACCTGAGATGCCAACTGCCTGTTGTTAATTAATACACCCACCTCTGTATTCAAATGCACCGACCTGGGATCCAAATTAAATGTTCCTACAAACAAGGTCGTTCCATCGACAACCATGCTCTTGGCATGTATGGCGAAAATCGGGACCGATTTTCCCAAGGCAGTCAAACGGTTGATCAACTTTTTCTGGATCTCAGGTCGAGGCTTAAATTCAAATACTTTGATACCCGCATCAAGAATTGCTTTGCGCTGTTTTTTATAACCGCTGAACGCATACAGATTATCAGTGGCAGCCAGGGAGTTGGTAACAATCTGAACATCGACTCCCTTATCAACCATCTTTGCAAAAAGTTCCAGCCCACCTTCAGGCAGAACCAAGTAAGGTGACTGAATAACGATTCGCTCCTTTGCCCGCTCTATGAGACTAACTAGTTTAAAGGTTGTATTACTCCCTCCAGAGAAGCTGCGTTCTTCATTCTTTCCGGGGATATCATGAATGAACTCAATATTATCCCAAACAATGGACTTGAGGAAGACTGGAAATTTCTCAGGGAATTCAGCTAGTGCCTTGCGTACATTATCGGCAAAATTATCCGGGTTGGTAGCATAAACATGCAAGTCCTTATAAATCTTCTGGATTTTCTCCTTACTCAAAGTATCTTCGGGCTGCAACAGGGTTTTAACTGAGACTGACAGTGAACTTTCCCAGAAAGAAGAGAAGTTTTTCTCTACCTGCTCAACGACAGGGCCAACCAAAAGAATATCCCTGTCGCGAAAATTGTATGTTTGATCATAATCAAAATACTCATCCGCCATGTTTCTGCCACCGGTTATCACCACAGCCCCATCAACTATCATGGTTTTATCATGCATTCGCTGATTAAAAGAGTGAAAGTCAGTCACCAAATGATACAGCCGCTTAGACTTGGGGACGCCAACGGAGTGTTTCGGATTATAGACTTTAACCTCAATCTCGGGATGAGCATCCAGAGCAAGCATATATTCATCTGGTGCGTCAATGAGCAGGTCATCAACAATAACTCGAACACGGACGCCTCGATCTGCTGCACGTAAAAGAAATTCAGCCGCCAAGATGCCGATATTATCCGTACTCCATATAAAATACTGAATATCAATTGTCCGTTGGCTATGATTAGTAAGCCACGCACGGGTCAACAGGGACTCTTCCCCTTTTTCAAGTACCTGGCATCCGCTTAAGCCATTTTTTCCTGCCAACTGTGAATCGACGAGCTGGGAAAGAACCATCGCTTCATTACCCAACACCATCTGGCTAGTAGCAGAAAAAAAAAGATAAAAGAGGGCAAGAGTAGAAACCAGCATTTTTCGACGGGTGAAAAAGTAAATGGTTTTCACAGTAGGACTTATTATATGATTATTGGCTGGCTATTAACAAATAGTCAATCTGTGTTGATTACAACTAGAAACAGATCCTGTCTCGAGTGGATCATTGACCACTTGTGCCAGGTAGAATTGTTTCTATGAAGTAAAGACTTCCTTTCTCAGGTTTTTAACAAAAGGGGCCGGTAATGTAAACCTTTACAGATATTGTATAAGTGATCATGGGAGTATCATCTTTATCCGACAGTAACTAACCTAAAAGAAGAACATATCATTCCTCCAATCCTTTAAACACATCCAAAGAGAAATGCCATACGACCTTTTAGAATGAGTTCTGGCTAAGAAAAATAACTTGGATAACTGTTGTTTCTAATAGAAGTTACTCATCAATCAGCCGTTGAATATCTCTTTCCATCCGTCTTGCCTGGGCAAAATATTTATGCGTTTCACCTACGTAGACAAAGCGTAGTCTTCCCATGCTGTCGATGAGATAAAAACTTGGCCAATACCGGTTTCCGATACGGTGCCAGTAATTCAGATCGTTATCGATAACAACCGGATAATCAAGATCAAACTCTCGTATCTTCTTGGTCAGCAACGGGCGTTCTTTTTCATGGTTAAATTCGGGTGAGTGGATGGTGATGACCTGGAAGGCGTCGGTGTCGAACTTCTTTTTAAGACTCTGCAGCCACGGCAGAGAGCGGTAGCTGTTTCCTCAGTCAAAGGTCCAGAAAAAGAGCAGAACCACCCTGCCCTTCAGACTTGCCAGCGGCAGCGGTTTCGAATTGAGCCAGCTTTCCGGTCTGAGATCGGTAAATTCAGGAATCGAGGAAAGCTCCTGAGCGGGGACAGATCTGACAGTGTTGAAATATAAAAAGTTTTTTGCCAATAGAATAGTCAAACAGACCGCTAGAATGGTCAGCAGTATCTTTCTAGTCTTCGTCATCTAGCGTTGCCTATTGTTTTATATTGATGGATATGAACGCCTCTGTTAGCACCATATCACATCATTTTCTTCTAAACTCATCACTTTTCTCTAACACTGTTCTACCCTTTGGTCCATAAATGGCTGGCTCTTTACTTCATATCCCTGAAGAGAATCATCCATCTCCTTCAGCATGGCAGTGATTTCCAAAATGCAAACCGTCAAGCAGAGCTTTATCCCCGCCCATGAACATCCTGGCACATTAGGCAAGTGGTTTGGGGCAAACTGCCAGTGACAGCCTGTTTGGTAGTTGCTATTGTACCATCAACACAACAGACAATTCCTAAATAAAGAGGATTATAAAATGCTGAATATAGACAAGACTGCACCGGTTATGGTTACAGGAGCAACAGGATTTGTTGCCGGATGGATTGTTAAACGACTGCTCGAAGAAGGGCTTACCGTTCATGCGGCAGTTCGCGACCCGGAAAATAGAGAAAAGCTGAAATACCTCAACCAACTGGCCGACGAGACCGGCGGAACAATCAAGTATTTCAAGACCAATCTGCTGGAACCCGGCTCATACAAAGAATCCATGGCCGGCTGCCAGGTGGTTTTCCATACCGCATCGCCCTTTACCATTGACGTTAAAGACCCACAGAAGGAACTGGTAGACCCGGCAAAACTAGGTACACGAAATGTACTGGAGGAGGTTAACCGGACACCATCGGTAAAGCGGGTTGTACTCACCAGCAGTTGCGCCGCCATCTACGGTGACAATGATGATATCTATCAAACGCCAAACAAAGTTTTCACTGAAGATGTCTGGAATACCAGCTCCTCCCTGGATCATGGCGCTTATTCCTTTTCAAAGACCGAAGCTGAAAAAGAAGCCTGGGCAATCCATGATAAACAGGACCGCTGGAAGCTGGTTGTTATCAATCCCACACTTGTTATTGGTCCGGGAATCAACCCGCATGCCACCTCGGAAAGTTTCAAGATCATCAAGCAATTTGGTGACGGCTCTATGAAATCAGGGGCTCCCAGAGTTGGCATCGGTGTCGTCGATGTACGGGACCTGGCAGAGGCACATCTGACAGCTGCCTTTGTCCCAGGGGCAGACGGCAGAAACATCATCTCCGGCCATAATACTGATTTTATTGAAATGGGTGCCACTCTTCTTGAAAAATTCGGTAGCACCTACCCTATTCCCAGAAAGGTTATGCCGAAGTGGCTCGTTTGGTTGATCGGACCGTTCATCGATAAAACACTAACTCGAAAGTGGATATCCAGGAACGTCGACATCCCCTGGATTGGTGACAATTCAAAAAGCATCCGGGAACTTGGAATGAATTACAGACCTTTAAAGGAATCAATGGTCGATTTCTTCCAGCAGGCTATTGACAGCGGCCAGTTTCAAAAAGCAAAAAAGTAGATTCAATCTGCAATCTGAACTGATGAAAAAGAGGGACTAGCACAGGAGTAAATAAATGAGTCAAACAAGTCGGTTTGCAGCAGACATGGGATGGCAGATCCTGTTGAAAGATTTAGGTATAAGTCCGGCGGAATTTCTAAAAAGAGCCCGACTCCCAGGTGATATGTTTGCCAGAAAAGATTTTCCAAATGTATTTACCGAAACCTCAGAACTGAAGTTGTTTTTTTCTTCAAATAATTCTCTTTTATCGACTTACCTCCCCATACCGGTAGAACATGTCTGACATTTCCATTTTTTCTATTTTAAGCGGCAACCTGAAGTCATGACTTTTTTATCACTTTTATGGTTGTGTTGTTGCCTTTTTGTAAATCATCCACATATTTATATAGATAAATGAGCGTGTTATCCCTGCTATAAAACCAATTGTAGAAGGAGGAATATCATGGAAGCCGGATCGGTAAAAAATATTGGCTTGAGAGGTGTAATAGTCGCCGACTCCCATATAAGTATGGTCGATGGTGAAGCAGGAGAACTCGCATATAGGGGCTTTTCTATTCGAGACCTTGCTCAAGAAGCGACCTATGAGGAAATCGTTTATCTGCTTTTAGTAGGTTCTCCTCCAACAAGGAAACAACTGACCGAGACCAAGGCAAAACTTGCCGAATATCGGGCACTGCCGGATGAGATTCGATCAATGCTGGAATGTCGCAACAAAGAGGCTGACCCAATGGATGTCATGCAGGCCGCTGTCGCTACTCTTGCCGATATTGATCCGGATCTGAATAGCGATGACCGAGAGGTTGTTTATAATTCATGCCTGAAACTCATATCCAGGTTCGCAACCATTACAGCAGCCTGGCATCGTGTTCGGAATAATCGGGAACCGGTCGTGTTAGAGATTGATCAAAGTCATGCGGCTTCTTTTTTTCAAGGGATTCATGATAAAAAACCAACAGCAGAAGAAACAGACCTTATAGATCTTATGCTGGTCCTCCATGCCGATCACACTTTCAATGCATCTACTTTCACAGTTAGAGAGGTGGCATCAACCCAGGCACACCTCTATGCTTCTATCAGTGCTGGTGTTGGAGCGTTAAGCGGCGCTCTCCATGGCGGGGCTAATGCCAATGTTATGAGAATGCTGCTTGAGATTGGCAATACGGACAATGTTGAACCCTGGATTAAGTCACAAATAGATAACGGTAAAAAAATCATGGGGTTAGGACATGCCGTGTATAAAACAGAAGATCCACGGGCCGGGATATTAAAAGAAGTGGCTGAAAAAGCACTGAAAGGAAAAGATGAGGAGAAGTGGTTCGATTTGTGTCTGAAAGTAGAAAAGACAGGAAGGGAACACCTTCGAAAGAAGAGGAATCTGGACCTGTACCCGAACGTCGATTTCTATTCTTCCCCAATACTCTATGGACAAGGACTTGCCATCGATATGTTTCCGGTAATATTTGCTGTATCCAGAATGGCAGGCTGGTGTGCTCATTACCTGGAAGAGCGCTTTGCTGAAGCCCAGCCGAAACCGGCGCTCTACAGGCCGAAGGCAAATTATACAGGGGTGCTCTGTGAAGGTACGACCTGTGAATGGCCTGGTATAGATGACAGGAAGGAAACACCTCAATAATTACCTTCGGTCACAAAGCCGAACAGCTTGAACATTTTTTTCTTTCTAACACCCCAGCAGCCTAGAAAGAGTTGGTTTGCCGGTTATTTAAGGTCAACCGTATCATCTAATTATCCAACCAACAGCTACTTGAAAAGCCAGGTCGGGACAACAACACTCCCTGTACGTGGCAGCTGTTTTGCATTCTTTTACTGGGTGCAAAGAACAGAAGTCTAAGCTTTTTACTGGAAAAAGTGATCAATTGGGCTACAATTGAAATGTTCAATTCCTGCAAATCTCTAACAAAAAAAGGGGGTATCTTGAAAGCCATTTTACTAAACAAGACAGACGATGGGCTGCTCAGTAAGCTGACTGAAATTTCCGAATCCGATCTTATGGATGGCGATGTCACCATTAAAGTTGAGTACTCAACACTGAATTACAAAGACGGCTTGGCAATTACAGGCCGGGCACCGGTTGTCAGACATTGGCCGATGGTGCCGGGGATTGATTTCTCTGGTGAGGTTCTCGACAGTACCCATGATGACTGGCAAACAGGCGATAGGGTTATTCTTAATGGCTGGGGCGTTGGAGAGGTCCACTGGGGCGGGCTTGCCGAAAAAGCACGCGTGAACGGTGACTGGCTCATCAGGCTCCCGGAAAATATGACAGCAAGACAAGCGATGGCGGTAGGTACAGCCGGTTATACGGCCATGCTATGTATTATTAAACTTCAACAGCATGGGATCACACCAGATATGGGCGATATTCTTGTTACCGGCGCCAGTGGCGGAGTGGGCAGTATCGCCACACGTATCCTCAGTAATCTTGGCTATAGTGTGATTGGGTCTACCAAACCGGGAAAAGAATCCGAACATGTCAAGTCATTAGGGGCAAAAGAAACAGTTGACCGTGCCGAACTTGCTGAACGGGGCAAACCTCTTGCAAAAGAACGCTGGATCGGTGCTGTTGATTGTGTCGGCAGTCACACACTTGCAAACATCTGTGCCGGATTACAATACGGTGGAATTGTCGCGGCCTGTGGGCTTGCCCAGGGAATGGATTTGCCCGCTACCGTGGCACCGTTTATTCTTCGCGGAATTACCTTGGCTGGTGTCGATAGCGTGTACGCGCCTCGCCATGACCGTGAGTCTGCATGGACTCAGATTGCTGAACACCTTGATGTGGCTGCCCTTGAAGCAAATACAAGAGAGATCAATCTTGATGATGCCATCAAAACTGCTGAGAACCTGATGAATGATCAATTGATTGGCCGTGTAGTTGTAGCAATGAAATAGTGCCCATCCAGAAACGGCCTTTCGGAGTCTACGCTTACCTTCTCCTAACTCTTCGTTGTAGAGAAAAATTTACCCTCGGAGGTAAGCGAAGACTCCGCAAAAAATCTCGTTTCTGGATAGACACGAATTAGATTGATCGTTGATCAAGGTAAAAAAACGGATAACCCGGAACCAACCATCAACAAAAGCATATCATATCAACTTGTTACAGGACGGCAAATGGTGCCTGAATGCAAGTATTAATTATATCTGCTTTTATTTACTTGCTTTTTTGTTAAAAGGCTTTATTGTCTAGCACCAACATATTTAACTTTAGCATTTTCTTTCTCGTCACACCGTCTGTTACGGTGCTCCCAGTGTTGTTCTGGTGCCTGTAAAGTTTCTGCTGATTATTTTTGGAGAAGCAGCGTGAAACTTTTCATCGGCAGCCTTCCCTACGATATTACCGAGCCTGAACTCAAAGAACTATTTGATCAATATGGTACTGTGATCAGTGCTAAACTTGTCGTCGACCACTTCTCAGGCAATTCTAAAGGTTTTGGTTTTGTGGAAATGGAAACCAGAAGTGAAGGGCACAGAGCAATGGAAAATTTGAATAATAAGACGTATAAACATCGAACCCTTGTATGTAACGAAGCGAAACCGCAGAAGAAAAAGAAATTCCGTCGAAGATAACCCGACAAAAAAATATTTTCAGTAAGAACAGGATAGTTCCCAATTCAAGTCATTGGCAGTTCCCTCCTCTTTTTGCAGTAACATTTTTATTCCACCTATAATTACAACAAAAACAATCTTCTCTACCGCTAGCGTGCTAGTAGAAGATACCAGAAGGACTTATATGAATTTTAAAGCATTTCATTTTCATCCAGCTCTAGCCAAAGCAATCAGAGATTGCGGCTATACTGAGCCCACAGATATCCAACACCAGGCTATACCTCACATGCTGAAGGGTAGTGACCTGCTGGGCCTTGCTCAAACAGGGACCGGAAAGACAGCCGCCTTTATCCTGCCGACTCTGCAGAAGCTGTATCAGGGGCCAAAGAAAAAAATCCGGGCCCTGATTCTTACACCAACCAGGGAACTTGCTGAGCAAGTCCATGAAAACATACAACAACTTGCCCGCAACACTCCGTTGAAAAGTGCTACAATTTATGGTGGTGTGAGTAAATCCAGCCAAATCAGGAATATGAAAAGAGGAGCGGATATAGCGGTGGCCTGTCCTGGTCGTTTACTCGACCATATCAACAGCAAATCGATAGACCTCTCTGGTATTGAAGTATTGATTCTTGATGAGGCCGACATGATGTGTGACCAAGGTTTTTTACCCGATGTTCGCCGCATCCTCAAGCATATTCCAGCAGAGCGGCAATCCATGGTTTTCTCAGCCACCATGCCGAAAGAAGTTCGCCGCTTTGTAGAGGATATTCTGACAAATCCGGTTACTGTCCAAGTTGATCATAAAAAACCGGCTGAAACAATCAGCCACGCTCTTTTTCAAGTGGCGCAAAATCGCAAGACCGTGTTGCTGAAAACAATCCTTCAACGTAAAGAGATGACTACGACCATGGTCTTCACCCGAACCAAACACAAGGCAAAAAATCTGGCTCGTCAACTCAGCAAGGGGGGATTTAAAGCGACTTCACTGCAGGGAAATCTCTCCCAAAACCA
Organism: uncultured Desulfocapsaceae bacterium; assembly: GCA_964623625.1. GTDB lineage: Bacteria > Desulfobacterota > Desulfobulbia > Desulfobulbales > Desulfocapsaceae > CAZLGM01. Next base: position 16,297 of record CAZUUJ010000027.1, read on the forward strand.
GAGAAAACGTGCCATGGATGGTTTCAGGAGTGGAAAATTCAATATTCTGGTTGCAACCGATATCGCAGCCAGAGGTATTGATGTTTCCAATATCTCTCATGTCGTCAACTACGATGTGCCCGATACTGTTGAGGCCTACACGCACAGAACAGGTCGTACCGGCAGAGCAAAAAAGAGCGGCATGGCACTGACGTTTGCCACTTCGACCGATGGCAAGATTATCGGGATGATTGAAAATAACCTTGGCAGTCGTATTCGGCGGGAGGATACAGCCGACTTGAACGACAACATCAACAGCTTCGAGTCAACCAATTCCTACAGCAGAGACAAGAGAACTTCAAAGAGGAGCAGTTCTTCTTCAACAGGAAGAAAAAGAAGAAACAGATCAAAACGGCGGTCAGGCTCTTTTGATTTTGGCCTGCCAAAAAGATAAAAAGATCATTGCGGGATAATTCAATTGTCCTGCACACCGGATTTCTGTTACTGAAATACGGTTTATTTATTAAAGGTTTCACCAACAACCAAGTATAAAGGAGTATTAGAAATGAAAAAAGGAACTGTAAAATGGTTTAATGATACCAAGGGCTTCGGCTTTATTGAGCAGGATGAGGGCCAAGATGTTTTTGTTCATCATTCAGCTATCCAGGCTCATGGCTTTAAAAGCCTGCAGGAAGGACAACAAGTTACTTTTGACATCGTTGACGGTCCCAAAGGACCTGCGGCGTCAAACGTTGTAGCAGAATAAGTTTAAGCACTCACAGGCACCCCATCTTTCTACGGTCGTGACTGTTCATATAGTTATGGCTATGGTGAACAGCCACGACCGTAAAAACCTGGGGCACCTGTAAGCACTTACGATTTCAGAATCGATACAAACAGTTATTTGTGAGCCAACAATTGGTCACGGATAAGTTTGTGCTGTTAAGGCTCCACCTGAAAATCCGGTAACCCGGTTGTAGGGTGGAGCCTTCCTATCTCACCTACCCGCATTGTTCTCTTGCTCTTATAAAGTGAACACTACAGATTTACAGTCATGCTCACTCTTCTCATTGTGATTAGAGTCAACTATGGCTGATCATGAAGGATCAGGGCCGGAGAACAGGGCTTTGATTTTTTCTACAAACATCTGATAGCATCAAATCCCCAAAGACAGTGGCCGCAGGGAACCTCGATACCGAAGCAGTCACTCTGAAAAGGCTGGTTCTCTCCAATAATGTCCGAACATGGACCTAAGGTACAACTATAACAGAACGGATAGTCGTAACGCCTGACGGCTTTGCGAAATTGGCGGTAGGGTTCTGACTGATAGATCTCAAGAAGATCCTGCTCCAGGATATTACCGAAACTTTTGCAGTGAATCTTTTTGGTTTCACCCATATGGACCGGCTGAGTGTGCCAAAGCTGGTGACATGGAGTCACTGTTCCATTGACATCGACAAAAACAGCATCTTCTTCAATAAAGGTGCAGCAGCGATCACTGGTAGCCACCAGGGGTGGCAGTGAGAGGTCGATACCAGATTGATCCGCAATCTTCTGGCTGGTTGTAAAGATGCCAGTAATCTCTTCCATTGAATCCCGGTCGAGTTCACCCAGGTTTTTAACGTTGAGCCATACGCCCTGATCCCGTGCATCCTTGAGCATTTTCCCGTACAGGTCTTTTGTCCGCTGCTCTTTCAAGTTCATTGGAGCAATCCATGTTTTTGCCGTCAATTCAGCAAGATCAATCCCTTCTTCATTAGCCAGCTTTTGCCATTTCCGGTATATTGTCCTTGCCTCCGGCGTATGGTGAAAAAAGAGAGACTGCTTTTCGACCTCCTGGTAATACGGCAACAGATGAGAAACCAGAATAAAATCGACTCCTTCCCCTGCCAGTTGACTGATCAGTTCGGGCAACTGGTTGACTGTTTCCCGCATCACTACGATCTGAGCGCCAAGTTGAAAGTTCTGTATTTTCATGCGGTGGCGTAGGTCGTTGACTACTGAATAGGGAGAACGGGTAAAATTGCTGTCATGTGCAAGGGATAGTCCGTTTCGATTCTGACCGGGTAAGCTGTCAACGGAAATGCAGAGCCGGTCAAGGCCAACACCCAGCAACTGCTCTGCGAGTGTTTCCGACAACAGCAGACCGTTTGTCTGAAAACCGACCCAACTCTCAGTTCCCATCCGTTCCCTTGCCGTGGATACCATAGCAAGCAGGTGCGGATTCATTAACGGCTCGCCGATACCGTTCAATACCAACGCTCCAAGCTTTGGAAATACCGGCAGCAATCTGTTGAAGACAGAAATGTCCTGGTGCTTGTTCGAGATCAAACTGCCCGGTGCCTGCTTGACGCACATACCGCAACTCATATTACAGTTGGTGGTGATCTCCAGATACAGCTTCTTCGGATACATAGTTTTTGGGAGATTGAATATTCCAGGTTAATAAATTGTTGTTATAACCGTTTTCACCTGCCAATGACAAGAAATGCCATGTTTCTTTCCTGCGGCATATTTTATGCCACACCCAGCCAGAACAGATAGGTCAGCAACGAGAGCAGAGTTGAGAACGAGACGGCGGCCGCGGCAAAATCGGGATCACCACCCATCTGACTGGATAGAATATAGGTCACCGTGGCTGTAGGAGTACAGAGAAGGATTAAACCGGGAAGATAGAGTGTCGGACTGACCGCGAGCAGGGTAAACAGAGCAAAACCGATGGCAGGTGTCACCATCGTTTTTATAACAGAGGTTACAACGACTTCGCGTAATCTGGGTCTGATCTGTTCAAAACTCAAAGATGCACCGATGATCAGTAATGCTGTAGGCAAGGCCATCCCTTTGAGTATATCCAGTGCCCGATGAATGATGAGAGGAATCGGGATTTCCAGAAGCGAAAAGAGCATCCCTGCAAGGGTTGATAGTATAACAGGGTTTTGGATAGATTTTTTCAAACTTCCTGCAAGCCGCGACCCACTTGAGTATCCCTGGCCATAATAGGTGAGAAAGCCGACAGCCATAAAATTATGAAATATCATGAGAAAGCCGCCGATTATTGCGACAGCGGCAAAACTCTTCTCACCTAGATAATAAAAAGCTATGGCAAAACCGATATACCCAAGGTTGCCATGGAATGAAGTCTGAATGAACGAGCCACGAGTCTGATGATTATCAATCAATGCCAGGGCGACCATCCAGGCGACCAGACCGGTCAGAAAAACTGCCAACAAGGTGACAACGACCACAACGATATCCACCTGCGTGGTAAAGCTGGATTTGGAAATGGCTGAAAAGAGCATGGCCGGGATGGCAATGGAATATACAATCCTGTTTGCCACAGCTACAAAGTCTTGGGATATCATTCCTCTGTGCCTGAGGAAAAACCCTAGAAAAATCACAATAAAAATGGGCAGGATGGTTGTGATAAAATGCATAATCGGAAATATCTGTTATCGATTTATAGAAGTTGGCAGATACTGTTTTGCAGAACAGCCCGCAACTTCTCCCGGTGGGTTTCCATAACAAGAAGCGGAAAAAGATCTTCACAAAACCTGGCGCCAAGAACCTGTTTTCTCAGATCGTCAAGCGAGTCCGCGGTGAAGTCTGAAGCAAGAGTTTGTCCCGGTTGCGGGACAAGGTTCCAGAAAGGCTCTTCAGCCAACTGACAAAATGGTGCGGCCATTGATTGTATTGATATTTCAGGATAAATCGAATTCCAGTACTGATGATAATGCTCTTCCAGATTTTCGGTTGGCTCAATGAAATTCCTGGTAATAATCCGGGCCGCAATGTCATCGAAAACTGCAAAGAGAAGAAGGATCCTGCCTGGTGAGCTCAAATTGGCGGTTTCCTTCCACCCGTTTGTATCCTCCAGAATCTTAAGAACAGCGAGCTGTTTCAGGTAGTAATCCAGTTTTCCACACATGGTTAATACACAATAAAAAAGAATAGCTTTCTGCCAAATGTCAATGGCTGTCCGATAAACAAATTGGGTTCTGGCCAAATGCGTGTAAAATAGAGAGGTATATAATGAAAGTCAATCGATCCTTTGTGAAACTTGGGGTAAATAAATAGAAAATGAAAATAGCCTGTGTCCGCCCAACTCGGGGCCCCCCTCGACTGGTTGAAAATATCCTGGCCTGCTTTTGCACTCAGGATTATCCTCCTGAAGACCGAAGGCTATTTATTCTGGAAGATATGATTGTTTGTAAGATGATAACTAATTGATATAATGCAGTACTAATTGATTTTACAGTTTTAACGTAATGAATAATTCTCCCTTGAGAGCATCCGCTGGATTGCATTTTTTCTTGATTTAACTGATCGATATAGTTCACTGTTATTGGTCAGTTAAATCAAGTAAATCTACAGCACTATCGAATACACTCCAGGAGCACTTCCTACAAACGCTCATCGACTCAGGTATGACACCAAATATCCTCTATTTCAAACCTGTCATTTTTGCGATTCTGGCTGTATTTCTCTCATACACTACGGCTCTGGCCGCAGGCAATGACAATCAAACCATCTCATGGCCGATGCTCTGTATCGGTCTGTTGGGTGGTCTTGCCTTTTTTTTGTACGGTATGGAGAAAATGAGCGAAGGGATGAGAAAAAGTGCCGGAAATCAAATGCGCTCCCTTCTTGCCACCCTTACCCGCAACCGGTTTATCGGTATGCTGGTTGGTGCATTCGTCACCATGGTCATCCAGTCATCAAGCGCCACAACGGTGATGCTGGTGAGTTTCGTCCAGGCGGAACTGATGAGCTTCACTCAGTCTCTTGGCGTCATCCTCGGGGCCAACATCGGTACAACCATCACGGCTCAGATGGTTGCTTTCAAGTTGACGGATTATGCCCTTGTCATGATCATTGGAGGATTTGGAATCCGGCTGTTCGGCAAAAATGACCGGATACGAAGCATTGGTGATATTCTGCTGGGTTTCGGCATTTTATTTTATGGAATGAAGTTGATGAGCGATACCATGAAACCGCTTCGGACCTATTCTGAGTTCATGGGAATAATGGAAGGGTTGGAAAATCCAGTGCTCGGCATCCTGGCCGGCGCACTGTTCACCGCTCTTGTTCAAAGCTCCAGTGCCTCTACCGGTGTGGTTATCGTTCTGGCGCAACAGGGCCTGATCACCATCGAAGCGGGCATTCCGATTATTCTGGGTTCAAATATCGGCACCTGCATCACTGCCGGCCTTGCCAGCATCGGCACTGCACGGGAGGCCAAACGGGTTGCACTTGCCCATGTGCTTTTCAATAGTTGCGGTGTATTACTCTTTGTCTTCTGGATTCCACAGTTTGCCGAACTCATCCGCTCTATCGACTTAATCATGGATTCAGGCACTGCCAGACAGGTTGCCAACGCCCATACCATCTTCAACCTTTCCATCGGTCTGGTTTTTCTTCCATTTATTTCCTTTTTCGTCTGGCTGATCTTCCGCATACTGCCCGACGAGTCCCGTGAAAAAGGACTCGATCCTGCAACCTGGCACCTGGATGACTCAATCATCTCCACTCCGGCCATTGCCCTGCAGCTGGCAAGCGCCGAAATTGCCCGAATGGCGAAAATCCTCGGCCGCATGCATCGTGCCGCCATCACGCCTTTTATCACCAACGAGCCGAAGCGGGACATGATCTACCCCAAACAGCTTTCACTGATCCAGGGAATCGTCATGAGGGAAAAAAAGATCAACTTTCTGGAAGATAAGATCAGGCGATACCTGCTCGATATCAGTCGGCAGGAACTGGCAGAAGGCCAGGGGTCTGAGGTGAACGGCCTGATCTCCCTGCTCGATTCCATGGAGCGGATCGGCGATGTGATCATAAAACAGATTGTCCCGCTGCTGGCTGATAAAGAAAAACTGAACAGAGATTTCTCAAACGAAGGGAAAGAAGAGCTGATCCGATACCATGAAAAAGTTGGGAAACAGCTGGACCGAATCATGCAGATGATGACAAAGATGGATGCCTCACTGGCCAAGAAGGTCAAAAAGAAAAAAAGAAGTTACGCTGATTTAGATTCGCAGCTGCGCCATCATCATTTAGAGAGAATGCTTGCCATGAAAGAAGCCTCAGTCGATACCCATAGAATACATATGGAGTTGATGGACGCCCTGAATCTGATTAACATTTACTGTGTTGAAATTGCAAAGAAAATGCTGCAAAGCGGCCTGCTGGTCAACCAGGGCCAGAACAACAGCCATCCTGACCAAGAACAACCTGACGACAAAGGTCATTCAAACGAGTTATAACTATCTCCTCCGGGATTTCGTGAACACCTTTCACCATACGCCAGCAATCAGACGACTGCTGGTATTCTGTACTTGTCTATTGACAGGATGGATACCGTCCCTTTCGGTTGCCCATATAACTGTTTCAGGCCCGGCAGCAAGCAATCATCAAATCGCTTATCAACCTGTCCGTCCCATCACCCTAAAAAAAATTGGAAAATTTGAAACAGGCGTTTTTGGACAATCCGCCGTTGAGATCATTGCCTATGATCCTGCTTCAAAACGGTTATTCTCAGTCAATGGTTTACGATCATCGGTCTGGGTGCTTGATGTCTCCGATCCGGCAAGGCCCAGAAAAATCAATGAGATTCCAACAGAGTCGAACCAAAAGGTTAACAGTGTTGCCGTCAAAAACGGTCTTGTAGCAATTGCCGTTGAAACCTGGGAACCAGACGACAACAGCCTTGAGCCAAGACAGCTCAAGGGAAAAGTCATTCTTTATCGCTCCACGGCAACACAATTTCACACACCGCTTACCAGTATCATCGTTGGTTTTATGCCCGACTCCATTTGTTTTACTGAGGACGGTAACACTATCATCACTGCCAACGAAGGGGAACCGAACACATACTACACCTACGACCCTGTTGGTTCCATATCGATTATCGATATCAGCGACGGCCCTGAAAAGGCGGTGCATCGGGAAGCGCTGTTTGATTCATTTGAAAAAGAAGCACTGCGGCAAGCAACCATCAATATCCACGGGCGCTTAAATTCCGAGCCCGCTGACCCGGCAAAACTGGCCAGTATGAAAACCAGAGAAGGAATTCGTTTCAGATTGAAACCCGACAGGGAAGCGACTGTTGCTGAGGACCTGGAGCCTGAATATGTAACGGCCCATGGAGGGAGGGCGTTTGTCACTCTGCAGGAGAACAACGGTATAGCCATTGTGGACATAAAATCGGCAAAGATAACCCATATCATCGGTCTGGGCGAAAAAGACCACAGCCAACCGGGAAACGAACTGGATGCAAGCAATAAGGACAATAAGATTAACATCAGGAACTGGCCGGTTTTCGGGCAATACCAGCCCGATGCGGTCGATACCTATATCAGTGGTGGGAAGACCTACCTGGTTACAGCCAATGAAGGTGAAAGTCGACAGTACAGTATCAGGTGGGACGAAAAAGAAAAAGAAAAGAAAATCATCTTTTTCAGTGACAAAACGAGGGTACACCATGTCGAGTTGGCCGACGCATTGGCTGATCACAAAGACATCCAAAATAAAAAACAGTTGGGCCGGCTGAGAATCTCCAACAGTCTTGGAAAAAACGCTGGCGGATATTTTGAAAAACTCTACTCATTTGGAGCCCGGTCATTTTCCATTTGGGAAGCCGACAACTATAAGAAAATAGACAGAGCGCGTCTGGTCTATGACAGCGGCAGCGATTTTGAACAAATAACAGCGCGCACACTTTCCACAAAAGGGTTCAACTCCACAGCCCACTGGCCCGTCTTTGACGATCGCAGCGATGATAAGGGACCGGAACCGGAAGCCCTTGTCATCGGTGAAATCGATTTTCGGACATACGCTTTCATCGGTCTGGAAAAGGTGGGCGGCATTATGATTTATGATATCACCGATCCTGACAAAGTCATTTTCAATGACCATATTATCAACCGCCGTTTTGACCAACATACAAAAAACCAAGCTGAATCCTGCTTGCTTAAAACAGACGATCTTGCTCCGGAAAGTATTCTCTTTATCAGGGCCGAAGACAGCCCCACCGCAAAACCGATGATCATGGTCGGTAACGAGGTCAGCGGTAACATTACCTTCTACAACATTGTTAACAAGCCGAACCCATAAAAGACGCCTGCTTAACACATCACTAATATATTGATATATTTATATTTCCTCGCACTGACATCACCTTGAATTTGTCATTCATTTCCGGGTCGGGTATACTCCTTTCTGATGACCATCAAAGCTCAGCATGAAAATTACCGGCTTTTTTGATTTACCTTCTGCCGGGAATCCAATTGTTTGCTAGAAAAGTGAGTGCAGACTCCGATTCGCAAGCAAAAATGAGCGAGGACAACTGGCATATTTTTTAGAAATCCGGGTTAGGAGTAACAACCTTTGCGTTCCTTTTTCTTCGTCTACCTTCGGCCTGCCTGCCTTTACGGCTCGACGTTTCTGCTGATCCTGCTGTATGCTAATCTTTTTGTGCTCTGGCGCTGGTGTAACAACCTGCTGGGCGAAGAAATTATGGCCATTCTGCCTGTTGTTATTACTCTTTTCTGCTTGGCTGTCATTGTTGTTTTTTTAAAAAGGGCAATGTACAAAGGGATTGAGGTCGACTGGAAATGGGCCACGACCGGCATACTTTTCTGTCTTGTTGCCCTGCTGATTCCGGATGCCAGTGTTCCCGTTAAAAAGATCCATATTCCGGAATACATACTGCTGTCGCTTCTGGTTCGATATGTCATGTCGTCCAGACTGCACGGCTTATCTCTTCTATTTTTTTCAGCCGCCATGACTTCTCTGCTTGGTATTCATGATGAACTGCTGCAGGGTTTTCATCCCTCCAGGACATACGGTATCACCGATCTGTCAACAGACACTGTGTCCGGATTCGGGGGTGCGATGATCTGGCACTCCGCTTCATTGTTTTCCTCTACCGCCGATACGTCTGACAGCAACGATGGTATCAGCGCTCTTACCATCTGCTACCTTACCTGGCTGGTGATTGCGGTTGGTTGTCTGGTTTTTCCCCTGGCACAATACAGGCAGATTGACCTCCCCTACTGGCCGTTTCTTCCCCTTGGAGCCGCACCAGTGTTTTTTGCCTTTCATGCTCACCGTTTTGGCACCCAATTCAGATATGGAATGAACGCCCTTTCCTGGACAGCATTTCTGTTTTTCCTTTACCTCCCCGTTTCCCATGTGGCTACGCTTTCTTTCAATTAGCCTGGCGCTACTGCTCTTTGCTTTTCTAGTGTACAGGTCTGTTGACAACCTGTATCAGGACAGCAAGATTAACGTTATCGTCATTACCGTAGAAAGTTTACGAAGCGATCTGGTAACCAGGGGAAACTGTCCGTTACTTTTAAAAACATCTGAAAACGGGATCTCTTTTACCAGTCACCGAGCGATTTCCGGCTGGACCGGTGCCAATATCGTCACTCTGCTCACCGGGTTGTCCCCTTTTCAAAGCGGAGTGCACACCAGAGGTCAATCCGTTGATCCGTCCCTTGTTCTTCCGCTGGAACAGCTAACCCAAATCGGTTACACTGTCGAAGGACTACAGAGTTTCATGGCTATGGATATTTACCGAAATATTGGCCTGTCTCTAAACACAAGTAGTTCCCATCTTAAACATTATTTGGCTCAAAAAAAGACCGACAACCAGCCCTTCTTCTTCTGGCACCACTACACCAATACCCATCTGCCATACAGAGCTTCTGAAGAATTTCGCTTTAACTGGAAAAAAGAGGTGGCTGGAAGCGACAACAGGCTCTTTGCAAGATTGCAAGCCGTTGAAACAAGATCAGTACTAAACAGCGATCAGTACCGTTTTGAAGAAGGTGATAATGCTATCATTCATCAGATGCAGAGTGGGGCCGTCAAGGAATTTGATCATTGGTTCAATTCGTTCTGGTCCTTCTTTCTAAAAAGCGGGTTGCACCGGAACTCCATTCTGATTGTCACCGCCGACCATGGCGACGAACATGGGGAACGGGGCTCCGTCGGCCACGCCTCGACCACACTGCACGGTCATCTGCATGAGGAAATCGTTAGAATCCCGCTATTTATCTGGCTTCCTGACAGAATCGAACACAATGGCGGCAGTATTGTTCAACACAACAGCTCCCACATTGATCTGATGCCGACTCTCTTGAGCTTACTCGACATTCAACCGGAAATTTCGTTTTTCGGTACCGATCTTCTAAAACAGGGCTATACCGGCTCAACATGGATGGGTATGACTTCCGGCGGCGGTTTTGCCGAACCCGATCATACCAATATCAGTTATTTCGAATACGCGTTGATCGAGGAGGAGTTGAAACTGTTGGCTCGTATCGACAAAGATGGCACGGTTGTTCCTCGCCTTTATGACCTGTCAAAGGACCCGTTGGAAAAAAACAACCTGACCCTAACCAGGCCGGCAGAAACCAAGCGTCTGATGAAACAGCTGAGAGAAGCCATCGACCAAATGGTTGTCAGGCCGATTAGCCGCCAACCCATACCTCGCAGAAACAAGGGAGATCCCGGGCCACGCTGGGTCAGACCTTCGAGGGGCGGGCCCTACAGCTATGCTGACCTGGCTGGGAAATTCCGGCTTGAGTGGTCCGGCAGCCAGGGAAAACAGTATATTATTCAGTATAGAACCGGAACCGGCAGGACAGCCATTACCGGCGAAATCACCAGCGATGGACCTGTAAAGGATTTCGGCATTATTGAGCGGAAATTCTGGGAGACCTGGGTCGTTCCCAACAGTCCTTTTCGATTGCGGGTCAGGAATATAAAGCAGGGCAACTGGAGCAAATGGATCGAGCTTGAGGCAGTGCAATGACACCTGGTAAACAATCGGAGAAAGCATCATTGCTCACTGCAGTTGTCACCGCGTTTGCCTGTGGGATCAGCTTAATTATCTGGTTGATCGGTCTGTTGAACATGCCGGCAGATTCTAAAAAAATAGCTGCTGAACAAGCTTACCTCAATGAAATTCTGATTTCCCGTTCCCCCGATTATGCTCGGGAAAAACTGCTGGCCGAAGCCTACTGGCTGCGATACCCTAGCCTTGAAGCAAACTCAAACTGGGGCCGGAACGGACCTAAAGGCATCTGGGGTCCACGTGATCACTATCGTACCCATGGCCGCTTTGACGGCTGGATATGGGGTCCCGTCATTCGACCAAAGGATATGGAGAAGGAGAAGAAACTGGCCTTAGCCTACTGGAACCGCTATCCGAAGATCGCCAACAGCAAAGTGTGGGGCAGAAAATCGAATATGGGCCTGTTAGCCCCCAGGGACCACTACCATTATGTGGGAAGAATTCAGGGAAAGAAATGGGGGTTGGAATCTGAATGAAATAACCATCGGCTATAAAGATGGTGGGTTTATGATCGCGGATTGAAAGTCATGTGATACCGGCAGGTCGAATCAGCCGAATTTTAAAGCGAACCGCAGAATATCGAACAAGAAATTATGAATGTCGAAGTCCGGAAGTTCTTGAGGTGCCCATTCAAGCTGTTGCTGCCGGAAAAGTTTTTCACCACTTTGTCATTCGACATTTCTTGTTCGATATTCGATATTCGCGTTTCAATATAATCCCAAACAAAAGCTATCCGTTTGAAATACTACTACCTCAACCTAAAATAGAAGCAATAAAGTAAAGCAGTATTCTCCCGTGAAACCTATGCCTTCACAATAACAACACCTGATTCTTTAAGGATTGTAATAGGTGTTGAGCCGTTATCATCGGCAACAACCTCATCCGGCTTGAGCGATAGCAGCCATTTGCCGATGAGCAGTCCTTTCCGCTTCTCGGCATTCCGGTGTTTATTTTCCACAAACTGGCAGCGGGCCACCTTGCCGGTGCTTAAACGAATGGTCTCAATCATAAACCAGGGAGCGGCGGTCAAATGCTCAAACACCTTTCCATTAGGTTGATCGACAGGCGTCACCCTTCTGACAAAGTCTCCCCTGGTATAATGAGGCCGAACCCTGGCCATAACCACTTTGGGAAATCGCTTTGTTATCTCTTCTTCAAGAAGGTCGGCCACATGATCGGCAACCTTGTGGGAAGTGGTTTTCATCTCCACATCCATATCCACAATAAAACGGCCGCCGGCAACCCGGCTTAAACATTTCTTGACTCTGTGAATTCGGTGATGATTTTCAACCATTTTGATGATCTCCCGCTCGGTCTCCCTGTCGATGGAAGCGTCGAGCAGGTCTTTTAAAGCGCTCACCAGAAGATGGCCGCCCGCATAGAATACAAATAATGAGACGATTCCCGCGGCAACCCGGTCCACATTGTACCCCATCGCCGATCCCAGCAGGCCGATCAAAACCACACCTGTTGACAGCGAATCGGCCAGATAATCTCTGGCATCCGCCTCCAGCGCTGGTGAGTCATATTTCTTTCCTGCGCGCATCTGCAGAAAACCAAATCCCAGAGCAATAACAAAGCAGACTAGAGCCACCGGCATGGCGATGGTCACATCAACCATTTTTGTCACACCAAATAATGCCTGTCTGCCAATCTCATAGCCCGCTAAAATTACAGCGATGGAAGTGACCAGGGTAGCCATAGTTTCTGCCTTATAAAGACCATACGGAAATGACGGATGTTCCCTGCCGGCTACCCACAGTCCAACAAAAATAGCTGAACTGGCCAGTACATCGGTGGCCGAGTGGATGGCATCGCCGATAAGAGCGGTTGAACCGGAGAGAACGCCGGCAACACCTTTACCCCCGGCCAGCAGAATATTGAGGCAGATGGAGATTACGGCTCTTCTTTTAGCCGATTTCAGTTTATCTTTTGATGACTGTTTGATCATGACAATTCTTTATACACTATCTGAATACACGAATGATTACCATGATGACTGTTTTTTCTTTTGTCAAGCAGGAACGAACAACGATATCAACTATGCCCGTACAATTTCAAACTTTTACACTTGCAACAATTTTCGATGACACTATATTCTTATTGACACCTCGTAAAGTTTGGTGTACCTAATTAATGCTCCATAACATAAAGAAACGCTGGAATTTTTTATTTACAGGCCATGAAGAACATTTGTAAAAAAAGAAAAGGCTGTCCAAAAATGGGTCCTCTTTCGGATGCCGCTACCAGCGGTCAGATGGAGATATGTAAGATAGAAGGTGACAGAAAACTGTGCGCAAGAATGGCTTCAATGGGACTGAGAAGTGGCGAAAAAATCGATCTGATCTGTCCCACAAACGGATCATCCTGTATTTTCAAGGTCAATGGCGGTACACTCAGTCTTGACAATGATTCAATCAAGACTATTTTTGTTAAACCTGTATAATACAATTTTTATCGATTAGATAATAACTTAGACAACGAACAGAGAAAGCCGGTATAATTCTGGATCAAATTGATCCGGTTTTTTTTGGTCACAATAACTTAGTTGGGACTAACATTTATTACCACCACGAACATATCCTCTAATCAGAAGCGTAAAAAGTGAATAGAACTCTGTCAACAGTGACTCTCAGAAAGATGAAACTCAACCAGTCCGGTACCATTGAAAGTGTCAGTGTCGGTGGCCAACTAGGAAGAAGAGTGAGGGAAATGGGACTCACTCCGGGAACCAAAATCACCATTCAGGGAAGAGCACCGCTCAATGATCCGGTATCGCTTAGAGTGTTAGGCTCTACCTTGACTTTGAGAAACAATGAGGCCGACTATATCAACATTAAAATCATTGAGTAAACATCCACGCGTGAAACGCGTAGCTTTGATTTCCGGCAAGGCCGGGGAGCAAATGTGCGAAGCGTATGTTTTAGTAAGCAGCGTTATCCGCCGGCATAGCCTGCGGTTTTTACGGCTTATGTTTTTTCCGCTGCGCAATAATAATTCAAGACCAGACCTTCAAATATGACTGAAACATTTATCATCATAGCTGTTCTTCTCATCTGTTTTTTAGTTCTAGGAAGACACTTTCACAGACAATGGAAACAGGCAAGCAAACAACAGCCGGATTGTGGTTGTGGGTGTGCGGGTTGTTCAGTCTCTACCGACTGTGACCAGAACAAAGATTATCCACTTCAATAATATCATGACAACAACTGGAAACCAATCGGCAAGCGTACAAAAACCAATAATATCCATGGCACTGGCGGGCAACCCGAATGCCGGCAAAACAACTCTTTTTAACCAGTTGACAGGTGCCAGGCAGCATGTGGGCAACTATCCCGGCATCACAGTCGATTTTAAAGAGGGTTTTTTTCAGCAGAATGACCATGAAATAGCACTTGTCGATCTGCCTGGCACCTATTCGATGACCGCATATTCTGCTGAAGAACTGGTTGCCAGAGATCATCTTGTCAATGCTAAACCGGAAGTGGTCATTAATATTGTCGATGCATCAAATCTTGAGAGAAACCTCTATCTTACAATGCAGTTTATGGAGCTTGGGGTACCGGTTGTCATTGCTCTCAACATGATCGATGTTGCCAGGGACCGGGGAATTACAATCAAATCGGATCAGTTGTCCAAGCTTCTCGGTGTTCCTGTTGTTCCTATTATAGCCAGATCAGGTCAGGGTTGCTTAGCTCTGATTGATGCGGCGATTGAGGTTGCCCAAAGCAATAAAGATTGGCAACCCCTCGAAATCAGCTATGGCGATGACCTGGACCAAACTGTATGGGATCTGGTTGATATCGTTGAACAGAATAATTTTCTCACAGATACTTATCCTGCCCGCTTTACCGTTCTCAAATGGCTGGAAAATGACGAACAGATTATCAGCAAAGGTAATTCTGTTGACCCTGTAGTGAGCAAGCGTATCGGCGAGAGAGTCAGCCAGGTAACAAACCATCTGCAAAAAACCATGGAGATCTATCCGGAATCTCTCATTGCAGACCACAGGTACGGCTATATCAAATCGATCATGAGGGACAACGTTCAGACCCATAAGTTTGACACGGACAGGCTGTATACATCCGACAGGATTGACAAGATAGTCACAAACCGTCTTCTTGGTCCCGTTATCATGCTGATGGTTATTTTCGGTCTGTATCATTTCACATTTTCATGGAGTGAACTGCCGGTCTCCTGGCTCGAATCGTTTTTCGGTTGGTTAGGAAGTGTAGCCGATGAAATCCTGCCCGAAGGCCTGGTTAAGTCGATGATTATTTCAGGAGTGATTGATGGGGTTGGTGGTGTGCTCGGTTTTGTACCGCTGATACTTTTCATGTTCTTTGGAATCGCCATCCTGGAAGACTCCGGTTACCTGGCCAGGGTCGCCTTTATGATGGACAGAGTTTTCAGGATTTTCGGCCTGCACGGCTCTTCAGTCATGCCGTTTATCGTTTCAGGAGGAATAGCCGGCGGCTGTGCGGTGCCGGGGGTTATGGCAACCAGAACTCTTCGCTCACCCAAAGAGAGAATGGCAACGCTTTTGACAGTACCCTTTATGAACTGTGGAGCCAAAGTTCCAGTACTGGCCCTGCTGATCGGCACCTTTTTTTCTGAAGGTAAGGCCTGGTATATGTTTCTGTTCACCATGCTGGCCTGGCTGGTGGCCCTGATCGTTTCCAAGATCTTTCGCATGACAGTACTGCGGGGTGAACCGACTCCTTTTGTTATGGAGTTGCCACCCTACCGACTGCCGACTCTTCGCGGTTTGTTCATACATACCTGGGAACGAACCTGGCAATACATCAAAAAAGCTGGAACCGTTATCCTTGCCATATCCATTCTTCTCTGGGCGCTGATGACCTTCCCTGGTCTTCCTGAAAAAGAGAGCACATCTTTTGAACAACAACGTCAGTCTATAACCGACCAGTTCTATAAAGAAGTTGGATTACAGTTTGAAAAGGAAACACTTGACCTGAAAGAACAGGCCAGGCAGTTACAACAGAGACTGGAACGGGTTGACTGGGATGAAGCCGAAGCAGCCCTTCGTCACTCCATTGCCGGTCGAATCGGCACATCTCTTGAATCGCTGTCAACGCTTGCCGGATTCGATTGGAGAACCAATATCGCTCTGGTCGGCGGATTTGCCGCCAAAGAAGTTATCATATCAACACTCGGCACAGCCTACTCCATGGGAGAGGTGCAAGTGGACGAACCAGAATCGCTCAGCAAGCGGCTGGCAAAAGATCCCGGCTGGAACAAGGTCACCGCAGTTGCGGCCCTTGTGTTCATCATGTTTTACGCACCCTGCTTTGTCACCGTTGTCTGTATTGCCAAAGAATCTTCCTGGGGCTGGGCCACCTTTTCCATGGCGTTTAATACCATTTTTGCCTTTGGTTTTGCCGTTTTAGTATTCCAGATCGGAAAAGCGATTGGTGTAGGTTAGAGATTACCGTGGCCTTCAACCTGACGACGCAGGTAACCTGTTCAGTTGTTGCAAAGAAGTGAAACGACTGAACTGAACCGATCTTTAAAACCTGAATTTTGCAATCGTTTGGCATTCTGCCGTTGATACAACCACACCTGCCACGCTGACTGCATCGATTTCATGCTCAGCCTGCGCTGCTATGGCTGTGCTGGAAACCGCTTATCGCCCTCGCCCTGCATCTGCACCTGTCTCAACATCCTCGGTGCTCAAACGATTGCTTCGTCACGCCGCTCCCCGCAACGACGAAATTAATAATCCATCATCGCGAAGGAGCATAGCGACTGTGGCGATCTCTAAATTCAGATAATCTCTCGAATTACCATCTGATAGGTATCCCAATCCTTGATCTGATAAATCGTCATCTTGCAGAGTGTTTTTTCCGTTATGACCATGTTTTCTCCCTGTTGGTTTGAATCCGGAAAAAAAATCCCCGGACCGAAAAGAGTTCGATCCGGGGATTTCCCTTGTATCCGCAAGATCATATTACAACAACCGCTTATCCTCGACGGTTGTTATATTTCTTCCAGGCAGGTCTTCTGACTTTCCTTCCCTTCCAGCAGCCTTCCCATTCCTTTTATATGGAACAGTGGCGTATGATGGCCAGAAGAGTTTCCCTTATGGGAAAGGATCACAGCGGCGGGTCCGTCTTCGATTTCCACGAAGTTCCCTGATCATCGATCATTGAACGATAATCGTCCTCACGGACACCTGAAATAACCGGATACAGAATATCGTTCCCACACACTGTTGTCAAGTGAGCTGTACAATATATTGTGGTCAACCGAGGAAACTATACAATATCCAGGGAGAGGCTAGTACAAAAAAGAAAGCGCCCGCCATCGGGAAGGTATGGTGGACGCTTTAGGGAGGAGAAGAGAATTGAAGTCACTTAGTGCACCCTGGTTATTTCAACAACCGTGCCAGTTGCAACACACTCTCTCCAAGATACTGATTTGATGATATTTATCACATCGAGACGATAATTTAAGTATAAAACTAAAAACTACAATCGCCTCTTTTTTACACAATTTCCGGCCGACCTGGGTAAAAATTACCCAGGTCAACTGTTATATTCTGGGAAGGATATCCTTATCTCTTATTGTCAGAACCTCATCCCATCAAACAACCGGTCCAACTACTTGCTGTTGATCATCTTCAACAACTTGACAACCGAAATACGCATCCTGTTAAACGATTCATACAGTTGGCCGATCTCGTCGGATGTTGATCGTTTAATGACGTCATTAAGGTCTTTTCCGCGGCTCATTTTATCGGCTCTTCCTGTCAATAGAATGATGGGCGAAATAATCTGCTTTTCAAGGTAGAACCAGATAACTATAGTCAGCAGCAGGATAAAACCAAATCCGATACCAAAGACCTTTAAAGCCCGTATCTCGACGTTCTTTAAGGCAACATCGATTGGGATATAGGTGATAAAGGTCGCAACTACGCTGTTGAGCTCGTAATTATAACCACCACCGCCGGGATAACGATTGACCCTGCCCGTAGGAGCGTTTTCCTTATCTCCATGGCATTTCAAACATTTATTACCGGCCCTGACCGGCTGAGCCACATAGAAAAAGCTTTTTTCACCCTTTTCAATAACACCGCTCTTTTTCTGTTCACTGATATTATCACTAAAATATTGTATGATCTCCTGCTCCTGTCTGTCGGCCTTATTCTGTTTATTCACAGGGTTCAAGGCCGCCTGTTTAAACGAATAACCGGGTTGGGACGTAGAAAAGATATCGGAAATTGCCCGGGCAATGAAGAAGCCACCCATCAATTCGGGATGGAAGCTATCCTGACCACCGATTTTCACGGTCAATGGACGCATTGTTTTAACAGCGTATGTCCTTGAAGCCATGGCGAATGAGGAGACCACATCAGCCTGTTTCAACGCATCCTTAAATATTTGATTTTTTGCATCGAAATAACTGTAACCTCCCATACACAGGGACATGATCAGTCCCAAACCGGCAAGAAAAATGATGATTTTCAATTTAATCGGCATAAACACCCTCCAAAAGTTAGGAACAGGAAATAAATTGCCGGACGATACCCGCACTGAGACGGCAACATCGTTCCAGTTTGATTACTAGATGCTTTCCCCTTAAACTTACTGTCTGCACGGTCTTATATTGTAGTCAAAAACACCGGCCAACCAATCAAAACCACAATCCACCCTGACCTCCCTTGTCAGGGTAACAAATCGGCTCACACAATCATTTCAAAGGATGCCCTATTCCATAGAGGATGTTTATGGACCAGGAACCTCTTCAACAGCACCACCGCGCCGTTTATCGCCGGCGCCTTCCTTGCCGGGAATAACCGCATGTACACCACCGAAATATACATCGATATCATCCCACACGTTTATTCTCAAATGTTTTTCCAGAGCGGCCAGCGACTGGTCGTCAAAACCCGGCTCGATCTGTACACAATCACCATCCCAGTACAGCCGCGGGGCGTCAACCGCTTCCTGCAGCGACTTGCCGAAATCAACAACCTGGCTGAGCGTCTGACTGATTGCCGGTCTGATCCTTTTTGAGCCGCCGGAACCGATGACCAGTTGCACCTGACCATCCTTCACCAGCATGGATGGCGACATCATGGAACTGACCCGCTCACCCGGAGGACTTGAATGGAAACCGTCCGGATGGAGATCATCTTCACCCATCATATTGTTAAGCATCACACCGGTTCCCGGCGCAAAATAGCCTGAGCCTTCACCATTGGAGCTGGTCATGGAAGCACAGTTGCCATCTCTGTCAGCAACACTGATATGGGTGGTCCCCCGGCTGAACAGACGGATGGTCTCCACCGAATACCAGCACCGGTCCACATCATCCAAAAAGTTTTTAAATGTTTCAGGCGTAGTCACTCCCTGTTTGCGGATTTTTTCCACCTCCTGCATAAGGCCAACCGTATTCAGCAGATGGGTTGGCGTACCCCATTCAAAGTCCGGTTTTCCCTCCTGGGACAGAAGCGATAATGACAATCCGATCAGCACGCCCCCCATTGATGGCGGCGGCGATGTATAAAAGTCCATCCCCCGGTATTTTAACCTGAGAGGTTTGAGCTCCCTTACTTCATATGCTTCCAGGTCGGCTCTGGTTAACAACCCATGGCCCTCACGCATATCCTCCTCAATCCCTGCTGCCAGTTCACCCCGGTAGAAGCTGTCACCTTCATCGTCTATGACCTGTTCCAGAAAGTCGGCCATATTTTCATTCACCATCGGGTCGCGCGGCTGTAGATAGTTGCCGCCGGGCTCATAAAGATCCCTGCCGGCCTCGGTCAGGGTCATAATGGGATAAAGCAGTTGGAGAAAGCTTCCCTGTTGTTGATTGATCATATGATGTCTGGCTAGTCGGGCAGCAGGAGAAATCACATCTTTAAGACTCATGCTGCCAAGCCGTTTCTGAGTATGGATCAACCCCTTGAGTTGTCCGGGAACCGCCGCTGATCCGAGGCCCACATTAAAAATCTGGTCCGAACCGGAGAACTTGACGGTCACTGGAAAAAAGTGGGGTTCCAGACTGTTTGCATCCAATCCTCTGCCGGGCGTATCGACAAAAAAATCGAAGAAAAAATCCCTGCCGTCCCGAGCATTATGGCCAAGCAACAAACCTCCCCCGCCAAGGCTGGTCAGGGTCGGTTCGACAACAGCCGCAGCAAACCCGGCAGCGACAATGGCATCGAATGCATTGCCGCCCTCCCTAAGAATGGTTGCCGCCGTCTGGCTGGTTAATGTGTGCCCTGCTGCTACAATTGATTTTTTATGTAAACTCACTTCCAAAACCTCTGATGTATATCTATTATTACCTGATTGTAATCCTGCGTCCGGGAATAGAGGGCTCGCATCTGATCCGCCCCTGTTCCACGCTCTTTTATGTTGCCGATCAACTGAAGGAAATCTGTTGACCCGAGTTCCTCGGCTGCAGGTTTTACTTTTTCTAAAAGCAGTACAACAGCTTCTTTAAGGCCGATTTTTCTTTCTGCCAACATTTCCGTAGGGTCAATGAACGATCCCTGCAATCCATGTCTGGCAGCATGCCATTTATTAAAGCGCAGCAGTGCCTGACTGTAAGGTCCCGGTCTGGCACCGCCCCGGGCAAGTGTAACTACCAGCGCCTGAACAAGAGCAGTCAATCCCAGGATGTCACTGAACCGGGTTGGCAAATCACAGGTCCTGATCTCAAGTGTTCCGAAATCCGGATGCGGCCTGGCATCCCACCAGAGATCCTTAATCGAACTGATAACCCCCCGTTTTTCCAGAAAACACAACTCCTGCAGGAACTGATCCCAACTGCCGATATAGTCGTAAAGCCCTGCCATGGGGAGCGCTTCGAACAGTTTGGTACGATAGGACATAAAACCCGTATCAATACCTTGATAATAGGGAGAAGAAGTGGACAGCGACAGTAGAATCGGCAAAAACGGTTGGACGGCATCACATACCCGGATTGCGGTCTCTCCATCCGGAAGGCCCACGTGAACATGGATTCCCTGGGTAATAAATCGTCTGCCGACGATCTGCAATTCCTCCATGATTTTTTCATAACGCGGATCATCGGTCAGTTCCTGTTTGTGGGCAATTGCAGAAGGATGCAGGCTGGCGGCAAACAGCAGAGTATTAAATTTTTCTGCAAGAGCACTCGACTGAGAGCACACATCCCTCAGATCACGCTCAACATCTGAAACCGATGAACAGATACCTGTCTGAACTTCAAGGATCGACTGAATAAACTCCAGGGTTACTGCGGGTTTCAATGACTCTGGTAGGTTTTCAAAAAGAAGCGGTGCCTTTGGGACCAGATCCGTACTCTCTGAATCAATCACCTGAAACTCCAGTTCCACCCCCAGGCTGAATTCACTGCTCGAATTGAAAACGATTGAACAAAGATCATGACCCTCCCCCTGATTCCCCATGATCACTCCTCACCTGAATTGTTGTTCTGGAGCCAGTTCACGGCTGCTGCCGCCAACCATGAGGCTCCTGTTCTGAAAACAGCCTCATCGAAGTTGAAGGTTGAACTGTGGGCCGGCCCTGTTTTTTCGGAAAGAAAAGCGCCAAAGCGGACCATACAGCCATCAATTAGTTGCTGATAAAAGGAAAAATCTTCACCGCCCAGACTGGGAAATTCCTGAGAGACGACCTGTCGGACTTCGGCCGATTGAAGAGCCGCTTCCCTTGCCACCCGAACAGTTGAAGGTGAATTACTGACCGCCGGTAAGCCGGCTTCAAATTCAAGGGCTGTTTCGACTCTATACATTGTACCGATGGACTCAACTATACGCCTGAGACCGTTAATTGTTTTCTCTCTTGTGGATAGGTCGATTGAGCGGATGGTCCCCTGGAGAACCGCGCTTCCCGCGATAATATTATGAATGGTTCCGGCGCGAAAACTGCCGATGGTCACTACAGCGGAACGAGTGGGATCCGCTTCCCTGGAGACAAGAGTCTGAATCGAGGTCACCAGGCTGGAAGCGGCCACTATGGCATCGGCGGTTTCATGGGGCCTGGCGGCATGTCCTGAACGCCCGTAGACATGAATAGTGAATGGGTTGGTGTTGGCGCAGATGATTCCTTCGTCAATGGTCAGTGTTCCGGTGGGAAAATGCGTATCGATATGTCCGCTGAAAATTGCGGAGAGACCATCAAGGACCCCGGCCCTGATCATTTCCTCGGCACCGTTGCCGTGCTCTTCGGCCGGCTGGAACAGGAGCTTCACCTGTCCCACCAGATCGACATCCTGTAGGAGACGGATCGCCCCAAGCAGCATTGCCACATGGCCGTCATGGCCGCAGGCATGCATCACTCCTTGTGTTTTGGAAGAAAATGGCAGTCCGGTCTCTTCACCAATGGGCAACCCGTCCATATCGGCCCGTAAACCGACCCCACCGGCAGCCGGATTTTCGTTGCCGATTACGGCTGCTACACCCGTTCCGGCAACGGTTTTTCGGTCATTGATGCCTATCTCATCGAGTTTCTGATGAATATAGTCATTGGTCTTGTTCTCCCGATAGGAGACCTCTGGATATCGATGGAGATGGTGTCTGATATCTCTCATCCATTCCTGCAGCTCATCGTCAACCCGGAAGGCGGGGTTTGCCAGACCTATAACGCTCTGCTTATTCAATTGGAATAACTCCTATTTCAGGATTGTCGTCATCCTCTTTTTTTTCAGACTCCGGTGTAACGGCATTTCGCTTTAAGACAACCCTGTCCAGCTTTTTACTGTCTGGGAACTCAAAACTCTTCTGCTGCGCAGCCGGTTCCTTTTTCTTGCGTGTCTGCCTCAGCGGCTGCTTGAAAATGGCCAGAATACCGTCACTGACTTCAGTTGTTGAAATCAATTCCCAGCCTGCCCGTCCATACTCGTTGAGTGAAAGCTCAATTTCACTCCTATCGAGAAAAGGCGACCCTAAAAGTCCTTCCTTTTTCAACTCGAAATGTACTGTTTTATAAATCCAACGCATAACTGTCTCAATGTAAGTGATCACAGTGCGCACCTGATTTGGACAGGTACGCACTGTGATCACTTACAATTTTTCCTTAAGATTAAGTATGTTGCTTACCCCGTTATTGGTTACGTCTCAATTTTTACCGACAAATTCATCATCAGCGAATTTGCCTCGGATAACTGTACCGTTCGAACGAGTCAGAACACCCTCTCCATGCCTTTTCCCGTCTTTAAAATCTCCTTCATATACATCGCCGTTCACCGACTCCAGGATTCCTGTTCCATGAATCATGTCGTCTTTGAATTCTCCACTGTATGTAGAGCCGTCTTTGAAAAGCAGCTTTCCGGTTCCGTTGAACGATCCGTTTTTAAAATCGCCTGAATAGAGGCTGCCGTCTTTATAAAAATACTCTCCATTACCATCAAAATGATCATTCTTGAAGTTACCCTTATACCTTGTTGAGTCGGGGTAGGAAAACTCGCCGAAACCGTTTTTCACTCCTTTTGAAAACGAGCCCTTGTAAAACCGACCGTTTTTATAGGTATAGTTTCCCTTTCCATCAATGCGGCCATCTACGAAATCTCCTGAGTATCTGTCTCCGTTTGCCAGAGTGATTTTTCCGTTTCCATTTGCAACACCGTTTTTGAGCGGACCACGGTAGATCGATTGATCCGGATAGACAAAATCGACCCGATCCGTACTGAGCGGTTTTTGACTACCGGTCCTATAAATTTTCCCTTGGGACAGATAATATTCTCCGCTGGTATGTACGGTTTCTACCGTTGCACTTGACTGTTCCACAGTCTTTTCTTCAGTCGGTAGCCGCACCGGTTTGCCATCCATAAATTCACCGGTGAAGCTTTCTCCATTGATATAATAAAGTGTTCCATGACCGTTCTGTTTGCCATCCATAAACTCGCCGATATAGCGGCTGCCGTCGGCATACAGATGTTCACCTTTGCCGTTTCTTTTACCTCTTGCGAATTCTCCCGTATATTTTGAACCATCGGTGAACTCAATTTCTCCCTGTCCCTCTCGTAAACCGCCTTTGAAACTGCCCGTATATCGGCTGCCGTCGGGATAATCTAAAACGCCCTCTCCATGAAAGAGGCCGTTTTTAAAATCTCCCTTATACTTTCGGCCATCGGGATATGCAATAGAGCCCTCGCCGTTATAGTTGTTCTGCTCAAACATGCCTTCATAAACACTGCCATCGGCCGCCTTAAGTTTACCAAATCCATGCCGACCGGCGTTGTGGAATTCTCCGGTATAACGGCTGCCGTCCAAATAAGTCCTAGTTCCTTTTCCGGCAGGCTTGCCATTTATAAATATTCCTTTAAACCATGTCCCATCGGGAAAGATCAGCTTTCCTTCGCCGTGGATCATGTTGTTCCTGAACTCTCCCTGGTACTCTCTGCCATCGGGATAAAAAAGAACACCATCACCGTGGAATTTTCCAAGACTGAACTCACCGTGGTACTGAACACCGTCGACCCGTATCAGCTTCCCCTTTCCGTTAATAACATTATCAGAGAACTCGCCCTCATACCGTCGTCCATCAGGCCCGGTGAGGATACCATGACCATGGAACCGGCCCCGATTTAACTGGCCACTGTATTTTATGCCATTGGGATAAACAAGGATTCCCTTACCATCGAGCATCCCCTGCGAGAATTCACCTGTATATCTCCTGCCGTCTGTATGGACAAAGGTGCCTTCCCCGTTTATACAGTTTCCTTGAATACATTCTGCGTAAAGAGTGGATGCCGACATTAACAGAACCAATAAACCGATAACACAAACAACCCGATAGTTTTCCGTTCTCATGTGCGTTCCTCTGAGTTTGTTTCAGGGTGCTTTGGCTCTTTTCCCGAATCCGTGACAGAGATTACCTTTCTGCCCAATAAAGTGTTGATATAATATATGATTAACAGGTGTGTGGGGTTAACCCCAACTAATATTCCGCCCTACGGTGCATCCGCTCGCACTGCATCTTTGCTTAATTCAGCAGTATGACATAGTTCACTTTTACCACACTACTAAATTAAGCAAAGCTACAGCACTATCAAATGCTCACGGGCTCAGGCTTTTGTTTTTCCCATTCGTTATCCAAGTAACAATTCTCACCAGTAAAAATATCATGAAAATTGAAAAGAGCAATCTCCCCCAGAAAATTCCGGCTAATTTCCCTCCCATTGTCATCATGAGCAGCGTATCTTCGATCAACGCGTGGGAAAGCCCCATTAAGGCAAGAGAATAAAAAACTTCTTTTTTCCCCATCCTGCCCGATATCGATTCCTGAATAATCAGTGAGCCGCCGTAGGATAGACCCAAAACCATGCCTATCACTGTAATCGGTGCAGCCTTCTCACTCATTCCAAGAAATCTAAGAGGCGGGGCCAACAGCCTCTCAATCCAGCGAAGAATCCCCAGATATTCCAGGATCTTCATGATAATTAAGATACAGAGGATAATCACTACTATGGTAACAAGCAGGTATATCTGGCCGACACACCATTCAAAAAGGGTCTTGCTGGCAGCCTCAAAGGTGAAGATCAGGGAGACCTTCTGTTGCCAGACATTGAACAGACTGCAAAGGTGAAAGAGAATCATCCCGTAAATCAGCGCCCCGCCGACCCGCAGGATACTGATAATCCAGAATCCCCCTCCCGCCTTCTTGGTGATGGCCATTTCAAGAGGCAGCGAGTGGGCAATGAGCAGCATGGAGCAGAGAACCGTCGCCTGCAGCACAGTGAGTTCCAGGCCGGATGCCAGTGTAAAAAAAACCACCATTGCCGCGTAGATATTGGTTACAAGCCCGGTGGCCCAGACAAGTCCCAGGCTGCCTGGTAGTCCCACAAGTCCCATAACAGGATCAAGAACAACACTCAAACCGTCAATCAATCCTAACTCGGTGCCAATTTTCGTCAGGATAATCACCGGAATGGCAATCTTCAATAGTTCCCAGCTGGTCTTTATCCAATTATGGACAAGATTCCGTGCAGCCCGAAGCAACCGGTTTTCACTCGACACTTTTTTTTCTATTTTCTGGATCATTATTGAACCGAACCGGACTTGTTCGGTTTATACAAGAACAAATCAAGGAGTTGCCCATCCAGTGTCCATCCAGAAACGGCCTTTTTCTCCTAACCCTTCGTTGCAGAGAAAATTTATCCTCGGAATATCAGTTATATGCCTGTGGCAAATTTTTCTCTACGCCACGATTTAAAAGAAAAATTCTCGTTTCTGGACAGACACTATCTACAGTCAATCACCGAAACAGTAATTATCTGCCGTTGGTATGTTTTTTGGGAAAATCAAAAAACAGTAATTCCCCGTCCCCCCAGGAAATATGCTGCCACAGATCAAAGGGAAAAGTGATGGCCGCGATTCCGCTGGTGGGAATATTGCCGAGTTCTTTCCTGGTGAGCATCTCAGCAAATTCGGTAATTCCCCAATTGTGACCGATGACAAACAACGAGTCGATGCTGTCCTCCACTGATGTCACGAGCCTGAGCAGATTGGAGACCGAAGCGTGATAGAGCGTTTTTTTAAAGACAATCCTGCCTTTTGGATAGCCGATCTCTTTTGCTATCTTGTTCGCTGTTTTTTTGGCCCGCTTTGCAGGGCTTGACAGAATGAGGTCCGGAAGGACTCCATGGTCAGCCAACCGTTTTCCCATAAACGGCGCATTTCTTTTTCCCCGTTTATTCAATCCTCTATCAAAATCGGTGAGGACCGGGTTCGACCAGCTGGATTTGGCGTGGCGAATCAGATAGAGAGTTTTCACAGCTTTTTACTCCTGGCTAATGCCTCAAGACCCAACTTTCTGTAACTGAGTTGCACCTCAGACTGGGGAGAGGAAACGCCCACTGGACACCTGCTCACTCCCATCCTCTCAATCAGAGAACGGTAGGGAATCGCTGTTTTAAGAAATGCAGAATCCTTACGATACATATTCATCGTCTCAAGATGCAGTTTCTTCTTTTGTTCGACCATCGAAAAAAATGGAGCAAGCTTTTTCCTGGGACCATGCAATTTTTTCACCATCTTGATGACCTGTTGTAAAGCCAGAACAGAAAGTGTTGTCGGTATGACTGGAACAACGACCACATCCGAGGCCAGAACAATGTTCTCGGAGAGTAGAGTCATATTCGGCGGGCAATCCAGCACTATCAGCTCATACTCATCTTGTAGACCACCAAGAATCTTCTTGAGAATAACTCGCTTTTTTTCGGTAGCAGATCGTCCCAACGCAAGGTCAAGATTACGAAATGACCGATGTGATGGCAATAGGTCAAGATTATCGAAGTCGGTAGCCCGAATAAAGTTATCCACCGACCCTTTGAGGAGCCGTTTTTTGTTGTACGTTTTCTTAGGCCTGACTCGAAAATAATAGGTGGCTGCACCCTGAGAGTCGAGATCGACAAGCAACGTCCGGGTGCCCGATCTGGCCAGAGTATACGACAGATTGACGGCAGTTGTCGTCTTACCGACGCCGCCTTTATTGGAATAGATTGCCAGCGTTTTCATGAGAGTTTAAACGGTCTGTACTCACTGGAATGTACCGGTTATTTGTGGTTGCCGATATGCTTTCCTGTTTAACAGGTTGCCTTTTCACTGCTGAAAGGTTTGAAAAAAAAGGCTGCTGTTCTTTTTTTCCGTAAAACGGGTGAAGGTTCGTTTGAAACGGTTTCTTACATTCACCTGCTCGGCTGCCAGATGGGAGATCAGGCCCCCAAGAGCCGCCGCCACCTGCTTATCCCGTTTTGTTCTGCCGCCCAACCGGTCGTAATAATCTCCGAGAGAAGCCTGCTGTACCGAGAGGTCATTAAAATCGCCAAGGTTATTCTGCAGCTTTTTGAGCTGTTTAATAAACCGCTTGACATCCCTTGAATTGAAATAGGGTGCGAAAAACTCCAGCAGATATCGAAACTTTTTTGCCTGAATGCGCAAATCGTGCAGTAGTTCATCTTCACTGGTATCGTCTATGCTACCCCCGTCCTTAACTATCCTGGAAAAACGCTTATTTACCAGTTTGACAGCCAACGGCCGGCATGGTTTCGACCAGTTGCCGGACCCGGCCGACTCCTCGAAGCCATTCAGATAGTCGGACCAGTCGTCCATCAGTTTTTCAAATCGTTGCGACAGGAGCCCCTTCACCATCTGTGCAAAGGCAATTTCTCTCTGCTCGACAAGCTCCTGGAAAAAATAGGACAGCCCGGCCTGCAACTTTTCCGGCAGCATGGCCTGATAGTCGTCCTGTTTCAACAGATACACATCAAGATCACGAACAGGTCCCGTAATTGATCCCAGCCATTTAAACTCTTTCATAAAATGGGAAACCTGTTTGGGAAGAGCCTTTTTTAAAAGAGATAAGAACGACCGGGTTCTGCGGATTGCTACCCGGAAATCATGGAGAAACTCGGTGTCGATGTCCTGTATAACAGACTCATAATTGCGCTTCATATTGTCCTGCAACTCAAGACAGATAACGGAAAACACCCGGGCCACACTCCAGTCACCGCTCAAAGGAACTGAGAATTTATTGGAATAATCTAGAGGAGATCGATTGGAGTCGGCAAGCGCCATGGTCAACCGTGCCACCCCATACTGAACAGGGTTGCCGTTTTGTCCGATGATTGTTTTATGCACCTTTTTAAAAGCGGTTTCATAGCCGCGCAGACCTTTGAGCGTAACAAACACGGCTGTCGGCTGGTCTTGATTCACCAACGAGTCTTGAAAGGTGATTAAAACCAACCTGACTACGGTCTTCCCATCTTTATTGACTAGATTGAAGTTCTGTTGGTTCTTAAACAACTCAGACAACCGGCAAAGAGCCCGGCAGCTCAGGACTGGTTTGATCAGTTGCTGAAACTCACCGTCCGGAAAATCCCACCAGAAATAGCTGTCGGCGGGATTGATATTTGTTTCAACCAACTGCTGGCCGGATTTATCGGATAATAACATCTGAGCGTTTTCCTGAACAACAAAACACTTCTTTTTAAACAACCTCCAATCAAAGCTGTCGAAAAAACAAACTGGATCATTACTCTCATGATCCTTTTCAAGAGTATATTGTTTTAAAAGCGCTTTTTTCAGGTGAGAAAAGGCGCCAATGTCGGCCAGTTGAAAAAACTGTTGCTTCGGCAGTCGCATTATTAGGATCAGCTTCTGTAATCGGCGTTAATCTTCACATAATCGATGGATAAGTCACAGGTATACACCTCTTCACAGCCGTGCCCGTCTTTTAGATCAATGC